>NZ_JBQFNI010000003.1:0-805527 GCF_056532525.1 Ruegeria sp. I3 | reverse complement strand
TAGAAAATCCCAGAGCAGCCCGTGCAGACTACAATTGATCACCCCGATCAATTGCTTAACGATCAAACCTCGCCAGGCTCATAACATGAAGATCGAAGTATCGTAGTCTCTACTGAGATGGACAAAAAGACAACGACGATCCGCTTGTCAGCATGCCTCTTAGAAGAGTGAGCAATGTAGTAGAGTTATCAGTTAAATTCAAACTTTCGTCACTGGACGCTTTCGAAGTGCAGGTTTTTCCGTAGTCCCGAGGATCTTTCCCAAACATCTTGTTTCCAATTCGCGAACTAAGAGTTTCGAATTTAGTCGTGGACACATTTTTGCCATAATGCCATCTTGGCACAGAGGGCGGCATGTCTTTATTTTAGCACTTTCTAGTTTTTCCAACTGGATTTGAGGGGGTTACCTAGTTCGATATGCCGCCCCACGAGCAGTCTTCTGATCGTCCAATGAATTAAGCGCATTTTCGGTGGCGTTGATATAATGCGCGTTCAAACCTTTTGTATCGCGCAATTGGGTATAGTTATGGTGTACTTCGACAGCGCCATTAGATTCTATGGGCGCAGTTTCAGGTATCTTTCCATTGATCGTTGCGCGCCGAATGATGTGCAATCGGCGATGCAGAGGTGCAACAGGTCAAGATAGAAATGCCATCAGAACGACCCCAACTAACGTCCTGAGAGCGGTATCTGAGCAAGTAAGCGCTGCCTGGATAGCAAGTTTCCGCAACGTAAGCATAAGCTCACTTTTCGCCTTTCAAGACTTGCTCTATGCCGGGTGCAGCATTCCGGTGGGGGCCGATATGAAACTCAGTGCGTTGGAAATCCTTTGCGTCATTTTGGCAAGTGTTGTGGCAGTGGTTGGTTTTGCCGGAGCCGTGAATGCGCTTGTTTCAGCGATCTAATGTAGCACCGCAAAGTTGTAGGGCCTTTAGGCGCATGTTGTCGCGCTCGTGACAACTGTTCTCTCGGGGTGTCGGTGGCTTTGTAGTAAGACATTGAAACTAAAAAATTAAAGAAACACCATGTACTTCTTTTTCGTTCATCGTTGACGCCGTCGTCGCCCAAAGTGAAAAGGCCTAGGGCCCGAAAACAAGCCCGCTTCGTCCAAATCTCGCGGTAGCGGTATTAGATTGAAAGCGTCGCCTCGTATTCCACCTAGCAGAGGGGTTGGCGAGGGGGTCGAGCCAACCCCTCTGAAGGGGATACACGGAACAGTGAAAGTGGTCCGTTGAGCTCAGGTTATGCGATGCGTGTAGGCCCGTATATTGGGGGTTCCCCGTAGTTGGGAAAATTAATCTTTCAGACACATTCCGGACATCTCGCCCAGATACCAAAACGATACGGCGCGCCTAGAAGATGTCTGATGATTTCTTGAGGGGGTACGAGTTTGGCGCGTCGTACCTTGAACCTCGATGATTTCCCAAAAACCTCAAACGAGGCTGATAACGTTGCCCTGCTTCAAGGACGCATCCGCCGCATCGGCCAGCAACTGAGCCCGCAGCCCATCGATGATACTTGGTGCAAGTTGTCCTGATCCGGACACAGCGGCGATGAAATGGGCCATCTCGGCTTGATAGGCGCCTTCGTAGCGTTCAAGAAAGAAATGCTGGGCGGGGGCTTTGCGGAAACCCGACGGAGTCGCGACCTCAACCACATTCTCCAACATGTTTTCGGCCCGCAACATGCCCTTCTCGCCATGCACCTCGATGCGCTGATCATAGCCATAGCTGGCGCGGCGCGAGTTGGAGATCTGGCAAATCTTGCCACTGGCCGTCGTCAGGGTTACGGCTGCGGTGTCGATGTCTCCGGCTTTGCCGATCTCGGGATCGACGAGCGATGATCCAACAGCGTAAACGCTGATAGGTTCTTCGCCCAGCAAGAAACGTGCCATATCCAAGTCATGAATCATCATATCGCGGAACAACCCACCCGAGCTTTCGATATAGCTGATCGGTGGCGGCGAGGGGTCGCGGGACAGAATGGTGACAATTTCGACCGCGCCGATCTCACCTTCGGCGATGCGGGATTGAATATTGGCAAAGCTCGGATCAAAGCGGCGGTTGAAGGCCGTCATGAAGGGCACGCCGGTGGCTTCGACCACTTTGATGCAATCGCGGATGCGGTCAGCGGACATGTCCACTGGCTTTTCGCAGAAGATCGCTTTGCCGGCATTCGCCGCTTTATGGATCAGATCGTAATGGGTGTCGGTCGGAGTACCGATGACGACAGCATCGACATCTTTGCTTTCGATCAGTTCGTTCGCCGACAGGATCTGTGCGCCAGTTTTGTCGGCCAGCATCTGAGCCGGTTCTGTGAATGCGTCCGCCACTGCGCTCACCCGTGCGCTATCAATCTGCCCGATCGAGCGCGCATGAACCTGACCGATCCGCCCGCATCCCAATAGCCCAATATTCAGCATGTCATGCCCCTTTGAACGCTTTCAGTACTCGGCGCGTCGCCTCGACCACCGGTTCATGTGTATCTTTCAGTATTTGAACGCGGTCGAACCTGTCCGGATCGGCATTCACGGCCGTTCGCAGGGCATTCCCAAAGGCCATTCGCAGCTCGGTCCCGATGTTAAATTTGCAGATTTTCGATCCGCGCGCCAGCGCAGCACGTTGCGCAACCGGCACGCCCGAGCCGCCATGGATTACCAGAGGTATATCGGTCACGGCTTCGATGGCGCGGATACGGGCCTCATCCAGACCGCCCTCTTTGTTCTGTTGCAAATGGACGTTGCCGACCGAGATCGCCATTGCATCCACGCCGGTCTCTCGGGCGAATTGCGCGGCTTCCTCCGGGTCGGTTCCGTCCGAACCTTCACCACCCGAATAGCCGACAAAACCGATTTCCCCCTCGCAGGAGACACCAGCGGCATGGGCCATCTCGGCAATTGCAGCGGTCTCGGCGATATTCTGTTCCAAAGGCTTGCGCGATCCGTCAAACATGACCGAGGTGAAGCCGCTGTCGATGGCGATGTGGCATTCGTCATGGGTGTAGCCATGGTCCAGATGGGCCACGACAGGCACACTGGCCCCTTCGGCCAGATGGCGGAACATCTTGCCCAGAACCGGCAGCGGCGTGTGTTCGCGGCATGATGGGCCGGCTTGCAGGATGATCGGTACGCCTTCGGCTTCTGCAGCGGCCACGTAGGCACGCATATCCTCCCAGCCCAACGTCACCAACCCGGCCACGGCATAGCCGTCACGCAGCGCGGGTTGCAGCACGTCCGATAATGTCACAAGGCTCATTTGAACTTGGCCACCATGTCCATAATGCCCGGGATCGTATGCAGCTGGGCTGCATGGGTCGGTTGGAAATACTGCTTCAGCGAGCGCTGACTGAGCCCGCCGAGGATGGTGAAATAGTACATTTCATAACCCGGCAAAACTGCGCAGGGGTGATAGCCCTTGTCCAGCAGGATCGTCGAGCCATCCATGATGTGATAGGCATCACCCGGCTTGTTGTCTTCGCGCTGCAGCATCTGGACGCCAGAACCATAGTTGGGCCGGAAGCGGAAATTATAGGTTTCGTCATGGCGGGTTTCGATCATTTCGCCATCGTCGCTTTTGCGGTCGGTGTCATGTTTGTGGCTGGGAAAGCCGGACCAGCCGCCCTGACCCACGGTATAAAGTTCAGACACCAGCAAGCGGCCGACCTTGTCGTGATGGTTCGCGCCCAGAATGTGTTTGATTTTTCGATGGGTTTTGGTGTCGTCCGATCCATACTGCACCAGATCCAGCTCGGGTACGCGGACATCAAAGGGTTCAAGCACACGGTCGAATTTTGCGCCCGCGATGAAGGTTTCGGTTTCATCCGTCATGCAGGTTATTCGAACCTTGGCGCCGACGGGAACGTATACGCCCTCGGGCTCGCCATCCCAGACGTCGATGGTGCGGTTGCCAAGGTTGGTATAGATCGCGCCGTCCACATCGACATCCACGGTACCGGTGGCGGGCACGATGCAGGTCTCATAGCCCGGTACGGCATATTCGAACACCTCGCCCTTTTTCAGTTTGACGATGTTGAAATAGTTTAGCGGCACCAGATCATGGTCGGCATCGACGATAGGTTTGTTCTGGTTGTCATGGGGCGCAATATGCATCTGCGGCTCCTTTCAGGTATCGGTTGGGCCCGGGTGTTGGGCCAGAAATTCGTCAAGTTCGGGCGTCGTCGGCATGGCCCCGGCGCAGCCGGGTTTCGACACGACGATCGACGCGCAGGCCGAACCGCGCAGCACCGCATCGCGCAGGTCATGCCCCGCAGCGGTCGAGGCCAGCAGTCCGGCCAGAAAACTGTCGCCTGCGCCGTTGGGCTTCACGGCGGTAACCGGGTAGATGCCGGTGCGGACCTCTTGCCCGTCTGCCAGCGTAATGGCCCCCTCATGGCCCATCTTGTAGATCACCATCTTGCCGTTGGCCGCCAATTCGCGGGCCTTGTCTAAACCTTTTTCGATGCCGCCCGCCATAAAGCCGAACTCTTCATCATTGCCTACGATCAGATCGCTTTCATTCCCTGCGCGGGTCAGAACCTCTGAGGCGACTTCGGGTGATGGCCAACTATAGGGGCGGTAATCGATGTCGAAGATCACCGGCAGGCCTGAGGCGCGCGCATTTTCAAACGCGCGGAAGGTGGCCGAGCGTGAGGGTTCCGCAGCAAACACCGTGCCCGCCGTGATCAGGGCTGAGAAGGCGCTGTAGTCGACCTCATCCATATCCGCCTCGGTTACCTGGAAATCAGCGGCGCCGTTGCGGTAGATGACATTCTGAAAGTCTTCGATGCAACTTTCGTAGACAGCCAAGGACGTACGCGCCTCGCCACCCACAGCTCGGACATATCTCGTTTCAACGCCATAGTCCCGCAGCCGGTTCACACAGAACCGCCCCACGGCATCATCCGAGACCGAGGTGACCAGCGCCGCTTGCGATCCCAGCTTCACCAGTCCGGCGCAGATATTGGCGCTTGATCCGCCCAGATCGGCGCGAAACACCTGTGCGTCTTCGCTTTTGGTTCCGACCGGATCCGCAAACATGTCCATTCCGGCCCTGCCGAACACGGCAAAGCGGTTACCTTTTATACCTTCGATCAGAGTCACGTGCGCCCCTCGGTATTGCCTGCCCGCGCGGCATCCAGCACCTCGGGGTAGGGATAATTCAGGCCCAGCAACTGCCGCAGATCGGGACTTGCCTGATCAAGGAAATCCTGCGGTAGCGCAGCGGGCATATCTTCCATCGGTTTAACCCATTTGGGCAGATACTGGATCAGGATCGCGCTGCGGTCGTGATCCGCTTTGTTCGGCATCGCGCAATGCCACGTTACGCCATAGAACAGAGCAACATCGCCAGGCTCACCGGTCATCTGCTCGCATTTGTCATAGAACTTGTCTTCGGGCGTGGGATAACGAAGCTCTTTCTGCGATCCGGGTACATAGCCGGTCGCGCCGCTTTCCTTGGTGAACGGGTCCAGCAAAACCGAGACCTGTGCATTCATTGGAAATGATCCATTCAGACCGACGGGATGCGTTTCGGGGCTGTGAAAGTCCCAATAGGGATAGTCGACATGCGGCTCCTGCCCCGGCCCGCCCGGCAGGATGCGATTGGCAGCGATCGAGCCCATGATGAACTCGGTCCCCAGAAACTTGCGGAGGATCTTCATCAGAACCGGATGCGCAGCCATGCGTGAAAACACGTCGCCCTTGGCCAACAGATTCCAGACCCGCCGCTGCAGGTTCAGTTTGCCATCCTCTTCCGCAGCGCCTTGGAAATGGGTCACTTTCTCGGCCGCCGTTTCGGATTCGGCCATGACGATGGCACGTGCCTCGGCGATCTCTTCAGGGGTGAAAAGGCCCGAGATTGCGACGACTCCATCACCGTTCAGCAATTCATCCACAATGACGTCTGGGTCAGCCGTTTCTACCTTGAACCGTTTCATCAGATGCCCTTGCGTTGTTTTTCGCGGGTCGATTCCCATTCGACATGGGCGTCACGAACCCTTTCGTCAGCCGAAGTGTGGGGCGTTCCAACCTCCCACCATGCATGGCCTTCAGTGGTCCAGCCTTCATAGGCGTCCACGTTCATCACAATCACATAAGTCTTATCGCTGGCCTTGGCGCGCTTGAACGCTTCGGCCAGTTCTGCCGGGTTCGCGACCTTTTCGCTGGTGGCCCCCATCGAGGCCGCGTGGGCCGCGAAATCAACGCCAAAGGCTTCGGGGATGGTAGGGCAGTCTTCCAGCAGGTTGTTGAAGCTTTCGTTGCCTGTGTTGTTCTGCAGCTTGTTGATGACTGCAAAACCGCCATTGTCCAGCACCAGAACAATCATCTTTTTGCGGCTCAGAACCGAGGAATAGATGTCCGAGTTCAGCATCAGATATGAGCCATCACCGCAAAACGTAATCGTGTCCTTATCCGGCTCACGCTCAGATTGGGCAATGCGCGCCCCCCAAGCGCCTGCGATCTCATAGCCCATGCAGGAGAATCCGAACTCAACATCAACGGTGCCAATATCCAGCGTGCGCCAGTTGGCGGTGACTTCAGCGGGCAGACCTCCGGCAGCGGCGACCACGCGGTCACGCGAGTCACAGAGTTCGTTCACAACGCCGATGGCCTGAGCATAGGAATTTGGACGGTTCCCGTAAGACACATTCTCAGCCACGTAAGCATCCCAATTGCGGCGCTCGTCTTGCGCCAGTGAAACCCAATCGGATGCAGCCGTGTAGTCAATTGCCTGTGTTAGAGCCTGAATTGAAAGCTTGGCATCCCCAACAACTGGTAAGGACATGTGCTTACCCGCATCATGCCGCGCAGCATTGATCGAGATGAACTGAGCGTCTTTGGCAAAGGCGGTCCACGATCCGGTGGTAAAATCCTGCAGCCGCGTGCCAACAGCGACGATCACATCGGCTTGCTCCGCAATTGCGTTGGCACTGTCCGATCCAGTGACGCCGATCGGGCCAATGTTCAGCGGGTGGGTCGCCAGCATATTGGCGCGGCCCGCGATGGTTTCGACGACCGGGATCTGAAGCTTTTCGGCGAATTCGGTCAGCTCGGTCACGGCTTTGGAATACTGCACGCCCCCACCCGCGATGATCATCGGGCGTTTCGCGCTTGCCAACGCGGTAGCGGCATCGGCGATTTCATCCGCATCGGGAGATTGGCGACGAATGCGATGCACTTTTTTCTCAAAGAACTTCACCGGGTAATCATAGGTCCAACCCTGCACATCCTGTGGCAACCCGAGGAACGCCGGCCCGCAATCGCCCGGGTCCAGCATTGTCGCTATAGCGGCGGGCAGAGATTGAATGACCTGTGCCGGATGCGTGATGCGATCCCAATAGCGGCTGACCGGTTTGAAGGCGTCATTCACACCAAACGTCGGGTCATAGTAGTTCTCCATCTGCTGCAGAACCGGATCCGGTAAGCGGGTGATGAACGTGTCCCCGCACAACATCAGCATTGGCAGCCGGTTCGCATGGGCCAGTCCAGCAGCAGTCAACAGATTCGCAGTGCCGGGGCCTGCGCTAGCGGTGCAGAACATGAATCGCTGACGCAGCCACTGCTTGGCATAGCCTGCGGCGGCGAATCCCATGCTCTGTTCATTCTGTCCGCGATACAACGGCAGCTCATCCCGGACAGTATTCAGTGCCTCGCCCAGGCAGGTCACATTGCCATGACCAAAAATCCCGAAGCCCCCGCCACATAGGCGATATTCCTGACCATCGATCTCTATAAACTGGTTCGACAGCCAGCGAATGATCGCCTGCGCCGTTGTCAGGTAAACAGTTTCGTGTTGCGCGGACATGTCTGCGGGCTCCTTTAGGAAAATTATGATGCAGTGCCGAATGCAGCTTGCGAGAGTCCTATTCTCACGATACAAGTTTTGCAACCGGTTGCAAATGGTTTTCAAGAAAAAGCGAGGGAGGACGTCGGAATGGCAGAGATCGGCATTGGCATTCTAGGCGGCGGATATATGGGCAAGGCTCATGCGGTCGCCATGTCCTCGGTTGGGGCGGTGTTCAACACGGCCTTGCGACCACGGTTAGAGATGGTGTGCGCCTCGTCACCGGAAAGCGCTGAGCGGTATCGTCAGGCCTATGGATTCGCGCGCTCGACGGATGACTGGCGTGTGTTGGTGAACGACCCGAAGGTCGAGGCCGTTGTGATCGCCACGCCTCCGGAAACACATCGCGAGATCGCTCAGGCAGCGTTTGCGCTGGGCAAACCTGTGCTGTGTGAAAAGCCTTTGGGCGCGTCGCTGGAGGATGGTGCGGCGATGTCAGCAGCGGCCGAGGCCTCGGGCTTGGCCAACATGGTTGGTTTCAACTATATCCGCACCCCGGCCAGCCAATACGCTCGCGCTCTGATAGCCGAAGGAGAGATCGGCGACATCACATGGTTTCGGGGTGAGCATACCGAAGATTTCTACGCGCACCCTCAAGCCCCGGCAACCTGGCGTACAACAGGAATGTCGAACGGAACGATGGGTGATCTTGCGCCTCATATGATCAATGCCGCACTGGCTTTGATCGGCCCGATTTCACGCGTGATGGCCGAGGTCGAAACCGTGCACAATAGCCGCCCGGGTGGCGAAGTTGACAATGACGACCACGCTCAGATGATGGTGCGGTTCGCGAACGGAGCAATGGGATCGATCTATATCAGTCGAATCGCGACTGGGCGCAAGATGGGCTATGCCTATGAGATCAGTGGCACCAAGGGTGCGATCCGCTTTGATCAGGAAGACCAGAACGTTTTGTGGCTCTACCGTATGGAGGGTCCCGAAGCTGAGCGTGGCTTTCGCAAGATCCTGACCGGCCCTGCGCACCCGGACTATGAGCCGTTCTGTCAAGGGCCGGGCCATGGCACGGGCTATCAGGATCAGATCATCATCGAGGCGCGAGATTTCCTGCGCGCGATCGAGACAGGTAAACCGGTCTGGCCGACCTTCCACGACGGGCATGAGGTCAACCGGGTCGTCGCTGCGGCATTGGCATCGTCAGCGGATGAAAGCTGGAAAAATATCGAAGATTTCTGAGCATCGGAGACAAGACAAGATGAGCATCAGAATTGGCAATGCGCCCTGTTCCTGGGGCGTGGAATTTGCGCAGGACCCGCGCAATCCGCATTGGAAAACCGTTCTCAGCGAATGCGCTGCGGCCGGGTATAAGGGTATCGAACTCGGCCCGGTGGGTTTCATGCCCGAAGACCCTGCGGTGCTGGCCGATGCGCTGGCCGAGCATGATCTTGAACTGATCGGCGGCGTTGTGTTCCGCAACTATCACGACCCCGACGCGTGGGAAGACGTGCTGGACGCCACCCACCGCACCGCTCGCGCATTGAAAGCGCATGGGGCGCAGCACATGGTGCTGATCGATGCGATCTCACCCCGCCGCGCGCCAACCGCTGGTCGCGCCGATGAGGCTGAGCAGATGGACAAGGCCGAGTGGACGGCGTTCCGGGATCGGATTTCTGAAAGCGCGCGGATCGGGTCCGAGGAATACGGGCTGACCGTTGGGATGCACGCTCATGCTGCGGGCTTCATGGACTTTGAACCTGAACTTATCCGTTTGCTGGACGAGGTCGATGAAAGCCTTCTTAAAATTTGCTTCGATACGGGGCATCACTCTTATGCCGGGTTCGATCCGGTCGGCTTCATGAAGCGCTACGTTGATCGGATCTCGTACATGCACTTCAAGGATATCTCTCCGACAGTGAAAGCGGATGTAATTGCCAATCGGACGGGCTTCTATGATGCTTGCGGGCAGGGGATTTTCTGCAATCTGGGCGACGGCGACGTGGACTTTCCGACCGTTCGCCAGGTGCTGCTGGACGCTGGTTTCACAGGATGGTGCACGGTCGAGCAGGATTGCGACCCAACGCTCGACCCTGATCCTGTGGGGGACGCGCGGAAGAATCGTGAATACCTTGAATCAATTGGTTTCAGTTAAGGAGGTCCAGACCATGACCAAGCTGAAATGGGGCATGATCGGAGGCGGCGAAGGCAGCCAGATCGGACCGGCGCACCGGTTGGGGGCGCTGGCGGACGGGCATTTCCAATTCACCGCCGGAGCGCTGGATCACAGGCCTGACATTGGTCGCGAATACGCCCAACGATTGGGTATCGCGGCAGACCGAGCCTACGGCGACTGGACCCAGATGCTGGAAGGTGAGCGCGGGCGCGAGGATCGGATTGATCTGGTCACTGTAGCCACTCCAAATGCGACGCATTTCGAGATCACCAAAGCGTACCTTGAGGCCGGGTTCAACGTGCTGTGCGAGAAGCCCATGACCATGACGGTGGAAGAGGGCGAAGAGATTGTCAAAGTCGCAGAGAAATCAGGAAAGATTTGCGCGGTAAACTACTGTTACTCGGCTTATCCGATGGTGCGTCAGGCTCGTGCGATGGTGCGCGCAGGTGAGATCGGCAAGGTCCGTCTGGTCGTTACCAATTTCAGCCACGGCCATCACGGAGACGCCACCGATGCTGACAATCCACGCGTGCGCTGGCGCTATGATCCCGCGATGGCGGGTGTTTCCGGGCAGTTCGCTGATTGCGGTATCCACGCGATGCATATGGCCGGATTCATTGCGGATGATGAGGTTGAGACCCTCTCTGCAGATTTTGCTTCAACCATTGGCAGCCGTGAACTTGAAGATGATGCCATGGTCAACTTCCGCACGACAAAAGGCGCTGTTGGCCGGTTGTGGACCTCTTCGGTCGCCATCGGTCGGCAGCACGGGTTCGACATTCAGGTGTTCGGAGAAACCGGCGGTCTGCGATGGGCGTCGGAGCAGCCGAACCAGCTTATCTACACGCCTGTTGGTGGTCGCCTGCAGATCATAGAAAAAGGCGAAGGCGGGCTGCATGAAGACGCGCAACGTCTCAGCCGGGTGGCGATTGCGCATCCCGAAGGGTTCCCGTTGGCGGTTGCGAATATCTATTGCGATCTCGCAGATGCAATTGCCGGGGAAACCCGCGACGGCTTGCCCAATGCGGCAGACGGCGTGCGGTCGATGGCGGCTGTGCATACAGCGGTCGAGTCGGCGAAACAGGGCAGCGCGTGGATGGATGCCCGGCCACCGATGTTTCGTTAACTCTCAGATACGGGGCGCAATGTGCCCCGTTCCACCACCGAACATGGGAATATCCGCGCCTCCGGATATCGGTCGGGTTCGTTCAGGGTTGCCACCATCAGCTCGATCGAAGAGCTCACGATTTGCCGGATCGGCTGATGGATGGTGGTGAGATCAATATTCTCCCACCGTGCCATTTCCATGTCGTTCAGGCCGATGATGCCGATGTCTTCGGGCACCTTTAGGCCACTATCCAGAATTGCGGACAACACCCCGATGGACAACACGTCATCACCGCAGAAATAGGCATCAGCCCGCTCAGATTGCAGCAAGCGTAGCATTTCCTGACGACCTGCATCGAATGAGTAAGCCTCAGCAAACGAGCAGGTCACATCAATGCTAGGATGCCGGGCCATCTCTGACATGAAGCCTGCATGGCGATCCTGGGTCGAGGTCGCCGCTTCGGGCCCGCCTAGAAAGGCTACTTTCGTATAACCACGCGCGACCAGCTCGCGGGCCGCCATGCGTCCGCATTCCACATTGTCAATCCCGACCACATGAACCTGCGGTGAAGAGGATGACCGGCCAAAGCTGTGCACCACTGGTACGCCGGCATCCCGAAACGCTTTTGCGAAGCCGGGCGGCAAGGTCGACGACGCTACGACAACGCCATCGACCGAATACTGGCGCAGCATTCGTACCGAATTTTCGGGTTCAACCTCGTCGGTCAGATTCACCAGCAACGGGCGCAGGCCTCGGTCCTGCAGCCCCCTGGTAAAGAGGTCGAAAACTTCAAGAAATATCGGGTTGTGGAAGTTGTTCGAGACCAGCCCGATCAGCTTAGTTCGGCCTGTGGTCAGAGATGAAGCCAGTGCATTTGGGCTGTATCCCAGCTCACGCGCGGCCTTCTCGACTTTTCGGCGCATCTTGTCGGAAACCGAGGCCCCATCGGTGAAAGTGCGCGACACCGCCGAGCGTGAAACGCCGGCGCGTTCTGCAACCTCTTTCAATGTGACAGCCATGATCCGTCTGACCTTCCTGCGTTTAGTGGCAGTCCTTTTACCTGTATTCTTTGGCAGATACAGTATGAAACACATCTGACACCGTTTGCAACCGGTTGCAAAATTTTGACAGATATGCTCTAACTCGAGTCGGAGAGGTGCGAAGGACTGCCTCAATCCGCGATAACATGAGTTTTGGGAGGACATCATGACTTCACTGACGAAGAAGTTGGCGCTGGCGGCGGCGGTAGCTGCGACGCCTCTGATCGCAGCCACGGGCGCTGCGGCGGAAGGTGAGAAATACATTCTGGTCAGCCACGCGCCAGACAGCGATAGCTGGTGGAACACGATCAAGAACGGCATCGCGCTGGCAGGCGACCAGATGGGTGTCGAAGTCGAATACCGCAATCCGCCCACTGGCGACCTTGCTGATATGGCGCGGATTATCGATCAGGCGGCTGCTTCGGGTCCGAACGGGATCATTACCACGTTGGCGGATTATGATGTGCTGAGCGGACCGATCAAATCAGCGGTCGATGCGGGCGTTGATGTCATCATCATGAACACTGGTACGCCGGATCAGGCACGGGAAGTTGGTGCCCTGATGTATGTGGGTCAGCCCGAATATGATGCCGGATTTGCTGCAGGCCAGCGCGCCAAGGGTGACGGCATCGGCTCGTTCCTTTGTGTGAACCACTATATCGTTCAGCCCTCAAGCCAGGAACGTTGTCAGGGCTTTGCAGACGGCCTGGGCATTGAACTGGGGGATCAGATGATCGACGCCGGTCAGGACCCAGCCGAGATCAAGAACCGCGTGCTGGCCTATCTGTCGGCGAACCCGGATACTGATGCGGTTCTGACACTGGGTCCAACCTCGGCTGATCCGACAATTCTGGCGCTGGAAGAAAATGGTATGGCCGGTGACATCTATTTCGGCACCTTCGATCTGGGTGGTGAGATTGTCAAAGGCATCAAGTCTGGCGTGATCCAGTGGGGAATTGATCAGCAGCCCTTCCTGCAGGCTTACCTGCCGGTTGTTGTGATGACCAACTACCACCGCTATGGCGTTTTGCCGGGCAACAACATCAATTCGGGTCCCGGCTTCGTAACTGCTGATGGTCTGACCAAGATCGAAGAATTTGCTGGCGAGTACCGCTGATTCTTACAGCGCGGGTGCCCCGCCAAAGCGGCGCCCGCCAACAACTATCTGACGCAAAATCACTGCTTAACTCGGAGGGGCGTTCTAATGAGCGAGTCTGCTCAAAACACGGCTGTAACCGACGAACGGATTAAAGAAATATCGCCGCTGCGCAAGGCCTTGATCCGGCCTGAACTCGGCGGGATGGTTGGCACCGTTGCCGTCTTCACCTTCTTTCTTTTGTTCGCTTTTGACAGCGGCATGTTCAACGCACAGGGCATGATGAACTGGTCGGTTGTCTCGGCGCAGTTCATGATCATCGCCGTAGGTGCGTGCCTTCTGATGATTGCCGGTGAGTTTGACCTGTCAGTCGGGTCGATGATTGGCTTTTCGGGCATGATGATCGCAATTTTTTCGGTCACGCTGGCGTGGCCGGTCTGGATGGCGATTCTCGTCACGTTTGCAATGGCGGTGGCAATCGGCGCGCTGAACGGTTGGATCGTGATCCGGACTGGTTTGCCCAGCTTTATCGTAACGCTGGCCTTTCTGTTCATTTTGCGCGGCTTTACAATCTTCCTGCCGCAGGTGATCGAGCGCAAAACTATTATCGGCGGTGTGAAAGACGCAGCCGAAGGCGATTGGCTGGCGCCGATCTTTGGTGGTAAAATTTTGCAGGGATTGTTCCAATGGCTCGGGGATGCCGGGATTATCGCCGTATTCGAGCGTGGCACCCGCGCCGGTCAGCCAGTTGTGGATGGTATTCCAATGCTGATCGTCTGGGCGATCGCACTGATCATCTTTGGACACGTGCTGCTGACCAAAACGCGGTTCGGCAACTGGATCTTCGCCTCGGGCGGGGATGCTGAGGCGGCGCGCAACTCGGGTGTGCCTGTGAACCGGGTCAAGATTCTGATGTTTATGTTCACGGCCTTCTGCGCCACCGTCTTTGCCGTCTGTCAGGTGATGGAGTTCGGATCGGCTGGTGCTGACCGGGGTTTGCTGAAAGAGTTCGAGGCGATCATCGCCGTGGTCATCGGCGGCGCGCTTCTGACCGGAGGATACGGCTCGGTACTGGGCGCAGCGCTGGGCGCGCTGATCTTTGGGGTGGTGCAACAGGGGTTGTTCTTTGCCGGTGTCGAAAGCTCGCTGTTCCGGGTCTTCCTTGGGGTGATCCTGCTGGGGGCGGTGATCCTCAACACCTATATTCGCCGCATCATCACGGGAGAGCGTTGATATGAATCCCGAACATGAACCCATCATCCAGATGAAAAACATCGAAAAGCACTTCGGCAGCGTGATCGCGCTGGCGGGTGTCTCGGTGGACGTGTTCCCCGGTGAATGCCACTGCCTTCTCGGCGACAACGGTGCTGGCAAGTCGACCTTCATCAAAACCATGTCGGGCGTGCACCAGCCTACGCATGGAGAGATTCTGTTCGAAGGCCACCCCATGCATTTCGCCGACCCGCGTGATGCCATCGAGGCCGGGATCGCAACCGTGCACCAGCATCTGGCCATGATCCCGTTGATGTCGGTCTCGCGCAACTTCTTCATGGGCAATGAGCCGGTAAAGAAGGTCGGACCTCTTCACTTTTTTGATCATGACTATGCCAACAAGGTCACGATGGAAGAGATGAAGAAAATGGGGATCAACCTGCGCGGCCCTGATCAGGCGGTGGGCACGCTGTCAGGTGGTGAACGCCAGACCGTCGCCATCGCGCGGGCGGTGCATTTCGGCGCGAAGGTTCTGATCTTGGATGAACCGACCTCGGCCCTTGGGGTGCGCCAAACAGCCAACGTTCTGGCGACCATCGACAAGGTGCGCAAGCAGGGGATCGCGGTGGTCTTCATTACTCACAACGTCCGCCATGCACTGGCGGTTGGTGACAGGTTCACGGTTCTCAATCGCGGGCAGACGCTGGGTACGGCGCAGCGCGGTCAGATCACCCCGGAAGAGCTGCAGGACCTAATGGCCGGTGGTCAGGAGATGGTCGAGCTTGAAGGCAGTCTGGGCGGAACCGTCTGATACATTTTTGCCCCGCTGGCTGTGCTGGCGGGGTGACTACTTCTTCTCGAAGTACAATATGACCTCACCCAGCCTTACGCCAAAACGCGAAACATAGGCTCGGTTCAATAACCGGTCATCCGACAACAACCACATCCAGTCATCGAAATTGACACGCATGGTGCCGTCTTTGACGGGCAGGTCGATTTTGTACTTCCAGTTAAACGTATCGCCCCTTTCGACCCCACTGGCTGTGCCCAGCACACCGGGAGCGGTGCCGGTCCAAGTGTCATCGCCGGTCTTGGTCAGGGTCCAGATCCGTTGTTCGGTCGCACCATCGTCATAGACGAAATCTTCGACAAGCGTCAGAGTCTCTCCGTCCCATGTGCCGTCAATATCGACCTGGAAGCGACGCGGGACATTACCTAGTACATCCTGAAACTGACCATAAGCGACAGTCCTACCTTCGAAGAACTCTTCAAGGTTCAGTTGACGATCTGACAGAAACGTTTTTGGTATACGCGGTTTGGCCGAGCATGCGGCGAGGATGGCCAACCCCGCGATCGCGACACCTGCAATAAGGGTACGGCGGGGGATCATTGCAAAACCCTCAGCTCAGAGTCTGCATCGTGGCCGTTTGCGCCATGCAGATGGGTGGATTTCACTTCAGGCGCAGGGCGCATCGTGGCGACCAGCTCGGCCACCTTGATCCCGAATTTTCGCATCTCGGACCGGTTCATGATTACACCGTTCTCCGTCAGATACATCCAGTCGGTCACATCCAGTGTATGCCCGCCCGCGTCCTCGGGCAGGATGATGCGATAGGTCAGCTTGACGGTTGAGCCTGAAATCACGCCTTTGCCCTCGCCGACTATATCGTCCGCTGTTGCGGTGAATGTGTTACCCGTGCCTAACGTCAGATGCCATTTGCGGGTCATCTGTTTGCCGTTGGAATAGGTGAAATACTCGGAAAGCGTACCGGTGTTGCCATCCCATTCGCCGACCATACGCGCGACAAAGCTGTTCGACATCTTGCCGTTGGGGCCATAGATCAGCCCTTCCGACAGGATCTCTCCATTCAGGTTCTTCTTCAGCGAAAACTCAGGCCCGGTTCCGCTGTAGTCGGAGGGTGATTGCGAGCGGAAACTGAGGAACCGGTTCTTCACAGCAAACAGCGCAAAAATCGCAAGCAGACAGATCAGGAGCGTTTTCATTTGGCAGAGACCTCTGTCGGGAGAGTCAGGACCATGCCAAACGCTCCGAGTTTCAAGATGCAGGGCAGCACCGCATAGGCGAGGGTGAGTGTATTCAAAGCCTCGGCAGAATTGGCCTGTCCAGGTGTAAAGCCGCTGCGTTCCAGTAGCGGCAGTGTGAAAAAGGCGGCCAGAGCTAGACCCAGCTTACCTGCGAAAGACCAGATGCCGAACGCAGCAGATGCGTTCAGCCCGGCCCGGGTCAGAACGACCGAGAACATAGCGGGCAGGACAACCATGTCCGCCCCAAGCGCCGCGCCGGATGCGAGGCATATGATGGCGAAACCGATGAGATTCCCAGGGGCTAGAAGAGCGGCCCCGACAAAGCCGAGAATGGCCAGCGGCATGGCGATCATCAGAGTCTGTTTCGGGCCAATTCGGTTGCTGAGCCTGGCCCAGAACGGAACGCTGAGCCCGGCGCTGAGGAAGAACAGGATCAGCAATGGCCCCGCTTTGCCTGGCAGTTGCAGCCGATCTTCAACAAAAAACAGAAACAGGGTCGAGGTGATGGCGACGGGCAGGCTGTTGACCAACGCAAGGGCAAGCAGACGTAAAGCCCCTGCCTGTCCTAGGCCTGCAAAGGACAGCCCTTGACCGGTGATCGGCGTGCGTCGCCACATTGGCAGAGTAACAGCCAGAGTCACAACGCTCAGAAGCCCGAGAAACACTCCAAAGGCCGGATACCCTTGCGCGGCTGCGCCAAGCGCCACGAACACAGCGGGTGCTGCGGCTGCTATGATAACTCCGGTCAGTTGTCCGCCTTCGCGGAAGGCGGCTAGTGTCATCAGTTCCTTCGCGCTAGCCTGTTTCGCCAGCGTGGCGCTGCGGCCATAAAGCAAGATGGTCCCGAGGCTGTAGGCCGAGAATAACAGGATCAGAATAGACACTAATGCGGCGATACTTGCCCCTTCTGGCAAACCAAACAGCAATGGGAATCCAATCGCCAGACCCAGCGCAGAGGCGGCGGCAAACAACATTTGCCCACCGGGCCAGCGATCAATGGCCCAGCCAATCAGTGGATCTTGCACCAGATCGACCAGCCGAATGACCAGCAGAATGGTGCCAATGACCCCCAGCCCGATACCGAGATTCACGGCTGCAAAGCGCGGCAGGTGGATGTAAAGCGGGATACCTGCTGCAGCAAGCATCAGCGCATAGAGGCTGACACGCGGGTACAGCATCACTGCCCCTTCAACTGCTGTGTGAACGAGGCGGATCGTGTATTGTTACCCAGAAAAATTGACATGAAGCTGCGTGTGATACCCGGATTTGTCAGGGTGCAGGTTTTGCTTCCGTTGCGCCAGAAGCTGACGCTGTTGGGGCCTTGCGCGATGGCCAGATAGCTATCGCCTTTGCTGACCGCCTGAAAACAGCCCTGCAATTGGGCTTCCGTCGGCGCAGAATTGCCTTGTCGGGCCATCTCTTCCAGTGTCGACTCGACCAGCGCTTTTTGTTTCAGGTTTTTTCGATAGGTCAATTGTAGGCCGAAATTCTCGTTCCAGCTGAATGCGGCACCGCCGGGCGTGTAAAGCTTGGCGTCATAGAGCGGCAGCCCCAGAAAACGGAATGTCCCGGCGCCGCGCAGCTTAGGATCTTTGATTGCATCCGACAAAGGCGAAGCCGCCAGTCCGCCGGGGACCATCAGCGCCAGTGACAGCAGCGCAGCGCAACAGGTTCTATACGCTGGCCGAAACAGCGAGGTCCGTTTCAGGGATACCATTGTCAGCTCCGATGCTCTGCGGGATGGCGGTGAGGCGCTCGACAACATGCATTGCGCTGGCAATCCCGTCTTCGTGGAAACCATGCCGGTTATACGCCCCGGCAAACCAGGTTCGGTTCTGTCCCTGCATCTCGCGGATTTGCCCTTGCGCGCGCAGGGCGGCTTTGTCGAACACCGGATGGGCGAACTCGACCTCGTCATAGATTTTGTCCGCGGGAATGTCTGATGCGGCGTTCAGGGTCACAAACAGTGGGTCACTGTCGGGGATATTCTGAAGCCGATTCATCCAATATGTGACCCCAACATTGCCCTTTTGCGATCGATAGGTCCAACTGGACCAGCAAGCACGCCGCCTGGGCATTTGGCGGGGATCACAGTGCAGGATAGCTTTGTTCGGTTGATATCTAATCGCACCGAGCGCCGCTTTTTCCGCTTCGGTCGCTGCATCACCCAAGATGGCGAGAGACTGATCGGAATGGGTTGCCAGTATGATTTCGTCAAACAGAGCGGCCTCACCTCCTGCATGGACGGTGACGCCCAGATCATGCCGCTCGATCCGCTGCACGGGTGCGGACAGTCTGATGTCAGCACCGCGCGCACGTAGCGCAGTTTCGATCCGGCGGACATATTCGATGCTGCCGCCTTTCACGGTGTACCACTGGTGCTGATTGGCACGGCCCGAGGCCAGCAGCGCGTGATTGCGGAAGAACTGCACCAGCGAGCGGGCTGGGAACTGATCGACGAACTCGACCGGAGTTGACCAGATCGCGCCGCACATCGGCATCAGATAATTGTGCCGGAACCAGTGGCCGAGACGCAGTTGATCCACAAGCTCACCGATCGTGGTGTCGTCGTCCTGCGCGGCTTCGGGGGCCTCTTTGCCAAACCGCAGGATATCGGCGATCATCTTGTAATAGGCTGGACGCGCGAGGTTGCGTTTCTGCGCGGTCAAAGTGCGCAGATTGTTCAACCCATATTCGATGCGGCCATTGTCGATAGTTGCGCCAAAGCTCATCTCACTTTTGGTAACTGGCACGTTCAGCTCATCAAACAGCCGGGTCAAATAGGGGTATGTGACATAGTTGAAGACGATGAAACCGGTATCTACCGGCTGATCTCCGTTCTTTCCGGCCATCACCGTGCGGGCGTGGCCGCCCAGTCGAGGTTCAGCCTCGAACACGGTTATATCGTTGTCTTCGGAAAGGTAATAAGCTGCGGAGAGACCTGAAATGCCTGCGCCTATGACTGCGATTTTCTTGCGTACGCCCCGGGTTTCGTCGAACATTCCATCCTCGTTATTCGGTATTTACAACAAGATACGCAGGGAATGAGCCTTTGGATCAACCGAGTTAGAAGTTTTTTTCCGACGCGCTATGTAGTGTTATCTGGCCGAATGCTACGAGCGCTGGGCGTGATCCATTGCTGCTGTCAGAACGTATTCGACCTACTAGTACGAAAAAAGACTTACGCATGAGCAGTTTTGACGGAAAAACCTATTGGATCATTGGCGCCAGCGAAGGGCTGGGCCGTTGCTTGGCCGAAAAGCTGAGCCGCGAAGGCGCGCATCTGATCCTTTCTGCTCGCAATGCCGAGCGATTGGATGAAATCTGTGGCACCTTGCCTAATGCACGTGCTGTACCGATGGATGTGACTGATCTCGACACTGTGCGCCGCGCTGTGGTGGAGGCTGGCTCAATTGACGCGCTTGTCTACAACGCAGGCGCCTATGAGCCGATCAGTACGTCAGATTGGGACACCGATGCCGCTTTGGCGATCAGTGATGTGAACTATTCCGGTGCGCTTCGGGTGTTGGGTGAAACCGTCCCAGGATTTGTGGGCTCAGGCAGTGGTGATATCACGCTGATCGGGTCGCTTGCCGGGTATCATGGGCTTCCCAATGCGATCTCGTACGGGGCCAGCAAGGCTGCGCTGATCTCGCTGGCCGAGACCATGCGGCACGATCTGGCAGGGTCAGGCGTGACGGTGCGCATTGTCAATCCGGGGTTCATCAAGACCCGTCTGACCGACAAGAACAGTTTCAAAATGCCGATGCTGATGACACCCGAAGATGCGGCCGATCGCGTATTGCGCGCCATGTCCCGTCGCCGGTTTCGAACCGATTTCCCGATACCGTTCTCATGGGTTGTGCGCTTGATCGATTATTTGCCCGATATTCTGGTGTACCGGGGAAAGTGACCCTATCCGCAAGTAAGCCTCTGAATTGTGCCTGCGCCGTTCACATAAACGTTCAGCCGGTCGATGCGATAATCCTGCGTGGCAATATCATCCGGGCCCAGAACGCGCGACCGTTCAGGCAGTTGGGCTTGTATGGTTGAAACCGGCTCACCAATGGTGTTCGCAAACGGTTCTCCCTTACAAAATGCAAGATCAACCGGTGCCTCCTCTAGTTCAAGCGCCGCGTCCTGCGGTGCAGAGGTCTCAGAACATGCGGTCAGAAGAATTAGGATCGGAAATAAACGGTACATTGGCGCAGGGCTTTCTGGTGATGTCGTTTCTGAAATATCAAAGATTTAGCCAACCTGTCATGAAAGCGCAGTTGAAAAAACCCTGTATTTGACGCAGGGTCGGGCAAAACAGACAGGGAGACAAGCACCATGCGTACCCGTGCTGCCGTCGCCGTTCAGGCAGGCAAACCTTTGGAAGTGATGGACGTAAACCTTGAAGGCCCCAAAGCGGGCGAGGTTCTGGTCGAGATCAAGGCGACAGGCATTTGCCATACCGATGAATTCACACTGTCGGGCGCCGACCCTGAAGGCTTGTTTCCCGCCATTCTGGGCCATGAAGGCGCAGGTGTCGTGCTTGAGGTCGGCCCGGGTGTAACCAGCCTGAAACCCGGCGATCACGTCATCCCGCTTTATACGCCCGAGTGCCGTGAGTGCGAATACTGCCTGCATCCCAAGACCAACCTGTGCCAGGCAATTCGCGAAACCCAAGGCCAGGGCCTCATGCCGGATGGCACCTCGCGTTTTTCTACGTTGGATGGCGATCCGATCCTGCACTACATGGGCTGCTCGACCTTCTCGAACCATACGGTTCTGCCTGAAATCGCGCTCGCCAAAGTGCGTGAGGACGCGCCCTTTGACAAGATCTGCTATATCGGCTGCGGCGTGACCACCGGAATTGGCGCGGTGATCAACACTGCCAAGGTAGAAATTGGCAGCCGTGCCATCGTGTTCGGCTTGGGCGGTATCGGCCTGAACGTGATTCAGGGCCTGCGTCTGGCTGGCGCGGATCAGATCGTGGGCGTTGATTTGAATCCAGCCAAGGTGGAAATGGCGACCAAGTTCGGCATGACCGATTTCGTGAACCCCTCTGAGGTCGAAGGTGATCTGGTGCCGTATCTGGTCAACCTGACCAAGGGCGGCGCGGATTATACCTTTGACGCCACAGGCAATGTCGGCGTAATGCGCGCAGCGCTGGAATCGGCTCACAAGGGCTGGGGTGAATCGATCATCATCGGTGTGGCTCCTGCGGGTGCCGAAATCTCGACCCGACCGTTCCAACTGGTAACAGGCCGCTCATGGCGTGGCACCGCGTTTGGCGGAGCGCGTGGACGCACCGACGTCCCGAAAATCGTGGATTGGTACATGGACGGGAAGATCGAGATCGACCCCATGATTACCCACACCATGGGCCTGGATGACATCAACCACGGTTTCGACCTGATGCATAAGGGCGAGAGTATCCGATCAGTGGTCGTCTACTAAGGCTCTATAAGGGCTGAAATGGATTGCACGGCGCGCTGCAATGCGCGCCGTTTCTTATTCTCCGGGCCTCGTCGCTCCAGTATCTGACCGCGGCGACCTGACGCGCAGCACAGGCGTATTAGCAGAGGTAGTGTTTGATCGGCTCTCTCGCCAAACCACGAAAACACCTGATGCGATGATGATACTTGCGCCAACGGCGACCCAGATATCCGGGTGCTCGCCAAAGAAAATCACGCCGAAGATCGTGGCCCAGATGATCTGGCTGTATTGACTGGGCGCAATGACGCCGGCGGGGGCGGCGCGATAAGCAAGGATGATCAGGTGCTGTGCGATTACCGAGAACACCCCGACAAACGCCATCATCGCCAGATGCAGCAATGATGGTGGTTGATAGACTGCCGGTTGGGCGACGCTCATGACGGCGATGGCCAGCAGCATAGGATAAAGGATCAGGACGGCAGAGCGTTCTTCATTCCCGATTTTGCGGACAAGAACCGAAGCAAATGCGCTGCAGAAGGCTGCTGCCAGAGCCGCTAAATGGCCCAGGGTGATTTCGGTTGCGCCAGGGCGCAGGACGATCAGGACGCCGATCAGGCCGACGCCCACGGCCGCCCACCTTTGGGCTCGGACCACCTCACCCAGAATCGGAATCGACAGAACAGTTACGATCAGCGGGAAGGAAAATAGCAGGGAATAGACTTCGGCCAGCGGCAGCACCGAAAAAGCGTAGAAGGCACAAGACATGGCCATGATCATCGTCGCTGATCGCAACAGCACCAACCACGGATGCCGCGGCAGGAAATTCCCAGTGGTCCGATCGGCCAGAATTGTTACTGCCATAGGGACAAAGGAAAACAGCGTCGCAAAGAAGATGATCTGCAAAACCGAATAGGTGCCACCCAGCACCTTGATCAGCACGTCATGCGTCGCGAAGACGGCAAAGCCTAAGAACGCAAAGGCAAGCCCACGAAGGGTGGAGTTCTGAGCGCTCATGACAAAAGCCTCAATCATAGATGGATCGTTTGGGGTGTTTGATGTTTGCTTAGACCCAAATTGGTCTGACGGGTAGCCCTTATTTTATCGCTAACATTCTTTTGCAGGCAGGGTTGCAGATTTTGCAATACGCAGGAAACGGGTCGAGTCCAAAACAAGCGATTGCCATGATCATCTCAAATCAAGGAGAAACATCATGCACGGAATTTCAGCCCTACCAACACAGCAGGTTCAGGCATATCGCGCCGGTGCGCCGGATGGATATGGAAACCCACCAGAGCGTGCGATTTCCAATGGGGCGGGCAACCCATGCCGTCATTGTTTGAAATACATACCGGAAGGCAAAGAGATGCTGGTGTTGGCGCACCGACCCTTCCCGGAAACGCAGCCTTATGCAGAGACTGGACCGATCTTCCTTTGTGCCGACCCCTGCGCACGCTATGAAAGTGAGGATGTGCTGCCCGAGGCGTTGACCGACTCGCCCAACTACCTGATCAAAGGGTATGGTCCG
The DNA here is from genome assembly GCF_056532525.1 of Ruegeria sp. I3. Lineage (NCBI taxonomy): Bacteria > Pseudomonadati > Pseudomonadota > Alphaproteobacteria > Rhodobacterales > Roseobacteraceae > Ruegeria > Ruegeria sp. I3. Next base: position 782,108 of record NZ_JBQFNI010000003.1, on the reverse strand, counting down.
GACGACCGAATTGTCTATGGAACCGGGATCATCACCCCACAGGCGCAGTTGCATGAGGCGGCTGAAAAAATCTTCTCCCGCGCTGAAGTCGCTTACATCCACATCCGATCTGCTCTGAACAACTGTTATCACGCACGGATCGATCGTGTCTAAAGCTTGACGCGGTGCATCCCCCGATGTGGTTGGTTCGGGTCGTTGACAGTTGCGTCGTCGACCCGACTGGAGGTCAACGCAAGGAACACATCCTCAAGATCAGCTTCTTCAGTGCGGACGTCCTGGATGCGAATATCGGCCTGACGTACAGATTCCAGCACCTGCTCGGCTGTAGTTAGGTTGCTGTGGTATTGCAGCACAAGGTCGCCGTTCTCACGTTGCGCTGCAATCACGTTATCCGCTACAGGCAGAGTCTGAATGGGGCTATCCGGCACGATCACCATGGTTCGGCTGTCCATGCGGCCTAGCAGATTGGCCGTGCTGTCTTGTGCGATCTTTTCGCCGTGATTGATAATGGCGATCTCGTCACACATCTCTTGCGCTTCTTCCAGATAGTGCGTGGTCAGGATGATGGTCATGCCCTGTTCGTTCAGCTTGCGCACATTGGCCCAAAGCATCTGTCGCAGTTCAATATCCACACCCGCCGTGGGTTCGTCGAGCACCAGAATCTTGGGATGGTGCACCAGCGCTTTGGCCAGCAGCAGACGCCGCCGCATTCCGCCCGAAAGCGTGCGCGCATAGGCCTCGGCCTTGTCGGCAAGGCCAACGAGGTCGAGGATCTCATCGCTTCGCCGATCAGACTTGGGAACACCGTACAGCCCGGCCTGAACTTCTAATGCGCCTCGAGGTGTAAAGAACGGATCAAGGTTCAATTCCTGAGGCATCACGCCGATGGCGGCGCGGGATTGGCGCGGGTTTTGATCCTGGTCGAAGCCCCAGATCGAGACGCTGCCAGACGTTTTGACCACCAGCCCCGCCAGAATGTTGATCAGGGTCGATTTGCCGGCTCCATTCGGGCCAAGCAGACCGAAAACGGACCCCTGCGGTACCGTCAGGTCGATCCCTTTCAAAGCCTGTTTCTCGGGCTGGCCCTTGCCGCCGCGATAGGTCTTGCGCAGTGATCTGATTGTGATTGCCGCATCGGACATGTGGCCCTTGCCCCCGGTTTGCTCATCGCCCATAAACGCACCTAATACATGCCCACGAGGCCGACAACCAAAGAAGGATCGCCAGCCGTGACCATCGAAGCGCCGGAAACCAAGATTGTCGATAATACCCGTGTCGCCTGCGATGGTGGCGAGGGTGCGCTGGGTCATCCGCGCGTCTGGCTGCAGATTCCCGAAGACACTGGTTGGGTCGAGTGCCCCTATTGCGATTGCAAATACGTGCTGCGTGGTGAGGACTCTGGTCAGGACGCGTAAGGGCGATCAGGACGGCAGGCGGTCGTAACTGGCGAGGATGGATAATGCTGTTCACAGCCAAAACGATTGACCTTTCCGACAGCCAGCCAATCGCGAACGGGACTGTGCGCAGTGTCTATGACTTTCCCGGTCATCCTGACCTTCTGATCAAAGTTTTTACCCGGTCCCAAGATCGTGTCTCGCACAGGCTTGGCAAGCGACTGGCATGGAAACTGTTCCCCGAGGCGCAGTATCGCAGCACGCTAAAAGAGCTGGAATGCGAGCTGCGGGTATCGCTGAAACTCGGGACGGAAATTGAGCGTTCACCCCTGTCCAGGATGTTGGGCGTGGTTCAGACGACGCATGGGGCGGGGGTTGTGGTTGAGCGCATTTCTGGCCTTGATGGCGGGCTTGCACCCAAGCTTTATGAAGTCTGCCGCAGTGGATTGGACGCCCCGGTTTTGGAAGCGTTGAATGCATTCGTTGCGCAGATGTTTGACCTTCACATCGTCGCGCGCGACGTCAAAAGCTCGAACATCGTCTATGGAACGCGGGGGGCGGGCCCAGCCTGTTTCCTGATCGATGGATATGGTGAGCGGAACCTCATCCCACTGCGCAGCCTGTCCCAACGTCTGAATGATCGCTCGCTGAACAAACAGTTCTCGTTGATCGCGCAAAAAGCAGGCTTGGCTTGGAATGCGGATAAGCGCACTTTTTCGAATAGCTAAGGCCAGACCACGGGCAAATTAGGTCGCAACGAATTGGCCAGGTGGCCTCGTCTTTCGTGCAGCCCTTCTGTACAACTTGGCGCAAACCAGCGCAGGAGCCTCATATGACCACCACCCAATTCGGAAAAGGCTGCCATCTGCATCTGATTGATGGATCAGCCTTTATCTTCCGCGCCTATCACGCTTTGCCGCCGTTGACGCGGAAATCAGATGGGCTACCGATTGGGGCCGTGTCGGGCTTTTGCAACATGCTGCAGAAATATGTCGAAGGAAACGCCGGGCCGGATGCGCCGACCCATGTCGCGGTGATCTTCGACAAGGGCTCGCATACGTTCCGAAATGATCTGTATGATCTCTACAAGGCCAACCGTGAAGCGATGCCCGAGGATTTGCGCCCGCAAATGCCGCTGACGCGCGAAGCCACCAAGGCGTTCAACATCGCCTGCAAAGAACTTGAAGGCTATGAAGCCGACGACATCATCGCGACCCTCGCCGTTCAGGCGCGTGAGGCCGGTGGGCGGGTGACCATCGTCAGTTCTGACAAAGACCTGATGCAGCTTGTGGGTGGCGGTGTCGAGATGCTGGATGCGATGAAGAACAAGCGCATCGATCGCGACGGGGTGGTTGAGAAGTTCGGCGTCGGGCCCGAGCGTGTGGTCGATGTGCAGGCTTTGGCCGGGGATTCGGTGGATAACGTACCGGGCGCTCCGGGCATTGGTGTGAAGACGGCAGCGCTGTTGATCAATGAATATGGCGATCTGGAAACCCTGCTGGATCGCGCTGAAGAGATCAAACAGCCCAAGCGCCGCCAGACTCTGATCGAAAAGCGCGACCAGATCGAGCTTTCGAAGAAACTTGTGCAATTGGATGAAAACACACCGTTGGATTTCACTCTGGATGACCTTGAGGTGAAGGATCCCGATGCTGAGACTTTGATGAAGTTTCTGGCAGAGATGGAATTTCGGACGCTCACCAAACGCATTGCTGACAAGCTGGGCGTTGAGTCCCCCGTCATCCCCGATATATCCACGCCCGAGGCGGAGTCACAGGCCGAAGACGTCCCATTTGATGCAACGAAATACGAATGCGTGCGCGATGCTGCGGCTTTGCAGAAATGGATCGATCAGGCATACGAGCGCGGCTGGGTTGCGGTGGATACCGAAACCACTGGCCTGAATGAGATGATCGCCGATTTGGTCGGGATTTCGCTATGTGTCGAGGCGGGTGAGGCTTGTTACATCCCGTTGACTCACCGTGAAAGCGCGACCGATGATTTGTTCGGATCGGATGCGCTGGCCGATGGACAGATGCCGCTGGATACGGCTCTAAACTTGCTGAAACCGATGTTTGAGGATCCGTCGATCCTGAAGATCGGACAGAACATGAAATACGATGCCAAAATCTTTAAGCGATATGGCGTCGACGTCGCCCCCATCGACGACACGATGCTGATGTCCTACGCCATGCATGGCGGTGAGCATGGGCATGGCATGGATACGCTATCTGAACGCTATCTGAGCCATACGCCGATTCCCATCAAACCTCTGCTTGGCTCGGGCAAGTCTGCAATCACTTTCGACAAGGTGCCGATTGACGAGGCCACGGCCTACGCTGCCGAGGATGCGGACATCACCCTTCGCCTGTGGAAATTGTTCAAGCCGCAGTTGCATCAGGTGCAGGTGACGACGGTGTATGAAACACTTGAACGTCCATTGGTGCCGGTTCTCAAAGAAATGGAGATGCATGGCATCAAGGTCGATCGCGATGTTCTCAGCCGAATGTCAAATGCATTTGCGCAGAAGATGGCCGGATTAGAGGCTGAAATCCACGAATTGGCGGGTGAGAACTTTAACGTCGGTTCGCCAGCGCAACTGGGTGAAATCCTGTTCGACAAAATGGGGCTTGAGGGCGGCAAGAAGGGCAAGACCGGTAAGTACTCGACCGGGGCGGACATTCTTGAGGACCTTGCAACGGAACATGAACTGCCGCGCCGGGTGCTGGACTGGCGGCAACTCTCCAAGCTGAAATCGACCTATACGGACGCGCTGCAGACCCATATCAATCCTGATACGGGCCGGGTGCATACGTCATATTCGATTACGGGGGCGAATACGGGCCGTTTGGCCTCGACCGATCCGAACCTGCAAAACATTCCGGTGCGGACTGAGGAAGGTCGGCGCATACGTGAGGCGTTCATTGCCGAGCCGGGCAATGTGCTGGTCAGCCTTGATTACAGCCAGATTGAGCTTCGGATTCTGGCCCATATCGCCGATATTCCGACCCTGAAACAGGCGTTTGCGGATGGATTGGACATTCACGCAATGACGGCGTCCGAGATGTTTGATGTTCCGTTGGACGAGATGACGCCGGATATCCGTCGTCAGGCCAAGGCGATCAACTTTGGTGTGATCTACGGCATCTCGGGCTTTGGGCTGGCGCGCAATCTGCGCATTCCCCGGGCGGATGCGCAGGGTTTCATCGATCGCTATTTCGAACGTTTCCCGGGCATCCGGCGCTATATGGACGACACGATCGCGTTTGCCAAAGAGAATGGCTATGTCCAGACCCTGTTCGGCCGGAAAATCCATACACCTGAGATCAATGCCAAGGGGCCGCATGCGGGGTTCTCGCGTCGTGCTGCGATCAATGCTCCGATCCAAGGGACGGCAGCAGATGTGATCCGGCGCGCGATGGTGAGGATGCCGGATGCGATCAACGGCTTGCCCGCTAAGATGCTGTTGCAGGTGCATGACGAATTGCTGTTCGAAGTGGCCGAAGAGGCCGTGGATCAGACCATCTCGGTCGCGCGCGCGGTGATGGAAGGGGCGGCTGATCCGGCAGTGAAGCTGGATATCAAGCTGGTCGCGGATGCCGGACAAGGCGCGAACTGGGCCGAGGCCCATTAGGGGCGGCGCAGCTTATCAAGCCCTGCGGGCCCTCTTTGCAGCGGGTCAGGCTTCTGGCCTGACCAGGCGGGCGATCAGGCGTTTTACGAAAGGGCCCAGCGTCAGGATGACGGTAAAGGCGATAGGCCAGCAAAAGGCCCAAGAGGCCATCCAGTCTCCCAGTGTTGAAGGGCTGAAGCCGATAGCTTTGAGCGTGGCTATGCCGGTGACGACGCAGGACATCAGGCCGGACATGATCAAGGCGAACAGGGCATTGGCATAGCGGGCAGATATCATGCGGGGCATCCTTGGCGTGTCGATGCCCTCAATTGCGCCATTTCAGTCTGAAAATCCAGCGTTCATGCAGGGTTTAATACTGTATCCAAGCCAGTGAGTCCTCAGTCCGCCGGGTTGAGGGGTTGTATTCGGCGCTGACCCAGCCGCTGTAATCCGACTGGTCCATCGCAGCAAACAACGCGGCAAAGTCCATTGTACCCAGTCCGGGTTCCGAGCGATCCGGCGCAGCCCCGATCTGTGCATGGACAATATGGGGCTGAAAACGGTGCCAAATCGCCAGCGCGTCGCCGTGGATCATCTGCGCATGAAAACTGTCATATTGTAGGCCGACATTTGCGCGGTCGACGCGGTCCAGCACTTCGGCGGCCAGATCATAATTGTTCAGGAAGTAACCGGGTTGCGATACGGGGTTGAGCGGTTCGATTGTAAACCGCTGTTCCGGCGCAAGATCTGCCGCCCATTGCAGGTTCTCGACAAAACAACGCAGGGCCTCGGGGCCGGAAGCGTATCCGGCCATAACGTGAATCATCTCTGGCCGCAGCAAATCCGCGTAGCGCAGAACGCGCCGGATATCGGACTTAAACCTGTCAGAGCTGCCGGGCATGGCGGCGTAACCCGGTTCACCGCCGGTATAATTCGGGGGCGGGGCGTTGATCAGCACCAGATCAAGCCCGCTGGACAGCAGCGCGCGGCGGGTCTCTTTGGCCGCGAGGCCGTAGGGGAAGAGAATTTCAACAGCCGTAAACCCGGCCTGCGCGGCGGCTTGAAACCGGTCGAGATAGGGCAGTTCTGCAAACAGCAGTGAAAGATTGGCGGCAAATCTGGGCATCGGGCATCCGGTGTCGAACTTTGCAGAGCCTAACGATCACGACGGCCACGTGAAAGAGACTGAAAACGACAGATTGTCGAAAATCGGCCAGATAAAGGCTTTCGAATCAGGGACCATCAGGCTCAAGCGGTATCCCGTTGCGAGGGCCGCGCCAACAATAAGGTCTGATCACGATGGCCATGAGCCCTGAACCCGCGCGCGGGACCGCTATAGCTGTATCTGACGGTCGACAGACCGCGTTCACCGGAAATACGCTGGCGGTGGCTTCGATGCTGACGTGGGCGGCGGGGTTCCCGGCGGCTGAGATCCTATTGCAAAGCTGGCCACCTATCGCACTGTTCGCGGCACGGATGTCTCTTGCGGTGTTGGTCATGGTACCAATCTGGCTGATTCTGGACGGACCGGCTCAGGTATTGCGCGCCCGATGGGGCCATGCCCTCCTGGTCGGCGGTTTGGGGCTAGGGTCGGGGATGTTCCTGATCCTTGTAGCGCAGAAGCTGACCGACCCAGTTACCGTTGCCATTATCGCCTCGTGTGCGCCTTTGATCGCTACGATCATGGAGCTTGTGGCGGGAACGCGGCGATTGCGCTGGAGCTTTGCGCTGGGATTGGTGATTTCAATCATTGGCGGCCTGATTGCCACCAGCGCGGTGGCACCGGCACAATTAGGACTGGGTGCGATGTGCGCAGTGGTGTCTACCGCGCTGTTCTGTTGGGCCAGCATGGCCACTGCGCGCGACTTCCCCGAGCTTAGCCAGTTGGGCCGTAGCACCATTACCTTGGTCGGAGGATTGTCGACCGCAGCCATTCTAGTACCGTTAGCCGGATTGCTGGGGCTAGAGGTCTTGCCTACACGCCCCGTTGATGTGGCGCAGATGGGTATGTTGGTGTTCTACGCACTGTTCTCACTGGGCCTGAGCCAGTTTTTCTTCATAGCATCAGTAGGAAAATTAGGGGTCGCCCTGGCGTCATTCCACATCAATATCGCGCCATTTTATGTGATGGTGATCATGATGGCGCTGGGCGAGGACTGGAACTGGACCCGCGCGCTGGGCGCGTCGCTGGTGGCGCTTGCAGTCGTGCTGGCGCAGGACCGCAAGCCGCGACCGGTTCAATCCTCTAGCACATCAGATGCGATCAGTGGGAAAAACTGGCCGTCCGACCAGACACCAAACCAACCGTCGTGATGTCTGGCGATCTCGACCAACCGGTAAAAGCTCTTGCGATCAATGCGCGCCTCAAGATTCGCGCGCATCAATATGTAGGGTGAGGGCTCATCAGTTTCCGTATTTAGGACAATGCGGATCGGGTGATCGGGCCCGGCGATGGCTGTATCGCCCACTTGCGTCGTAAAAGTCAGACGTTGGGCTTCGCCTTGTCCCTCATGCTCAAAATCAACGGCAACAAACGGCGCATCCTCGACGGTGATTCCCACCTTTTCAGCGGGAGTGACGAGAAAGTACCCACCCTCTTCTTTCTTAAGAATTGAGGAAAATAGCTTAACAAGCTCGACCCTGTTGATCGGTGACCCTAGATAACTCCAAGTGCCATCTTTGGCGATCCGAATGTCCAGATCGCCACAAAACGGAGGATTCCATAGGTGAACGGGCGGCAAACCCCGCGTTTTGGCCGCTTTGACCGAAGCCGCCAGACCGTCTGGTGAAGGGGTCACGGGTTTTTGTCCGCTCATTGCTTTTGCCATTTCCTCTCAGCGCGATACACTTCAATCATAACAGTCCACGGAAGGGAACCTCATGTCCGAACCTGCCGACCTCGTGTCCGAGATCGAAGCGCTGGAAAACAAGCTGCAAGAGGCCAAATCCTCGATCACCCGCCGCTTTATCGGGCAGGAGAAGGTCGTGGACCTGACCCTGACCGCGCTTTTGTGCGGCGGTCACGCGCTGCTGATCGGTCTGCCGGGGCTGGGCAAGACGCGGTTGGTCGAGACGCTTTCGACCGTGATGGGCCTGCATGGCAACCGCATCCAGTTCACGCCGGACCTGATGCCTGCTGATATTCTGGGCTCGGAAGTGCTGGATACTGCCGAAGATGGCAGCCGCCATTTCCGGTTCATCTCCGGCCCGATTTTCTGTGAGTTGCTGATGGCGGACGAGATCAACCGTGCCAGTCCCCGGACCCAATCGGCGCTGTTGCAGGCGATGCAAGAGCGTACGGTGACAGTCGCGGGCGAAGACCGCGAATTGGGCGTACCGTTCCATGTGCTGGCAACGCAGAACCCGATTGAGCAGGAAGGGACCTATCCATTGCCCGAAGCTCAACTGGACCGGTTTCTAGTGCAGGTCGACGTGGAATATCCGGATCGCCAGACCGAGCGTGATATTCTGCTGGCTACCACGGGTGTTGAGGAAGCCGAGGCGCATCAGATTTTCACCAAAGAAGCATTGCTGGCCGCACAGGTTCTGTTGCGCCGGATGCCTGTAGGAGAGTCGGTTGTCGAACTGATCCTCGATCTGGTCCGCGCCTTCCGCCCGGATGAGGCAGGTGTGTCAGAGCGGGTGAAGGAAACTGTTGCCTGGGGTCCCGGACCGCGCGCTGCGCAGGCTCTGATGATGACCGTGCGCGCAAATGCGATGCTGGAAGGCCGTTTGGCCCCCAATGCCGAGGATGTTCTGACCATGGCGCGTCCGGTTCTCAGCCACCGTATGGCGTTGAACTTCGCGGCGCGGGCACGTGGTGACAGCCTCTCTGACCTGATTGAGTCCACCGCTACTGGGCTGGTCCGAAATGAGGCCGCGGCGTGAGCGCCGCCCAGACCCTACGCGAACGCTCCGAGGCCGAAGCGTCCCGGTTGCCGCCGTTATTGGCGCGGGCCGAGCATCTGGCCGGAACCGTTTTATTGGGCGATCACGGGCGGAGACGCTCGGGTCTGGGGGATGATTTCTGGCAGTACCGCCCTGCGCAGATTGGCGACAGTCGCCGGTTGATCGACCATCGCCGTTCGGCCCGTGGTGATCAGCAGTTTGTACGTGAGCGCGAATGGCAGATTGCACAGTCGATCATGCTTTGGGTCGATCAGGGCGCGTCGATGCGGTTTGCTTCGGACAAGAACTTGCCGACCAAGGCCGATCGTGCGCGCCTGCTGGGGCTGTCGACCGCTATCCTGCTTGTGCGTGGTGGCGAGCGCGTTGGTCTGACTGGCACGACGCTGCCCCCGCGCAGGGGGAATGCTCAGATCATTCGGCTGGCCCAAGCCTGGTCTGAAGATGCGCAAACCGATTACGCGCCACCCGAACACCGCGCCATGATCCCGCATGCGCGTGCGGTGTTTATCTCGGATTTTCTTGGGCCGCTGGACGAGGTCGAGCTGGCCCTTACCAAAGCCGCTGACCGGGGCGTGCGCGGCGTGTTGCTGCAGGTTCTGGACCCCAGCGAGGAGTCCTTTCCCTATTCGGGACGTACCATTTTTGAAAGTGTTGGTGGCACCGCTCGACATGAAACCTTGAAGGCCGCTGATTTGCGCGATCGTTATCTGGATCGCTTAGCGGCGCGCAAGGACGCGCTGACCCACCTGTGCCGCGCGACTGGCTGGCAGATGGGGCTCCATCACACCGATGACAGCGCTCAATCGGCTCTGTTGTGGCTTTATCGCGCCTTGGATGGGGGTGCGCAATGACGGTTCTTGCCGGAATCGGATTTACCGCGCCTTGGGTGCTGCTGGGTCTTCTGACCCTTCCGATTTTGTGGTTGATCCTGCGTGCCGTCCCACCTGCACCGATCCGACGTCTTTTCCCGGCGGTCACCTTGCTGCTGGGATTGAAGGATGATGAAAGTGTTTCGGACCGTACACCATGGTGGTTGCTGCTACTGCGGATGCTGGCAGCCGCAGCGATCATCATCGGGCTGGCAGGGCCGGTGCTGAACCCCTCACGCGATGAGACCGGATCCGGGCCGCTTCTGCTGGTGCTGGATGCAAGCTGGGGGGGCGCGACACGTTGGTCCTCGACACTTGATCAGATTGATGCGCAATTGACGGAAGCCGGGCGGGCGGGTCGTCCTGTGTCGATCTTGCGTCTGACTGAGCCTGAGGCACCTGTGTTTCAGGCCGCCGAGGCGTGGCGTGGTCGTCTGCCGGGCCTTACACCGATGCCGTGGCAGCCAACCGAAGCGCAGATTGACCAAACTCTGATCGCGTTGGGACAGGTCGAAGGTGGCTTCGACACCCATTGGTTCAGCGACCGTCTGTCCTATGTCGGCCATGATCGTTTGACTTCTGCCCTGCAGGCGCGTGGGGACGTGATTGTCTACCAATCCTCTGCACCTGTCACCGCGATCTTGCCCGCCACCTATCAGGACGGCGCAATCCGACTCAGCGTACAGCGCGCTAATCCAGGACCAGAGGAAAGAGTCACCGTTCTGGCGCAAGGGCGCGACCCGGCAGGAGCAATGCGGGTGCTGCAATCGACCAATCTTGAGTTCGAAAACGGCTCTACGCAGGTGGAAATTGATCTTGCGCTTCCATCGGAACTGCGCGCACGCATTACACGGTTCGAGATTCAAGGCCAGCGCTCTGCCGGTGCCATTACACTGACAGATGACAGCCTGCGTCGGCGCGAAGTGGCATTGATCGCAGGTACCCTGAACCGCGAAGGGTTAGAGTTACTGTCGCCGCTTCACTACCTGACACAGGTACTGATTCCGACCGCTGATTTTGTCGAAGGCGGCCTGGCCGAGGTTCTCCCCGCGAACCCGGATGTGATCGTATTGGCGGATGTGGCCAAGCTGTCCGAGTCGGAACAGGCTGAAGTCGTCGAATGGGTTGAACAGGGCGGCCTGCTGCTGCGCTTTGCCGGCCCACGCATGGCCGCCAGCGATCTGGGGCGCGATACTGAGGATGCACTGTTGCCGGTTCGACTTCGTAGCGGTGGCCGCTCGGTCGGCGGCGCCATGAGTTGGGGTGAAGCGAAGGGGCTTGCTCCGTTCACTGAAAACTCGCCGTTCTATGGGTTGGAGATTCCTGCGGACGTCTCTGTGACCACTCAGGTCATGGCACAACCAGACCCTAATTTGGCGGATCGGGTCATTGCGTCACTGTCGGATGGCACACCATTGGTGACCCGAAAACCGCTGGGGCTGGGGCAGGTGGTTCTGTTCCATGTCACGGCTGATGCGGAATGGTCCAGCCTGCCGCTGTCCGGGCTGTTTGTCGAAATGCTCGACCGGCTTGCCGTTGCCTCTGCTGCCAAATCGCGCCAAGAGGCTCAGATGCAGGGCACCGTATGGGAGCCGATTCAAATAATGGATGGCTTCGGTGTTTTGACTGACGCAGGAACGCTGCCCGGTGTCGATGGAGTCGAACTGGTTTCTGGGCAAATCGGGCCGGACCTGCGCCCGGGGCTTTATGAAAACGGCAAGCAGAAACTGGCGCGGAATGTTCTTGCCGAGGATGCTGTACTATCCCCGGTGATCTGGCCGTCTGACGTCCCAATCCGGGGTCAGGAGATCAGCAATGAGACTCCGTTGGAAGGGCTGTTGCTTGGCCTTGCATTGTTGTTGCTGACAATCGATGTGATTGCGTCTTTGGCGTTGTCGGGGCGCTTGGCCAAGGCAACCCCTGTTGCATTTGCGCTTGCTGCCCTGTTCCTTGCCCCCGAGGTGCGGGCACAGACCCCCGAAGACACCGATTTTGCATTGAACGCGACGCATGAGCTTGTGCTGGCCCATGTACTTACCGGGAATGCTCAGGTCGACGATATCGCGCTGGCCGGGCTGCGGGGGTTGGTGCAGACGCTGCATTTTCGCACTTCGGTCGAACCCGCCGACCCGATTGGCATCGACCTTGAACGTGATGAGCTTGCATTCTTTCCGCTGCTCTATTGGCCTGTTACTCCGGACCAGCCGCAGCCCTCGGTTGAAGCTTATGCAAAGCTCAACGCCTATCTGCGGTCGGGTGGGATGATCCTGTTTGACACGCGCGATGCCGATATCGCCGGTTTCGGGGCCTCCAGCCCCAATGGGCGCAAGCTACAACAGCTGGCGGCACCGCTGAATATCCCCTCGTTAGAGCCTGTTCCGCGTGACCACGTGCTGACTCGCGCCTTCTACCTGCTGCAGGATTTTCCCGGACGATATTCTGGCACCGAGGTCTGGGTCGAAGCCGCGCCACCCGATGCCGAGCAGATCGAAGGAATGCCCTTCCGAAACCTCAACGATAACGTGACCCCGGTGGTGATCGGCGGTAATGACTGGGCCGGGGCCTGGGCGGTGGATCGCAACGGTCAGTCCCTGTTGCCCGTGGGTCGCGGTTATGCCGGAGAACGACAGCGCGAGTTGGCCAATCGGTTTGGGGTTAATCTGGTAATGCATGTGCTGACCGGGAATTACAAATCCGATCAGGTTCACGTGCCCGCGCTTTTGGACAGGTTGGGACAATGACCGGAACCGTCATCTTTGACCCGCTAATCCCGTGGCCGTTTCTGGCAGCCGTGGCATTGATTGCCATGTCAGGTGTGGTTCTGGCGCTTTGGCGCGGTCTGTCGGGCTGGGCCCTGCGCGGCTTGGCGGCCTTGGTCATCCTCGGGGCGCTTTGCGGTCCTGTTTATCAGGTCGAAGATCGCGCGCCGCTTACCGACATCGTGTTGATGATCGAAGATGAAAGCGCCAGTCAAACCCTATCGGATCGTGCCGAACAGACTGCTCAGGCTGCCAACGACCTCGCGACCGAGATCGAAGCCCGAGACAATACCGAGCTGCGCCGCATACAGGTTGGTGACGGCGATGGTGACGAGGGCACGCTGGTCATGGCTGCGCTGAACGCGGCGCTGGCCGAAGAACCCCGTGCGCGGATTGCGGGCATTGTCGTGGTGTCAGACGGCATCGTTCATGATGCAGACCTGGCACCCGACCTGCCTGCTCCAATGCATCTGTTGCAGACCGGGCGGGAAGGCGATTGGGATCGGCGCCTGATCGTGCGTAACGCCCCAGCCTTCGCCATTATCGGTGAACCCGTGACCCTGACCCTGCGCGTCGAAGATACTGGCGCTGCGCCTGCTGGAGTTACTAACGCTCCGCTTGAGATTTCCGTCGATGGAGGTGAACCCGAGCAGTTCACCATTCCAATCGGTCTGGACGTCGAGCTCCCGATCACGCTGCCGCATGGTGGTCGGAACGTCATCCAGTTCACGGTCCCGCAGGCCGAGGGCGAACTGACCGACCGCAACAACACGGCTCTGATCCAGATGAACGGTGTGCGGGATCGCCTGCGTGTTCTGCTGGTATCGGGCGAGCCGCATCCGGGCGGGCGTACTTGGCGCAACCTGCTGAAATCTGACAGCTCGGTTGATTTGGTCCATTTTACCATCCTCCGGCCGCCGGAAAAACAGGATGGCGTACCGGTGGATGAGCTCTCACTGATTGCCTTCCCAACGCGAGAGTTGTTTCTGGAGAAGATCAATGATTTCGACCTGATCATCTTTGACCGCTACAAACGGCGCGGCATCCTGCCTGCGATCTATCTGGATAATGTTGGCGACTATATCGTCAATGGTGGCGCGGTGCTGGTCGCTGCTGGCCCTGATTTTGCCACGGCTGACAGCCTGTACCGATCCCCTCTTGGGCCGGTCCTGCCCGCAAAACCCAGTGCGCGGGTTTACGAGGAACGGTACGTGCCCATGGTCACCGATCTGGGCCAGCGTCATCCGGTTACCGCTGATCTGGGCGATGCTGAGACTTGGGGCGCTTGGCTGCGCCAGATCGATGTCAGCCAGCTGTCCGGCAATATGCTCATGACCGGCGTGGATGATCGTCCGTTGCTGCTGTTGGATCGCGTGGGTGAAGGCCGTGTGGCGCTGATGGCATCAGACCACGCCTGGCTATGGAGCCGCGGCTTTGAGGGTGGTGGCCCGCAGCTGGAACTACTCCGCAGGCTGGCGCATTGGATGATGAAAGAACCCGAGCTTGAGGAAGAGGCGCTGTGGGCCGAAGCGAACGGCCAGTCCATGCGCATTATCCGTCAAACGCTGGAGGATGAGGTTGGCCCAGTCACCGTCACCCCCCCCAATGGCGACACCTTGGAGATTACGCTAAACGAAGTCTCGCCCGGTCGGTTCGAGGCGCAGTACTTCGGCCCTGAAATTGGCCTGTACCGTCTGGAAGAGGGTGCGCATTCTGCCGTGATCGGTCTTGGTCCTGCTGCACCAAAGGAATTCGAGCGCACGATCGCGACCGATGAGATTCTAAGCCCCGTTCTGGCCAGCCTGCGCGGGGGAACGATCCGGTTGGAAGAGGGTCTGCCCTCAATCCGGAATGTCCGTGCGGGCCGTCCGGCAGCAGGTCGGGGCTGGATCGGTCTGACCCCGCGCGACGCCTATGAAACCCGCGATGTTACACAGGCCGGGTTGCTTCCACCCTGGCTGGTGCTGTTGCTTGCCGGTGGGTTCCTCTTGGCCGGTTGGTTGCGTGAGGGACGTCGCTAACGCTGCTTAAGCACTTTTTCATGCTCTACCGCGATGCTCTGAGCAGATTATCGCGGGAAAACTTTACATGAGTCTTGCTGAGAAACTGGCGCAGGAACGGCGCGCACGACTGGCGGCCGAGCGGTTGTTGCATCTGAAACAGGCCGAGTTGTCTGCTGCCAACCGCAAATTGGGACGCCATGCTATCGCATTGACACGTCAGATCGATGAGACTCAGGCCGAGGTTGCGACGGTTCGCGATGAAAACGAAAAGGTCAAATCCGATCTGACCGTTGCCAATGCCAAGATCGAAGTGGCTGAACGCCGCCTGTGGCATTCGATCCAGACCATCCCTGACGGGTTTGCTTTTTTCGACGGCAACAACACACTGATCGGTGCCAACGCCGCTTACCTAAGCGTTTTCGATGGGCTGGAAGAGGTCGCGCCGGGGATCAGCTACACGCGTATTCTCGAAATTCTGACCCATGAAGGGATCGTGGACATCGGCGCGGAAAATATCGCGGACTGGCAGGCGCGCATGCTTGCACGCTGGGTGCAACCGCACCCCGAACCCGAGGTGATCCAGTTGTGGAACGGCCAGTATATCCGGCTGATTGATCAGCGGGGCCACGGCGGTGACGTGCTGAGCCTTGCGTTGAACATCACAGCCTCGGTCCGGCATGAGGCCGAGCTGAACGCCGCGCGTGAACGGGCCGAGGCCGCAAACCGCGCCAAATCCGCCTTTCTGGCCAATATGAGTCATGAGATTCGCACGCCGATGAACGGGATCGTCGGCATGACCGAACTGCTGACCGAAACCCCGATGAACGAAGAACAAAGGCTCTATGTAAGTACAATTCGCAATTCGGGCGAGGCTTTGTTGGTCATCATCAACGATGTTCTCGACTATTCCAAGATCGAGGCCGACAAGTTGACGCTGCACCCCGAACAGTTCGATTTGGAGCGCTGTATCCTTGAGGTCGCGATGCTGTTGCAACCCAGCGTACGCGACAAGGGCCTGACCTTGCTGGTGGACTATGACCTGTTCCTGCCGACGCTTTTTGTGGGTGATCCGGGGCGGATTCGGCAGATTCTGACCAACCTTGTCGGCAATGCAGTGAAGTTTACCGCGCAAGGCCATGTCCTTATCCGGGTGACCGGTGTTCCTGACGCGACAACTGAAACCTGCGACATCCACGTGGCCATCGAGGATACGGGTATCGGAATCAAAGCCGACAAGGTCCCGCACATCTTTGGTGAATTCAATCAGGTCGAGGATGCCCAGAACCGCCAATTCGAAGGCACGGGTTTGGGGCTGGCAATCACCAAGCGGCTGATCTCGATGATGGGGGGTGCCGTCTGGGTCGAAAGCGACGCGGGCAAAGGATCTTGCTTTGGTTTCCGTATCACACTGCCCACGGCCGAAGGTCCGCAGCCCGTTCCGCCCGATCTGGCGGGGCAGTTGGGCCAGGTTCTGGTGGTCGAGGATATGGCCGTCAACCGCGCCATTCTGACCAAACAACTGAGCCGCCTTGGGTCTCAGGCGCTCACGTGTTCAACAGGGGCTGAAGCGCTTTCTGCAATGGACAAAACTATTGATCTGGTGCTGTGCGATCACGATCTGCCGGACATGGACGGTCTGGAACTCGCCACAACACTGCGCGACAAAGGATGGGGTGATCTGCCAATTGTGGTGATGTCGGCCAATCCGGGTGTGATTCATGCCGACCCGGCCCATCGCCTGATTGACGGCGTGTTGCAAAAGCCCATTCCTCGCGCCGAGCTGTATTCACGGCTGATGGCGCTGGGTGCTCCTGTATTCAAGTCGGATCGCAGTGACGACTGCGTCGCTGATCCCGAGACTCATGCGCAAGTTCCGCAGAATCAGAGGCTGATGCGGGTTCTGGCAGCCGAGGACAATCGAACCAATCAACTGATCCTTCAAAAGATGACCAAAGATCTGAATATCGATTTGAAATTCGTCTCCAATGGGTTGGAGGCGATCGAAACCTTCGCCAGTTTCGACCCGGACCTGATTTTCATGGATATCTCGATGCCAAAGATGGATGGGAAAGAGGCGACGGGTGAAATCCGGCGGCGCGAGATCGGAACGGATCGACATGTTCCCATAGTGGCCCTGACGGCCCATGCCATGACAGGGGATGATCAGGGCATACTGGCAGCCGGGCTTGATCATTATCTGACCAAACCGTTGCACAAGAAGCTGATCCACAAGATGATACTGGAACATCGTCCAGCCGATGCCCAATTGGTCGGTGCAGAAGGTGAAAGTACGGAATAGGATCGATTTATGTCAGATGAGCGCGGTTTTCGCCCCCGGGGATTGGGTGAGATTGCAATTCGCTGCGCCGATATGGCGGCAATGGTGTATTTCTATGAGAAGGTGATCGGGTTGCAGCGATTGCAAGGCGACCATAACAGCGCCATCACCTTTTTTCGGATTGCCGAAGGGTTTGGTGGACATACACAGGTGCTGGCCCTGTTTCACCAATCTGTTGGCTCTGAGCGTGGATCGGGCCAGACTGGCGCGGCAGTGCCAGTAACAGGGGGCGCCTCGGCCCTGCACCATATCGCGCTGTCGCTGCCCTTTGTCGAACAGGATGCTGTCATGCGCTGGTACGACCAGATCGACCAGCCTTATCGGGTCGAGCATTTCGGCTGGATCGGCTGGCGCGGTATCTTCACCCAAGACCCCGAAGGGAACACCGTTGAGCTTGTAGCCTACGACCCTTCACTGCTTGATCAGGCCTGATAGGGGCGAACAAACACAGGTTTGTAGTCGTCAGACAGATCTGCCCTGTATTCATAACCACCGCTGTCGAAATCCAACAGGCCACTGGGATCGGTCAGGCGGTGCTGGATGATGTAGCGTGCCATCGCACCGCGCGCTTTCTTGGCAAAGAAGCTGACGATCTTGGGGGTGCCGCCCTTGTCCTCCATGAAGACCGGGGTCACAACGGGCAGCTTCAGTGCCTTCAGGTCGACCGCGCCGAAGTATTCCTGACTGGCGCAGTTCACCAGAACCTTGCTGTCAGTTTCGGCGGCCTGCGCGTTCAGCACCTTGCTTAGCTGATCGCGCCAATATTCGTACAGGTTTTTTCCGCGTCTGGTTTTCAGTTTACTACCCATCTCAAGCCGGTAGGCCTGTATGGCATCCAGCGGGCGCAATACGCCATAAAGCCCCGACAGAATGCGCAGGTGATCCTGTGCCCAGGCCATTTCGTCGGCATCCAGCGATGCGGCTTCAAGCCCTTGATAGGTATCGCCCGCAAACGCCAGTGCGGCAGGGCGCGTCGTCTCCGCATCGGGCGCGTCCGAGAACATACGATACCGGTCGCGGTTCAGGCGGGCCAAGTCGTCGCTCAGATCCATCAGTTTTTTCAGATCGCCCAATGTCAGATTGCGTGCTGTCTTCGACAAGCGGATCGCGTCATCCTGAAAATCGGGTTGGGTTAATTCGACGTTTCGTTCTGCCCAATCCAGCCGCTTGGCCGGGGAAATCACTACCAGCATATCCGCCCTCGTTTCTCGCCTGTTCAGGCGTATCTAGCCCGCCTGTTGCAGCACGTCCAGAAACGCCGCGCCAAACCTTTCGTGACGACGGTCACCCAGAACCTGCTCCATCGCTCGTGGATCATCCGGGTGCAGTTGCGCCACTTTCGCCAGTTGCGAGGCCGTACAGCTTAGCGGTTTGTCGATCCCGTCGGGGCCACGCGACAATTGCGATTGAACCTCAAGCAACTGATCGTAAATGTCGCCCTGATTGCGGCCGGCAAGTTTGCGCCTTGCGGGGTGCAGCTCTTCTACCGCGCCGGTCAGCACCTCAAGGAAAGTGGAACCATAGCGTTCCAGTTTCTTTGACCCGATACCGCTGATCCGCGCCATGTCATCCAGATTTGCAGGTCGGGTTTCTGCCATCTCGATTAGGGTGCGATCAGGAAAAATGACATAAGCCGGGACCCGAGCAGCCTCGGCCAGTGCGCGCCGCTTGGCCTTGAGCGCCGAGAGCAGCGGCGCGTCTTCCTCGGACACCATCGCTTTGACAGCGGGTCGTCGGGTGGCTTTGCGGATGGTATCCTTGCGCAGATCGATCAACGCCTCACCTTTCAGGATGGGTTTGGCGGTTTCTGTCATACGCAGCGCGCCGTGGCGTTCAGGGTCGGGGCGCACCAAATCATGGCCCATCATCTGCCGGAAGATCGCTTGCCATTGCGGGCGCGACCAGTCCTTACCGATGCCGTAGGTGGACAGATTGTCGTGTCGCCGTGCGCGAATTTTATCGGTCTCGTTGGCAAGCAGAATGTCGATCAGATGACCTGCCCCGAACCATTCCTCGGTGCGTAAAATCGCGGACAGAGCCATGCGGACGGGCGTTGTGCCGTCGAAGATTTCTGGCGGGTTGTCGCAGAGATCGCACTTGCCGCAGGATTCAGCCTGTTCCCCAAAATACCCCAGCAAGCTCTGGCGGCGGCATTTCAGTGCTTCGGCCAATCCCAGCAGCGCGTTAAGACGCGCATGATCCGCCATGCGCCGTTCAGGTGGGGCCAGCCCTTCGTCGATCTGTGAGCGTCGTAGTCGGATATCGTCAGGCCCGAACAAGGTCAGGGTCTCGGCTGGTCCACCATCGCGCCCGGCGCGACCGATTTCTTGATAATAGGCCTCGATCGATTTCGGCAAATCCGCATGGGCGACCCAGCGGATGTCCGGCTTGTCGATACCCATGCCAAAGGCGACCGTAGCGACGACAATCAGCCCGTCCTCGCGCGCAAAGCGAGCTTCCACGATGCGGCGATCCTCGGCCTCCATCCCGCCGTGATAGTGGCAGGCCGTGTGACCTTCGGCGCGCAGGGCTTGCGCCAGCACCTCGGTCTTGTTGCGGGTCCCGCAATAGACGATGCCGGACTGGGTTTTGCGCGCGGCAGCGAAATCGAGGATCTGTTTGCGCGGTCCATCCTTGGCGGCAAAAGCCAGATGGATATTGGGCCTGTCGAACCCCCGCAGGAATTTGCGCGGCGCGACACCGTCGAACAGTTTTTCGACGATCTCGTCCTGCGTTTCCGCATCCGCTGTCGCGGTGAACGCGGCGAGGGGAACATTCAAAGCGCGCCGCAGCTCTCCGATCCGCAGATAGTCAGGGCGGAAATCGTGGCCCCATTGGCTGACACAATGGGCTTCATCCACCGCGATCAGATTGACGTTAATCCTACGCAGCATCCCCAGCGCCGACCCGGCGGCCAGACGCTCGGGCGCCATATACAGAAGCTTGAGCCGCCCAGCCTCTAATGCGTCCCACACCGCATCAGTTTCTTCGGGGGTGTTGCCCGAGGTGAGCGCGCCCGCCTCGACACCGGCTTCCTGCAGCCCACGCACCTGATCGCGCATCAAGGCGATCAGCGGAGAGATCACAACAGTCACGCCGTCTCGCAGCAACGCAGGTAATTGGAAACATAAGGACTTGCCCCCACCAGTGGGCATGATCGCCAGCACGTTTTCACCTGCGGTCACGGCGTCGACGATCTCTTCCTGACCGGGGCGGAAGTCGTCGAATCCGAAAACGTCTCGCAACAAGGGTGCGGAGTCGAACATGCGACGGAGGGTCCTGTTTTATGGTTTATCTGCTCTTAAGACAGGACCATCACATACTAAGATTCGGTGAACAAGAGGTCAGTAGAAATAGACCGCGTTGTTGATCAGGATTATCCGCAACGCATAGACTCCGATCAGCACCACCAGAGGGGTCAGATCCAGACCGCCCATGGCGGGCAGAATGCGGCGAATGGGGCCGTAGATCGGCTCTAACAAACGGTTCAGTCCGTACCAGATTTGCGCCACCAGTTGCTGGTGCAGGTTCAGCACCTGGAAGTTGATCAGCCAGCTCATGATCACATGGGCAAGGATGATGAACCAGACAATGTCCAGGATCAGCAGAAGGATTTGGATCAGCGACAGCATGGGCACTCCGTTCGTCAATTGTCCTGAGACCTAAGCGTCACAGCCGCAAAGAGCAAGTGCGCCCCAACAGAACGCTTGCGAATTGACCCAAAGCCCCGTCTTATGATCGCAACAATAATAATATGGGGCAGAGATGGCTGAGATTTCCAAGCGTAAGCGCATCTGGGGCTGGTGGTTTTTCGACTGGGCCAGCCAGCCGTTCCACACATTGCTAGTGACCTTTGTCTTTGGCCCCTATTTCGCCGGGGTGGCGGCTCAATACTATGCGAATACCGGATTAGACACCGATGCAGCGGCGGCGCAGGCGCAGACCGTCTGGGCGAATTGCCTGACCATAACTGGGCTGATCATCGCGTTCGGAGCGCCCCTGTTGGGCGCGATGGCGGATGTTTCGGGTCGACGCATCCCGTGGATTCTCGGGTTTTCGGTGATGTACGCGGTGGGGTCTGCCGCGTTGTGGTATACGATGCCCGATGGCTCGAACATGTGGTTGATGCTGTCGGCTTTTGGTCTGGGCTTTGTGGGCGCAGAATATGCACTGATCTTCATCAACTCTCAGCTGCCCGATCTGGGTGACGATAGAGAAGTGGGCGAGATTTCAGGTTCGGGCTTCGCCTTCGGCTATTTCGGAGGCCTGCTATCGCTGGCCATCATGCTGGCGCTGTTTGTTGAACAGCCCAACGGCAAGACCTTGATTGGTGTGGATCCGTTGTTCGGGCTGGATGCGGCAACGCGTGAAGGGACGCGGTTTGTCGGCCCCTTCACCGCTGGATGGTTCGTGTTGTTCATGGTGCCGTATTTCCTGTGGGTTCGGGATGATCCTGAGACCAACAAACAGGGTAGCGTGGGTGATGCGCTGCGCTTGCTGGGCAAGTCCGTGGCGGCTTTGCGTCACCGGGTCAGTCTGGCGACCTATCTGGGGTCTTCTATGTTCTATCGCGACGCGTTGAACGGGCTATACAGTTTCGGAGGCGTCTACGCGCGGTTAGTGCTTGAATGGGACCTGATAAAAATCGGCGTATTTGGGATCGTCAGCGTTCTGGCCTCGGCCATCTTTGCGTGGATCGGGGGCAAGATGGATCGCAAGTACGGCCCTAAACCGGTGATATTGGTTGCGATTTGGGTTCTGATCTTTGTCTGCGTAACGGTTGTGTCGATGGATCGAACACAGATCTACGGAATTTCATTACCCGTAGGCTCGGGCCTGCCGGACATGGCGTTCTTCGGGTGCGGAGTTCTGATCGGCGGCATGGGAGGTATTCTGCAATCCGCCAGCCGTTCAATGATGGTACGCCATACTGATTCCGCCACCCCGGTCGAGAGTTTTGGGCTGTACGGGCTTTCGGGTCGGGCGACCGCCTTTGCAGCGCCGCTATTGATCGGAATAGCAACAGCAGCAACCGGTAGTGCAAGACTGGGGGTGTCACCGATCATTCTGTTGTTTATTCTGGGCCTAGTCCTGATGCGCTGGGTGAAACCGGAAGGGGATCAGAGCAGATGATTTTACTACGTTTTTTGGCCGTTCTGGCCGCAATAGCACTGCCAGGCGTGGCCACGGCACAGCCCTTGGCCAAACAGTTATTCGGAGCCCAGAAGGTTGGGTCGCAGCAAAAATCTGCCGCATTCGGCAGTTATTCGCGCGGGTGCGCCGCCGGGTCGGTGCAACTCCCTGAAACCGGGCCAACTTGGCAAGCCATGCGCCTGTCGCGCAATCGCAATTGGGGGCATCCTCAGGCGATCGACTATGTGCAGGATCTCAGCCGGTTTGCCGCGAAACAACCGGGGTGGAATGGTCTCTATATCGGGGATATCAGCCAACCGCGGGGTGGGCCGATGACCTCGGGCCATCGTTCGCACCAGTTGGGTTTGGATATCGATATCTGGATGCTGCCGGGCGATAACATGCGCCTAAGTCGCAAAGCACGCGAGAATATCTCGTCCATATCCTTGCGCCGCGCGAACGGCGCGTATGTAAACGGCAACTGGACCAAGCAGCACCATGCGGTATTGCGCGAAGCCGCTAAGGACAAGCGCGTTGCCCGGATCTTCGTATTCCCGGGTGCAAAGGTGCAGATGTGCAATGACGAGAAGGGCAACAAAGCCTATCTGCGCAAGATCCGGCCATGGTGGGGACATCACTATCATTTCCACGTGCGGCTGAAATGCCCGAAAGGATCGAAAGGCTGTGTAAATCAGGACCCGCCACCCAAGGGTGATGGTTGCGCCGAGGCGCAGCAATGGGTGCGCAATATTCTGACCCCACCGCCACCTGATCCAAATGCGCCAGCACCGAAAAAGCGTCGTGAGTTTCGTCTGGCTGATCTACCCCAGCAATGTACCGCCGTTCTGCAATCCAACTGATCACGGCGCTTCTGCTGGCAGGGACTGTTCAGGCGGTGGAGCTTAAGCAGGCTTCGCTGCTGGACAGCTATGTCTGGCGCGACAACGCCGACTGGTTCGGTGGATTTTCGGCGATTCATATCTCTGAAAACGGGCGGAACATGGTCGCTATCAGTGACCGGTCAACATTGATCACCGCGCGGATTGAACGAGATCAAGATACGATCAGAAACATCCAAATCCTTGACCAGTGGCCGATCCTGTCCAGCAAAGGCCGTATCTTGAAGGGGAGGGCAGGGGATTCCGAAGGGCTCGCCGTTGCTGCAGATGGCAGCGTTTACGTCTCGTTCGAAGGCGTTCACCGAGTCGTGCATTACACTGCCCCCGACGCCAATGGACGGGTTCTGCCGCGCCCGCGAGAGTTCCTGAATATGGACCTCAACGGCTCATTTGAAGCGCTGGCGATAGATGGTCGCGGGCGGTTGTATACGCTGACCGAAAAGACCCGCACTGTTCGGGGCGATATACCGGTCTATCGCTGGGATGGCGCACGCTGGTCAGCGCCTTTTGTGCTGCCGCCCCGTGGAAAGTTCCTACCGGTTGCAGCGGATTTCGGGCCCGACGGGAGGCTCTATGTGTTAGAGCGTGCAGTGGCTTTCATCGGCTTCCGCTCACGCTTGCGACGCTGGGTGATCTCTGGCGACGTGCCCAAGGCCGAAGAAACGCTGTTTGAAACCGCTACCGGGACCCATGATAATCTGGAAGGTCTTTCGGTCTGGCGCGATCAGGACGGGCGGTTGCGCGCAACCATGGTATCGGACGACAATTTTCGTTCCTTGCAACGTACCGAGCTGGTGGAATATTTGCTGCCCGATTGACAGGCGGCAGACAAAGGTCTAAACGCACGGCCTGCCTCGGGATGAGCCTGGGGCCAAGTCGCCGCTACCTTGTCAAAACGGGCATCTGAAAATGCAACGCAGCTTTATTCCCGGCATCCTTGCCATGGCCTCGATCGTCGTGGCCTCAAACATCCTGGTCCAGTTCCTGATCCTTGACGGCCTGTTGACCTGGGGTGCCTTCACCTATCCGTTGGCCTTTCTGGTCACGGACATCATGAACCGTGTCTACGGCGTGGGTCCGGCTCGCAAGGTCGTATTCGCCGGTTTTGTCACCGGTATCATCTGCTCGCTGATCGGCAGCCAGATCATGCTGCAGGGTGACGGCTTCACCTATGCCGCCGTACCGCTGCGCATTGCTGTGGCTTCGGGCACCGCCTTCCTGATTGCGCAATTGACCGACGTCACTGTGTTCAACTCACTGCGTGGTGGCCGCTGGTGGCGCGCACCGCTGGTGTCGACACTGGTTGGCTCGGCGCTGGACACAGCGATCTTCTTTACCCTGGCGTTCTCGGCCTCGGTTACCGTCTTTGGTGCCAATGCAGATGCAGCGATCAACTGGGCGTGGGAGCCTGTGCCGTTTATGCTAAGCGGCCCGATGGCCCCGCTCTGGGTAACGCTGGCCTTCGCCGACTGGCTGGTGAAACTGTCGCTGGCGCTAATCGCCCTGATTCCGTTCAAGGTGATTGTTGTCCGTTTGACCGCCGCGCAGCCTGCATAAAAAAGTGCTTTGAGATTGGCGCATCTTGTGTCAGGCTCAGAGTTAACCGCAACAGATAGAAAAGGAGGTGATCCAGTGTCGAGAAAGAGATTGGAGAGAGGTGTTGGAACAACCGGGGGGATCGCCTGTTAAGGCAGCCCTTGGCGGAGCGCTCGCTCCGGCTGGTCGATTGATCTAACCGACCCAACCTCCTGAACTTTCGAAGGGCCGTCCCGCCGGGGCGGCCCTTTTTGTTTTCAACTGCGCCCTGTAAGGTCCGATCCATGTTGCGCATCACCGACGATATCGCCCTGCAAGACTGGGAAATGACCGAAAGCTTCGTGCGGTCCTCTGGTCCGGGTGGGCAGAACGTCAACAAGGTCTCCACCGCCGTTGAGCTGCGGTTCGAGGCCGCGCGCTCACCCTCCTTGCCTGATCCGGTCAAGACACGTCTGAAACGGCTGGCCGGACGTCGCTGGACCAAGGACGGCGCGATCATCATTCAATGTGAAGAAACACGTTCTCAGGCCCGCAACCGCGAGATTGCGCGTGACCGGTTGGCCGAGTTGATCACGCGCGCACTGGTCAAACCCAAGCGTAGGATCGCGACCAAACCTACGTACGGTTCGGTCAAAAGGCGGTTGGCGGCAAAGAAAGCCCGCGCGGATGTCAAAGCCCTGCGAGGCAAAGTGTCCGAAGATTGATCTGGCAGTTTCGCTGCACGTTGCTACTCTGCCGATGCAAGACGCAGGGGAGGTAAAGCCATGAGGCTTGAGGGAAAAACCGCCATCGTAACCGGCGGCGCATCCGGGTTCGGCGCTGGGATTGCGCAAAAGTTCCTGACCGAAGGCGCCCGCGTGATGATCGCAGATATCAATGGCGAAGCGGCTTCTGACATGGCGTCTGCGGTCGGCACGAATGCCATCGCACAGCACGTTGACGTCTCGGATGCGGCATCGGTTCAGGCCATGGCAAATGCGGTGTCGGAAGAATTCGGAAAGCTTGATATTCTGGTGAATAATGCGGGCGTGACGCACCTGCCGGCCCCACTTGAGGACGTCGATGACGATGAATTCGACCGCGTCTTCGCCGTGAACATGAAATCCGTCTACCTGACCGCGCGCGCCTTTGTTCCGCAGATGAAGACACGTGGCGCGGGGGCGATCCTGAACGTGGCCTCAACAGCGGGCCTGTCGCCGCGTCCTAATCTGAACTGGTACAACGCCTCCAAAGGCTGGATGATCACCGCGACCAAGACGATGGCCGTCGAACTTGCCACTTCGGGCGTGCGCGTCAACGCGATCTGCCCGGTGGCGGGTGAAACCCCGCTGCTGAAATCCTTCATGGGTGAAGACACCCCGGAAATCCGCGCCAAATTCCTGTCAACGATCCCGCTTGGTCGCTTCTCAACTCCCGAAGACATGGCAAACGCCGCCTGTTTCCTCTGCTCGGACGAGGCCAGCATGATCACCGGCACAGCCCTAGAAGTGGACGGAGGCCGATGCATCTGATCCGCCCTTCATCTGGCCATAAATATCTCCGCCGGAGGCAGCGCGCGCCAGCGCGATTTCCGGCCCAGTGTGCGAGACGAAAATGAACCCCGGACCCAGAAACCTGATCACTGATGTCGCTGGCCTCATGGTTGGCAATGCGCACGATGATACGCTTAAATCAGGCACAACTGTCCTGACGGCGGACAACCCGTTCACAGCTTCGGTTCATGTGATGGGCGGCGCCCCCGGCACGCGTGAGACCGACCTTCTGGCGGTCGACAAAACTGTTGATCGGGTCGACGCGATTGCTTTGTCCGGCGGCTCGGCCTTTGGACTGGATGCGTGCTCGGGCGTTTCAGACGCATTGCGCGCTCAGGGGCGCGGATTTCAGGTCGGTTCGGCCGTCGTGCCCATCGTGCCGGGCGCGATTCTGTTCGATCTACTCAATGGTGGAGATAAGAACTGGACCGAAAATCCTTATCGCGATCTGGGGAAGTCTGCGTATCTCACCGCCTCACCAGAATTTGAACTGGGCTCGGTGGGGGCTGGTACCGGCGCATTGGCCGCGATGCACAAGGGTGGCTTAGGCTCGGCTTCGTTAAAGCTTGAGGGTGGCGTAACCGTCGGTGCGCTGGTTGCGGCCAATCCGCTTGGCAGCGTAACCACACCGGGTGATCGGCATTTTTGGGCTGCGCCGTTTGAGATCGATGACGAGTTCGGTGGATTGGGGCCAGACCCGGCCTCGGGCCTTGGTTCCTCTCTTGTCAGCCGCAAGGCGCAAATGATGCATTCTGTTCCGCCAGATCACGCAAACACCACGATTGCTA
This sequence comes from Ruegeria sp. I3, assembly GCF_056532525.1. Classification (NCBI taxonomy): domain Bacteria; kingdom Pseudomonadati; phylum Pseudomonadota; class Alphaproteobacteria; order Rhodobacterales; family Roseobacteraceae; genus Ruegeria; species Ruegeria sp. I3. The sequence goes on along the minus strand of NZ_JBQFNI010000003.1, from coordinate 755,335 downwards.
TAGTTGCAACTGATGCAGCGCTGACCAAACCGCAATGCCAGCGTCTGGCGGTAGCAGCCCATGACGGCATCGCCCGCGCCATCGTGCCTGCGCACACGCCTGGCGATGGAGATCTGGTATTCGGTCTCAGCACCGGCGCGCGCACGGTTGGCCCCGAGGCGATGGCGATGATCGGCCATGCGGCCTCGATCTGTCTTGCACGCGCAATCGCCCGAGCGATCTATCTGGCCACGCCCAGCCCGGGCGACCTGCTGCCGTGTTGGTCTCAGTTACATGACTTCGGTTAAGGACGGCCCCGATCGCCTGTGACACAGTGCCATCGCGCGGCAATCTGCGCGTTGACTCTCTGCTGTGCCAGCGATCCATTCGGTGCAGCCAATTCGTATCGGAGCAAAAGCTATGAATCGTATCCTTGCCACCGCAATTGCCGGTCTGCTGGCCTTACCTGTCTATGCAGAGGGTGACGCCGAAGCGGGTATGAAAACTTTCAACAAATGCAAATCCTGCCACATGATTGCTGACCCTGCGGGTGAAGTTATCGTTAAGGGCGGTAAGACGGGTCCGAACCTGTACGGAATCGCAGGCCGCACCGCCGGCACTGAAGAAGGCTTCAGATACGGCGATAGCATCGTGGCCGCGGGCGAAAATGGGCTGGTCTGGGATGAAGAGACTTTCGTTGCCTACGCCCAAGACCCCAAAGCATTCTTGAAAGACTATTTGGGGGAAACCTCGGCCAAGTCGAAAATGACCTTCAAGCTGAAGAAAGGCGCCGAAGACGTTTACGCCTATATCGTGAGCGTTTCGGGAGAGTAACTCCGCCAACAGGTTTACAGACGAACTTCGAAATGCCGCAGCCCCTGCGGCCTTTCGTGCGATTGATTGACATTGTAATCAGCGCCACTTTGGTGAAAACCGGTAAGGCCATGTGCACCGGAGATCGCCAACAGGAGACGACAGATGGGAATCTTGATCCCGGCTTGGGTTGAGGGCGAACTGACACCCGTCGACAAGCTGGAGGCGCATGAAAAGGGGCTGCGACACAAGGCTGTGTCCGTGTTTGCCGTGCGCGGGACCGAGATATTGCTGCAACGCCGGGCGATGGGCAAATACCACACGCCGGGTCTATGGGCGAATACCTGTTGTACGCATCCGGATTGGGACGAAAGCGCTTCGCATTGTGCCGTCCGGCGCCTGCGCGAAGAATTGGGCATCACCGGGCTCTATCCCGAATACCGGCATCGATTGGAGTATCATGCCGATGTCGGCAACGGAATGGTCGAGAACGAGGTGGTCGATGTCTTTCTGGCCCATGTGCGTGGGGCTCTGAAAATCGAGCCTAACCCGGAAGAAGTGATGGATATCCGCTGGGTCGATTACCACGATCTGCTGGCCGAGGTGAAGCGGCACCCCGACCGATTTACCCCGTGGCTCAAGATTTATCTGCACAATCACGCTGACACGATATTTGGACCTGACCTGATAATCTCGGCCAATTCATAACCCTGCCTTGCAAGGCGGACGCAAGCGGCATACATCAACGCGTCATGGCCAAGCAGAAGCAGAACACTGACCCGAATTACAAAGTGATCGCCGAAAACCGGCGTGCGCGCTATGACTATGCGATCGAAGACGATCTCGAATGCGGTATTGTCCTGGAAGGGTCCGAGGTCAAATCCCTGCGTGCCGGTGGGTCGAACATTGCTGAAAGCTATGCGTCCGTCGATGATGGAGAGCTATGGCTGATCAACAGCTATATCGCGCCCTATGAGCAGGCCAAGGTCTTCAAACATGAAGAACGCCGCCGCCGTAAACTGCTGGTGTCACGCAAGGAACTATCGAACCTGTGGAACGCGACCCAACGCAAAGGCATGACGCTGGTGCCGCTGGTGCTTTATTTTAATCACAAGGGTCGGGCGAAGCTGAAGATCGGCATCGCCAAAGGTAAGAAGCTGCACGACAAGCGCGAAACGCAGGCCAAGCGCGACTGGTCACGGCAGAAACAGCGCTTGATGAAGGACCACAGTTAGAACGCCATGGCCGCCTGAACCGCGCGTTGCCAGCGTGCATAGGCCGCGTCTCGGTCAGCTACGGGTTTTGCAGGCTCAAACCGCCGGTCCAGATCCCAGGTTTCGGCGAATCCGGCCTGATCCGGGTAGACACCCGCTTTCATGCCCGTCAGCCATGCGGCACCAAGCGCGGTGGTTTCCTGCATCACCGGGCGGTCGACCGGGGCGCCCAGAATGTCGGAAAGCCCCTGCATGGCCCAGTCCGAGGCGCTCATTCCGCCGTCGACGCGCAGGATCACGTCAGTCTCTGCGCCCCAATCGCCCTGCATGGCGTGCCACAGGTCGCGGGTCTGGAACGCGATGCTTTCCAGCGTGGCGCGCGTGATTTCGGCGCGGCCTGAATTGCGAGTCAGGCCAAAGATTGCGCCCCGGCAATCGGGTTTCCAATAAGGCGCGCCCAGCCCAGTAAAGGCAGGGACGAGAACAACGTGCTGGTTTGGATCCGCTTTGGCGGCCAGTTCACCGCTTTGCGGTGCGGTTTCGATGATTTGCAACGCATCGCGCAGCCATTGCACCGCCGCACCGGCAATGAAAATCGAGCCTTCAAGCGCATAGGTTTTCTGCCCGTCCAACTGATAGGCAATTGTCGTTAGCAGCCGGTTTTTCGACTCAACTGGCTGCGTACCGGTGTTGAGTAGTGCGAAACAGCCCGTGCCATAGGTGGATTTCATCATGCCCGGCTGGAAACAGGCCTGTCCGATGGTGGCAGCTTGCTGATCCCCCGCCACGCCGAGAATTGGAATATTACCGCTAAACAGCGAGGTCGATCCGAAGTCTGCGGCGCAATCGCGCACGTCGGGCAACAAAGCTTGGGGGATGTCCAGCAAGTCGCAGATCTCGGTACTCCATTCCCCTTTGTGAATATCGAATAGCAATGTGCGGGCCGCATTGGTGGCGTCGGTGGCGTGCACGCGCCCTTCTGTCAGTCGCCAGATCAGGAAGGTATCGATTGTGCCAAACAGCAGCTCTCCGGCGGCGGCACGGTCGCGTGCGCCGGGGACGGTATCAAGCAACCATTTGACCTTGGTGCCTGAAAAATAAGGATCTAGCAGCAGACCGGTCTGGGCAGTTACGTCATCCTCGCATCCCGCTTTGCGAAGACGCTCGCAAATCTCAGCGGTGCGACGGTCCTGCCAGACGATTGCGTTGTGAATGGGGGCCCCGGTGGCGCGATCCCAGATGACAGTGGTTTCGCGTTGGTTGGTAATCCCGATGCCAGCGATCTGTGCCGCGGATACACCTGTCGTTTGCATCACTTCACGGCAAACCGTCAGAACGCTGTCCCATATCTCCTCGGCATCATGCTCAACCCAGCCTTCCTGTGGGAAATGCTGTGTAAACTCGTGCTGCGCAGTGCCGACGCGCTGCATTTGCGCGTCGAACAGGATTGCACGAGACGATGTGGTGCCCTGATCGATTGCCAGAATATAGGTCATTCCTGCGCCCCTCCCGCTTTGGTTTTGCAGGACTTTAGCGCAAACACAACCAAACGTGCCAGAGGGGAAATCAGACCGGAGACACCGGTAGATTGTCGATCAGCCGCACGCCGTCGACCAAGGCTGCCGCAAACAGTCGTGCGGGTCGTTTGGCATGGGTCATAGGCTCCAGCGTTTCAGCGCAGCGTAGTTGCAGATACTCCACTTCGTTGAAGCCGGCGGCCAAAAGATCGGCCTGTGCCTGAGAAGCCAAAGCTTCGAATTCTTCGCCGTTTTCCAGCGCCTGAACAACTGCACGCATGATACGATGTTTTTCGGCTGCGATGGCCAGACCATCCTCGGATAGCCTTTGATTGCGCGAAGACATTGCGAGGCCCGAAGGTTCACGCACCGTGGGGCAACCAATCACCTCGATCGGGATATCGAGGTCGCGGGCCATCCGGCGGACGATCATAAGCTGCTGATAGTCTTTTTCCCCGAAATAGGCTCGATCCGCTTGCGTTTGCAGGAACAGCTTGGCGACAACTGTTGCCACACCATCGAAATGACCCGGGCGGAATTCTCCCTCCATCGCGTCGGTCAGACCCGAGACCGAGACTGTGGTGGCGAAGCCATCAGGGTAAATCTCATCCGGGTCGGGCACGTATATCGCATCGACGTTGTAAGGCGCGAGCTTTTTCGCGTCTTCTTGTTCGCTGCGCGGATAGTTGGCGAGGTCTTCGGGGTTGTTGAACTGCTTGGGGTTTACAAAGATCGTCACGATCACCCGGTCGCAAGCCGTCTTCGCGGCTTCGGCCAGCGACAGATGCCCCTGGTGCAGCGCACCCATGGTGGGGACAACTCCGATCACCTCACCATTCAGATGCCAATCACGGGTCAGAGCGCGCAAGTCTGCCAGTCGACGCAGAATAGGCGCGGTCATGACTTGGGTCCTTTGACGGGTACGGCATCGGCAAAGACATGTTCGTCTGCCGGGAAGCTTCGCGCACGAACCTCGGTTGCGTATTCAGCAATGGCGGCTTCGGCCAGCGGGCCAAGATCAGCATAGCGTTTGACGAATTTCGGTTTGAAGGCGGTGAAAAAGCCAAGCATATCGTCCACCACCAGAATTTGCCCGTCACACCCGGCCGAGGCACCAATGCCGATTGTGGGGATCGCAATCTCAGCGGTAATCCGGTTGGCCAAACCCTGCGGAACTTTCTCTAACACGACCGAGAACGCGCCTGCTTCGGCGACGGCCTGGGCGTCGGCCAATACGGCATCGGCCTGTTCGTCGCGCCCTTGTACCTTATAGCCACCCAAAGTGTTTATCGACTGCGGTGTCAGGCCAATGTGTGCCATCACCGGGATCCCACGTTTGACCAGAAACCGGATGGTTTCAGCCATCTCGACGCCACCTTCCAGCTTAACCGCCCCAGCTCCTGTTTCCGACATCAGCCGGGCTGCGTTGCGAAATGCCTGAGCCGGGTCATGCTCGTAGCTGGCGAAAGGCATGTCGATCACCATCATTGCCTTGTCCAGACCACGGGCAACGGCCTGGCCGTGCATGATCATCATCTCCATCGTCACACCAAGAGTCGACGTCAACCCGTGCAACACCATGCCGACGCTGTCACCGACCAGAACGAAGTCACAATGCGCATCCATCAACTGCGCCATCGGTGTTGTGTAGGCGGTCAACGAGACCAGAGGATCAGTACCTTTCCGGGCGCGGATATCCTCGGCGTTCGGGGCTTTCTTGCGGGCGGTGGCGCTCATGCTCGCTCCTCGCAGGGTTCATGTTGCAGCGCGGCATAGCAGATGCGGCAGGCGCAAAGAAACCCCGGTTGCGCCAACAATTCCTTGATTGACCTCGGGTTTGCGAGGACATTGGTCGCAGATCGGCCCGAAAAAAGCAGGGCTAGCCAATTTCAGTGGGGAGAGATTTTCATGACAAAGCAGCGCTTTCGCTCGTTCGCGTCGGCCCTAGCCCTTGGCGCGGGCCTGTTTGCCACGCAGGCCATGGCCAAATCTGACATCACCATCGCCATGCAGCTTGAGCCACCGCATCTGGACCCGACCAGCGCTGCGGCGCAGGCTATCGATTCGGTTGTCTACACCAATATCTTCGAAGGCCTGACCCGGTTCATGGGGGATGGCTCGGTGGTGCCGGGGCTGGCCGAAAGCTGGGAAATCTCGGATGACGGTACCGTTTACACATTCAAGCTGCGCGACGGTGTGACATTTCACGATGGCACAACGATGGATGCCGAGGACGTCAAGTTCACCCTTGATCGCGCCACGGCAGAAGACAGCGCCAACGCGCAGAAGGCTTTGTTTGCGGGCATTAAAAGTGTCGAGGTGGTGGACCCCCTGACCGTTCAGGTGACGTTGAATGAGCCGAACGGGAACTTCCTTTTCAATCTCGCCTGGGGTGACGCGGTGATCGTTGCGCCCGAAAGCATCGAGAATATCAAGACCAATCCGGTTGGCACGGGGGCCTTCACCTTCTCTGACTGGCTGCAGGGTGACAGCATCATCCTGAATCGCAACCCCGACTATTGGGGCGAACAGCCCGCGTTAGAGACCGCAACGTTTAAGTTTATCTCGGATCCGACCGCCGCCTTTGCCGCCATGATGGCCGAGGATGTAGACGTGTTCGACAACTTCCCCGCACCCGAGAATCTGCCGCAATTCGAGGCTGATCCGCGCTTTCAGGTTCTTGTCGGCTCGACCGAGGGGGAAACCATTCTGTCGACCAACAACAAACAAGCCCCGTTTGATGACATATTGGTCCGACAGGCATTGGCCCACGCGATTGACAGGCAGGCCATCATTGATGGGGCTATGTTCGGCTATGGCACACCCATCGGTACGCATTTTGCTCCGCATAATCCGGCTTACGTCGATCTGACCGGCAATTCGGCCTATGACCCGGAAAAAGCCAAGGCGCTGCTGGCCGAGGCCGGGTATCCCGATGGGTTCGAGACCACGCTGCACTTGCCGCCGCCTTCCTACGCCCGACGCGGGGGTGAAATCATCGCTGCGCAACTGGCCGATATTGGCATCACCGCCGAGATCATCAATGTGGAATGGGCGCAATGGCTGGAAAGCGTGTTCAAGGGCAAGGAGTTTGGCCTGACCATTGTCAGCCATACCGAGCCGATGGATATCGGTATTTATGCACGGCCCGACTATTACTTCCAATATGACAGCACCGACTTTCAGGCATTGATGGACACGCTGAATTCGACCACGGACCCTGATGAGCGCACACGTTTGTTGGGTGAGGCACAGCGCTTGATTTCGACCGATTACGTCAACGGGTACCTGTTTCAACTTGCCAAACTTGGCGTGGCCAAGGCCGGTGTTGAGGGGCTATGGGAAAACGCACCCACGGCAGCGATCGATCTGACCGGGATCAGTTGGTCCGAATAGAAGAACAGAGTTGGACCGGGGCGATGGCCAGCGCCCCGGCGCGAACTGTTGCACCATGAAACCCACAAGGATTCTGGTTTGGCGGGTTTCTTTTTGTCTATCTTCTCGTGCCTTAGGCGCTGGACCCACACGGGATGTGACCCTAACGTTTCCAAATGCTCCGCTACGCCCTCAAACGTCTGCTGTCGCTGATCCTGAGCCTGGCTGTCGCCTCGGTTGTCATCTTTGCAGTGATCGAGGTCGCGCCCGGTGATCCGGCGTTGTTCATGCTGGGCGTGAACGCGCAGGCCGATACATTGACTGCGCTGAGAGCTGAACTGGGCCTCGATGTCTCGAAGATCGAGCGGTACTTTAACTGGGTCGGCGGGATGCTGGTTGGGGATTTTGGTACGTCCTACACCTATCGCACACCCGTGTCGCAGATGATCGCAGATCGATTGTGGGTGTCATTGCCGCTGGCTTTATACGCGCTGACCCTGTCCACGCTGATTGCTTTCCCCGCCGGTATCTACGCAGCCTCACGGCGCGGCAAACCGGGTGATCTGACCGTGATGGGTGCGACTCAGCTTGGTATCGCGGTGCCGAATTTCTGGTTCGCGATGATGCTGGTGTTGGTCTTTGCCATCAATTTGCGCTGGTTCAATGCCGGCGGTTTCGCGGGTTGGGAGAACGGCATTTGGACCGGTCTACATTCGCTGACCCTTCCAGCCATTGCATTGGCCCTGCCGCAAGCGGCGATCCTTGCGCGGGTTATGCGCTCGGCTCTGTTGGATATTCTGGCCGAGGATTTTATGCGCACCGCACACGCCAAGGGCCTTTCGCGTCGGCAGGCGCTTTGGCGACACGGAGTGCGGAATGCGCTGATCCCGGTACTGACGATCATTGGACTCCAATTCTCCTTCCTGCTGGCGGGTTCGATCATCATCGAACAGGTGTTTTATCTACCCGGCCTCGGGCGGCTGGTTTTTCAGGCCATATCGGCGCGCGATCTGATCGTCGTGGAATCGGTAGTTATGCTGCTGGTCTTTGCCGTCATCATGGTGAACTTTTTTGTCGATCTGGCCTATGCCGCAGTCGATCCAAGGCTGAGGAGCAGGACATGAGCCGCAACCTGATCCTTGGCGCGACGCTGTCCTCACTGGTGGTGCTGGCAGCGCTGGTGTCCTTTGTCTGGACCCCATACGACCACGCCGCGCTGAGCATTCCGGCCAAGCTGCAGCCACCCAGCGCACAGCACTGGTTCGGTACCGATCATTTCGGACGCGACATGTTCTCGATGATCATGGTTGGTGCGCGCACCTCGATTGCGGTGGCGCTGGTCGCGGTCGGGATTGGCATGGCGCTGGGCGTTCCCTTGGGTCTGGCTGCCGCTGCGCGCAGTGGATCGTGGCTAGATGAATTCATCATGCGCGGCAATGATCTGGTCTTTGCATTCCCCTCTCTCGTCATCGCCATTCTGATCACCGCCGTCTTTGGTGCCGGGGCCATAAACGCGATCATCGCCATCGGTATCTTCAACATCCCCGTTTTTGCCCGCATCACCCGAGGCGCAGCTTTGTCTCTTTGGGAGCGCGAGTTTATCCTTGCCGCCCGCGTGTCAGGCAAAGGCGCGGCACGGATATCGGCTGAACATATCCTGCCCAATGTCGCCAATCTGCTGATCGTTCAGGGAACAATCCAGTTCTCACTTGGCATTCTGGCCGAGGCCGGGCTGTCCTATGTCGGTCTTGGTGCGCAACCGCCTACGCCAAGCTGGGGCAGAATGCTGGCCGATGCGCAGACGATGGTTAGTTTTGCCCCGCATTTGGCTCTGATTCCGGGTCTTGCCATCATCGTGACGGTTTTGGGCCTGAACCTTCTGGGTGATGGCTTGCGCGATTGGCTGGACCCTCGGATACGGGTGGCCCGCGCATGAGTCTTTTGCAGATCAAGGACCTCTCGTTGGCCATCCATGGCACGCCGATTTTAAAGAAGATCAACCTGTCGATTGCCCCTGGGCAGATCGTGGCTGTGACCGGAGAAAGCGGTTCGGGCAAATCAATGACAGCCTTTGCCGTGATGCAGTTGCTGCCAAACGATGCCGAAGTAGATGGGGTGCTAGAGTTAGAGGGCCAGAACCTGCTGAACCGGTCTGAGGCCGAGATTTGTGCGTTGCGGGGCGCTGCGATCGGAATGGTTTTCCAAGAGCCGATGACTGCCCTGAACCCGGTGAAGACCATCGGCGATCAAGTTATGGAGACTATCCTGATCCACAAGGCCATGCCCCCGGCCAAAGCGCGCGCTCGGGCCGAAGAGGTTCTGGCCCGGGTTGGATTGCCAACCGACAGGTTTCCGTTGAAGCGTTATCCTCACGAACTGTCAGGCGGTCAGCGCCAGCGAGTGGTGATCGCCATGGCGATTGCACTGCGCCCCCGACTGTTGATCGCGGATGAGCCGACAACGGCGCTTGATGTGACCACGCAGGTGCAAATCCTTGATCTGCTTAAAGGGCTCGTGTCGGAGTACGGCATGGGTCTGCTGATGATCACGCATGATTTGGCGGTGGTTGCAGACATGGCGGATCAGATTGTGGTCATGCGGCATGGGGAGGTTGTTGAAACGGGCGCAACAGATCATCTCCTGCGCCATATGCAGCACCCTTACACCCGTATGCTGTTCGAAGCTTCGGGGCATCAAGTCAACCTGCCGACCTCTCCTGCACCGCGAGCGTTGCTTGAGGTCGAGAACGTGGTGCGGGACTACCGTCTGCCCCGAACGCGCCTGTTTGCCAGGCCCGGCCATCATCGGGCCGTCGATCACGTCAGCTTTACCCTGAATCGGGGGGAGCGTTTAGGGCTGGTTGGAGAGTCCGGTTGTGGGAAATCGACCCTAACACGAGCCATTTTAGGCTTGGAGGAGGTGCAGCAAGGCCGCATTTCCCTTGATGGCCAGCCTGTTTTCACCGGCCACAAACCCAATCTGGCAGTGCGACGCAAGATGCAGGTGGTGTTTCAGGACCCTTATGGCAGCTTCAATCCCCGCCACCGGGTCGCGCGCCTGATCACCGAGCCATTTCATTTGCTGGACACCCCGCCAACCGGTTCTGAACGGCAGGATCGCGTCGCTGAGATGCTTACCGCCGTTGGCCTAAGCCCCGATGATGCGGGCCGCTACATTCACGAATTCTCGGGTGGGCAGCGGCAACGTATCGCTATAGCGCGCGCTCTGATTATTCGACCCGAGTTGATCCTGTTTGATGAGGCTGTCTCGGCGCTGGATGTCTCAGTCCGCGCCCAAGTTCTCGACCTGCTGGCCGAACTTTGTGCGACTTACGATCTGACTTACCTGTTCATCAGCCATGACCTGAGCGTGGTTCGAACCATCACCGACCGTGTGTTGGTGATGCAGGCCGGCAAGATTGTGGAACAGGGTGAAACCGAGCAAGTCTTCACAGAGCCTCAGCATCCTTACACACGAACTCTGATCAATGCGGCACCGAAATTGCCGGAGACTGGACGAGGCGCTGCATGAAAAACCCTTGTATAGAGCCTGATATTGGAGCTTCCGATGACTAACCCCCTCTGGTTCGATCCCAACCTTTGCCTGATCGGCGGAGAATGGAAAATGCCCGCGTCAGGTCAAACCTTGCCGCTGGTGAATCCCTCGGACGGTTCCGAAATTTGCCAGATCGCTCGAGGTGGCGAAACCGATATCGACGCTGCGGTGCAGGCCGCCCGATCCGCGTGCGATGGCGATTGGGGTCGCATGACGGCCCTGGAGCGTGGGCGTATTCTCACCCGACTGGGGCAACTGGTTCTGGACCGAGTGGATGAACTGGCACAGCTAGAGGCGATGGATGTCGGCAAACCGCTGACCCAAGCGCGGGCAGATGCGGTAGCATTGGCGCGGTATTGCGAATTTTATGGTGGCGCTGCGGATAAAGTGATGGGCGAGACCATTCCCTATCTGGATGGCTATACCGTCTACACGTTGCGCGAGCCGCATGGTGTGACCGGCCACATCGTGCCGTGGAATTATCCGATGCAGATCATTGGCCGTTCTGTCGGGGCGGCGCTGGCAATGGGTAACGCCTGTGTTCTGAAACCGGCGGAAGAGGCCTGCCTGACCGCACTGGCCTTCGCGCATCTGGCGATACAGGCGGGCCTTCCGCTTGGTGCCCTGAATGTGGTGCCCGGCCTGGGGGCTGAGGCGGGCGCGGCCCTGTCGGCACACCCGGGTGTGGATCACATTTCATTCACCGGTTCGGTCGCGACAGGCGCGTTGGTTCAGCAGGCGGCGGGACGAAACGTTGTTCCGGTGACACTGGAACTGGGCGGCAAGTCGCCGCAACTGGTTTTCGATGACGCCGATCTGGATGCCGCGCTGCCGTATCTGGTGAATGCGGGTATACAGAATGCGGGCCAGACCTGCTCGGCCTCTTCGCGCATTCTGGTGCAGCGCGGTGTTTATGATGCGGTGAAATCCCGTATGGCGACTGCCTATCAAGAACTCACCGTTGGTCCGGCGGTCCGGGATTTGCGCGTCGGTCCGCTGATCTCAACACGGCAAAAAGAAATCGTGACCGGTTTCCTTCACCAAGGCTCGGACTTGGCGATTGCCGCCGAGGGCCAGATTGCGGCTGGCGCACCCGAATCCGGCGCATATGTCCGGCCCACATTGTTCTCGGATGTGCCGCCCGATCATGCCTTGGCGCGGGATGAGATCTTTGGCCCCGTACAGGTTCTGATCCCGTTTGACACCGAGGAACAGGCTCTAACCATAGCAAATAGCACCGAATATGGCCTTGTTGCCAGCGTCTGGACCCGAGATGGTGGGCGGCAGATGCGGCTGGCCAAGGGTTTGCGTTCGGGGCAGGTGTTCATTAACAACTACGGCGCGGGCGGAGGTGTCGAGCTGCCTTTTGGCGGCGTTGGAAAATCCGGCCACGGCCGCGAAAAAGGGTTCGAGGCACTTTATGGTTTCTCACAACTGAAAACGGTTGCGGCCTACCACGGCTAAACGATCACTTCGATCGGCTCCTGCGCTCCAACGCCAAAGACGCGCTTGTACCGCTCAATCTGCTCGGCGGGTCCCATCGCCTTTTGTGGGTTGTCAGATAGTTTGACCGTCGGGTAGCCATTGGCCGAGACCGCCTTGCAGACTAGCGAAAAGGGAGCCAATGCGTCATTCGGTACAAGTTCGCGGAAGTCATTGGTCAGCAACGTACCCCAGCCGAACGAGACATTGGTTTGATCCGCGAACTGAGCGTGCAATTCGCGTATCTTGTCCACATCTAACCCGTCCGAGAAAATAACCCGCTTCTGCGTCGGGTCTTCGCCGCGTGATTTCCACCAGTCTATTGCGATTTTTGCGCCGGTAGCGGGGTCGCCGCTGTCAACGCGAATGCCGGTCCAGCCTGCCAGCCAGTCAGGCGCGCGGTCCAGAAACCCTTTGGTGCCATACGTGTCGGGCAGAATGATGCGCAGATTTCCATCATGTTCCTCGTGCCAGTCGCTAAGGACGTCATAGGGCGCCTGCGCAAGCGCGGCGTCGTCTTCGGCGAGCGCAGAATACACCATAGGTAGTTCATGTGCGTTGGTGCCAATAGCCTCAACTTCGCGTCGCATTGCGATCAGACAGTTGGACGTTCCGGTAAAGGACGAGCCCAAACCTTCAATCATGGCCTGCACACACCAGTCCTGCCAAAGGAAGGAATGCCGCCGCCGCGTGCCGAAATCCGCGATCCCAAGCCCCTCAATAGTGCGAAGCTGGGCTATCTTTTCCCATACGCGTGTCATTGCACGGGCATAGAGCACCTGTAGTTCGAACCGGCGCATATCGTTCAGAACCGCGCGTGAGCGTAATTCCATCAGTACGGCCAGCGCCGGGATCTCCCATAGCATGACCTCGTGCCACTTACCCTCAAAGGTCAGCTCATACTGATCACCCTTACGCTCCAGGTGGTAAGGGGGCAGGCGCAGGTTCTCGAACCATTCCATGAAATCCGGGCGGAACATCTGACGCTTGCCGTAGAATGTATTGCCCCGCAACCACGTGCTTTCCCCACGACTCAGACTTAGCGAGCGGATGTGATCCAACTGCTCGCGCAGCTCGCCTTCATCGATCAAACGGGCCAATGGCACGTGATTCGACCGGTTGATCAGCGAAAACACCACATCGGTTTGGGGCTTATTTCGAAACACTGACTGGCACATCAGCAGTTTGTAGAAATCTGTGTCGATCAATGACCGGATAATCGGGTCAATCTTCCATTTATGATTGTAGACCCGCGTCGCGATATCGACCATGGGGACCTCCTGCAATTTCCGTTGTTAGATCAATCGGAGCACGAAATGGCAAGAGTCGCGGAATTGGGAACAATGCCCACGACAGAACACATTACGGGCTTATTGTGGGTTTCCTTCACGCTTTAGTGAGGGGTGGGGATGGAACTGAAGGTTGAAGTTAGTGAATGAGTCTCGAGTACGATTTTGACATTGTTGCAATAGCTCCGGATGAGGTTGATCCTGAGCATGGGCAAACATCGATAACTGGGCGGCCCCCGGTGCGGGCGCGGTTCAGGGATATCAAGACGGCAGACGCTTTGCGCGCTGCATCGCCCAAGATTCGCAGAATATTTCTGGAATCAGGATTTAGCCTGGACGAGTCGGATGGGCATCTTGCCCGAGGTTATTTTCGGCCAGAAGAGGCTGAAGATCGCCTCCTGATCCTAAAGCGGCTTTTTGCGAATATCCGGAATATGGGTGTCCAGGGAGAGTATAGTGGTGAGTTCGATTTCCATCACTTCTTGGGCCATATCAGGACCGCAAAGCCCGGGACCGTGAACCGGAAAATGCCCGAGCGACCATTGCAAGCGCCACGCCCAAGACCAGTGCGTCCAAAGCGTCGCACGGTTTCTGGGCGTATCGGTTTCGCGTTAGGTCTTGCCGTGATCCTGTTTGTGTTTCTGAAACTGCTGGCCGAGCATGGTGCCGCGCTTTGATCCTCAGGCCAGTGTCACACCTGCTGCGCGCATGGCCTGTTCTGCGACAGCCAAAGATCCGTCCATATCAATGGCGCGGCACAAGTTGCTTAAGACAGTGACATCAAACCCCAGCTGTGCCGCATCTACCGCCGAATAATGCACGCAGAAATCTGTCGCCAAACCGACCATGGTCAGCTGCGTGATCCCGCGCGTCTCAAGATAGCCTTTTAGACCAGTGGGCGTGGAATGGTCGTTTTCGAAAAACGCGCTATAGCTATCGATAGCGCTGCGAAATCCCTTGCGGATGATCAGATCGCCATCTGTTCGCAAATCCGCATGGAAGTTCGCGCCTGCGCTGCTCTGAACACAGTGATCGGGCCACAAGACCTGAGGGCCATAAGGCATGTCGATCATCTCGAACGGCGCTTTGCCAGTATGAGAACTGGCGAATGAAGAATGCCCCGCCGGGTGCCAATCCTGTGTCAGGATCACCGTATCGAAGGTATCCATGATCGCATTGATCGGTGCGACGATCTCGTCCCCTCCGGCAACGGCAAGCGCGCCGCCTGGGCAGAAGTCATTCTGAACATCGATAACGAGCAGGGCGTGGGACATGCTGGCCTCCTAAAGTCGTGTTATCGGTATGGTGCGCAGCGGGTATCGTCAATCCGGTCTCTTGTGTGTTTTTGCCAAGGGCATTAGATCGCCCACATGTACACAATCGCTGCCCTATATCATTTCACGCGTTTTCCCGACCCAGATGCGCTGCGCCCAGCTTTGCACGAGCTTTGCCGCGCGCAGTCGGTGAAAGGCACCCTGCTGCTGGCGCAAGAAGGGATCAATGGCACCATCGCCGGACCCCGCGCAGGTATCGATGCGGTTCTGGCTCATATCCGTGCGTTGCCAGGATGCAGTGATCTTGAGTGGAAAGAGGCGACTTCGGACCACCCGCCCTTCGGCAAGATGAAGGTGCGGTTGAAGAAAGAGATCGTGACGATGGGCCAGCCCGATGTCGATCCCCGCGCAAATGTCGGGAATTACGTCGAGCCTGAGGACTGGAACGCGCTGATCCGATCAGATGATGTGGTGGTGATCGACACCCGCAACGATTACGAGGTGGCGATTGGCACGTTTGAGGGTGCAATAGACCCTAAAACAGCCAGTTTTCGCGATTTCCCGGCGTGGTGGGAACAGAACAAGGACCGCTTTCACAACAAACGCGTTGCCATGTTCTGCACCGGTGGCATCCGGTGCGAAAAATCCACCAATTATCTGCTGGGGCAAGGGGTCGAGGATGTCTATCACCTGAAGGGTGGCATCCTGAGGTATCTGGAAGAAACGCCACCCGAAGACAGCACTTGGCAGGGTGAGTGTTTTGTATTCGACAACCGCGTCTCAGTTGGTCATGGTCTGGTCGAGGGGCCGCACAAGCTATGCCATGGTTGCCGTCGCCCGATCCTGCCCGAAGATGTGAAACGCCCTGAATACGAGCATGGCGTATCCTGCCATCGGTGTATCAATGAGACTTCAGAACAGGACAAGGCGCGGTTTCGCGAGCGGCAAAAGCAGATACAGCTGGCCCGCGCGCGGGGCGAGGAACATCTGGGTTCTGACTGAAATCAGCTTGCAGGCCACGTTTGAAATCGGATGATTGTGCGCAAGCCCAACCGACGGAGCGCTCATGACCCACGAACCCAGAACCCTGGAAGAATGGAAATCAACTTTGCTGGCGGCGCTTGGACTGGTCTTGGCAAGCTTTCTTGCGTGGTACGGTCTGTCGCGCCTGAACGAAGCCACTGCAGGCGACACCATTGGCACGCTTTCCTCGGTAGGCCTTCTAATCTGGATCGCCTCGCAGTCCTGGTACTACATGACCCAGGTGAAATCCCCCCGGAGGTTGTTGTTCCTGATGGGGGTGTCCTTCATCCAGGTCGTGCCATTCCTTTTCGCAGCCGTCTACGGCGCGTTTGGATATAAAGACCATTGTGTGATCGGCGCCGAAGGGCCAGCCGATATTCTATATTTCTCATACGTCACCTTCACAACGGTCGGATATGGGGACATGTCCCCAACCGGCTTTTGCCGTGGGCTGGCTGTGGCCGAGGCTGTGACGGGTTACATCCTGTTGGGCATGTTTGTGGCCGCCGCCGTCGCGCTATACGCGCGCAACCACGGCAAATAGAGCGATTTATTTATTATGATCGATCCAGCGCGACATCATTTGTTTGTCGCGGAAACACTCGGACGGGATCGGGCGGCGCTTGCTGCGCGAGATACGTTCGGCAAAAGCAACCTGCTTACCTGTTGGGTAGTTTGCAAAGGGCGACGGATCATGCGGCTTATGGGCTGAAATCCAGTCCGACAGGGATTTGCGGTCACGCTGGGCCTCGACCGGAATCTCAAGCGCTGATTGTTGCGCGATGGCGCGGGCAAAGCGCATCTGCCGATCTGTAACTGGCAGCAGGTGATAGTCGTTTGTCGGGCCGCTCAGGGCGGAATTTCGCATGTTCTGGGCCATCGGGTAATTCTCTGACTATGTAGAACATAAATAGAACATTAACCTTTCGTTTCAAGGGAAGACCCTTTGTATTAGGCGAGATCCTGCCAATTTGCGACTTGATTGACTGATCAGTCAATAATCGATAGTTCGATCCTCAACGTACGCGATCTCTTTGCCTAAAGAGATTTCTGAACACAAAGGGAACCGGCATGAAGTTTCAACCCAAGGCCAGCCACTTCATCAATGGCGAGTATGTCGAGGACACCAATGGCGCGCCCATCGACGTTATCTTCCCCGCCACCGGAGAGGTCATCGCACGGCTACATTCCGCCACGCCTGAGATTGTTGAAAAGGCTCTAAACAGTGCAAAATCGGCCCAAGCGGCCTGGGCTGCCCTATCGGGCACCGAGCGAGGCCGTGTGCTGCGACGCGCGGCCGACATCATGCGGGATCGCAATCGTGACTTATCGATCATCGAAACCCATGATACCGGCAAACCTCTGCAGGAAACGCTGGTGGCCGACGCTACCAGCGGCGCGGATGCGCTGGAGTATTTTGGTGGTCTGGCGGCCTCGCTGACCGGCGAACATATCCCTCTGGCAGACGGGGATTTTGTCTATACCGTCCGCGAGGCGCTGGGCGTTTGTGTGGGCATTGGGGCATGGAACTACCCGACGCAGATCGCTTGCTGGAAGGGTGCCCCGGCGTTGGCGTGCGGAAACACAATGATCTTCAAGCCTTCCGAGACTACTCCGCTGTCGGCATTGCAAGTAGCCGAGATTCTGATCGAGGCAGGTGCACCCAAAGGCGTCTATAACGTTGTTCAGGGCTACGGTGATGTAGGCGCCAGCCTGGTGACCGACCCCCGAGTGGCCAAGGTCTCGCTAACAGGGTCGGGTCCAACGGGCCGCAAGGTGTACGCTGCTGCCGCCGATGGCATGAAACATGTCACCATGGAATTGGGTGGCAAGTCCCCGATGATCGTGTTCGACGACGCCGACATCGAAAATGCCGTGTCAGGCGCCATTCTGGGAAATTTCTACTCCTCGGGACAGGTCTGTTCCAACGGCACTCGAGTTTTTGTGCAAAAGGGAATCAAGGAAGCGTTCCTTAAGCGCCTGTCTGAACGCCTTGCTACGGCGAAAATCGGCGACCCGATGGATGAAGAGGTCAACTTTGGCCCGATGGTCAGCGAAAACCAAATGAATATCGCGCTTGGCTATGTCGAAAAGGGGAGGGCCGAAGGCGCGCGGCTGATCTATGGCGGCGAACGGGTCCAAGGCGATGGTTTCTACATGCAGCCCACGGTTTTTGCCGATGTTAAGGACGATATGACAATCGCGCGCGAAGAGATTTTCGGCCCCGTGATGTCGGTGCTGGACTTCGACACCGAAGAAGAGGTTTTGGCCCGTGCCAATGACACTGAATTCGGTCTGGCCGCCGGCGTCTTCACCAACGACCTAACCCGCGCCCACCGCATCGTGGCAGGTTTTGAGGCGGGGACTTGTTACATCAACACTTATAACCTGGCCCCGGTTGAGGCGCCTTTCGGCGGCTCCAAGATGTCGGGCGTCGGTCGCGAGAACTCGAAACTGGCAATCAACCACTTCAGCGAGATGAAGACAGTCTACGTCTCGATGAATGATGTGGAGGCCCCATACTGAGTAAATCCGGTTGAATAGTCTCTGTTCTTGACAGTTCACGTCGGGGACAGAGCACATGCTGGTTCGTACATATGGCTAAATTCCTCAAGACGCCTCGTCCGCAAACCGGAGATCAGCCTGTGAAAACACACGCCCAAGCTTTTGTGATCGGTGCAGTTTGATCCTTTATCAACTGGCCAAGTTTGGTTGGATTGACGTGGCGATGCTGGAAAGGGCGAGCTATCTTCGGGCCAACCCCAGACCATGTCCCCGGCACAATACGCAATGCCAATTGTAGCGATTGTTTTGGCGGAGCATGTTCGCATCTGGGCTGAACACATTTCTGGGGCGGGTCTGCCGGATCCCGATGTGGCAACCGTAGTGCCCTGGAATACGGTTTCAGAAAGTCCGAGTCACTCGGCCCGGTTTACCAAGGGCAGATGTGGTGATCGTAATCTCAGATAGAGTTGTCCAAGAACCAGCACACTTGAACGCGTGCGGTGGTCCTGAATGATCATTGAGCCAGCTGTAGATCTTCGACACGTTCACTGAGTTTACCGCCACTGTCCCATGGGCATCATGGATTGGCGCATAGGAAGTCCAAATGAATTCAATACCTTTGTTAGAGGCTGATTTTGGCGTCTATCAGCCTACAGGCCAAAGCAGTTACACTTGTCTCTGCAAGAACAGACTTCCAAGGTTCAGTTCGGGTCGATTGCGCGCACTGTCTCAAGCATTTCAGTGATCTGCGCGCGTGCGATGGTGCTGTCCTGTAATAGCATTGCGGCGTCCGACAACGGCTTGTCCGGCTGCCGCGCAACAGGCTTGATCAGGGATGTTCGGATGCGGGACAAATCGGTGAAGGTGTTTGACCTCGCTTCATCCGCACCGCCGGAGCCCGCCAACCAGTTGTATCGATCGGCCATCTCGTGCTTCCCGCCTGCCTGTAATGCGCGCGCGGCGGCATCGAAATCCTGTGTTTGCATCATGGCCTGGGCGCGTAACTCTTGTGCGGTGTCCGAGGAATCGTCCGCGATTTCCAGCAGCGCCTGACGGGGACGGTTGTCCATCAGAGCCGCCTTTGCCCGAAGCCGAGCACGATCACGGCTGCGTTCCCGATCTTGCGGTCGGTTTGCCAGCGCGTAAGCCTGCGCTGAAAACCCAAGGTCAGCCAATCGCTCTGCCATGGATACGGCAGTTTCGACCGCCAGCGCGTTGCGTCGCTTGTCCTTCAATTCCATCACATGGCGCAGGAAAGTAATGTCGTCCGCCCGCTCCGCCAGCAATTGGAATACCTGATCTCGTGTCCTCTGCCATTCGTCGGAATCCGAGACATCCTCAAAACTGGCAAGAGCTCCGGTAAAATCCTGCGACAAAGCCATCGCCAAAGCGTGTGCACGCGCCAACATCGGGCCAAGTTCGGACTTCCGAAGCTCGCGCGCATAACTTGCAGCTAAATCGAGGTCGCGGGGCGAGACCGTACCCCGGTCCGACCACCGCTTTTCGATCAACCGCGCAAGTGCCAACGGCGCATCGGTCGCGGCATCGGGCGCCGATATGACCTCGGTCAACAGCGTTTCTGCTGTATCGGTATCCCCTGCAGCATCCGCGATTTTGGCTTGGGCGAAGGTTACATCAGCGGGTTCGTCCTCTAAGACCCGTTCGACCGCACGCAAGATCCGGCGCGATACTTCAAGTCGGCCTGCCGAGACAAACATCTCGGCGATATCCGGGCCGAGATGTTGCCTGAGATGCCACGGCAGCCGACCAAAACTGCGTTCGATCGCCTTCACATGCGCATCGGATTGAAGTTTACCCTTACTCAAAAGCGCCCAGAGTGCGGCGGCACCATCACATCTTTGCTGTCCTTCCAAAGGGTTCGGCGTCGGCGCAGGCAACCCGTCCATCACTGATGCGATGGCCGCTACTCTGCGCTGCTCAACCGAGGTCTCCGACAACAAAGACAGGGCTTGGTGCGCTTCTACACCGAACCCAAAATACGTGTAGAGCTTCGCCAAATCCATTGCATACGCCTGGTCGACACGATCGAATTCCAGAAATAACCCGACCCGCAATTCGGCCACATCCTCGGAAAATGATCGAGCGCCCGACCATGTCTCAAAACCCAGTTCGCTGTCCGTGATACATTCCGGTTTGCTATCAATCTGAGGAACTGCCTGATTGCTCAGCCCCGAAACCTCATCGAGCACCGAAGACAGTCGCAGATTTGGCACCAGCTTTTCCGAAGATCGCAGCGGCCCAAAACTGGACGATTCCCTGCTTCCGACACCTGCCAGTTCAAGATCAACAACCTCTCGATCAGCGCTTTGCAATATACGTGATGCCAACTGCTCCTCAAAATTTCGTTGATTTAACTGCAGCAAAGGCAAGGCCAGTTCGGTGGCTGGAATATCAGTAGGTAAGGGTTTTGGGGCCGGGATACTTGCAGTCCTGGGAAGCGCCTCTGGCTCTACCGGGTCATTTGCAGGTGTACCCTGGCCGGGTGCGATATCTATGACCACCATAGTTTGGCGATGCAGAAACGCCGTTGCCACGCAGTCGCACCCAAAAGTCATCTCCAACGCTGCACCTGGCCCGACCTGTTGAAGCGATTGCAGACGGTTCCCCGACAGACGGTCGAAGACAGCTGCAGTGTTGAATGTCGCAGTATCGATGCCAATGCTCAGCCGCGCGCCGTTCTCGACCGGATCCAACATCCAACCGGTGCCAGAGGGGACCTGTACCACCAGACGCGTGTATCCCTCATGCTCGCCCGATCGCACGGTCAAAGCCTGTGCTGACGCGCTTGTGCCCCATGCGAGCAAGACCAAAGACAATGCGCGGATCATGCTGCAGCCTGCTTGAGTTCCTTAAGCGCGTCTTCAAGTTCCGAGAAACCGGGCCGGTTGTGGGTCGGTGTGTTCTGGCGGCCGACCTCAATACACATGGCCGCGTTGTGGTTGTGAAGATTAGCCACCAGAACCTCTTTGATGAGTTGGTAAAAGTGGTTGTCTTCTTCAACAACAGATTTCAGCTTGCCCGCGAAAGGACCCACCAATCCATAAGCCAGAAAAACCCCCAGAAACGTCCCAACCAACGCGCCGCCGATCAGCTTACCCAGAACTTCCGGTGGTTGGTCGATTGATCCCATCGTCTTGATCACACCCAAAACGGCGGCCACGATCCCCAGGGCGGGCAACCCGTCAGCAACGGTTTGCAGCGCGTGGCTTGAATGCATGGCATGGTGGAAGTTCGCCTCCATCCGCTTTTCCAGCACCTCCTCAACCTGGTGCGGGTCGTCATAGTTCATCGCCGCCGAGCGCATGGTGTCACAGATCAGATCCACCGCTTCTTTGTCGGCTTGAATCTTGGGATATGCGGAAAATAGCGATGAGCTTCCTGGCTCTTCAATGTGCTGTTCTACCTCGACCGGGTTCGCGCGTGCGATCCGGATCAGAGAGAACAACAAGCATAACAGATCGCGATAATCCTCGGGCTTCCATTTGGGTCCTTTAAAAACTTTCGCGATATCCTTGGCGGTGTGTTTTACGCCGCCGATATCATTGCTGATCAGAAATGCGCCGACTGCGGCCCCTCCGATCATCATCATCTCGAAGGGCAGTGATTTCATAATGATGGCCATCTTGCCGCCTGCGGCAAGGTAGCCGCCGAATACCATGACAAAGATGACGGCAATTCCGATGAGCCCGATCATGAAAGGCCTCCAGCGTTGAGGGTGCAGATAGATATGGCCATGAGGGTCATTCCTGTGGGGCACGTGCATTGCGCCCGGCCATGATCACGCTGATGGTGTAAGCAGCCTCGGGGCTGAGACCGGCCATAACTTCAGCGGCAGCTTCCGGTGGCATGCGAGACAGGAAGCCAGCGGCGAATACCGCGTCCATCGTTTCGAACAACGCGGCGGCATCTTTGGGCTTCATGCTCTGATACACGTCAGTCAGTTGTGTCAGATCGTTTTCGGCGGCCTTTTCGGCAATCGCCACCGTTTCACGCAGAGCGTTCTCGGCGTCCTCCAGCATGGTGAGCCGGGTTTCGATGGCCTGATCAGCAATGTCGAGCGCCCGTTCCCGGTCCAAAATCGTGCTTTCACGCTGGTTTAGAGTCTTTTGACGGCGCAATAGTTCCGTAAGCAGCAATTGTAGATCTGCCGCATTCGCCTCTTTGCGTTCACCACCGTCGGGCGAGGCCATGTTTGGTTCCGCGCCGCGGGCAAGTGCAGGCCCGGCCTCAAGCCCGATGCGAATAATCGCAGAGCCGACCATCAGCAAGGAAATGACGGTCAGAACACCGCCGCGCGCTCGGCGATCAGGCGCTTTTGCCCGGTTGCGACTCATTTCGCTGCTCCGCCAGATGGAGCGGCGTGCCGAAAGAACATCAGGCCTTCTGGTTTCTTTGCGGGCGGCTCTGGTGGTGCTTCCGATGGCTCAGTCGAGACCTCAGTTGGTTCACCAGACGGATCGGATGCAGTTTCTTGTGCTTCGCCGGGCTGCTCAGACCTGTCCTCAGCAGGTGCGTCATCTGGCTGATCCATGGGAGCGTCTGGCTCAGAGGGCTCTTCCTGAACGACATCGTGCATCGAGGCCATCATAAGCTCCAACCGTTGTGCGACGGTTTCTGCCCGTTCGGTCAGCGTCTGCAACGCGGTGCCGGAATCATCCGAAGCCTGACGCGCGCTATCCAGCGATTTTCGCAACTCTTCTGCTTGCGAGGACAGCACAGAAACGGCGCCACCCACACCCTTCTCAAGATCGGTAAACCGCTTCAGGCGTCGCGACAGAACGAAACAATACAGACCAGCCCCAAGAGCGCCCGCAACCAGCAGAATATCGGCAATCAACTCCACCATCGCCTCCTAATTCAGTACAAATTCCATGACCAGAACGTCACGCACGCGGCCTTCGCCAACGACGATCCCAATGCGTCGTAGCAGGTGTCCGCGGATCCTCATCAAAGCCAGAGAATCTTCCAGATCGGTTAACTCAAGGGCGCGCAAATAGCTGTTCAGAACGTCCATGATTCGCGGCTGCATCTTTTCAACCTCGGCGGCGTAGCCCGCATTCACTTCAAGCTGCGCGTGAAATTTCAAATGTCGCGAATCATCTGACTTGACCGAGATGATCACCGGCGGAAGATCGACAAATTTCACATCGGGAAGTGCCTTTACGGAAGCGTCTTCGCCTTTCTTTTTGGCTTCTTTCACCATCTCGGACCCACCTATGGGAAGCAGGCCGGATGCAGTTATGAAATAGCCGCCAACACCGCCCGCGATAGCCAGAATCAGCCCAAGCATAAAGCCTTTTTTCCCTGATTTTTTAGGGGCTTCCACCTCATCTGCAGTTGCGTCGGTCATGCCGTCCTCATGAATCTGTTCGGCAACCGTCATAACCCCTCAGGGACTAACCGATTGTTAAGGGCAATCGTCCAAACAAGGGCAGAGCCGCACAGAATGTCGGTGAGTCGGAGGTAAGCGTGCAGCAGATCGGAACTGTCTGGGCAAGTTTGGACAGGCGCAAACAAATTATCGTGGCCGGTGCCGTGGCACTGGTGTTTCTGGGTGTGCTTGCGATGTCACGGATTGTGACAGCGCCGTCGATGACGCTGCTTTATGCGGGGCTCGAAAGCGGTGCAGCTGGGGATATCGTGCGGGCGCTGGACCAGCGTGGTGTGACCTATGAAATAAGGGGTGGCTCAATCTACGTCCCCGGCGTTCAGCGGGATGAGTTGCGGATGACTTTGGCTAGCGAGGGCCTGCCTGCGAACGGCAATCGCGGTTACGAACTGCTGGATTCGCTCAGCGGCTTTGGCACTACGTCGCAGATGTTTGATGCCGCCTATTGGCGCGCAAAAGAAGGAGAGCTGGCGCGCACGATTGTGGGCAGCCCGCATGTCAGCAAGGCCCGGGTGCACATCGCCAACAGCTCCTCCAACCCGTTTCAGCGCAGCATAGCACCAACCGCTTCGGTTTATCTGGTCCCGTCGGGTGCACCGATTAACGGAGATCAGGCAAAGGCGATCCGGTTTTTAGTGGCGTCGGCGGTTAGCGGGCTGGCATCGGAAAACGTCACTGTGATTGATTCGAATGGGGCCGTGATTGGCGCGCAGGACACGGCGGTGGCAGCCGATACTGCAGATGATAAGGCGCGCCAATTGCGTGAGAAAGTTCTACGTCTGGTCGAAGCCCGGGTCGGGGCCGGCAACGCGGTGGTTGAGGTCAGCGTAGATACGGTGACCGAAACCGAGTCTATCCGGGAACGTCGCTTTGACCCCAAAGGCCGTGTTGCAATCAGCACGGATGTTGAAGAACGGTCGGACAGTGCGCGTAATCAGTCGGCGGATGTGACAGTGGCGTCGAATTTGCCGGATGGCGACGGGGCCGGAGGCGATGAATCCAATTCGAATGCCACTCAGACCCGCGAACGGGTGAATTATGAGGTGTCAGAGACCGAGTTGGAAGTTCATCGCGCGCCAGGTGCGATCAAACGTCTGACTGTCGCGGTGCTGGTCAATGGTGTTCGAGCGGCAGGTACAGATGGCGTCGAGATTTTTGAACCCATGCCGCAGCCCGAGCTTGATGCACTGCAAGAGCTTGTGGCTTCTGCGGTCGGGTTTGATGCTGAACGCGGCGACGTCATCACACTGAAATCGCTCGACTTGCCCATGGTTGAACCCCAGGGAACGTTGGTGTCCGGGTCGATCTGGCAGAACATGCATATCGACGCTATGTCGCTAATCCAGATGGTGGTTTTGGCGCTGGTTTCCCTTGTTTTGGGTCTGTTTGTCATACGGCCAATTCTGACGAAATCTGCGGCATCGGCGCTGCTGCCAGCAGGTGCACCGGTCGAGGTCGCCCCAGCGCCTTCCCTGACCGGGGAAATTGCGACCGCAGATGCGCCGGACTTTGCACCGCTCGCGGATGCGGCGCAGCCGAATGTTCCGGCGATTGCCGCTGCGCGTGGGGAAGATCCTGTCGACCGTTTGCGCGCCATGATCGGCGACAAGCAGGAAGAGACGGTAGAGATCCTGCGCAGCTGGCTTGAAGAAGGCGAGGAGAAGGTGTGATGTCGATCGCTCATCTTCTTGAAGACTTCACCGCCCCTGCGGCTGGGGTGGCCGTACATCTACTGGATGAAGACGCACTGGAAGAACAGCGGCTTGCTGCATTTGAACAAGGCTATGGGGCGGGCTGGGAAGATGCGGTTCAGGCGCAGGAACAGACTGGCACACAGCTAAGCTCCGATCTGTCGGCGACGTTATCCGACCTGTCCTTTACCTATCAAGAAGCATTGACCCGCATGACCCTGTCGCTGGAACCGATGTTCCAGAGCCTGGTTCAGACTATTCTGCCTGAGACGATCGAGCATGGCTTTGCGAAGCGATTGACCGAGCAGATTTGCGACATGGCGCGTGAGCAGGTCGGCCAGCCACTGCAGCTGACTGTTCCGGCGGGCACTTCGGATCAGGTCGAGGCGATGCTGCCGCAGGATATCTCGCCGCGTCCCCAGGTCATCGAGGATGTCTCGCTCCAGCCGGGACAGGCGCGATTGCAGGTGGGGATCGCCCAACGCGAGGTGGACTGCGCTGCCTTGCTCTCATCCATTGCTGCAGCGTTCGACGCATATCTGTTTGAAGCAAAAGAGGCTTTGTCAAATGAGTGATCCTCAACCACCGAAACCCGAAAAACCCAACCCGTTCGAGACTGTTCCGATCGAAGTCACCGTCTCGGTCGGGCGTGCGCGGCCTTTGATCCGTGACCTGTTGAGCATGGGCGAAAATGCCGTACTGACACTGGACAAGCGGATCGAGGATCCGGTTGACCTCTATGTCGGGGACCAATTGGTAGCGCGCGGTCTGTTGGAAGAGATGGAGGGCGACCAGTCCGGGCAACTGGCTGTACGGCTGACCGAAATCTCGGATCTGCAGAACGGGATCGGATGATGCGCTACCTTTTTTGGCTGGCATTTTTGCTGGTCATACCCTCCGGTGGCGCGGCGCAAGAACTGTCGCTGTCCCTGGGCGAGGGCGGGTCGATCTCGGCCCGGACCATCCAGTTGATTTTGCTGATCACGGTGCTCAGCCTGGCACCGGGACTGGCGATCATGATCACCTGTTTCCCGTTTTTGATCACGGTTTTGGCGATCCTGCGGCAAGGAATCGGCTTGCAGCAGTCACCGCCAAATATGTTGATCGTCAGTCTGGCGCTGTTTCTGACCTATTTCGTCATGGAGCCGGTTTTTACCGAGGCGTGGGAGACCGGGATTCAGCCGATGGTCGAGGAAACGCTTGACGTAGAGCCTGCGCTGGAACGCGCGCTAGTGCCGTTTCGCAGTTTTATGGCAGCGCGCATTGATGTCGACACGTTTCAGGCCATGGCAGACCTGCGCCCGGATGATGCTGCGATCCAACTATCGCCCGAGGCCCCGTTATCCGTGCTGATGCCGTCCTTCATGTTGTCGGAAATCGCGCGGGCCTTTCAGATCGGGTTCCTGATTTTCCTACCTTTCCTGATAATCGATCTCGTTGTCGCAGCGGTTTTGATGTCGATGGGAATGATGATGGTGCCCCCGGCTACAGTCTCGCTGCCGTTCAAATTGGCGTTTTTCGTCATCGCTGATGGCTGGGCCTTGATCGCCAGCGCCTTGGTGCGCAGCTATGCGCCATGACTATTGCCGTGTGATCTGTAGTCGGGCGCGCAGACCCTGATCTCCGGCCTCGAAACTCAGCGTTCCGCCATGTTGTTCGGCAACGGTGCTGACAATTGTCAGGCCCAATCCGAACCCGTCCGAAGATCCGATGTTTGATCCGCGCTGGAACGGTGCCAGTAGCGCCTCGATATCCGCGACCGATAGGTCGGTGCCCTTGTCTTCGACGATGATCGTGGCGGTCTGTGCATCAGTTTCCAGTTCAACCTCGGCGTGACGACCGTATTTCAGGGCATTATCGATCAGATTGGACAAAGCTCGTTTCAATGCGATGGGCTGACCCGTCACCAGGATGCGCCGCGTTTCCGGCAGCGACGCATGCCCACGGCGTGACATGAAAACAGACGACGCGCTTTCGACGACAACGGGATCAACGGCTTTCAACGACACAGGCCGGTCCATATCCTGATAATCGGCCACAAGCGATTCAACCAGCGAGGTCAACGATATCTGGCGCGGTTCCTCGACGCTGAGTTCCGATCGCGTGTAAGTAAGCACGCTTTCTATCATGCCGGTCATCTGGTCCACGTCGGCCTCGAGCTTTTCGCGCAACTCGCCATCGGGAATCAGCGCCGCACGCAGCCGGACCCGGGTTGCAGGTGTCCCCAGATCGTGGCTGACACCCGACAGTACAATGGCGCGTTTCTCAAGCTGCGCACGTTCGGCATCCAGGTGATCATTCACCGCAGTCACGATATCGCGCAGCTCTTCGGGCCCGTCCGCGTCATAGCTTTGCGGCCCGCCGCGACGTCGGCGGTCACCAAGTGCCTGAGCAAAGCGTGCGAAACTGTCAGAAACATTCCCGACCGAGGTCAGAAGCACCGCCAAGGACACAATGCCCAGCAATATTGCGGGCAAACGCAGATCAACCGGCGCAGCCTTACAGCCCCAGATTGCGGTGCCGTCGACTTGCTGCCAGACCCCGCGCCCGAATTGCGCGATCAGGATAGGTTCGCTGCAATATGTGGCCAACAGGCGGGTCAGGTTCCCCATCTTCTCGGGGCCGGTCTGATCGCTGCCAGATACGATGTCTGAAACCGGATAGACCAGTCGATCCGATAACACCGCAAGCGTCAATTCGCGGCCACTCAGGGGGGCTGAACTGTCGGTCAGGATCGACAGATTGGTGACAAAGCGGCGATCCGCAAAGCCGGGCATTTGCTGGAACGCTCCACTATCAGCAAGCGCGGCTGCCTCGGTTGGCAATGGGTTGATCAATAGGCCGGGTGGCGGCGCCATCCCCGTTCGCAAGTCTTCGTATATGGTGAAACCAGCAACAAATGCTGCGGTCTGGTACCGGTTCCACGCCTGTGCCGAGGTGAACCACATCCCGGCAGCGACCAGCCCCGCGACAAAGGCGGACAGGGTCCAGAGCCAGCCAAAACTGCGCAGGCGCAGGGTCATGCGTCCTCATCCACCATAACGTCAGCGGTAAACAGATAGCCAACACCGCGCTCGGTGCGCAGCATCTGGGGGTCTTTTGGATTGGCCTCGATTTTCGACCGCAACCGCCCCACCAGCATATCTATGGCACGGCCTTGCGCCTCGGGCTTGTCGGCCTCACCGGTTACATCCAGTGCGGCGGCGATCTCATCACGGGTCAGCGGAATATGCGGGTTCGCCAGCAAAACCTTCAGCAGGGCGGTCTCCCGTTGGGACAGGGAAACCAGATAGCCTTCGGGCGAATGCACCTCGTCCCGTTTGCCGTCAAAGACCCAGCCGTCAAAGTGAAAGGTGCGCGTGCGGCGGCGGTATGCCAGCGAAGGCGTGCGTCGGGCGCGTTGCATCACCGCACGGACGCGGGCCAGCAACAGTTGCGGGTTGAATGGTTTGGCGATGTAATCGTCTGCTCCAACCTCATATCCTGCCATGCGCTGATGATCCGCCGACAGGGCCGAGACCAGAATGATCGGTACATCCTGTTCGGCCCGCAACCGGGCACAGATCTCGACGCCGTTTTCATCGCCCAGCATCACGTCCAACAGGATCAGGTCGATCCGCCCCGAGGTTAGATGCGTGCGTATTTCACTTTCGGAACTGGCAGGCAGAGCAATATACCCGTTCTGCTGAAAGAACTGGGTCATCATCGACCGCATCTCCGAATCGTCATCCACCACCAGGAGCCGGGGAATGCCCACTCTGTTTCTCCTCCTCAGGGTTCTCCGTCGCCGCCAATTGTAACGAATGGAAACGGATTCAAGGCCAACGTAACACGGGGTAACAAAAGCGGTGAAAATTTCCACCTTGTCAGGATATTGCATCGCATTCTGCGTTGCCATGCGGCATTCCGTTAGCGCTATATCACCTATGGCCGCCCTTGGGGTGGCACCGAATTCTCAGGGAGGAGAACAAAAAATGAAGCGTTTTGCATTTGCCACCGTGTCGACCTTGGCCGTAGTGGCCGGGTCGGCTGTTGTGGCTGAACCAAAGGCCGAAGTTCTGCACTGGTGGACATCCGGTGGTGAGGCGAAATCGGTCGCGGTTCTGCAGGAAGAGTTCGCCTCGAACGGCGGCACATGGACCGATATGCCGGTCGCAGGTGGCGGCGGCGATGCGGCCATGACTGCGCTGCGTGCCCGGGTTCTTGCGGGTAACGCGCCGACTGCTGTTCAGCTGAAAGGACCTGCCATTCAGGAATGGTATGAAGAGGGCGTTTTGGCAGACATTTCATCCGTGGCAGAAGCCGAAGGCTGGGCCGATGTGCTGCCAGCATCGATTGCAGGCCACATGATGTGCGAAGGTACGTGGTGCGCAGCACCTGTGAACGTGCACCGCATCGACTGGATCTGGGCCAATGCTGACGTTCTGGCCGCCAACGACATTGAAATGCCCACAACTTGGGAAGAGTTCAACGCCGCTGCCGAAAAACTGCAGGCTGCCGGAGTGATCCCGTTGGCCCATGGTGGCCAGGCGTGGCAAGACGCCACAGTGTTCGAAGCGGTTGCGCTGGGACTGGGTGGCCCCGAGTTCTATCAGAAAGCCTTTGTCGATCTCGACCCCGAGGCGCTGACCTCGGACACCATGGTTCAGGTCTTTGATCAGATGCGCACCCTGCGCGGTTATGTGGACGAAAACTTCTCAGGCCGCGACTGGAACCTTGCCACCGCCATGGTGATGAATGGCGAAGCAGCCTTCCAAATCATGGGTGACTGGGCCAAGGGCGAATTCCTGGCGGCTGGCAAGAAGCCCGGCGAAGACTTCCTGTGTGCCTCGACCCCCGGCGACGGATATCTGTACAACGTCGACAGCTTCGCCATGTTCGAAGTGGAAGGTGACGACAACCGCGCTGGTCAGGAATTACTGGCCAAGCTGATCGTCGCGCCGAAGTTCCAGGAAGTGTTCAACCTGAACAAGGGCTCGATCCCTGCGCGGACTGATGTGGCGCTGGATGCGTTCGACATCTGCGCGCAAATCTCGGCCGAAGATATGGGTTCGACCTCGGCAGGCGGTTCGCTGCTGCCGTCTTACGCCCATGGTATGGCGCTGCGCGGGTCGCAGGCCGGTGCGATTACGGATGTTGTGACCGCACATTTCAACTCGGATATGTCCTCGGCTGACGCGGTTCAGCAACTGGCGGACGCGGTAGCAAACAGCTACTGATCCAATACGCTCTGCCCCTATAGTGAGGGGCAGGGCATCTTTCCCCGGAGGCTAAAATGTCCGAATGGCTGGAAAACCACCTGCCCAAGGTGGTGCTGGCACCGTCGTTCATCGCCGTATTGATCTTTGTCTACGGATTTATCGGATGGACCGCATGGGTGTCGCTAACCCGATCGAAACTACTGCCGAAATACGAGATCAAAGGCTTCATTCAGTATGAACGCCTGTTCGACTCACCCCGCTGGGATACGGCGATCAACAACCTGTATATCTTTGGCGCGCTGTTCATCGTGATCGCGATGGTACTGGGCCTGTTGCTGGCCATCCTGCTGGATCAGAAGATCCGCGTCGAAGGCGCGATCCGGACGATCTACTTGTACCCGATGGCGTTGTCGATGATCGTGACCGGTACGGCGTGGAAGTGGATTTTGAACCCGGGCCTGGGCATCGAATCCATGGTGCAGGGCTGGGGCTTTCCGAATTTCGAATTCGACTGGCTGGTGAACCCTGACTATGCGATCTACACTATCGTGATCGCCGCGATCTGGCAGAGTTCCGGCTTCGTCATGGCGTTGTTTTTGGCCGGTTTGCGTTCGGTCGATGGCGAGATCATCAAGGCCGCACAGGTCGATGGTATCCCCACGTGGCGCATCTATACGGCGATCATCATCCCTTCGATGGCCCCGATTTTCCTGTCTGCTTTCATCGTGCTGGCGCACCTCGCAATCAAAAGCTTCGACCTTGTCATCGCCCTGACTGGTGGCGGTCCGGGCTACGCAACCGATCTGCCCGCTACTTACATGTATGCCATGGCGTTTTCGCGCGGCGATATTGGTCAAGCAGCCTCGTCCGCGATGATCATGATGCTGGTCGTCTTTGCCATCGTGGTTCCCTATCTTTACTCAGAGCTGAGGGCGAAAAATGACTGATCTGTCGATGCCCCAAACACAAACCCGCACCCAAAGCGCTACGGGCAAGATTGCCCTGCGTTGGTTGCTTTATGTCCTGCTTGGCCTGTTTGCACTGTATTATCTGATGCCGCTCTTCGTGATGTTGACGACATCATTGAAAAGCCTTGAGGAAATCCGCACCGGCAGCCTGATTTCGCTGCCGCGAGAGGTCAGCTTTGACGCTTGGAAAACCGCATGGTCCGGCGCTTGTACCGGTATCCAGTGTGAAGGTTTGCGACCCTATTTCTGGAACTCGGTTTTGATCGCGGTGCCTGCGGTATTTTTGTCGACCCTGCTGGGTGCGCTGAACGGCTATGTCGTGGCGCAATGGCGGTTCAAAGGGGCCAATATCATCTTCTCGCTGATGCTGTTCGGTTGCTTCATCCCGTTCCAAGTTGTTCTGCTGCCAATGGCACGTCTGCTGGGTATGATGGGGATTGCCGGAACCATTCCGGGCCTGATCTTTGTCCATGTGATCTACGGGCTGGGCTTCACCACGCTGTTCTTCCGCAACTACTATGTCACCATTCCGGCCGAGCTGACCAAGGCGGCGCGGGTTGATGGGGCCGGCTTCATGCGGATCTTCTGGTCGATCTTCCTGCCGCTGTCGCTGCCCATCATCGTGGTGACCGTGATCTGGCAGTTCACGCAGATCTGGAACGACTTCCTGTTTGGCGTGTCGTTCAGCCAGGCAGGGACACAGCCCGTAACTGTTGCGCTCAACAACATCGTAAACTCCACCACCGGCGTCAAAGAATACAACGTCGACATGGCTGCCGCGATCATCGCAGGGCTGCCGACGCTGCTCGTCTATGTCGTTGCCGGTAAGTATTTCATCCGCGGCCTGACCGCTGGCTCAGTGAAGGGATAAGACCCATGGCTCCCATCCTTGATATCAACAAACTCTACAAGAATTACGGCGCGACCGAGATTCTGAAAGACATCAACATCTCGATTGAACCGGGCGATTTCCTGGTGCTTGTCGGCCCCTCGGGCTGCGGTAAGTCTACGCTGCTGAACTGCATTGCGGGACTGGAAGAGATCACCGGTGGCACATTGTCCATCGGCGGCAACGACATGACCCATGTCAGCCCCAAGGATCGCGACATCGCGATGGTGTTCCAGTCTTACGCTTTGTACCCGACCATGTCGGTGGCCAAGAACATCACCTTCGGCATGAAAGTGCGCGGCGTCGATCAGGCCACGCAGGAAGCTAAGCTGAAAGACGTCGCCTCCTTGCTGCAGATCGAGCCATTGCTGAACCGCCGCCCCAGCCAACTGTCGGGTGGTCAGCGTCAGCGGGTCGCGATGGGCCGGGCGTTGGTGCGCGACCCCAAGCTGTTCCTGTTCGATGAACCGCTGTCGAACCTTGACGCCAAGCTGCGGGTCGAGATGCGGACCGAGATCAAGAAGCTGCACCAGACACTGGACGCCTCCATTGTTTATGTCACCCACGACCAGATCGAAGCGATGACGCTGGCCACCAAGATCGTGGTCCTGAAAGGCGGGGTCGTGCAGCAGATCGGTACTCCGGCCGAGATCTACAACAACCCGGCCAACCTGTTTGTGGCGGATTTCATGGGCTCACCTGCGATGAACCTGATCCCGGCACAGGCATCGAACAATGGCTCGGGAACGCAAATCTCTATTGCACGCGAATCCGGTGAAACGCTGGTTCTGAACGATGCACGCGACTTGTCTCTGCCGCAGGATGTCATCCTTGGTCTACGCCCTGAAGATATCGCCGAGGCGGGGTTCCGCGCTGGCGCAGGCGTGCAGGAAGCCGCCTGCATGGTCGATATGGTCGAACCCGCAGGGGCAGATACCTATGTGGTGTCGGAATTGGGTGGCAAGCAGGTCACGGCGCGGCTGCATGCTGAAACCAGCGCGCAGGCCGGTCAATTGCTGAACTTGGCGTTCGACATGAGCAAGGTGTCCTACTTTGCCAAGGAAACGGGTGAACGGCTGAACTAAGGGACCGTTGGCCCGCACCAACCCGGGGTGGGCCATAGCAATCACGGTCGGTTTTGGCCGGTTAATTTGAAATATGCTATCTTGGGACGTAGCGAAGGGAGGCGCGCTATGTCCGATCCGTATTCCGATCTGGCCGGGCAGGATATCTCGGTCCAAGAGCGTATCGCCGAAGCTATGGAAGCGCGGTGTCTGGAGCCGGCGCAGAAAGAGATCAGGGATAGCTATCTAAGTGATCTGATTGTCCCTGAGGGCGGGTTCGCGGTTGAGCTGGGTTCAGGCACCGGGCACATCACGCAAGAGCTGCTGTCAGTTGGCGGGGTGGAGCGCGCGCTCGGCATTGAGCCCTCACCGGTTATGGTCAAACGTGCGAGAAACGGCTTCGCCAGCGAGAGCAATCTTGTTTTTGAAACCGGCGATGCAAAGGCAACCAGGCTTGAAGATAGCTCAGCAGACCTTGTTCTGGCGCATACACTGTTGTGCCATGTACCCGGCCCCGACGATGTGGTTTCCGAGGCCTTTCGGATACTGAAACCGGGCGGGATATTCGCGATTTGCGATGGGGACTACGATACCGCCACAGCGCAGATTGCCGATTTTGATCCTCTGGATCAACTCATTCGGTTCATGATCAATCAGAACGTCACAAACCTTTGGATCATGCGCCAGATTGGCGGTGTACTCTCTCAGGCAGGTTTTGAGCTGGGCCGTCGCCGGGGACACGGTTATGTAGCCGAAGGAGAGGCGACTTACTTTCTGACCGTTATCGACCGTGGTGCGGATCGAATGGCCGAGACCGGGTTGTTGGCGCCTGAAACGGCACAGGCGCTGAAATCCGAGGCCCGGGCGCGTGTGTCTGCAAACACGTTTTTTGGCTACATGTCTTATGTCAGCCAGATCGCGCGCAAGCCTGCAACCTGAACAAAAAAGCCACCGCGCGAACGGGTCGAGCGGTGGCCGGCGTAGGGTAATACCTCTGATCAGCCAGTCTTTTTCAGATCTTTGATCAGGCGATTCAGGTCGCCGCCGCGCGCATCCAGCATTGCGCCAATCTCTGTGCGCTCGGTCAGCAACAAATTTACACCTTCGATGAACATGTTGTAGAACTTGCCACGGCCCGATTTGTCGGACACCAGGAATGTCACTTCGAACGGGGATGAGCCGCGCAATTTGACCGAGGTTCTGACCTCGTATCCGGTCTTGATCTTGCGCGCGTTACGCACGGTGACCTCACCGCCGATGAACTCGCGGAACCGGCGACCATATTTGCGCGAAATATAGCCTTCGAACGCTTTGGTGAACTGACGCAGCTGTGCGGATGAGGCTGTGCGTGCATCCGCCCCCAGCGCATAGCGGGCCATGATCGGCACATCACCGTATTGCACAAAGATCTTTTGAAAATCACGCAGCATGGCATTTTCGGATTTACCCGAGTCAATGATACGCGTGATATCGGCCACAACGCTGTTGACCAGCTGTTTGGCCTGCGCTTCGGTCAGCGCGAACGCGGGCAGAGGCAATGCGGCAACTGTCATCCCGGTCAGGGCGGTGGCCACAAAACGGCGTCGGTTCAACAGGTTATTCGGCATAGGGGTCCTCGTACGGGTCAAGATAGGGGTCTCTGACAGGGTCGGTCCCGGTGGTGGCGTAGGGATCGTCATACAGACCCAGATAGGCGTCTTCATCATCCCTTGCCAGTTCAAAGCGGCGATTTTGCAGGTAGATCGTACGCGCCTGCGCGTAACTGTCTGCACTTTCGTACAGAATCGAATCAACTGTATCCGAGAACCGTCCGCGATCTCCCATCCGCCGCACGACCTCGGCATAGACACCAATATTGTCGACCGGGCGGGTCGGGCTAAAGTTGATCGGATTCGAGAACAGGTTGACCACGACGCCGACCGCATCGCGCGCAGTGGACGGGCCATAGAAGGGCAGTTCCACATAAGCACCTTCGCCCACGCCCCAGACATGCAGGGTTTCGCCGAAATCAGTGTCAACAGGCGGCAGGTTCAGCTCATCCGCCGGGGCTGACAGGCCAAAGCCGCCCACGGTCGAGTTGATCAGAAAGCGCAGCAGCGCATTGCCGGACTGTTTCAGATTGCCTTGCAGCAGATAGTCCAGCGCCTGCCCGGGCATCGTCAGGTTTTCGGCAAAGTGATTGAAACTGGTAACCATCGGATCTGGTACGATCTTCACATAGCCTTTCGAGGCCGGTCGGAACAGGAATCGGTCTACACCCAGATTGAACTTGTGAATGCCCCGGTTGGTCCCTTCATAGGGGTCAAAAATCTCACCCCGCGCCGCTGCGTCCTGAGGCTGCGTCGCGCATGCCGATAGGACCGTCAGGATGCCGAGTATGATCAGGTGCTTCAGACGAATGTAACTTGGCACTGTCTTCGTTACTCCGAAAATTGCCCAGCGGTATCTGGGCCTTCAATCAATACAGCCTTTGCACCCTTGGTGGCGCAATTGGTCTCACATAGAGGTTTCGCGCAGGATTTGAAACAACAACTCGCGTTTACCTCAGCCGATGGGGCGACGTAAAGTGACACGAATTCAACACTTCCTGAATAAGAGGAGACCTGCCCAGTTTGCAGGCAATGGGAAAAATCCCGCTTTCACGCTTTCGGAAACAGGTTTTCCCGGTTAGCGTCCGCGCGGAATCACTATGAGATGAGGATAATCCACATGAGCATCGCAGCAAAACTGGACAGCCTGGGTATCAGCCTGTCGGACGCACCTGCTCCGGCAGCGAACTACGTTCCTTTCGTGCGCATCGGCAAAATTGTCTACGTGTCGGGCCAGATCTCCAAGGCGGATGATCTGATCACTGGTAAGCTCGGTGATGATATGGATGTTGAGGCAGGCGCCGCTGCAGCCAAAGTCTGCGCCATCAACCTACTGGCTCAGGTCAAAGCGGCCTGTGGTGGCGATATCGACAAGCTGGTGCGCGTGATCAAGCTGACCGGTTTTGTAAACTCGACCGCTGATTTCACAGAACAGCCGAAGGTGATCAACGGGGCCTCCGACTTCCTGGTCGAAGCGCTGGGCGACGCCGGTCGTCATTCGCGCTCGGCCGTCAGCGCAGCCTCATTGCCTTTGGGTGTTGCCGTTGAAATCGAGGGTATTTTCGAGGTTCAATGAAACCGTCCCTTCCGTCTGAGTTCCTGCAGCGCCCGATAGCACATCGCGCGCTGCATGACATTTCTGATCAGCGGCCCGAGAATAGCCGGGCCGCCATTCGTGCCGCAATAGACGCCGGTTATGGGGTCGAGATTGATCTGCAACGCACCCGTGACAATCGGGCCATGGTGTTTCACGACTATGACATGACCCGTCTGACTGGGCAGCCCGGACCGATCCAACAGATCACCGAAACACAAGCGCGGGCCCAGACGCTTCTGCATTCTGACGGTGAAGGTATCCCCTCGCTGGAAGAGGTGCTGGGCCTTGTTGCGGGACGGGTGCCCTTGCTCATCGAGTTGAAGGATCAAGATGGTGCAATGGGCCCCGATGTCGGTGCTTTGGAAGCAGATGTTGTAAGCGCACTGAAAGACTATGAAGGCCCGGTCGCGCTGATGTCGTTCAACCCGCATTCAGTCGCAGAGATTGCACGCCTTGCGCCACATTTACCGCGCGGTCTCGTTACCAGTTCTTACGAGCCCAAGGTCGAGCTTCTGCCGAAAGCCGTCTGCGATCATCTGCGCAACATCCCGGATTTCGACCGCGTTGGAGCCAGCTTTATCAGCCATGAAGTCATCGATCTTGACCGCCCCCGGGTCGCTGAGTTGAAGGCACAGGGTGTGCCGATCCTGTGCTGGACCGTGCGCTCGCTTGAACAAGAAGCAGAGGCACGCAAGGTTGCCGATAATGTTACGTTCGAAGGCTATCTGGCCGAACATCCCGCTTGATCCCGGCGCGCGCGATCACAGATAAAGGTGCAGCGCGGAGGGGATATGGATCAGGCACAGATTGAGGTTCGGGTTCTGACATCGGTCTCGCAGATTTCCGCGAGCGACTGGGACAGTTGCGCCTGCTCCGAGGTTGCCGATGGCGGGCGACCGTTTGATCCGTTCACGACACATCGGTTTTTGCTTGCCCTGGAAGAAAGCGGCTCGGTCGGGCGCGGTACTGGCTGGCAGCCGCAATACCTGACAGCCTATCTGGACGGGATGCTGATTGCGGCAGCCCCGATGTTTGCCAAGTCGCACTCCCAAGGTGAATACATCTTCGACCATAGCTGGGCTCATGCCTATGAAAGCGCGGGCGGGCGATATTATCCCAAGCTGCAGATCGCGGTGCCCTTCACACCCGCGACTGGCAGGCGTTTTTTGGTGCGACCCGGCTACGATGCTGTCGGGATCTCGGCGCTGGTGCAAGGAGCGGTGCAACTGGCCGCCGAGAATCGAATTTCCTCGCTGCACGCTACTTTCTGCACCGAGGCCGAAGCGCTGGCAGGTGAGCAGATGGGCCTGATGGTCCGCCACTCGCAGCAGTTTCACTGGCTCAATGATGATTACGCCGATTTTGACGAGTTTCTGGCTGCGCTGTCCTCGCGCAAACGCAAGAATATCAAGAAGGAACGCACGCAGGCCTGTGATTTCGGTGGGCAGATTCGAACAATCACCGGCGATGATCTGCGACCCGAGCATTGGGACGCGTTCTGGCGGTTCTATCAGGATACTGGCGCGCGAAAATGGGGCTCGC
Organism: Ruegeria sp. I3; assembly: GCF_056532525.1. Classification (NCBI taxonomy): domain Bacteria; kingdom Pseudomonadati; phylum Pseudomonadota; class Alphaproteobacteria; order Rhodobacterales; family Roseobacteraceae; genus Ruegeria; species Ruegeria sp. I3. The sequence goes on along the minus strand of NZ_JBQFNI010000003.1, from coordinate 717,358 downwards.
CCTACCTGACGCGACAATTCTTTGATATCGCTCAGGAAACCATGACGGATGACATCGCTTTGGTGCTGGCCGAACGCAATGGATACCCCGTCGCCGGTGCGTTAAATTTTGTCGGGCGGGAAACGCTGTATGGCCGGTATTGGGGCTGTGTCGAACATCACCCCTGCCTGCATTTCGAACTGTGCTATTATAGGGCGATCGACTTTGCCATTGCGGAAGGTCTGGCGCGGGTTGAGGCCGGTGCGCAGGGCGAGCACAAGCTGGCGCGCGGCTATCTGCCAACCCGCACGCATAGCTTGCACTGGGTTGGCGATCCGGGTTTTGCTGATGCGGTTCAGAAATATCTGGACGCCGAGTCCCACGCAGTGGGAGAAGAGATCGAGATTCTGACGGATTTTGGTCCGTTCAGGAAATCGAACCCGGAGGAACAGCAATGACCGAACTTCTGTCAACCGAGACCCGCGGCCCGCTGCTGGACCCGCTGTTCAGAAATGGCTGGACCATGGTCGAAGACCGCGATGCGATCACCAAGACCTTCATCTTCGATAATTTTGTCGCCGCCTTTGGCTGGATGACGCAGGTGGCGATCTGGGCCGAGAAATGGAACCACCACCCCGAATGGTCGAATGTCTACCGCACGGTCGAGGTGGTCCTGTCGACCCATGATGTTGGCGGTCTGTCTGCACAAGACGCCAAGCTGGCGCGTAAGATGGACAGCCTGCTAACGGTCTCCGCGTGAACCCGTACCACCGGCCAGCAATGTTGCCGTTCCCAGCTGCTTGAATTCTGCCGGGGTTATCGTGCCGTCGCTGACATTGATATTGCCCGGAATTCTGATCGTACGGGTGCCGACGGACCGCACGCTGCGGGCCGACGGATTGATGTCGAGACACCGATTTTCATAGCAGGTCAAACCGCTGGTATTGATCTGAATCTGCACCTGACCATCAGGGCCGCTGATCACCGGGGATTGCTGTACGTCACATGCGGCCAAAGCCACCAGGCTACCGAGGCAGATCCATTTAATCATGACAAGCTCCTGCCAACCAAGTTGGCGTTTAATCTAAGAGACCGTTGCCATCCTTATCCGCAGCGTCAAAATCGTTCTGCATCTGGCTGACATACTCTGCCTTTGAGATAAGACTGTCGCCATCCCGGTCAACGGCTTCGAACTGTTTGATATCCAAGAACGGTTTTGCTTCGCTCAGGCCCAGAGTGCCGTTCTTGTCTTCGTCCATTGCCTGAAATGCATAGTCCGAGAAGGCGTTGAATTCGTCCTTGGACAGGAAGCCGTCATTGTTGGTGTCGATGTTATTCAACTCGGCCTCGTGCAGTTCTGCGACAGTCTCTGCGTTTGCAGCAGCAGCCATCACGAATACGGTGGTGATAATCAATACTCGTTTCATCTCAAATCTCCTCAGCACGCATAACGTTCGCCAGACACGCCACCCGCAGCGGCGCCCGCCGCCGTCAGGATGGTCTTTCCTGAACCACCGCCAAATTGATTGCCGATCACTCCACCGATCAGGGCGCCGCCTATGGTACCACTCAGGCAGGCGATCTCGTGCTGTCGCGCAGCCTGTTGTTGGGGTGTGGGTGCAGGTCCGCACGCCGCCAGGGCCCCGGCGGTGCCAAGAAACAATGTAAGAAATTTCAGTCGCATCAATGAACTCCCCAGTTGTATGGGCCAAGTATTGGCGCATCGGGGCGTTGCATCAAGTTAAATGCGTTTCACGTGGCCCCGGTCAAACCGGGGCCGACAGGGATCAGATACTATCAAGCAGGCCTTCACCAGCCGAGACCTCACAGACACCGGGGTTTTCTTCCAGATTCATCGCCACAACCTTGCCGTCTTCAACCAGCATTGCATAGCGTTTGGAGCGTGCAATCAGGCCTACGGGCGGGGCGTCGAAATCCATGCCGATGGCCTTGGTAAACTCGGACGCTGCATCGGCCAGCATGGTCAGCCCGGCCGCTGTTGCACCGGTGCTTTCTCCCCAGGCGCCCATCACGAAAGGGTCGTTGACCGAGATACAGATGATTTCCTCTACACCCTTGGCATCGAACTGGTCCTTGGTCCGCATGAAGCTTGGTACATGAGCGGTTGTGCAGGTTCCGGTGAACGCACCGGGTACAGCGAAGATCACAACCTTGCGCTCTTTGGTCTTGTCTGAAATCCGAACCTCCTCGGGGCCTTCGGCACCCATCTGGATCAGCGTGGCCTCGGGCAGCATGTCACCTGTTGCAATCATTTTTACGCTCCTGTCATTTGGATTTGCAGAGTCGGGCTTTGCCGCAATATAGGTGGTCGAAACAAAGTAACCACGTGAATTCTGCAGGGTGAGCGAAACATGAGCCATATTGTCGTGATCGGGGCAGGGCAGGCCGGTGCTTCTTTGGTAGCACGGCTGCGCAAGGACGGGTTCGAAGGTGACATCACCCTGATCGGAGCCGAGCCGCATTTGCCCTACCAACGCCCGCCCTTGTCCAAGGCTTACCTGTTGGGCGAGATGGAGCTGGAGCGCCTGTTCTTGCGGCCCGAGAGCTTCTATGCCGAAAACAATATCACCCTACGGTTGGGTCAACGTGTGACGGCGATTGATCCAAAGGCCAAGACGGTGACCCTCGGCGATGAGGTGATCACCTATGATGAACTGGCGCTGACCACTGGGTCCGACCCACGCCGCCTGCCCGCAGCGATCGGGGGCGATCTTGAGGGTGTCCATGTGGTGCGAGATCTCGCCCATATCGACGAGATGGAACCTCGGGTATCGGATGGCGCCCGCGCGCTGATCGTTGGTGGCGGCTATATCGGGCTTGAAGCCGCCGCCGTTTGTGCCAAGCGCGGGGTCAGGGTGACCTTGGTCGAGATGGCCGACCGCATCCTTCAGCGTGTTGCGGCGAAAGAGACAAGCGACTACTTTCGCACGCTGCACACCGAATACGGGGCCGACATTCGTGAGGGCGTCGGGTTGGATCGTCTGGTTGGTGAAAACGGCAAAGTGAAGGGTGCTATTCTGACCGACGGCACCGAGCTTGAGGTGGATTTCGTCGTGGTTGGCGTCGGCATCGCGCCGTCGATTCAATTGGCTGAAATAGCCGGGTTAGAGCTGGATAACGGCATCAAGACCGACGCCCATGGCCGCACCTCAGATCCGTCGATCTGGGCGGCGGGCGATTGCGCGTCGTTCCCGCATGGCGAAGGCCGTATCCGCCTGGAAAGCGTGCCGAACGCCATTGATCAGGCCGAGATCGTGGCCCAGAACATGTTGGGCGCGGCTAAGGATTACACTGCAACGCCATGGTTCTGGTCCGATCAGTATGACGTCAAGCTGCAGATCGCCGGGCTGAATACCGGCTATGACCGTGTGGTGACTCGCAAGGGTGAGGGCGCGACGGTGTCCTTCTGGTACTACAAGGGCGATCAGCTGATCGCGGTCGACGCGATGAATGACCCGCGCGCTTATATGGTCGGCAAACGCCTGATTGATGCGGGCAAGACCGCTGATCCGGCTGTTGTTGCCGACCCAGAAGCGGACCTGAAACCGCTGCTCAAAGCGTGAGGATCATCGCCGGAGACTTCCGGGGCCGGGCTCTGACTTCGGTTGGCAAAGGCGATGCCGGTGCGCATCTTCGCCCGACCACTGACCGGGTAAGGGAAAGCCTGTTCAACGTTTTAAATCATCAGATCGACTTCGACGGCTTGCAGGTTCTCGACCTGTTTGCGGGCACCGGTGCATTGGGACTTGAAGCGCTGTCTCGAGGCGCGTCCCACGTCACGTTTGTCGATGATGGGAGGGTCGCGCAGGGTCTGATCCGCAAGAATATCGCCCTGACCGGAAGCGCCAGCCAGACCACTTTGATCCGGCGGGATGCGACCCGTTTGGGCGAAAACCCGGGCACTGTTTGTGATCTGGTTTTTCTGGATCCGCCTTACGGAAAAGCTCTGGGTCAAAGGGCACTGGCCGCGGCTACCCAAGGTGGTTGGTTGTCTGATGACGCTCTGATCGTCTGGGAAGAAAGCACCCCCATGCTCGCGCCCGAGGGCTTCACGCTGCACGACGCGCGGAAATATGGCGACACGCATATCTCGCTGATGTGGCGCACAGGGGGCTGAGATGCACGATCTGGTTATCTTTGATTGCGACGGCGTTCTGGTCGATAGCGAGGTTTTGTCCAATCAGGTCATGGTCGACAATCTCGCTGGCCATGGTCTGCACTTGTCCTTAGCCGAATGCATGTCCCTGTTTGTCGGCGGCACCATGACCGGTGTGCTCGACAAGGCGCGCGAGCTGGGGGCTGATCTGCCGGATGACTGGACTGATCAAATCTATGCGGAAATCTACGAGACGCTGAAAGCAGGCACGCCTCTGGTCGCGGGTATCCGTGAATTGCTGGCGCAACTGGATGCAAGTGACATTCCCTACTGTGTCGCCTCAAATGGGCGGCCTGAGAAAATGAAGATCACTTTGGGCCAGAATGGTCTTTGGGAGCGTTTTCAAGATGTGATGTTTTCGGCTCAGGTGCTTGGAACGGGCAAGCCCGACCCGACCCTGTTCCTGACCGCTGCCCAGCATTTCGGCGCAACGGTGCCGGTTGTGATCGAAGACAGCGAAAACGGTGTCACCGCAGCAATCCGCGCCAATATGCGCTGCCTGGGCTACGCGGCCCATGATGATGGTGCGCGATTGGAAGAACTAGGGGCCGAAGTGTTCTCCGACATGTTACATGCGCCCAAGCTTTTGGGACTTTGAGCCATAAACGTGTTATGCTTGGTCCATGGACCGCGCTATCACACCTCCGCTCTGGGCTTTTTCGAAAGACGCCGACACCACAACTGGGCCTCCACCCAAACCGATGCGCGCGCCGGTGTTCATTCACGACGCGGTTATCCCGTGGCGGGATGAAACCTTACTGCTGAAGCTATTACGCGATCAGGCGACCGATCAGGACGAATAGGTCGGGTGATATTTGCCGCCCGGTGACAAGGTGAAAATCTCAACCCCATCTGCGGTCACACCGACCGAATGCTCGAACTGCGCCGACAGCGATTTGTCGCGGGTCACGGCAGTCCAGTCATCGGACAGTGTCTTGGTTTCAGGACGCCCCAGATTGACCATCGGCTCGATGGTAAAGAACATGCCCTCTTCCAACACAGCTCCGGTACCCGGACGACCATAGTGCAGGACATTTGGTGGCGCGTGGAACACCCGGCCCAGACCGTGGCCGCAGAAATCGCGTACAACGCTCATCCGATGCGCCTCGACATAGGCCTGAATGGCGTGGCCGATATCGCCGAAGGTATTGCCCGGCTTGACCATCTCGATACCTTTGAACAGTGCGTCGTGGGTCACCTGAATCAGCCGTTCGGCCTTGCGCGGCAATTTACCCGCCACATACATGCGCGACGTATCACCGAACCAGCCATCAACGATGACGGTCACGTCGATATTCAGAATGTCGCCATCCTTCAGCTTTTTGTCACCCGGAATGCCGTGACACACCACGTGGTTCACGCTGATGCAGCTGGCGTGCTGATAACCCTTGTAGCCAATGGTTGCCGATTCCGCACCTGCATCCTCGACCATCTGAGTGATCAGCCCGTCAATCGCACCGGTGGTCTGGCCGACAAAAACATGTTTAGCAATGTCATCCAATATCCGCGCAGCCAGCGCCCCTGCCGCATGCATGCCGGCAAAGTCACTCTGTTCATAGATGCGGATACCGTCTTTGGTCAGACGGCCACGATGTTCTTTCATCGGTGCGGGACTCCAAATATTTCACGCAGCACTTCTTTTACGCTGCTTGTGCAGAAAGTACCAGAGGGTGCGCGGTGGTGAATGTTTTTCAGTTGATTTGGTTTAACACGTAGACTGATAAGGGCTCTTGGTGATCAAGGCAGACGAAAGTGAGTTGGGAATACGCCGACACCGCTTCCTGGGCCAACAAGAATAATCTGTCTTCCGGTTCGCAGACGTCTGCGAATACTGTTCGGGACATCACAAACGACGTTAACAGCACGCGCCGTGTCTTTAAGAGCGATTGGCCTAGGGCACTTCCGATAATCTCCCATATTGGGATCACTAACAACAAATGTTATTTCTACCGTGCGAAAAGAGGGAAGAGAAACAACCATCGGGATCGTCGCCGCCACTATAAGAAAGCCCGCAAGCGCACTTACCAAAGGCATGAACAATATAGACAATGTTGTTTTTATTGGCTCTGAGAATTGGATGCCTTCGGATAAGCTAAGGTGAACCGCCCAAAGTGCTGTCGCTCCCGAAATTGCTCCCACTACGCATGCAGGCCAAAAAGCCCAGGAAACCCAAATCGGAGAGGGAACAAACGCTACGCCAAAAAATCTAGCCAATACAGGTATCCCTCCCAAAATCATTAGGGTCACTGAGATTGTTCGGATACGCTTTTCTAAACGGGTGTTCTCGGTCTTCGGTAGTGCCGTCATTAAGTTGTCCTTTGAGAATCTCTAAGCAAATTCGATAGAAATAGTCGGGTTCATCTGAATTTTTTCTCAGCAATTGATTGACGAGTTGACCAAAACACCTCTTGGCGAAATCTGCGTCCCGTAAACCAGCTTCTCCACCCCCTGCGCTTGCGCCACCTCAAACGCCGCCGCATAAGCCGGATCAATATCGGTAGCCAGCGCAAACCGGTCGCAATCGGTCCGTTGAACCAGATACAGCATCACCGCCCGATGCCCTTGTGCCGCCATAGCCGCCAGTTCGCCGAGATGTTTGTTACCGCGGGCGGTCACACTGTCGGGGAATTCAGCTAGGCCGGGTTGGCGTGAGAGGGTGACGCTTTTGACCTCGACATAAGCATCGGGTAGGCCCGGCCCAGTCAGCAGGAAATCGATACGGCTGTTTTCACCGTATTTGACCTCGGGGCGCACGGTTTCATAGGCGGCCAGCTCGGGGATTTCGCGCGCCTCGAGCGCCACCCGAAGCGCCTTGTTGGGGACTGATGTGTCGACCCCTGTGAAATGCCCGTTCTCATGATCGACCAGCCGCCAGCCGTATTTCAGCTTTTTCTTCGGATCGTCGTTGGGCTCCAGCCAGATTTTCTCACCCGGTTCTGCCAGCCCCATCATTGAGCCCGGATTGGCGCAATGGGCTGTCACCTCGCGCCCGTCTTCCAGCCTGCAGTCTGCCAGAAAGCGTTTGTAGCGGCGGATCAGTCGAGCGGGGACAAGGGGGGTTTCAAATCGCATGGCCAAGGGCCTATACCTGCCCTAACGGTCGATCAAGAGGGAGGGCGCGTCATGGCCAATCCAACCGCTGCAATGTTGGTGATCGGGGATGAGATCCTCTCGGGCCGCACCCGCGATGCCAATATGCATTATCTGGCTGGAGAGCTGACCAAACACGGCATTGACCTGAAAGAGGTGCGCATTGTCAGCGATGATGCACCCGCGATTGAGGCAGCCGTAAGGGCGCTATCAGAGGCCCATGACCATGTGTTTACCAGTGGTGGTATTGGTCCGACCCATGACGACATCACCGCTGACTGCATCGCCCGTGCCTTTGGCGTGCATATCGATGTTCGCGACGACGCGCGTGCATTGCTTGAGGCGCATTACGAGAAATCCGGGCTGGAGCTGAACGACGCTCGCCTGCGCATGGCGCGTATTCCGGAAGGGGCCGAATTGATCGACAACCCGGTCTCGACCGCGCCCGGCTTTACCATCAACAACGTCCATGTCATGGCCGGGGTGCCTTTGGTTTTTCAGGCCATGGTTGCGAGTGTTCTGCATTCGCTCATCGGAGGTAGCCCGCTTTTGTCGCAGACGCTGCGTGTGGATCGGGGTGAAGGCGATATTGCAGCAACTTTGGCCGCACTGGCCAAAGACTTCGGCGATCTTTCGATCGGCTGTTATCCGTTTCAGACGAATGGCGTCTTCGGAGCCAACGTCGTCGTGCGCGGCACCGAGGGTGGACGGATCGATGCCGCCATGACCCGCCTTGCGAAAGAGATCGAGCTTTGAATCCCGATTGGGCCGCTGTTGTCGATGGCACATGGCCTGCCGCCGGCTATCAAACGCAAGGCCCATTTCGACTGCGGCAAGGACAGGGCGGAGGTTCACGCGTCTCTGCCGCCAATCGCACCGGGAACGTCACCAGTGCCGATATCGATGCGGCCGAAAGCGCCATGCAGGCGATGGGTCAAAAACGCATCTTCTGCCTGCGGCCCGGAGATGAGGCGCTGGATGCAATGCTTGCGCAACGCGGCTACGACATCCTTGATCCGGTTAATATCTATTCCTGCCCGGCGCAGCAGTTGACCGATATCCCGATCCCGCGCGTGACTGTTTTCAACATCTGGGAACCGCTGGCCATCATGCGTGAGATCTGGGCGCAGGGCGGTATCGGCCCCGAACGGATTGCGATCATGTACCGGGCACCGTGCCCAAAGACCGGCCTTTTGTTGCGCCACAGCGATCAGCCCGCAGGAACCGGCTTCGTGGCGATCCATGAAGGTATCGCGATGGTTCACGCGCTGGAAATCCTACCGGATCACCGCCGCAAGGGGTTGGGCCAGTGGGCCATGCGCGCCGCGGCCTTTTGGGCGCTGGACAATGGCGCGCAGACGCTTAGCGTGATCTGTACCAAGGCGAACGCGGGGGCCAATGGCCTCTACCACTCGCTTGGGATGAAGATCGTCGGAGAATACCACTATCGCCAGCGCGTCTGAGGAGGACGAATTGACCAAACAGGACATGCCCACTGCCCTGGATCTGCCAATGGTGGACCCACTACCGTCAGAGACGCAGAAATACTTTGATATCTGTGTCGAGAAACTGGGAATGGTGCCGAATGTCCTGCGCGCCTATGCCTTCGATATCGACAAGCTGAATGCCTTCACTTCGATGTATAATGATCTGATGCTGGCCGATAGCGGGCTGACCAAGCTGGAACGCGAGATGATTGCGGTCGTGGTGTCCTCGATCAACAAATGCTTCTACTGCCTCGTGGCTCATGGCGCAGCGGTGCGGCAGCTTTCGGGCGATCCGCAGCTGGGTGAGATGCTGGTCATGAACTACCGCGTCGCCAAATTGGACGCGCGCCAACGTGCAATGCTGGATTTCGCAGCCAAGATGACCACCGCCAGCACCACAATCGAAGAGCCCGATCGCCAGCTTTTACGCGATGTCGGGTTTTCGGATCGCGATATCTGGGACATTGCCAATGTCACCGGTTTCTTCAATATGACCAACCGCGTGGCCAGTGCCACTGCCATGGTCCCGAACCCAGAGTATCACGCGCAGTTCCGATGATCCGTTTCCTGTTCCTTAGCCTCCTTTTGGCCGTGCCTGTGCAGGCGCAGGAACTGACGTTGCCCGCCAGCGCCCGGCAGATTTCGGATCGCACCAGTGCATTGGACAGCTACGACCTGCCAACCGGCGTGTTTGCCGACGGCGCGGTTCCATCCCGCACTGTCGAAGGGCGTGTCGAGCGGCTAACATGGCGTCTGCAGGCCGGGTCCAGCACGACGCTGCAAATTCTTGCACCGCTTCGGGATCAGCTTCAGGCGCAAGGTTTCGAGATCGCGTTTGAATGCGAGGCACGCAATTGTGGCGGTTTCGATTTCCGCTTTGGCACCGAAGTGGTGCCGACGCCTGACATGTATGTGGCGATCCACGATTACCGTTTTCTATCCGCCTCCCGCGGTGACGAAGTGCTGAGCCTGCTGGTCAGCCGCAACCCGCCGGATGGCTATGTGCAGATGATCCGGGTGACCCCGCAAGGTACGCTGCCTGCGCAGCCACTTGTGATCGAGGAAACCGTTGAGGGCCCTGCCGGGTTGCTAAACGATCTCAGCAGTACCGGACATGTCATCCTTGATGACCTGCACTTTCGCACCGGCGAAGTCGCGCTGGGCGAAGGGTCGTTTGCCTCGCTTGCGCTGCTTGCGGGCTATCTGGCCGACAATCCTTCGACCCGTTTGGCGCTGGTAGGGCACACGGATGATACGGGCGCATTGCAGGCCAATATTGCGGTCAGCACCAAACGGGCGGAAGCCGTGCGTGCGCGCCTGATCGAAGCGCACGGTGTTGCCGCCGACCGGATCGAGGCGCAGGGCGTAGGCTATCTTGCGCCCATCACCTCTAACGCTACGCCCGAGGGCCGCGATCTCAATCGCCGGGTCGAGGCGGTGTTGCTGGTCAACTAACAGGCGCGAGCACCGCGGACACCCTGTGTCCCCCTTGCCCTGATGGCGCGGTCTGATGCACACTTGCAGCTAATCGGTGCGTCTGTCTTGCCATCAGGCCTGTTGGCAGGCAGTCCCACCAGTCACCATGCTTTGGGAGGAATGCGTCATGGCATCCAAAACCGAAGATACCACTCCGCCGGATAACACGGTCCCACAGCAATCCATGCCCGAGGTTAACAGGCTGACGGCCGAGGATATTACCGCATCGCTGAAGGCCGGGTTTTCCGACTTCCTCGCACACCCGGTCATGAGCGGCTTTTTCGGCCTGTTCTACGCGGTTTTCGGCATCCTGTTCGTTTGGTGCCTGGTCGGGCTTGGCAAGATCTGGATGATCATTCCTGCCGCCGTAGGCTTTCCGCTGGTTGCCCCATTTGCGGCCGCCGGGCTTTATGAAATGTCCCGCCGGTTGCAGAAAGGGGAAAGCTTCGGTTGGTCCGAAATCCTCAGCGTCATGGCACATCAGCGCAAACGCGAAATGGGTTGGATGGCCTTTGTCACCCTGTTCATTTTCTGGGTATGGACCTACCAAATCCGCCTTTGGCTGGCGATCATCCTGCAAAAGGCGTCCTTCTCGGATTTCGAAGGGTTCATGAACACCATCTTCTTCACACCGCAAGGCTGGACCTTTCTTGCGGTCGGCACCTGTATCGGCGCTTTTTTGTCGGCGGTCCTGTTCTCGGTGACTGTGGTGGCCATGCCCATGCTTCTGGATCGGGAAACCAACTTTGTTTCCGCCATGCTCACTTCCATTCGCGTGGTCGCTGAAAGCCCGGTGGTAATGCTCAGTTGGGCGGCGATCATCTCGGTCACCATGCTTTTGTCGCTGGTTCCGGCGTTTCTGGGGCTGATTTTCACGCTGCCGATCCTGGGCCACACCACGTGGCACCTGTATCAGCGGGCCGTATCACCAGAGACTAACTGATGCATCGCTAAACAAAAAAAACCCGTGCTATTCAGCACGGGCCGTTTAGGTGCCACAGGGAGAATTCTACCAGTCCATCGGACCCTTTTCAGCAAAGGATTCGACAAGAAAATCAATGAATGCCCGCACCTTGGGCTGGGTAAACCGGCCCGGCGGGTACACTGCATAGACGCCCTGAACTTCATCCGGCAGCGAAGGCATGGCGTCCACCACCTCACCCGATTTCAGTGCGTCGGCGTATAGATAGCTGGGCAGATGTGCGATCCCCAGCCCAGAGATGGCTGCGTTCAGCAGCGACTGCCCGTCATTCACGCTCAGCCAGCCAGCAGTGCGGACCTGACGCTTCTCGCCCGAAGGCGCCGTCAGCTTCCACACGCTGCCCGAGGATTGGCTGGAGTAATGCAGCAGTTTGTGTTCGTTCAGATCGTCGATCTTCTGCGGGCGTCCGAACTGCTCGATATATCTCGGCGACGCGACCATGCGTTTCACTGTTTCGGTCAGCTTGCGGGCGCGCAGCGTGCTGTCTTCCAGCTCGCCAATGCGCACGGCCACGTCAAAGCCTTCGGAAATCAGCTCAACATAGCGGTTGTTCAGAACCATGTTCACGGTGATGTCCGGATAGGCCGACAGGAAGTCCGACAGGACCGGCGACAGGTGATTGACGCCAAAATCTGTTGCCACAGAGATCCGCAGCAGACCAGAAGGCGCAGATTGCATCGAAGTCACCAGCGCATCCGCTTCGCCTGCGTCGTTCAGCACGCGACGGGCGCGATCATAATAGGCCAACCCGATCTCGGTTGGCGAAACCCGGCGCGTTGTCCGGTTCAAAAGCCTTGCCCCCAACCGCGCCTCGAGGCTCGAGACGTGTTTAGACACGGCTGATTTGGAGATGCCCATTTTCTTGGCCGCGTCGGTGAAACCACCCTGGTCCACCACGTTGGAAAAGGCCTCCATTTCAGTTAGTCGATCCATTCTCGTTCCCCAGGTCTTCCGTTCGTTGTCTCTTTATCGCGATCAATCTGGGCAAGAACTGGGCAGACATGGGATAATATCAGGGTTTTGAATCGGATCGTTTGCAACTAGGAAACGCCCGGGCCTATATGCCGCGGACCATGCCTTTCGATACAAAACCCCGTTTTCTGGACTTTTTTCCAATCGTGCTATGATGAGAATGGCATTTTTGTGACCACGGAGGAGACTATGAAAGCCCTATTTGCTGTCATTACCCTGTGTCTGACCGCCAGCCTTGCGTGGGCCGGAGGGGAAACACCATCGAATCCAGATGCGAAGGTCTATTTCGTCAACCTGTCTGACGGTGACACCGTGCAATCACCTGTGACCGTAGTCTTTGGCCTCAGCGGCATGGGCGTTGCCCCCGCTGGAACCGAGAAGGAAAATACAGGGCACCATCACCTCCTGATTGATCGCCCACCACTTGGGCAGGGAGAAGACGGTGCGGACGAACTGTCATACGGTCTGCCCGCAGACGACAATCACATTCATTTCGGTGGCGGTCAGACCGAGGTGACTTTGGAATTTGCTCCGGGTGAGCATACTTTGCAGCTGGTGCTTGGGGATGCAGGCCATGTCCCTCATGCGACGCCCATTGTGTCCGAGGTGATTACGATCACTGTAGAGTAACAATTCACCTTCGCCGCAAAACACGATTATGCGTCGGCAGGCAGCAGGAATATATCGCGGGCAAGCTGCATGTTGAGACGTTCCGCAGAATACCATTGGTTGAGTACTGACTTGGCCATCAGGTCGGAATTTTCCTGTGCGAAACTCTTAAAGTCAGTAGCTTGCGTGTTGGCCAGCCGCTCTGCGATCAGGCTCATGAATGCGTAGGTGATTGTCAGATTGAACTTGTTCGGTGCGCCTGCGTTCGCTGCTAACGTGCGAATTCCCTTGGCGTAGATCGCTGCGGCATCGATGAAATCATACTTGCGTAGCAGGTCATAAGCGACTTGCACATGTTCGACGTGTCCGAACGTTGCGTTGTCGATTGCGTGTGCTTCAAATGCGATGGTGACGTCGGCGTATCGCGATGCGCTCATTCTTCATCCTCCTTGAAACGGTGGCTGTCTTCAGCTGTCCAATCGAAGTCGTAGACACTTTTGAGTTGTTTGATCTTCTTCAGCGTCTCTTCAGAGAAGGCTGGCTTGTTCTCAAAGCTGTGCAGCGCGATGCCCTCAATCAGGTCGCCAAGGGTCATGTCCAGCGATTCTGCCAGCCCTTTGAGAACTTTCAGAAGCCGCTTCTCGATTCGAATTCCTGTTTGGGTGCGTTCTATGTTCTGACTCATGTGGTACATATGTATATTGATAACAACTGAGTCAAGGAAAACGAAAAAAGCCGCCTCTTCCGGGGCGGCTTTCTCCAGCGCACTGGCATTACAACGTCAGAACGCTGCCGCCAGACGTGTGCCCTGATTGATCGCACGTTTGGCGTCCAGCTCAGCTGCCACATCTGCTCCACCAATCACATGCGGGGTCATTCCACGTTCGAGCAGCTCATCCGCCAGCGACCGGTCCGAGACCTGCCCGGCACATAGGACGATCGACTCGGCTGCGATCACGGTTGGATCATCGCGGGTTTCGCCAAAGCTGACATGCAGGCCGTCCTCGTCGATGCGCTCATAATTCACACCACCAACGAAACTGACGCCCTTCATCTTTAATGTCGCGCGGTGGATCCAGCCCGTTGTCTTTCCCAGCCCCTTGCCGTGACGCTGCGCCTTGCGCTGCAGCAGCGTGACCTGCCGTGCTGGTGCTTCGGACTGCGGGCCCTCGGGGGCCAGGCCCGAGCGGTGTTCTGCGGGGTCGGTCACGCCCCATTCCTTCATCCACAATGGAAGGTCCGTGGTTGGGCTGTGACCGTCTTCCAGCAGGAATTCGGAGACATCGAACCCGATGCCTCCGGCCCCGATCACGGCGACGGTGCTGCCGACCTTGGCCTTGTCGCGCAGCACGTCGATGTAGCTGAGCACATTGTCCCGATCCTGGCCGGGAATCTGCGGATCACGAGGAGTGACACCGGTGGCGATGACCACCTCATCATAACCGGTCAGATCATCCGCACTGACCTCGCGGTTCAGTTCGACCGTCACGCCTAGGTCGTTCATCATGGTGCGATACCAGTCGACCAGTCCCCAGAACTCTTCTTTCCCTGGCACCTGTTTGGCCATGTTCAACTGCCCGCCTATCTCGGCGGCGCGATCAAACAGGGTTACATCATGGCCGCGCTGGGCAGCTGTCATCGCAGTGGACAAACCTGCAGGGCCAGCGCCGACAACGGCCACTGTCTTGCGTGTCTCGGCCTTGCCGATCACCAATTCAGTCTCATGACAGGCGCGCGGATTGACCAGGCATGAGGTCAGCTTGCCGCTGAAAGTGTGGTCCAGACAGGCCTGATTGCATGCGATGCACGGGGCGATCTTCGCGGCTTCATCCGCAATCGCCTTGTTCACGAAATCCGCATCGGCCAGCATCGGCCGCGCCAGAGACACCATATCGGCGCAACCGGTCGATAGAACTTCTTCGGCAACCTCAGGCGTGTTGATCCGGTTCGAGGTGATCACCGGAATCCCGACCTTACCCATCAGCTTCTTGGTAACCCACGCAAACGCTGCACGGGGAACGCTGGTGGCAATCGTCGGAATCCGCGCCTCATGCCAACCGATACCGGTGTTGATGATCGTTGCCCCGGCCTGCTCAATCCGCTGCGCAAGTTCAACGACTTCGTCATGGGTCGACCCATTGGGCACAAGATCAATCATCGAAAGGCGATAGATGATGATGAAATCGCTCCCCACGGCTTCCCGCGTGCGGCGCACCACCTCGATAGGCAGACGCATCCGGTTCTCGTATGACCCACCCCAGCGATCCTCGCGCTTGTTGGTGTGGGTCACGAGGAACTGGTTCAGGAAATACCCCTCGGAGCCCATGATTTCGACCCCGTCATAGCCCGCCTTCTGGGCCAGAACAGCCGCGTTGACGATGTCGCTGATTTGCTTCTCGATACCCTCTTCGTCCAACTCATGCGGCGGAAACGGAGAAATTGGGGATTTCACCGGGCTGGGGGCCACGCATTTCGGACCATAGGCATAGCGCCCCGCATGCAGAATCTGCATCGCGATCTTGCCGCCTGCCTCATGCACACGTTTGGTCACAATGGAATGGTTCGCCACCTCTTCATCATTGGTCATCATCGAGGCCCCGGGCAGCACCGAGCCCTCAAGGTTCGGGCCAATCCCACCCGTCACCATCAAAGCAACACCACCGCGCGCGCGATCCGCGTAGAACTCGGCGACACGGATCCAGTCGCCGGTCTCTTCCAGACCGGTATGCATCGAGCCCATCAGCACGCGGTTCTTCAACGTGGTAAAACCCAGATCCAGCGGGGCCAACATGTTTGGGTACGCAGTCATGGCAAACTCTCCCTCCCGACTTTGACCGTCAGATTGACCTTCGCGTCACCTTTGTCACGCGAAACCTAACGTCATTCCCTTTGCCTTTACTGCGGCGCTTGCTAGAGACGCAGCAAAGCTTAATCACGAGGCCGCGCATGACCCCTGATGAAATCGCCAAACTGCCCTATCGCCCCTGCGTGGGACTGATGTTGATGAATGCCGAGGGTCTGATCTTTGTCGGTCAGCGCAATGATCGCCACAAGGACGCCTGGCAGATGCCTCAGGGTGGCGTGGACAAGGGCGAAGACCCGCGCGATGCGGCCCTGCGCGAGCTTTGGGAAGAAACTGGAGTGCCCGCTGATCTTGTGGAAATCATCGCCGAGACCGACGGCTGGCTGCCCTATGACCTACCGCATGACATTGTGCCGAAAATCTGGAAGGGCCGGTATCGCGGGCAGGAGCAGAAATGGTACCTGATGCGGTTTCTGGGCCGGGATGATCAGATCGACATCGCAACCGAGCACCCCGAGTTCACCCACTGGAAATGGCAGACCACGACGCGGCTGGTCGATGAGATCGTGCCGTTCAAAAAGGACGTCTACCAGCAGGTGCTTTCTGCGTTTCAGCCGCATCTCGGGTAGTTCGGGTTAGGAACCAAGCGCCGTAATCACCGCTTTGGCCAGCGGCAGCGGGGAATAACCGGTATCGGACGGTGTAAGCCCCAATCGCACGATCACCAGATCACGCGAAGGGAATATCCCGACCGATTGCCCATCGTGTCCGGCCATCCAGACCGCATCTTCGAACGGGGGTTCTCCACCCGGCACGTCGCGCCACAAGTGACCTTTGGCATATGCCCCGCCCGAGACAGCAACCGGTTCGAACATCCAGTCAGTGAACCCTTCGGGCAGAATTTGCTGCCCGTCCCATGTGCCGCCCTGCAGCAGGAATTGCCCATATCGTGCCCAATCCCGCGCTGTGGCGTACATATAGCTTGAGCCGACAAAGGTGTCAGAAACATCAGTTTCAAGTATGGCCGAGGTCATGCCCAGTGGCAGCAGGAGTGCGCGCTGCGGATAGGACAAGCTGTCATCTTTGACCTGATCCTGCCAGACCCGCGCCAAGACGGTGGATGTGCCCGACGAATAGTTGAATTCAGTATTTGGCTCAGCCTCGGCCTCAAGCGAAGTGACAAACCCCGCCATGTCGTCGCTCAGATATAACATCCGAGTCACGTCCGAGACGTCACCATAGCCTTCGTTCCATCGCAGGCCGCTGGACATGGTCAACATATCCTCGACGGTAATGTGCTGCCGGTTGTCCTCTGCCCAATCGGGAAATGAATCGACCAGTGTATCCGTCAACTTCATCTGACCGGATTTTATCAGCGTTCCAATCAATCCAGAGGTTATGGTTTTGGTCATTGACCAGCCCAGAAGAGGGGTATTTTCGTCGAATCCATCCGCATAAGCCTCACCAATGATCCGGCCATCATGCACCACAACAACGGCGCGGAAGCCCTCTCCCAGAATGGTCGGGTCCGACAGAACCATTGCCAATTTGGAGTTCTGCGCTGGGGCCACTGTAGTGCCTTCCGGCCAAAGTGCATCAGACAGCGCGGGCAGAGTGTTTAGCTGGGTGCTGACCGGTTGGGCCTCATGCGTATTCGCACATCCCAGCCCCTCGCGATATTGGCTGGTCGCAGGGGCGAAGATCCCGAGTAGCTTTGCAGATACTGATTGCGCCTCTGGGTCAACCGAGACCGAGACGTGTTTCAGCAACGGATGCCCGGGCGCCTGCACATCAACCGCCAGAACCTCTTGCGCATCCCGCCCGGCGATGAACACGTTAGAACAGACGATCTTGGCCGAATAGTTGGTCCCGACTCGCAACAGGTCGGGCGGAGAGATCAGCAAGTACCCAACGCCGGCCACAAGCCCCAACGCCAATGTTCCTGCGGTGATCCTGAGTGCTCTGCCCAACATGAATTGGCTCCCCCCTTACATCAAAAAAGGGTAGCCATTCCGAAATGTGACGCACCAGCGTTACGTTGCGTTTCGCGGGATCAGAGCAATCCCTCAGCCTGCAGCAACTCCTGCATGTTCGCCTCTGGGCGCGGGCCGATATGGCTGATCACCTCGCGGGCACAGACATTGCCGATCCGCGCACAGGTCTCGTAATCGCGGCCTGTTGCCATGCCATAAAGAAACCCGGCGGCGAATTGATCGCCCGCGCCGGTCGCGTCCACGGGTACGACCTTTTCAACCGGTACATCGATGCGCGCGTTGCCGTTCAGAACAGTCACCCCGTCGCCCGACCGGGTGCAAACGACCAGAGGGCAAATCTCGGCCGTTTTCGCCAGCGCCTCCTCAAGATCGTCGGTTTCGAACAGCGATTTGATCTCGGCCTCGTTGCCGATTACAAAATCCAGCTCATTCTCGATCAGCAGCAGGAAATCGACCCGGTGCCGTTCTACACAGAACGGGTCAGAAATGGCGATGCCCGCCTTGCCGCCACCCTTATGGCAGTTGCGCGCGGCTTCAAGGAACGCGGCTTTGCCCTTTTCCTTGTCGAACAGATAGCCCTCGAGGAACATGATCTGGCTGTTGCCCGCGACGTCTTCCGAGACATCCCGAGAAGACAGCTCGGACGAAATACCCAGATAGGTGTTCATCGACCGCTCGCCATCCGGTGAGACAAAGATCATCGAACGCGAGGTTGGCAGCTCGCCCCCCGGCACCGGCGGGTTCACAAAATCCACCCCGTCTTCGTTCATCGCATCGGCATAGAAACGGCCCAGCGCATCATCATGCACCCGCCCGATAAACGCCGAATCCAGACCCAGTGCACCCGCACCCGCAATGGTATTGGCAACCGAGCCACCCGGAGTCTGCACCCGGCCTTCCATCGAGGCGTACAGTACCTCGCCGCGTTCCTGTTCGATCAGCTGCATGATGCCCTTTTCGATGCCCATCAGCTCAAGGAAACTGTCATCGGCTTGGGAAATCACGTCCACAACGGCGTTTCCGATGCCGGTCAGTTGGTAGGTTTTCATAGAGTCTTGTCCTCAAATTCGCAGAGATCGCGGATGATACAGGTAGGGCACTGCGGTTTGCGTGCCTTGCAGTGATAGCGGCCATGCAGGATCAGCCAGTGATGCGCATGCAGCTGAAAGTCGGTCGGTATGTTGTCTTCGATGGCGCGTTCGACGGCGTCCACATTCTTGCCCGGGCAGATGCCGGTGCGGTTGCCGACGCGAAAGATATGCGTGTCCACGGCCTGCGCCGGATATCGCCACCACATGTTTAGGACAACATTGGCTGTCTTGCGCCCCACACCCGGTAGCGATTGAAGCGCCGCGCGGGAGTTGGGCACCTCACCGCCATAGTCTTCGACCAGAATGCGACTCAGCTTGATTACGTTCTTGGCCTTCTGGCGGAACAGGCCGATGGTCTTGATATGTTCGATCAGACCTTCTTCGCCCAGATCCAGCATCTTCTGTGGCGTGTCGGCGATCTTGAATAGCGCGCGCGTAGCCTTGTTGACGCCGGCATCGGTCGCCTGCGCTGACAGTGCGACGGCAACGACCAGAGTATAGACGTTTACATGCTCCAACTCGCCCTTGGGTTCAGGGTCGGCGTCGTGAAAACGCGTAAAGATCTCGCGGATCTTGTGGTATCCGAGTTGTTTGGCCATCCGAGCCTTAATGCCCTGCCAGACAAGCGGTCGCAATTGAAAAGGTGCGTTTTGGTTTTGCCTAGGCGCGGGTCTTGGTCGATTTATCCCTATGCCTCACTTCTGCAGTCGGAAATCCACCCCCGCCGTTGCAAGTTGATCCCTGATCCCCTGCCACCGGTTCGGATCAGCCGCCAGAACGGCTGCCGAATTGATCTGAACCCGGTATCCTCGATTGAGCGCGCCCTGCGCGGTCTTATTCACGCAATGACACCCGTCCAACCCTGTCAGAACCAGCGTTCCGATCCGTTTGTCTTGCAGGAACCGTTCAAAGCCCGGCGAAGAAAAGGCGTCACCTACGGATTTTACAAACTCGGCATCGGGATTCAGCGCAAGACGCGGATCCAACCCAACTCCGTCGGAACCTGCGTTGCCGCGCCCCTGATTGAACCACCCGTTCAGCAAGTTCGCCAGCCGTCCCTTGAATTCATGACGGATGGCAATCACGGACCAGTCAGACTGGCGGGCGCTGTCCGTCGTTGACCGGATCGTCGACAAGGCACCCTCAATTTGTGCGTCATCCCAGGTGGGTATCGAGGTAAAATCTGTTTGCATATCGATCACCAGCAGCGCCGTTTCAGGCCGCGATGCCAGGTCTATTTTGGCTCCGGTTGTCGGAGTGCCAATCTTTCGGATTTGCAAGAGGATGTACAACACGGCGATCATGATGCTTGCCGCCATTATCCAAAGGACGGTCATGTCAGGCCTCCTTGGCGAGTTCTGCGAAATAGCGGGTCAGGGCCAGCTGAACCTTGTGATAGGCGACAAGCTCTGACGCAGAAAAGTCCTGTGCAAAGCGTGTCAGCTTGGCCATCTCATCCGCTCTGATTGCCGTGATCGTCTCTTCGCCCGCAGGGCTCAGCCGGTAGCAGTAGGTGCCTGCACGTTTGGGATTGGGCTGGCTTTCGATCAGCTGTGCACCCATCAACTCTTTTAAGATGCGCGAGACATATTGTCGTTTCAGCTGCAGCTCGGCGCATAGCACCGGGGCTGTCGCGCCGGGAGATAGCGACAGACCTTCCAAAAGGGCACGTTGCCCGACGGTCACGCCTTTGCGCTGGCTGCCCTGCTCAACTGCTGCCGTGATGTTCCGCAGCAAAGGCCGGGTGGCCTGAACTGCCTGATAAAGCTGATCCAACCTGTGTCCCATACCTGAATGGTAGGAGAAATCGATTTGATTCGTCAACTCAGTTGACAAGATAAAGCGCAGGTTCCGGGTCGCAAGATCGACAGGGGCGAGTTACTGTTCCTGTAACTGATGAGGTGACCGATGAACGTCCAGACAGCAGAAAGCGGATATCATTATAACGTCATGCGGCGCGCGATCGAATTGATCGATCAAGGCGGAGAGAGTCTCAGTCTTGATGAGTTGGCTCGCCAGATGGATATGAGCCCTGCCCATTTTCAGCGTCTGTTCTCACGCTGGACCGGGGTCTCACCGAAGCGATACCAGCAATACCTGACCCTTGGCCATGCCAAAGCTCTGTTGCACGAGCGTTTCACCACGCTGGAAACCGCTCATAATGTGGGGCTGTCCGGCAGTGGTCGGCTTCATGACCTGTTCCTGAAATGGGAATCCATGAGCCCGGGTGAATACGCCCGCAAAGGCGCAGGTCTCACGATCTACTGGGGCTGGTTCGAGTGCCCCTTTGGCCCTGCGCTGGTCATGGGAACTGACAAGGGAATCTGTGGAATCGCCTTTGGGGCCGAGACAGGCGAGGAGGCGGCGATGGAAGACATGATCTCTCGTTGGCCCAATGCTGATTTTGTCGAGGACCCGATGCGCCTGCGGCCTTGGGTGCTCAGCGCCTTCGGTGCGGCCAGCGACCGGTTGGAGCCGACCCCACTCTACCTGATTGGCTCACCACTGCAGATCAAGGTATGGGAAGCGCTGATGCACATCCCTTCGGGGCAGGTCACCACCTATTCCGAGATCGCGCAGCGGGTCGGCTCACCCCAAGCGGTGCGCGCCGTGGGCACCGCAGTTGGGCGCAACCCGGTCAGTTGGCTGATTCCCTGCCACCGTGCCTTACGCAAATCGGGCGGCCTGGGTGGCTACCACTGGGGACTGCCCGTCAAGCGCGCCATGCTGGCCTATGAGGCGGCGCAGGCCGACGCCTGATTGACATTCTGGCGCGTCGTTGCCATATGCACGGCAGGTTCGGGTCCCCTGCCGTTCGCGGCCTTAGGCTTTGGTGAAACCCGATTGAATCACATCTGTTGCCCTTTCCTGGCGCGCGGATGGCAATGCGAACCCCGTCCAGATTTCGCGCCCGTTTCAGGAAACGAGGCACACCATGACACATATTCAGAACATCGCTCCGGTTGCGGAGCTGAAAGAGCAGGCAAAACGCCTGCGCAAACGCCTGCAGGACGCCGGAGTGAAGCTATCGCATAGCGAGGCGTTGGAACTGTTGGCGCATCAACTCGGTGTGCGGGATTGGAACACGTTGCACGCGATGGCAGGAAATCGAGTGCAGTTGCGCGTTGGTGACCGGGTTGAGGGTCGATATCTGGGTCAGCCCTTCACCGCCGAAATCCGCGGTCTGACCATGATCGGGGATGGCGGACATCGCCGGGTGACCCTTCAGTTCGACGTGCCCGTAGATGTGGTCCGGTTCGACAGTTTTTCGTCCCTTCGCCAGCGGGTGACAGGTGAGATTGGCTGGGATGGTCGATCCACCCGCCACACGTCGGACGGAGAGCCGCAGCTTATCGTCCGACCTGCCTAAGAAACAAAGCGAGGCACCCTTAGGGTGCCTCACATTTTGATAGCACCAAGATTGACTATTCGGCGGCCCAACCGCCAACGGCCTTGACCTCAAGGAAGTCCTCCAGTCCCCAAACCCCGCCTTCGCGGCCATTGCCGGACTGTTTCATCCCACCAAACGGGGACCCAGCGCTGCGCGACTGGCCGTTCATCTCAACCATGCCCGACCGCAAGACGCGAGCCATTCGGTTGGCGCGTGCACCGTCTTGGGTCTGAACATAATTGGTCAGCCCGTAAGGTGTGTCATTGGCAATCTCGATGGCTTCTTCTTCGGTATCGAAGGGGATCATGGTCAGAACCGGGCCAAAGATCTCCTCGCGCGCGATGGTCATCTGGTTGTTGGCATCTGCAAAGACCGTAGGACGCACATAGTAGCCCTTGTTCAGTCCTTCAGGGCGACCGGTACCGCCTGCCACCAGACGCGCGCCCTCATCAATTCCTTTCTGGATCAGGTCCTGAATTTTGGTCCACTGCACTTCGTTCACCACCGGTCCGATATGTCGGCCTTCTTGGGCGGCACTGCCGACGGTGACCTTGTTTGCCACTTCGGCGGCTGTCTCAACCGCCTGATCATAGATCGGACGCTGCACCAGCATCCGGCTGGGCGCGTTACAGCTTTGACCGGTGTTGTTCATCATGTGCAGGACGCCGCGTTTTACCGCCTTTTCGTCGGCATCGGCGAAGACCACATTGGCCCCTTTGCCGCCCAATTCCAGATGCACTTTCTTCAGTGTATCCGCCGCATTCTTGGAAATCGCAGTGCCCGCGCGGGTCGAACCGGTGAAGCTGACCATATCAACATCTGCGTGCCCCGAGAGCTGAGAGCCCACGCCCACGCCATCGCCATTCACCAGGTTGAAAACACCAGCCGGGAAGCCAGCCTCATCCATCATCTCAGCAAAGATCATCGCGTTCAGCGGGCTTTGCTCGGACGGTTTCAGCACCATCGTGCAGCCCGCAATCGCCGCCGCGCCGACCTTGAGCGTGACCTGATTCATCGGCCAATTCCATGGGGTGATCAGGGCTGCCACACCCACCGCTTCATAGATGATCCGGTCATTCGGCGCATGATCGCCCAACGGACGTTCGAATTGGAACGCCTTGGCGGCACGGATGAAGTTTTTCAGGTGATAGATCCCCGCGCCCGATTGCTGGCTGCGCGCCATTTCGATCGGTGCACCCATCTCCATCGACATCGCCTGGGCCAGATCCTCTGAGCGGGTGGCGTAAATATCGACCAGTTTCTCTACCAAAGCGATGCGCGCGTCCACCGGGGTTGCCATCCAACCAGGCAGAGCAGCTTTGGCCGCGGCGACCGCTGCGTTAGTGTCAGCCTCTGACCCCAATGAGATCACCGCGCATGGTTCTTCGGTCGACGGGTCGATCACTTCGAAATCATTCGGCTCTGATGGGGCGACCCATTTGCCGTTGATATAGAAATCGCGTTTTTCGATCATGGCTCATCCTCCGGATCAGGAATCAATCGACCGAACGGTCGGTTTTCATTCGCACTCTGTCACCCACCCGGGTGTCGGGCAAGGGTAAAACATAATTTGATCAAATTATCTACCTACTGAATCTTCTGACAGCGCAACATGAATGGTTTAACCTCTGCGCAAAGTGATTAGGTTGGCAGCAATCGACTCGCGATTTTTCACAGGAAAGGAGTTTCCCAATGGGTTTGCGCATCAATGATACGGTCCCGAATTTCACCGCAGAGACAGATCAGGGCACCGTCCAGTTTCATGACTGGATTGGCGATAGCTGGGCCATCCTGTTCTCACACCCCAAGGACTTCACTCCTGTTTGCACGACCGAGTTTTCGGCAGTTGCGCAGCTGAACGATGAATGGGCGGCGCGGAACACCAAAGTGATCGGCGTGTCGGTCGATGGTGTCGAAGATCATAAGAAGTGGAAAAAAGATATCGAGGCCTATGGCAACGCCAACCCCGGCTTCCCGATCATCGCCGATGACGGTCTGGCTGTGTCCAAAGCCTTCGACATGCTGCCGGCCGAGGCCTATCTGCCCGACGGCCGCACGCCTGCCGACAGCGCAACTGTACGCTCTGTCTTTATCATCGGACCCGATAAGCAGTTGAAACTGTCCATGACCTACCCGATGACCGTGGGCCGCAACTTTGCCGAGATTCTGCGTGCGCTGGATGGCCTGCAGATGAGCGCCAAGGGCGTGGCAACCCCCGCAAATTGGGTGCCGGGTGAGGATGTGATCATTCCACCTGCGGTCTCCAACGATGAGGCAAAAGAGAAGTTCGGCGAGTTCGAAACGATTTTCCCCTATCTGCGCAAAACCAAAGCGCCATCGTGATTGGATAATGGGCGGGGGGCACAAGCCCCCGCCCTCGTTTAGTGCGCAAACGCTGCAGTAGCTCCACAAGGGGCACACAGCTCCGGGCGCAGCATCTGCACTTCGTACGGTTTCAGAACCGGCAGCACCGTATCACCATAGCCGCCTGCGTCGGAATGAAGCTCGGGGAACAGCTCGAATAGTTCCTCCTTCACCGCACTGCTCATCGCGTCCAACGTGTATCCGCCGGGATAAAACGATTCCGACCACAATCCTTCGACATTCACCAGCTCATGCTGGTCGAATAGAATGTGAATGTACTCGACGCCCCCGCTTGGCGGTACTTGCGTGATAGACTTGCCGTTGAGCAGAGACTTGGCCGTCGCCAACATCATCGGGTGACTATGATGCAGTTCCAACGAAGGTGAGGACACGACAACCCGATGCTGAGGTGACAGCAGCAGATCTCGCGATGGTGTCTGCGGCCCAAGACTGCCCGCACTGATCCGGATCGGGCAATGCTTAGGGGTCTGTCTCAGATCCGCCTCACTCATCCGTCGCCGACCCACCCAGCGCACGGCCCGACCGGTGCCATCTGCGGTGATCACATGATCGCCTGCTTTGACTTCTTCGATCAGACGCTGGCCCGGTGGTGTCAGAATATGTGACCCCGAAGTAAAGCAGACAAAGCTGGGAAGGTTATCATATTCGACCGCAGGTGCAGTACTCTGGGCCAGTGAGTTGCCTGTCAGTACATCGTTAACGGCAACGTTTCCCGAGGTCACAACGATGTATTGCGTACCCGAGAATTGCAGCAGTGTGTAGGTGACCGGTGCACCTCCGACCGTCGCGCTGTAGCCTTCAAATATCTGAAAGCTGCCGGAGTTGCTCAGCCCGGGGATTGGGAGGGTATCGAACTGTTGGCTGCCGTTGTTGTCCGGATTTTCGAGAAAATTATCATCATCAGTAATGGTGACCTGAAACCCCTGGGTCACCGTCACACTGGGGTTGCCAAACGGATCTCCGTCGATCTCAAAGATGGTGATAGAGGCCAAAGCGCGGCGACGTCCCAGATGATTTGGATTTCCTTAACTTTGAGCTAACTCAACTTAGAAGTGTTAACATATCGTTTACCGTGACGCGCAGGGCTCGAAAGCGGCACTGATCGAAAAAGGCAGATTGGCTATGGTTGGATCGACTGTGTGCACGCCTGCCGAGGCGGTGGTTGGAATCGGATACGTCGGTTGAACGCGGTCTCGCTGCCAAAGGATCGTATCTTCTGATGGAAACTGAAAACCGCACTGACTGCGCTGACCAGGCGAAACATTGCCATGATGTTCGATACCACAGAGGCTGCGTATCTCGAGGCGATCAACTGGGATCCGATTTTGGACGTCGAAAGGTTGCGTTGAAGGCAACCGTGACGCGGCTTTCTTTACTTTGGTTTGGGTGGACCCAATGGGTCAGATAGGATGGAAAAAGGATCATTTCGCCGGCTGCCGGGCGCAGCTTCTTTTTGTTCCGAAACGCACTCGCCTGAAGTATGCGCCAGTGAGGCAACTCGTTTCGAGGGTCGAGAAACTCAATCATTCCAGACGAACCTTCTTCGATCTCGGGTTGAGAAACATAGTACACTCCAGACCAATGCGCGCCGGGATGAGTATGCGGCGCATTGTACCCGCCGGAAGGATTGTCGTTTATCCACCCGAACAGTTTCAGGCGAAGTTTATCCAGTTCAACCTTGTCTGAGACCTTTCGCGTTATTTGAAACACCGCATCTTCGGCCGCGTCTCGCAAATTCTGAATAGCGGGCGTATCGCGATCAAAGAGGTTTCCGTTTGAGTGCCATCCGCCGCGATTGGATTTTGAGGCACCCTCGTCTTCCTCACGCATCTTTTCGGCCTCAAACAGAATCGCCGCATTAAGCGCTGCACTGTTAGGCACCACAAATCGCATCATTGGAGTAGAGAAGAGCTTTTCGAATTTCTTGGCTTCGGGCATATCCTCGGTGTCACCTTCAAAAACTACATGGCTGTAAATTCAGATCGGTCCGAGATCAAATTCAGGAATTTGCTCCTGAAAAATTTTTCGGCGCTCTCCAAATCCACGTTCCCGCACATTGCGCGCATTACCCAGTACCGTTGAGGATATAGTTCTTTGGTTCAAGTCTGGCCTAACCAACCTAAGTTATATTCCCATCGCAAAGCGCCGATGTTTTAGTTCAATTGGCAATTCCTTTGAGGATGGGAACATGAACAAGAAAACTATCGGTCTGACATCAACTTTCGTTCTGATGGCCACCACGGCGCTTTCGCAAACCACCAAGCAAGACATCATCGACGAACTCACAGAACAAGGTTTCCAACGAATCGAAATAACCAACACGCTGTTTGGGAATCTTCGCTTTGAAGCGACTGGACCTGGAATCGAGAGAGAAGTGGTGCTGGGGAAAGACGGAACCATCGTTCGGGATCGTTCAGAGCGAGACGATGAGTTCGACGATGAGGAAGATGACGACGAAGATTTTGATGACGAAGATGACGACGAAGGATTTGATGACGAAGGTGACGATGACGAAGGCGATGGGGAAAACGATAGCGAAGGCGACGATGGTGAGCGCGACAGCGAAGGCGACGATGGTGAGCGCGACAGCGAAGGCGACGATGGTGAGCGCGACAGCGAAGGCGACGATGGTGAGCGCGACAGCGAGGGCGACGATGGCGAGCGCGACGGTGAAGGTGACGATGGCGAAGGGGATGACGAAGGCGACGATGATTAATTCAGCTTCCAACTTGAGCCCAAGCGAGATTGGGGTTTGAACAAATGGTTTAAAAAAGAAGCCATGTTCAAAGCGGGGATCGCTGTATATGCGATCTCTGCTTTGACGTTTGTGATCGAATTGATTGGCGAAATAACAGGGTACTACATTTTTTCCGCGAGTTGGGTGGTCCATGAAATCACGGCTCTCATCACCCTATTTGGGTTTATTCTTGGGGGGCTTTTGATTTGGCAAAGCCACAGGCTGTTTTTGCGACGTCACCAAGAAGTCAAACAGAACCTGCGAAAGGCTCAAGGCGAGTTTTTTCGGATGCTGGAACTACAGTTCGACCGTTGGGGCCTTAGTGCTGCGGAACGAGATGTTGCACTTCTCACCGTAAAGGGCCTGTCCCTCGCAGAAATAGCTAAACTGCGCGAGACCAGCGAGGGAACAATCAAGTCCCAGAACAATTCAATCTACAAAAAAGCTAAGGTCAAATCGAGGACGCAACTGTTAGGCGCGCTCATAGAAGAGCTTTTGATCGAAGAAAAGAAATAAACCAAGAAACGATCGGATATCGTCGTAAATTCATTCATTTATCGGCAATGAGTAGAAAAGAACGCCCAAGTAGATGCCTCGGGCCTGTAAAGCCAACGTTTTAAGTGGTTGCGAGGCTCTGTTTCAGGGCAATGCACTCAGCGATTAAAACTGTATCCTCATCTAAATTGAAGCCTACCCCAGCACCAGCTGATGATCGGCACATTCCACAGTATCGCTACGGCACTCGACATTCGCCCAAAGAAAAAGGCCCCGGCAGATTACCGGGGCCTTCGTTCTTGCAAAAGAGGCAGATTACTCTGCGCTTTCCTCTTTCTTTTCTTTCTTCTCGGGAACGATCTCTTCGCCGGTTTCCTGATCGACAACTTTCATCGACAGGCGCACCTTGCCGCGATCGTCAAAGCCCAGAAGCTTGACCTTTACTTCCTGACCTTCTTTCAGAACATCCGACGGATGGTTCAGGCGGCGGTTTTCGATCTGGGACACGTGTACCAGACCGTCGCGCTTGCCAAAGAAGTTCACGAAGGCACCGAAGTCGACGATCTTGACCACTTTACCGGTGTAGATCTGGCCCTCTTCCGGCTCAGCAACGATCGAGTGGATCATCTCATAGGCCTTCTTGATCGATTCACCGTCGGGCGACGCGATCTTGATGACGCCGTCGTCATTGATGTCGACCTTGGCGCCCGAAACCTCGACGATCTCGCGGATGACCTTGCCGCCTGAACCGATCACTTCACGGATCTTGTCGGTGGGGATGTTCATGGTCTCGATGCGCGGGGCGTGGACCGAGAATTCGTTGGTCTCGGACAGGGCTTTGCCCATCTCACCCAGAATGTGCATCCGGCCGTCCTTGGCTTGCGCCAGGGCTTTCTCCATGATCTCGGGCGTGATGCCCGCAACCTTGATGTCCATCTGCAGCGAGGTGATGCCGTTTTCGGTGCCAGCCACTTTGAAGTCCATGTCGCCAAGGTGGTCTTCGTCACCCAGAATGTCCGACAGGATGGCATAGTTGCCGTCATCTTCCAGGATCAGGCCCATGGCCACACCGGCAACCGGCGCTTTCAGCGGGACGCCCGCATCCATCATCGACAGCGAACCACCGCAAACCGACGCCATCGAGGACGAGCCGTTGGATTCGGTGATCTCCGACACGATGCGGATCGTGTAGGGGAAGTCGGTCGCCGCAGGCAGAACCGCCTGCAGGGCACGCCATGCCAGCTTGCCGTGGCCGATCTCACGACGGCCCGGGCCACCGACGCGGCCAACTTCGCCAACCGAGTAGGGAGGGAAGTTGTAATGCAGCAGGAAGTTGGATTTGAAGTTGCCGTGCAGTGCGTCGATAAACTGCTCATCGTCGCCAGTGCCCAGCGTGGTCACGGCCAACGCCTGAGTTTCACCACGGGTGAACAGGGCGGAACCGTGGGTCCGCGGCAGCATCGAGGTTTCTGCGACGATCGAACGGATATCGGTGGTCGAACGACCGTCGATACGCTTGCCGCCTTTGACGACGTCACCGCGCAGAATGCCAGCTTCCAGCTTCTTCATAGCGGAACCGAGGTTGCCGTCTTCTAGTTGCTCTTCGGTCAACGCTTCCTTGATCGCTTCACGGGCCGCGGCAACAGCGGCGGTGCGCTCTTGCTTGTCGGTGATCGCGAACGCGGCGCGCATCTTCTCTTCACCGGCAGCCGAAACAGCGGCGGACAGCTCCGAGTAATCGGGGGCGACAAATTCGAACGGCTCTTTCGCGGCTTCTTCGGCCAGCGAGATGATCAGGTCGATCACGGGCTGAATTTGCTCATGCGCGAAGTTTACCGCGCCCAGCATTTCCGCCTCGGACAGTTCGTACGCTTCCGATTCCACCATCATCACGGCGTCTTTGGTACCGGCGACAACCAGGTCCAGACGCTGTTCAGGGTTCAGGCGCAGGTCCTGCATGTCGTCGACGGTCGGGTTCAGAACGTATTCGCCATCCTCGAAACCAACGCGGGCACCGGCGATCGGACCCATGAACGGCGCGCCGGAAATGGTCAGAGCAGCGGATGCCGCGATCATCGCAACGATGTCGGGGTCGTTGACCAGATCGTGGGACAGCACGGTGCACATCACCAGAACTTCGTTTTTAAAGCCGTCAACAAACAGCGGGCGGATCGGACGGTCGATCAGACGCGCGGTCAGCGTCTCTTTCTCGGTCGGGCGCGCTTCGCGCTTGAAGAAGCCACCCGGAACCTTACCGGCGGCATAGTATTTTTCTTGATAGTGCACGGTCAGCGGGAAAAAATCCTGACCGGGCTTTTGAGCGCGGGCAAAGGTCACGTTTGCCATCACGCTGGTTTCGCCCAGCGTGGCAATCACGCTGCCGTCGGCCTGACGGGCAACCTTGCCGGTTTCCAGTGTTAGCGTCTCTTCGCCCCACTGAATCGATTTCTTTGTTACATCAAACATATGCGTATCCTAGAACGGAGCACTCCCGCCCCTGCGGGTCTCCGGTTTGCATGGCGGCCCCATTGCCGCCGACCCCACTTTATCTTCCATTCGAGTGCCGGGGTCAGGGCACAACGTCTCAGATGACTGGCCCATACATGAGTTTGGAAGCTTTGGAAAGTCGGGAGTTTTTGGGGGGCAGGGGATTGCCTAACCCCCGCCCAAGCAGGGCAGGGGTCGACATGTCATAGGATCGCGTGCGCCAGGATCATCACCACGCCGCAGCCCAGCGCATAGCCGGTGTCGACCGCGATGGCGAAGCCGCTTTTCTGCGCCCATGCCCCGACCGATGCGGCCTGAGCAGCCACCGCAAGGATCGCCAGCACCGCAACGCCAAGGCTGTTGGTGGTCTCGGTCACCGCGATCACGGCGGCCAGCAGGATCAGGAACACGATCTGGGCCGCCATCTGCGGCAGGGGTGGAGATTCGGGTGGGGTGGGGTCGATCCGTGTTCCCTCGGCCCAGCGTTTCTGAAAGCCGACGGGTCCATAGACCAGCCAGCCCAGCAGAAAGGCCGCGATCACACCCACGCCAAGGGCGAGCCAGTTGATCACAGCGCACCCTCCAGTGTCTCAAGGATACGGGTCCAGCCACCTTCATGGTTGTTGCGGCTTTCTTCTGAAGGGAAGCGGATGTGGTGCAGGCGCAATTCCGTACCCTTGTCGGTGGGCGTGAAATCCAGCGTCACAGTGGAATCGTCCTGACTGTAGGGTGAATTCCAGGTGAATTGCAGCCGGTTGGGCCTGTCGATCACCTTGTATTCGCCCTCATGCGGCAGATCTCCGGCCTTGGGCGCGCGCATGATGATCTTGAAACGACCGCCCACCTTGGCGTCGGATTTCGCCTCGGGCACGGTCATGTTGGGGCCGGGCAGCATGAACTTGGCCAGCATTTCCGGGTCGAGCCACGCATCAAATACCTTTTCAGGCGGGTGCGGGATGGCGCGGGTGATTTCAAGGGACAGTTCCGTCATCTTCTGGGTCCTCCAAAGCAGTTTCCAAGGCGTCCAGCCGAAGCGCCCAGATCGAACGCAGCCCGGCGAACCAGTCATCCACGGCTGACAAGGGGGCCATCTGCACCTCGATCAGATGCTCGCGCCATTCCGTCCGGCGCTGCACCAGCCCAGCACTCTCAAGCACCTTGATGTGCTTGGACACCGAGTTGAGGCTCATATCGAATTGCCGCGCGATATCCGTCACCCGCAATGGTCCCTGCTGCGCAAGCATTGTCAGGATCACGCGGCGGGTCGGGTCGGATGCGGCCTTCAATATTGCATTGAGGTCATAGCGACTCTCTCGTTCAACCATTTGGATGAATTACCTGCCTTTTCTGCTTCAGTCAACCTTTTGGGTGAATAACAATTTATCCACGGTACTGAAAGCTGAATCTACAGCTTTCCCGGCGTAAGCATTCGTAAAATCGAATATATTTGGTGAAAATTTAGTATCCGTATAGGCTGAAACCACCATACCTGCGGTCGAGACGACGGAAACGCGCCAAGGGACTACGAATACCACCTCCGTCCGCCGGTCGAATACCTTGGCGTTTGCATATTGCGAACAGAAGGGTAGACGCATGGCACAAACCAAGAAAATGCTGGATCCGGATCCCCGGATTTACGATTTTGAGACCGAATATGAGCTTGGGCAAGACAATGTCCGGCCCTTCGGTCTGGATATCCATAACCCGGTCTTTTTGATCTCAAGCATCCTGATCTTTGCGTTCGTCCTGATCGCGCTGGCAAATCAGGAGGCAGCGGCAACCTTCTTCGGCTGGCTCCGGCCTTGGCTGACCAGCACGTTTGACTGGTTCCTGGTACTGTCGGTTGACGCAATCACCCTGTTCTGTCTGGTGCTGATCATCCTGCCTGTCGGAAAAGTTCGCATCGGCGGCAAGGACGCCAAGCCTGACTATTCCTATGCCGGTTGGATCGCGATGATGTTCGCCGCGGGTATCGGCATCGGGCTGCTGTTCTTCGGCGTGATGGAGCCGGTCTATTACAACTTCGCCGAAGGCGGTAATGCACGGCCCCTAGGCATCGATATCGCGGTGCCCGGCAATGAGTATATTGGCATCGTTGGCACAATCCACCATTGGGGATTGGAAGGCTGGGCGGTTTACGCGGCCGTCGGTCTGGCACTGGCGATCTTCAGCTACAATCTCGGTCTGCCGCTGACCCTGCGCTCGGCCTTCTACCCGATCCTGGGCGAACGAGTCTGGGGCTGGTGGGGCCATCTCATCGACACGCTGGCCGTGTTTGCCACGCTCTTTGGCCTGACCACCTCACTTGGACTAGGCGCTCAGCAGGTGGCTGCTGGATTGAACGAGGTCTTTGGCATCGAACCCAGCCCCACGGTCACCGTCCTGCTGATCATTGGCATCACCTTGATCGCATTGGGATCGGTCCTGATGGGCATGGATGCAGGTGTCAAACGGCTGAGTGAGATCAACATGATCATGGCCGTGGGCCTGTTCATCTTCGTCATCGTTGTCACCGGTGTTGGCACCGCCATCGCGCGGTATTTCAACGTAATGGTGGATTACGTGACGCACCTGCCTGCTCTGTCCAATCCATTCGGTCGGGAAGACACCAGTTACTTCCACGGCTGGACAACCTTCTATTGGGCCTGGTGGATTGCGTGGTCACCTTTCGTGGGCATGTTCATCGCCCGCATTTCCAAAGGTCGTACGGTGCGTGAGTTCGTGATCTGCGCCTTGTTGGCACCCACTGCGGTATGTGCCTTGTGGATGTCGACCTTTGGCGGCGCAGCCATCGACATGCTGAACGCAGGCGGAGCAGAGGGCGTCCGCGCCACAGTGATCGAAAGCTATGCCCCCGAGGGCGCGCTGTTCGGCTTCCTGAAAGAGCTGCCGCTTTACGGCATCATTGCCCCGATCGCTCTGATCCTGATCGTTGTATTCTTTGTCACATCGTCGGACTCAGGCTCGCTGGTGATCGACACGATCACGGCAGGCGGAAAGATGGACGCACCGGTTGTGCAACGCGTGTTCTGGTGCACGCTTGAAGGCCTCGTCGCAATCGCACTGCTGCTGGGCGGAGGTCTCTCTGCCTTGCAAGGGGCAGCGGTGTCGACTGGAATTCCGTTTACCTTGGTGGTTCTGATCATGTGCTACTGCCTGTGGCTGGCGCTTAAATCAGAAAAGGCCAAGATGTAACTGGGATTATCCTGAGAAAACCGAAACGCCCGCCAATTCGGCGGGCGTTTTTGGTCCGGAGCGGCCCCTGTAGCGCGTGCCCATGCAGAAGTCGTCAGGAGCGTACCAAACGGCGGTCAGTGCAGCGAATCCTTGCGTTTGCCTTGGGTTGGATATTCCATCTTTTCATCTTCTAGGATCCCGCGAAGAACCGCCGCTGTCTCAACCTTCGAAATTGCCTTCTTATGGTCGTAGGGATTATTCAAAATCGACCGCGCATTTGTGGCGTTGGACGTCTCAGACATCTTGGTTGCAAACACCCGGCTCAGAATTGACTTCAATGGCATCATTCAACTCCCGCAACATATGGTCATCAAATCCTTGCCGCTGCGGGTCAGGTCCAAGCCACTTGAGGGAAGGGCTCAAAGACCAACTTCCGTGAGTGTGAACCCGCAGCGACACCGTCCATGTAAGAAAAATAGGGTGCCGAGAAAGGGGGAAGAAATCTGCTGTTCGCATCATTTTTTTGACCGCTTGGAAAAAAATCACGGCACTGCTTACGCTTACGTCAACCTTCTAACCTAGGGCCCGGCTTTCGCGACGCGGCGTCACAATTCGAAACCCAAGGTCAGCCCCCCGGATACCGCCCGTCGCCGCGCCAAATTGGACAGAAAACGAAAGAGCCCATACCCTGACTCCGGGCAAATCTTGGCGCAGCGCGTGTTTCTTGTGATGTGGCCGGCCCCCTCGACGTTTTGAAATTGGATTATTCCGGGACCGTAATGAGGAAGCTGTTATGAACCTTTCACGATTGTCTCTGTTGCTGGTCGTTTTCATTGACGTGATGGGTTTTGGATTGATCGTGCCGATTTTCAACACGATCCTGCTGGATCCACACCAGGCTTTCCTCGCACATGGAACAGCGACGAATATCCGCCAGCTCGACTATACGATTCTGATTGTCGTCTTCTTTCTGTTCTACTTTTTCGGGGCGGCCTTCATCGCCAAGTTGTCGGACTATATCGGGCGTAAAACAGGCATCATGATCTGCCTTACCGGTGCCCTGATCGGCTATGTTCTGACTGTGGCCGCGATCATGACGTCCAGCTATTGGCTGTTGCTTTTGGGGCGCGCCATTTCCGGGTTTACGACGGCCAACCAACCCATTGCGCAGGCCGCATTGATCGACATCAGCCATGACGATCAGGAGAAATCAAAAAACCTCGGGATGATTGTTGCGGCATCCGCGCTGGGCCTGCTCGGGGGGCCACTGATTTCAGGACTGCTCAGCGACCAAAACCTGATGGGATCATTCGCGTCACTGGAACTGCCTTTCTACGTCGCCATTGCCCTGATCCTGATCAACATGGCCCTGATCCTGTTCTTCTTTTCCGAACCCGGTTTCAAAAGACAAAAAATTGACTTCGGGCTTTTAGATGTTGTTTTGAACTTGTGGAAAGTCTTCTCGCACCCGGTCGTTTTGCGGCTTTCGGTCGTCATGTTGTTCTCGCTGATGTGCCTGAATGCGTTTTTCTTCTTCATCGACACGTATCTGCTGACCCGGTTCAAGTTCAGTACGCTTCAAAACAGCATGGCCCTCGCCGTGTTCGGAGGCTCCATGGCCTTTGGCAGTGCCTACCTCACCGCGCCGCTGCATAAGCGCTATAAAAAGTTCCCGATTCTATATGTTTCCATTGCCGCAATGGCGCTTGGGATATTGGCCTTCATGCTGAACCCCATGGCCGATCTGACCTATGTCCTGATTGTTCCGATAACCATCGCGTTCGCGATCATGTACCCGACCATGCTTTCGTTGTTTTCCGCGAGCGTCGGCCCAACCGAGCAAGGTTGGGTCATGGGTGTGACAGTCGCCATTTACGCGTTGGGCTCCGGGACCATTACGGCCCTCAGCGGATCCCTCATGGCAATCAATTTGCGGATGCCTTTCGTGCTCGCGGTCATCTGCGGTGTACTGGCATTGATTGCGATGGCGAAACTGTTTCGCCATCCCGGCGTTCAGGCGCTTGATACCAAAGGCAAGTAGGTTTCATCAGTGTGTCCCGAACGAAAATGGGCGCGCCCGTTACAGGCACGCCCAGTAAAAAAGGGAGGACTATGAAAAACCTGACGCTCGAAACAAAAGAAGCGCCTACTCACTAACACCCTCAGAATGGCGCAATCTTTGACCGCGTTCAGTGAAGTGGTTCACAGGAAGTTAAAAAAGTTTGCGCTTCTTTGCGTAGCGGTAAGGTTTGGGCCGCGGGTATGTGTGTGCCGTCTCTCATGAACATGGCGGGAAATCCGCGCGCCGCACAGTTCACTGGATTAGAGAGTGACCAAAACAAATACGCCCACCAAATGGCGGGCGTACAAGATGTACAATTTGTACGAACAGGGCCTCAGCGCCTGTACAACATGAACAAAACGCGTTTAGCGGCGGATGCCCAGCTTTTTGATCAGGTCCTGATAGCGTGCTTCTTCTTTGCCCTTCAGATAGTCCAGCAGCTTACGGCGCTGAGCAACCATCTTCAGCAGACCACGACGACCGTGGTTGTCTTTCTTGTGGGTTTTGAAGTGCTCGGTCAGGGTGTTGATGCGCGAGGTCAGGATAGCAACCTGGACTTCAGGCGAACCAGTGTCGCCGTCCTTGGTTGCGAATTCTTTCATGACGCGTGCTTTATCAGCGGCAGTAATCGACATCGGGGTCTCCTTTAAAGGTTAGAGTTGATGGCGCAGGCCGGGATGTCGTCCAGCACAGGCCCATGGAGAAAACCGCACCGATTCCGATGCGGATGGGCGCGTATAGGCGCATTCACCGCAAATGGCAAAGGGATTCTGCAGGCTCAACTAGTGAAGGCGTACTGCTCCAACTGGGCTTCGGTCACAAACTGAATATCTTCAACAGTCAGACCCTCTGCGCCAAAAAGCTGAGCGACGTCTTCGCCATTGACCCGAACATGGGTCAAGCTGTTGTTTTCACTGTCCTGTTCGATCGTCAATTCCGGTTCTTCCGGGTTGTCCCAGGTGATCAGAAGCTTGTCGTGGCCGATCTGGAAATCCATGATTGTCGTGGCTTCCTGCTCGGGGTCGGACTGTACAACGATCTCGTCCTCGCCCTCTCCACCGGTGACCACATCGCCGTCTTCGGCAAGAATGACGTCGTCCCCAGAGCCCCCGTTTAGGAAGTCGCGCGCATGCTCGTCCGGACCATCTTCTCCGGACAAGATGTCATCACCATCTCCGCCAAACAGGGCGTCTTCACCGGCACCCCCAACAAGGTAGTCGTCGCCATCTCCGCCTTGTAGCGCGTCGTCGCCGTCATCGCCGCTTAACGTGTCATCGCCCTGACCACCAAAAAGCCGGTCATTCCCATCACCGCCGCTCAGATCATCTGTTCCGAAATGACCATACAGGTCGTCATTTCCTGACATTCCGTCCAGCACGTCGTCACCATATTCACCATGGAGCACATCATTCCCGAGGTTGCCAAACAGGACGTCCCCGCCACCACCGCCATACAACACGTCGTTGCCAGCGCCGCCGTCGATCCAGTCGTCCCCGCCATATCCGTTGATCTGATCGTTGCCTTCCTGCCCGGTCAGAACATCCGCATCCTCATCGCCCGCAATGACCAGATCGCCTTCATACTCGGACACAATCTCACCAGTGTCAGAGTCGGTTTCCTCGGCAGAGCTGGGCTCGTCGACATTCTCGTCCGCGTCAAGCAAATTGCCTTCCGACAGGTCGTCGTCGGCCGTTTCCTCGATGCGATCGTCTTCCTCCTCGTCATCGCCTTTGTTTTCTGGCACAAGTACGTCGCTGATTGCGTAGGCGGCACCACCCATGGCGGCCATTCCGAATAATCCGATCAGAAACATATCTACCCTCCGCAAGCACAATGGCTCCGAGTGTAAAACATCTCATGCAAACAATGGCTTGGTCAAAGCGAAGCTGAGAGCGTGGTTAACCCTTTATCACCAGGGTTCGGGCTGCTGAGTGTACGCAATGTAGAGAGGATGCTTCGGATGCCCGTCCTTGGTCAGCCCAAGGTGGAACAAGGGCTGGCCCGTGCCGCGCAGCAAGTCCTCAACTGCGGGGCCGCGTTCCAGATGTGCGCCATGGGTGCCCCAGGCGGCGATGACCTGATCCGCCCATTCCACGCCGTCTAGGATGGCTGCGTCATTCTCAGGCCCCACCGGATCTGCAGATGCTCGCATCTTGCGCGGATCAGTGTCGCGCCAGGCAAAGATATTGGTGACCTGAAAAGCTCCGAAACCCAGTGTGCGTGCGCGACGCTCGCAACGTTCCACCGTGGGGTCGTTCTGCACCTCGGTCGCCGTCGACGGATTCAGCATCACAAACAACGCCTTGCGGCCCGCCGGGTTCCAGATACGGGTCAGGCTATAGCGGTATTTTTCGCAATCGGAGTAGATGGCAGTCGAGGGCGCGTCGCCCTTGGTATGAGAACGGGTGATCATGCAGTCGGGTTTGGCTGGAATTAGGCCCGTTTACAAGGGGCGATGTCCTGATCCTTAACTTGTGCTATACCTGCCTTCATTTGAACGGCTTATTCTGGGGGAAGACATGACATTCGAGACATTGGATCCGGCGGATTGGGAGCAGACCCGCAAGTTAGCACATGAAATGTTGGATATGGCGTTGGATCATACGCGTGATGTGCGTGATAGGTCGATTTGGAAAGATATGCCGACTGCCATACGCAACGGGTTCGAAACGCCTGCACCTCAGCAGGGTATGCCGTTGGGTGATTTGATGGATGATGTCCAGTCTCAGGTCATGCAGTATCCAATGGGCAATATTCATCCCCGGTTTTGGGGCTGGTATATGGGCGCGAGCAATTTCACTGGCGCGATGGCGGATTTTCTGGCTGCGGTTCAGGGATCGAACCTAGGGGGAGGGAATCATGCGGCAGCCCTGATCGACCGACAAGTCGTCGACTGGCTACGCGAGATGATCGGTCTGCCGGAAGGGGCCAGTGGGACATTGGTCAGCGGCGGCAGCGTGGCAAACTTGATCGGGCTGACGGTGGCCCGCAACGTCAAATCCGGGATCGACATGCGCGAAGAGGGCATCGCCGCCATGGATAAGCCGATGCGGTATTACGGATCGGATCAGATGCATAGTTGTCACCAAAAGTCGCTCGAAACACTGGGTCTGGGCAACAAGGCGCTGCGGCGTGTTCCTACGCAAGACGATTTGACGATGGATCTTGAAGCGCTTGCCGGCATGGTCGCGCAGGATCGCGCAGACGGCCTTAACCCCGCTTGTGTGATTGCTACCGCCGGAACCGTGAACACAGGCGCCATCGACGACTTGTCGGCGATTGCCGATTTCTGCCGCGAGGAAGGCCTGTGGTTTCATGTTGACGGCTGTATCGGTGCGTTAATTGCAATCGCCCATGATAACAGTTGGCGCGTGTCCGGCATCGAACGCGCGGATTCCGTCGCGCTCGACCCACACAAATGGTTACATGCGCCTTTCGAAGTGGGTTGCGCATTGGTGCGAAGCCATGATGCCCACCACGCGACATTTACTCTGACCCCGGAATACCTGGAACCGCAATCCCGAGGCGTCGCCGGGGCGGCGTTTTTGCACGATTACGGCATTCAGACTTCGCGTGGGTTTCGAGCGCTCAAGGTCTGGATGTCCTTGAAGGAGCACGGCGTTCAGAAATTCGGCAGGCTCATTGATCAGGATATCGAAAAGGCGCGTTATCTGACTTCGCTGATCGAGGCAGAGGATGACCTCACCTTGATGTTCCCCACCAATATAAACATCGTTTGTTTCCGCTATGACCCGGGCGGTCTCAGCCCCGAAACTCTGCGTGCGATTAACAGCGAAATCATGTTGTGCCTGCAAGAGGAAGGCACAGCGGTTTTATCGGATACAACGGTTCAGGGGGCGCATTGCCTACGGGTGGCGGTCAACAATCACCGCACGCAAAAGCAGGATCTGGATCTACTGGTGTCCGAGATACTTCGACTGGGTCACAAATTGCGTATCGCCGCCTGAACAGTCATCAGTTGGCGGCAAAGACGCGGCTTGGGTGCAATTCGCCCGACTTGTAAATTCCTACGGCCACGGCCTTGCCATCCAGCGAGGCCCAGGCCTCGTCGCCGTATTCTACGTCAGAGGCCAGCACCATGCCCGGATTGCCATTCCGCAGACGGGTGGCTCCTTCAGAGGTGCATTTCAGCTCGGGTAGGTCCGATAAGCCGGTTTCCAGCGGATGCAGATAATTATCCAGTGCGGTGGTTTTGGCCATTTCGTCGATCTGTTCGATGGTCAGGCCATCCTCGGCCTCAAACGGGCCGGACCAGATGCGGCGCAGTTTTTTCACGTGGCCGTGGCAGCCGAGCGCCTCACCCAGATCACGCGCAATGGAACGGACATAGCCACCTTTGCCACAGGTCATCTCCAGCACGACGTGGTCTTTGTCGGGGCGGTCGATCAGCACCAGTTCCTCTACCCAAAGAGGGCGGGCGGTCAGTTCTACATCCTCGCCATCGCGGGCCAGCTTATAGGCGCGTTGACCGTCGATTTTCACGGCCGAGAACTTGGGCGGCACCTGTTTGATATCGCCCAGAAACGGGCCGAGCGCTTGTTTGATATCCTCATCCGAGGGGCGCGCAATGCTCTCAGCGATGACTTCGCCCTCAGCATCATCGGTGTTGGTGGCCTGCCCCAGCCGCACGGTGAAGGTGTAGGCCTTCAGCGCATCGGTGATGTAGGGGACGGTCTTGGTTGCCTCACCCAGCGCAACGGCCAAAACGCCGGTTGCCTCTGGGTCCAGCGTGCCCGCATGGCCCGCTTTCTTGGCGTCCATCGCCCAACGCACCTTGTTGACCACCGCGGTCGAAGTCATGCCAGCGGGCTTATCCACCACCAGCCAACCGGAAATGTCGCGGCCCTTGCGTTTGCGTCCCATTCTACACCTTGAGTCTTGCTGAGGCGCGCGAGTTAGCGGATCGTTTCGATGCTGTCAATTTGCCGGAACGTCCTCGACGACACCCACGATGGGTCCCAGCGAAAACCCGATATCCGACCGGTTGCTGGCGCGATCATACATGCGGGAAATGTTGCCATCGAGAAACAGCGCATTCGGTGTTTTCAATACATCGCGGAATAGGCTGCCGAATTCGTGGAAAGTGACGTAATCGTCCGAGATCGCAAACACCGCACGCGTGCCATCGGCGCTGGTGCCCACCCCGTTTCGGGTGTAGCGCGAGGTTGAATCCGGCAGAAAGCGAGGGTGCAACTCTCCGTTGATCACCAGCATGGGGCCCGATTGTGTCGCAAAGCGGCACTGCGGCGCCTGATCGACGAAATCCAAAGTCTCGAACACATCGGCACGGTTTTCACGGATGCAGAACACACCGTTGGGCAGCAGGCCGAAATTGCCGGGTCCGGCATTCGGTATCACGCGCATCTGCTCTTGCCCTTCTTCGACATAGTGGCCGACGGGCGAGCGGTCGTCATGGTACATGCCCGCATTCATCGCAAAGACGAGCCTTTTCCCCTGAGGCTCCAACGCCTCATTCACCGAAGAGAAATGACCCAGCAGATCGCCATTTTCATCGTTCAGAAACAGGCGCAAATCTTCCGAGGTATCCACCTCGCAAACCGTATATCGCTTGTCCTCATGAGTCAGCTTCTCGCAAGTGACTGCAGAGACTTGCGCGGCCCAAAGGACCGCACACAGCGTGACAAGGGTACGGATCACTCGTCCAGATCGCGGCGTACCGCGTCCTGATTAAACATACGGCGGGTGTCGTCCAGTCGATCAAACGTGTCATCCAGACGGAACCGCAGGTCGGGTGAGAATTTCAGGCCCACCTTCTTGCCCACTGCGCGCCGAAGCTCACCCTTGTTTCGAGCGAGCAGTTCGATCACGTCCTCCTGCCCCTTGCCGCCCAGGGGCAGCACGTAGGCGGTGGCGATCTTCAGATCGGGCGAGGTGCGCACCTCACCCACGGTGATCGACATGCGGTTCAGGTCGGGGTCGTGGACATCTCCGCGCGCCAGAACCTCGGACAGGGTGCGGCGGATCAGTTCGCCGACGCGCAGCTGTCGTTGGGAAGGGCCGGGGCCATCGTGGAATTTGTTCTTTGCCATGCCCCCCGATCTAAGCCCAAAGCGGGGCTTTGCCAAGCGGGCGCGAACGGGTTAGGAGGCTTTGAGCCGACTTTAGAAAGGACCAGCGCAATGACCCATATTCCGGGGATCGTCATCACAGGGGCTTCGGGCCGTATGGGGCAGATGCTGATCAAGACCGTGTCTGAGAGCGATCAGGCGCGTCTGGTTGGTGTGGTCGAGCGTAAGGGCCATGACTGGATCGGTCAGGATGTGGGTCAGGCAATGGGCGGGCAGGCGCTCGGTGTTACCGTCACTGACGATCCGCTGGAGGCATTTGCGCAGGCGCAGGCTGTTATCGACTTTACGGCGCCCGAGGCGACGCTCGAATTTGCCGCGCTGGCAGCACAAGCGCGGTGCGTTCACGTGATTGGCACCACCGGAATGACGGATGAACAGATCGCAGCTTTGGAACCTGCCGCGCGCCATGCCGTGATTGTGCGGGCCGGGAATATGAGCCTCGGGGTAAATCTGTTGGTTCAGCTGACCAAGAAGGTCGCTGCGGCACTGGATGAGGATTTTGATATCGAGGTCATCGAGGGGCATCACCATCACAAGGTCGATGCGCCTTCAGGCACAGCTTTGATGCTGGGCGAAGCCGCCGCCGAGGGGCGCGGTGTCAAGTTGTCGAATGTGGCCGATAGGGGCCGCGACGGTATTACCGGTGCGCGCAAACGCGGCGATATCGGCTTCCACGCGATTCGTGGCGGAGACATTGTCGGCGAACACGATGTCCTGTTCGCGGCACCCGGTGAGCGTATCGTGTTGCGCCATCTAGCTACTGACCG
This sequence comes from Ruegeria sp. I3, assembly GCF_056532525.1. NCBI lineage: Bacteria > Pseudomonadati > Pseudomonadota > Alphaproteobacteria > Rhodobacterales > Roseobacteraceae > Ruegeria > Ruegeria sp. I3. The sequence continues at coordinate 675,087 of NZ_JBQFNI010000003.1, read as the reverse complement.
TGCGATCTTTGCCCGTGGGGCGCTCAAAGCCGCGTTGTGGGGTCAAGGCAAGGCGCCGGGCCAGTATGACATGGTGGATGTTCTGGGGCTGTAGGCTCTATCGATCGGGCAGATGAAAGCTGTCTCAGCTTGCCTGAATGTGCCGGTCGACCATCCGTTGTACCATCGGTGCGAAATGGGCGAAATCCGGGGTCTCCATATCAGCGCGTTTTCCCGCTTCGTCCAGATAACGGACCTGAATGATCTCTTTCAGGTTCGGATTTGCCTCGAACTCGGCTATCTCCTTGGCACTCATCGGACCACCCTGCAGTTCCAGCGTATGGACCGAGGCTTCGGACAGGCGATTGAAATACTCCGGCTTGGTGGCGCAGAGATACCGCTTGGCTGCCACGTGGTACCGGCAGCAATCGGTGATGACCGACGGAAAGAACTGCTCCAACACCTCGGCACCTGCATCTTCATGATGCCGGTCCTCGGTGTCGTCCGGATGGTAAGTGCCGAATTCCGACGTAAAATGGCCAATGTCGTGCAACAGCGCACCGACGATGATTTCTTCAGACTGTCCGTTCTGTTCCGCAATCGTGGCACCTTGCAGCATGTGCTGGGCCATGGTGACGGGTTCCCCCAGATATTCCTCACCCCCCCGACGATCGAAGATGTCACCGATAAAGGCCACGATATTGTCCCGGTTTAAGGTCGAGAAATCGGGTTTCATTCCGCCGCCTCTGGTTGTGTCATCTGCATGGCGGCCAGTGTCGAAAGCAGCCCATCCTTGTCAGCATAGCATCCCTGCAACCAGCGAGACCCGGCCCCGGAATAGCCCAGCCGTGCATGCATTACGCGAGTGTTGTCGACGATGAAACTTTCGCCCGGTTCCAGCTTGAAAGACACGCCCATAGCGGGATCGTCAATTATCTCGCCCAGCTGGCGATAGGCTGCATAGTAGGCTTCCATCTTGTCAAAGGGTACATCCACGAACGGCGCAGACGAGCGGTTGTTGAAGCGAATGCCGATCAACTCGCCATCGGGGGAAAGCTCGATCATCGGGCGACGTGACCGCAAACAGACCCCGTCCGAACCTTTATACTCGAACCGTGCCGGATAGCCTGCAAGCAAGGCGAAGCCCTCGGGGTTCAGATCGCGCAGACGCTCAGCCGCGCGGAAACCATCGACAACGATGGAATCGCCGCCTTCGGCCGAATTCTCAAGGCAGTAGAGGATTTGCAGTGTCGGCACCGGGTCGCGATAAGGGTTGTCGGTATGGGCCTGCAACCCCAACCCAGTATAGGCGAGGTTGGTCGGGTTCACCTCGGTCCGAACCTCGAAATAGGGGCCGTAATTTGTCTGGCGCACGTAGCCGAACAGATCGGCCACTTTCAGCAGCGATTCCGGCTCGGTTGGGCCACCTGTCAGCTTGGCAAAGCCGTACTCCGCGACGGCAGCCAGCCAGCTGCGCTTGGCCTCAGGGTCGGTGTGCACCCTTTCCCAGTCACCGCTGGGGGCGCTGATACCACGCTCCCATGTGGTGACGCCGGATGCGGTGCGGCCAACTTCTTGCGCCTGTTCGCGGTCATAAACGTGATCGGCTAGCCAATCGGCAGGGAACATCACGGATTTGTTTTCGGGCTGGAACGTAACGCTCAGATCGCCATTTCGGATCTCGGCAGCGCTGATCGAGATATCGGAGGGGATATCGCCGATTGTGATCAGGCGCTGCCCGTTGCCGGGGGCGCGGGTCTCGGGGTCCAGCGCATTGTCGCGCAGCCAAATGGCGTGGAAGCGGGCCTGGGTACTATCGGAAAACGCGATAGTGACCACAGATGGGTCGAAAGTGGCTGAGCGCAGCATGGGGTCTCTCCTATTCGGCGCGGACTTTGCTTGAGGAGATACGCGCTCCGTGGCATTACTACAATTAAACCTTATTGCCACTGAGGGCTGGAAATACTTATGGCTAAGAAGCAGATCGGTTTACCTCCTTTGGACTGGCTGCGCGTGTTCGAAGCCGCCGGGCGATTGGGCGGTTTTTCTGCTGCCGCGCGCGAATTTGGTTTGACGCAGGCGGCGGTCAGTCAACGGATAGGCAATCTTGAGGCGTGGCTGGGCCGGTCATTGTTTGTGCGCGAAGCCCGCGGTGTTTCGCTGACCATCGAAGGCGAAAGCTATCTGCCATTGGTGCAGGACAGTCTGCAAGCACTGGAACGCAATACCGAGGATCTGTTCGGCAAAACTCCGCGCGAGCTTCGGGTCGCGGGACTTTCGTCGCATATCCACGCGCTGGTTCTGCCAGCCTTGCCCACGTTCCTTGAGGCGCAGCCAAATGTGCGTGTAATGACAGATTCGATGGCCCGCCGCGCCTCGCTGGAGGAAGAACGTACCTGGCTGCAGATCCGCTATGGCAGAGGTGTCTGGCCTGGACGAAAGGCAAAGCTTATTGCGCCCGAAGTGCTGGCACCGATGGCCGCATCCGGCATCAACTGGGGTGCGCCGCTGATTGATTTGCGCGGAGAACGCCCCGGCTGGAAGGACTGGGCGCAGGTTGCGGGGGTTGATGAATTACCGGCTGGCCGGATCAGTTTCGACTCGGTGGGTCATGCGATCACGGCGGCGCGTCAGGGCATGGGGATCGCCTTGGGTTCAATCCCTCTGGCATCGGGCAGCATCAAGACTGGTCAGTTATACAGACTGGATATGCCTGAGCTTAGGACAAAGGATGGCTATTGGCTGACTTGGCCCGAGGATCGGGCAAGATCGAAGCGGCAAAGGGCGTTGATAGACGACTTTCTGCAAGCGCTGCGGGGCGGGGCCTGATCAGAAATCGATGGCGATGCCCTTTTTTTCCCAATCACCATAGCGTGCCGGATCGGGACCGTCGCGCCCACCCAGTTCCTTGGGCTGCGCCTTGGCTTCCGCTTCGGCCTTTTTGCGACGTTCCTCAGCCTCGGCCAATGCGCGCTGAGCGGCGGGGGGCAGGTCTTTGCGCTCGTCACTCATGACATCGGGTTCCTTTCTGTTCAGGGCCTTGATATACGCCCTCGTCCGCCTAAGGCAATGCGGCAAAGGTCACGAGAGGCACTCAGCATCATGTCAAACTCTGCAACCGCCGCGCGGCGCAGTGCAATCTATCTGCTGGATCAGATATTGGGCGAGGGGCGGCTGTTACCTGAATGTCTGGCGGCCGGCGCATTGGATCGTCTGGTACCCGAGGATCGCGCGCGCGCGCAGCGTCTGACGATTGAAACCCTACGCGGGCTTGAGCGTGCCGACCGGCTGTTGGCCGATCACTTGCGGCAGACACCGGCGCTAACGGTGCATAACGCGCTGCGGCTTGGAACGGTCGAGTTGTGTCAGGGCGAGGCCGCGCATGGCGTGGTCAATTCGATGGTCGAGATCGTGGGACGCTCGCGCAAGCATGGGCGGCTCAAGGGGTTGGTGAATGCAGTCTTGCGCAAGATTGCCGCCGATGGACCGGATGCTTGGCCCAAGATGCGCGTGCCCCGTCTGCCCGACTGGCTGCGCGATCCTCTGATCATGGCGTGGGGCGATGACGCAGTAAAGGGTATGGAACAGGCCCATTTCAATGGTTCACCGCTGGACGTGACGCTGAAACCGGGCGCCGAGGCGCCGGGCGGAGAAGCCCTGCCCACCGGCTCAGTCCGTTTGCAGGATGCGGGGCAGGTGTCGGCTTTGCCGGGCTACAAGCGTGGAAACTGGTGGGTTCAGGATGCGGCAGCGGCGCTGCCTGTGCGCGTGCTGGCCCCGAAAGCCGGGGAAAAGGTGTTGGACCTTTGCGCCGCGCCCGGTGGCAAGACGTTGCAATTGGCTGTGGTAGCGGCAGAGGTCACGGCGCTGGATATCTCCGAAACACGGTTGGAGCGGGTGCGCGAGAACCTGAAACGGACAGGTTTGAAGGCCAAGGTGATCGCTGGTGATGCGCTGGACCATCAGGGCCAGTATGATGCCATCCTGCTCGACGCGCCGTGTTCGGCCACGGGCACGATTCGCCGCCATCCTGATTTACCCTTCGCCAAGGATGGCTCGGAATTCGGGGGATTGATCGAACTACAGGCCCGGATGCTGGCCCATGCCTGGACCCTGCTCAAACCCGGAGGCCGATTGGTATATTGCACCTGTTCCTTGTTGCCGGACGAAGGAGAGGTGCAGATCGAAGAGGCGCTGGATCAATACCCGGATATGCAGATTGACCGTGCGGCGCTTGAGATTGCGGGCGTTGAACCAGACTGGATTACAGAAGAAGGTGGCTTGCGTTTGCGCCCGGATTTCTGGGCGGACAAGGGTGGCATGGACGGGTTCTATATCGCCTGTCTGAACAAATCCGCTTGAGGCGACGCTTTTCGATGACTTGACGCGCGGACCGGTCTATCGTGTGTTCAAGCGCCCGCAGAGCGCAAGGGGCAGAGTCGCAAGCGTCATGTCAGAATCGGACACAATGGCCAATCGCTGGATGCGGTTTCAGAACCGCCTTTACGCGCGCCTGAGCCAAAGGCGGAAGGCGGTTTCGGGATTCGTCAGCCAGCCTGAGCCGCGCACCGTCGGTTCGTTTGCACGCGGGCGACAACTGGTGGCCGGGAATCTCCTTTTCGCTGGATATCTGGTCGAGGCGGATGACACCGATCTCTGGGATGTTGCTGCGCCCAGTCCGGATTTTGATGATGAACGCCACGGTTTCATCTGGCTGGATGATCTGGCAGCCGTCGGCGATATGCGCGCCCGTGAAAAGGCGCAGCGATGGGTCTGGGGCTGGATCACCGCACATGGGCGCGGGAAGGGACCCGGCTGGGCGCCGGACCTGACCGGGCGTCGGGTGATGCGCTGGATCAACCACGCGCAATTTCTGCTACGCGGCGCTGATGAGGCGCAAAGCAGAGCTTTCTTCCGCTCCTTGGCACAACAAACATGGTTTCTTTCCAAACGCTGGACAGCAGCAACACCAGGATTGCCGAGATTCGAAGCGCTCGCAGGGCTGGTTCAGGCTGGATTGGCCCTGGAGGGGTTGGAGCAACTGGCTGATCCCGCATTGCGCGCACTGGCCCGGGAATGCGACCGCCAGATCGATGCCGAGGGCGGCATTCTCACCCGCAACCCTGAGGAATTGCTGGAGGTCTTCACACTGCTGGCCTGGACTTCTGCTGCACTTGGTGAAGTTGGCCGGGGCACGCCTGCCTCTCAGACCGGGGCGATCAAGCGCATTGCACCTACTCTGCGAAATCTGCGTCATGCAGATGGATCTCTGGCCAGATTTCACGGGGGCGGGCGTGGGCTTGAAGGGCGGCTGGATCAGGCACTGGCACAAAGCGGTGTCAAGCCGCAGCAGCATTCGGACCTGTCAATGGGTTATGCACGATTGGCCGCCTCGAGAACCACGGTTCTGGTGGATGCCAGTGCGCCTCCCAAAGGTGCTGCGTCGTTCAACGCCCACGCATCCTCGCTTGCGTTTGAGCTGACCTCGGGGCGCCGTCCTCTGATCGTGAACTGTGGATCAGGCGGCAGTTTTGGGCAGGAATGGCGCAGGGCAGGGCGCGCGACCCCGTCGCATTCGACCCTATGCGTCGAAGGGTATTCCAGCGCCCGGCTTGCAGAAGGCGCAAATGGGTCGTCGCAAGAGGCATTGGTGGATGGCCCGCAGGATGTGCCCGTAGATTTCGAGGATGCCTTCGAAGGCACCCGCTTCATGGTGGGTCATGACGGCTATGCCAAAGTGTTTGGCCTGACCCATGCCCGCACGCTTGAGCTGCGTTTTGATGGGCGTGAACTGGTTGGTGAAGATATTCTGTTGACTGCAACAGATAAGGCTAAACGTCAGTTTGACCGGGCGATGGACGGATCGGGCCTTAAGGGTGTCGCGTTTGATATCCGTTTTCACCTGCATCCAGATGTTGATGCGGCGCTGGATCTGGGCGGAGCAGCGGTGTCGATGGCGCTCAAAAGTGGTGAGATCTGGGTTTTCCGCCATGATGGTGTTGGAAAGTTGTCAGTTGAACCAAGTGTTTACCTGGAAAAAGGCCGATTAAAGCCGCGCGCGACAAAACAGATCGTTCTATCCGGGCGCGCAATGGAGTATGCGACGCGCATCCGGTGGACGCTCAGCAAGGCTCAGGACACAGCCTATGCCGTGCGGGATACGCACCGGGACGAGCCCGTTTTCGACTGACGCCAAAAGGACCTTTGGACCCATGACCGACCTTCACCCCGTGCGCCGCGCGTTGCTTTCCGTTTCCGACAAAACCGGGCTGATCGAGCTGGGAACGGCGTTGGCCGAACGCGGGGTTGAACTGCTTTCGACCGGCGGTACCGCGAAGGCGCTACGCGATGCGGGGTTGGAGGTGAAAGATGTCAGCGAGATCACCGGCTTCCCTGAGATGATGGATGGCCGGGTCAAAACGCTGCACCCGATGGTCCATGGCGGGCTGCTGGCTCTGCGCGATAATGACACCCATGTCGCCGCGATGAACGAACATGGTATCGGCGCAATCGATCTGCTTGTGGTAAATCTCTACCCATTTGAAGCGACCGTGGCCAAGGGCGCTGCCTATGATGAGTGTATCGAGAACATCGATATCGGCGGCCCAGCCATGATCCGTGCCGCATCGAAGAACCATGCTTTTGTAAACGTGGTTGTGGATGTCGAAGACTACTCGTCGCTGCTGGATCAGCTGGAAGAGAATTACGGTAAGACTTCTCTGGGCTTCCGTCAGTGGTTGGCGCAAAAGGCCTATGCCCGCACTGCCGCTTATGACACAGCCGTGTCCAACTGGATGGCCGATGCGCTGGAGCTTGAGGCGCCCAAACGCCGCGCCTTTGCCGGTGAGCTGAAACAGACCTTACGATATGGCGAGAATAGCCACCAGTCGGCAGCGTTCTATGTAGATGGCTCGGGTCGTCCGGGCGTGGCGACGGCGGTACAGCATCAGGGCAAGGAACTGAGCTATAACAACATCAACGATACCGATGCCGCCTTTGAGCTGGTCGCTGAGTTCGACCCGGCCGAAGGGGCAGCTTGTGCGATTATCAAGCATGCCAATCCGTGTGGTGTAGCGAAAGGTGCGACGTTGCTTGAGGCCTATAAAGCCGCGTTCGACTGCGACAGAACGTCGGCATTCGGCGGTATCGTGGCGTTGAATCAACCGCTGGACGCGGAAACCGCGCAGGAGATCACGGGGATTTTCACCGAGGTTGTGATCGCTCCGGGGGCGTCAGACGAGGCCAAGGCGATCTTCGCCGCCAAGAAGAACCTGCGCCTGCTGACGACCGAAGCTCTACCGGATGTGACCGCCGGTGGTAAAACTGTGCGACAGGTGGCAGGTGGCCTGCTGGTGCAGGACAAGGATAACGGCTTTGTTGGTATGGATGACTTGAAGGTGGTCACCAAAAAAGCACCATCTGAGGAACAGATGCGCGACCTGCTGTTCGCGTGGAAAGTGGCGAAACATGTCAAATCCAACGCCATCGTCTATGTCAAAGACGGCGCGACCGTGGGTGTCGGCGCGGGGCAGATGAGCCGCGTTGACTCGGCACTGATCGCGGCAAAGAAAGCAGCGCGTATGGCTGATGCGCTGGGCTTGCCCCAGCCGCTGACCATCGGTTCGGCCGTAGCTTCTGATGCATTCTTCCCCTTCCCCGATGGGCTTATGGAGGCCGCCGAGGCAGGCGCGACATGCGTTATTCAGCCCGGCGGTTCGATGCGTGATGATGAAGTGATCGCGGCGGCGGATGAGGCCGGTCTGGCAATGGTCTTCACCGGCATGCGGCATTTCCGTCACTGATGCGCGGTTCGTTCATCCTATGGGCCGGATTGGCGGCGTTTTTGATCGACCAGATGAGTAAGTATCTGGTCGTGCACGTAATGCGCGTAGCGCAGGGCGATATCGACGTGCTGCCACCGCTTCTGGTTTTCAGATACGGCGAGAATCGCGGCATCAATTTTGGCCTATTTCAGGGCGACGGTGACGCCGCCCGCTGGGTGCTGATCGGGGTTTCCGTGGCGATCTGCCTGGGCGTCCTGATCTGGCTGGGCCGCATCGCTCCTACGAAGCTTCAACAATTCTGCGGCGGTCTTCTGATCGGCGGGGCGCTGGGAAATGTCGTGGACCGGGTGCTTTATGGCTATGTTCTGGACTTTTTGAACATGTCCTGCTGCGGGATCAGCAACCCTTTTGTGTTCAATCTGGCGGATGTGTTCATATTTGCGGGAGCTTTGGGATTGGTCCTGTTCGATGGCAAAAAGCCCTCGTGACCTGCCGGACGATATGCGATAAAAGCGCCTGAAACTGGCTGGAGACACTGATGCGTATGCCACGCGCCATTCTTGTTCTGACACTCGCCGTTGTCGTTGCGGGCTGTTCCGATATTGGTTTGCGCAATCTTGATCCGCCCGGAGCGGGGCCGGATGAATTTTCGGTATTGCCCGTCAAGCCGCTGACCCAGCCCAAGGACTACGCCTTTCTTCCAGCGCCGACTCCCGGCGGTGCAAACCTGACCGATCCTAACCCCAAAGCGGATGCCGTTGTGGCGCTGGGTGGTAGTGAGGCAGCGCTGAACCCGAATACCGCAATACCGGCCAGCGATGCGGCGCTTGTGACGGCCTCAAGCAGATATGGCGTTCCTGCCAATACGCGTCAGGTAACGGCCGAAGAGGATGCGGCTTTCCGCAAAAATCGCGGTCGCTGGACCCGCCTGCGCCTGTTCCCGGTTGATCGGTACTCGCAGGTCTATGAACGTCAGTCAATCGATGCGAACGCGACCAATGAAGCGGCGCGTCGTCGTGGGATCGAAACGCCGTCGGCCCCGCCGCTGGAATGAATTCTTCTTAACTTTCCGTCATTGGCCTTGAACCCCGGCGGCACCACCGTAGTTTGAATATCAGAAATGAAACGGAGGATGCCCCATGGTTCGGGCCCTGGCACTGTCGGCTGCCCTGATCGCCGCCACCCCCTTGTTCGCGAAAGAGGGGCAAGAGGCTGTCACCACATTTACGCTTGAAAACGGCATGGACGTCGTGGTGGTCGAGGATCATCGCGCGCCTGTTGTTCAGCATATGGTCTGGTACCGGGCCGGATCCGCCGATGAACCGATCGGATCCTCTGGCGTTGCACATTTCCTGGAACATCTGCTGTTCAAAGCCACCGACACAATGGAAGCGGGCGAGTTGTCAGCCACTGTCGCGGCCAATGGCGGCAATGACAACGCTTTCACTTCTTACGACTACACCGCCTATTTTCAGCGCGTCGCCGCTGACCGGCTGGAACTGATGATGCGGATGGAGGCAGATCGTATGCGCAACATCCGCCTGACCGAGAATGATATCATCACCGAACGCGACGTGGTTCTGGAAGAGCGTAATCAGCGGACCGAAAACAATCCACGCGCTCTGTTCGGAGAACAGATGAATGCAGCGCAATATTTGAACCACCGTTACGGAGCGCCGATTATCGGCTGGCGCCACGAGATGGAGGCGTTGGATATGGACGACGCCCTGTCCTTCTACCAGACCCATTATGCACCCAATAACGCCATATTGGTCGTCACCGGAGATGTTGACCCCGACGAAGTCAGGGCGTTGGCCGATCAGTACTACGGTGTTATTCCAGCCAACCCTGATTTGCCCGAGCGGATACGCTCGCAAGAACCACCCCAGACTGCCGAACGTCGCCTGACCTTCAAGGATGCGCGTGTCGCACAACCCTACGTGCAGCGCAGCTATCTGGCCCCTGAACGGGACGCCGGTGAGCAGGAGAAGGCCGCTGCCCTGTTTCTTTTGGCGGAATTGCTGGGAGGAAGCACAACCTCATATCTGAATGAAAAGCTGCAATTTGAGCAGCAGAAGGTGGTCTATACCGGTGCGTTCTACAAGGGGGTCTCATTGGATGACACGACCTTTGATCTGATCGTTGTGCCGGCTGAGGGCGTTTCGCTTCAGGATGCGGAGGATGCCATGGATCAGGCCGTTGCGGATTTCATCGCGGAAGGTGTCAAGGATGAAGACCTGGAGCGCATTAAGATGCAGCTCCGCGCCGCGCAGACCTATGCGCGCGATAACGTGGACGGTATTGGAAACCGCTATGGTCGTGCGTTGACCAGCGGGTTGACGGTCGAGGATGTGCAGGCCTGGCCCGACATCCTGCAGGCTGTGACGGGTGACGAGATCATCGCGGCTGCCCGTGAAGTGCTGCAACCTGAAACCTCGGTCACTGGCTGGCTGATGCGTGACGATGAGGTGACACAATGAAACGGTTTGCCGCAACGCTGATTGCGCTGATCATTGCCCTTCCCGCCTGGGCCGAGATTAAGATCAAAGAGGTAACCTCGCCTGGTGGTATTACCGCTTGGCTGGTCCAAGATCATTCGATCCCCTTCACTGCGCTGGAACTGCGGTTTCGTGGAGGAACGTCGCTGGATGATCCCGATAAACGCGGCGCGGTTTATCTGATGAGCGGCCTGATTGAGGAAGGCGCCGGCGACATGGATGCCCGCACCTATGCACGCGAACTTGAATCTCTGGCTGCATCCTTCAGCTACAGGGCAACAGATGATACGGTCTCCATTTCGGCGCGGTTCCTGACTGAGAACCGGGATGAAGTGATTGATTTGCTGCAGACCACAATTCATGAACCGCGTTTCGATGAGGATGCGATCGATCGGGTGCGCGCTCAGGTGATTTCGGGTCTGAAGTCCGACCAGACTGATCCAAGCGATATTGCCGGACGTAGCTTTGCTGAAATGGCATATGGGGATCATCCTTATGCGTCGGACGGTAAAGGTACGATTGAAAGCGTTTCAAGCCTGACCCGCGACGACATCGTCGCTGCCTACGACAATGTCTTTGCCAAGGACAGACTGTATGTCGGGGCTGTTGGCGACATCACGGCAGAAGAGTTGGGCGTACTGTTGGACGAATTGCTGTTGGATCTGCCAGCAACCGGGAAACCCATTCCAGACAAGGCGAAGGTCACCATTGATGGCGGTGTCAGCGTAGTGGACTTCAACACTCCGCAATCCGTCGCCCTGTTCGGGCAAAGTGGCATTGATCGCGACGATCCCGATTTCTTTGCGGCCTATATCCTGAATCACATTCTGGGCGGCGGCGGATTCGAAAGTCGCCTTATGCAGGAAGTACGTGAGAAACGTGGCCTGACCTATGGCGTGGCGACCTATCTGGTGCCCAAGGATCTGGCGTCGGTGTATCTGGGCTCGGTCTCATCTGCCAATGACCGCATCGCCGAAGCGGTCGAAGTGATCCGACAGGAATGGGCGCGCGCGGCTGCGGAAGGTGTGACGCAGAAAGAATTGGATGACGCCAAGACCTATTTGACCGGGGCCTATCCGCTGCGTTTTGACGGCAATGGCCAGATTGCCGGAATCATGGTCGGGATGCAGATGGAAGATCTGCCTATCGACTACATTGCGACTCGCAACGACAAGGTGAATGCAGTGACCTTGGAGGATGTGAACCGGGTGGCGTCTGAACTGCTGAACCCCGAGGGTCTGCATTTCACCATCGTCGGCAAACCGGAAGGGGTGGACGGCTGACGTCGTCCATCTACCCGCTGCCGAACAGGATTATTCGTTGTTATTGAATAATTTTTCTTGGAATTGACCGCAGTGGGTGATGCGAACCACTGGCGGAAACAACGAGTTTGTGAACTCTTCCAGGGCGCAGCGCCAGACAGAAGATCGGCAATTCTCCGCCTTAAGTAATCGTTAACTCGCCTTGGCCATACTTTGGCCAGAAATGTCGAGAATTCTATGTTAGTCGGGAACGGAGATGGGGTTCAGAAGATCAACATCTCCTGAGACGAGGCTTGGGACGGATAGCGGCACCATGATAGTTGCGATAATGGGATTGGGAATACTTGCAGGGTTGTTAACCTTTGCTGCCGCTTTGATTGTCGGTCAATCTCTGCTCAGCGCTTTCGCACTTTACGTGGTGGCCGGTACGCTGACATCGCTTTTGGTAGCAGCGGGTATCTATTTCAGAAGCTCTTGAATTTGGTAGGTTGGAAATAAAGCCCAGCGACTGAAAAGTTTGCCACCAATCGGATTCCTGTGTTCTAACCTAAGCTTGGCCCTTTTTCGCTGCGCGCAGCATCTGACCCATCATCTGGCCAAACTTGCCCGAGCCGCGCTGATACAAAGCCCCGTCAACGGCCATGACTGTTCCGCTGATATAGCTCGCCATATCAGAGCTAAGGAATAGGCAGGCATTTGCCACATCCTGAGGTTGACCCCAGCGACCCAGCGGGACGTCCCGACGCAGCTCTTCATGGGCGTTTTCGGTAGGGGCCAGCCGTTTTGCGCCTTCGGTTCCTTCGATAAAACCCGGAACGACCGAATTCACGCGAATCCCTTCGACGCCCCATTCCATTGAAAGGGTTCGGGTGATTTGATCAACGCCCGCCTTGGCGGCGCAAACATGGGCCTGCCCTTCGTAAGGCAGATAGGATTGCGGGGCCGAAATGTTGATAATGCTGGCACCGGGACGTTTGAGATAGGGGTAGGCCCCTTTCATGACGTGGATCGTGCCCATCAGATCGATATCTATGACCGCCTTGAATGCATTGACCGACATTTCAGATGCCAGCGCTGGGAAGTTGCCGGCAGCACCAGAAATCAGGACATCGAAATCTCCAAAAGCGTCGTGGAATTGCCTAAGGCCTTCGGCTACGGCCTCTGGATTGCGAACGTCGAACGCCGCGCCGATCGCGTCGGATGCGCCTGCTGCTTTCAACGCGGCCACGGTATCATCGACCTTTGCCTGCGACCGGCTGGCGACAGCCAGATTAGCACCCGAGGCCGCAAAGGCCTCGGCAATGCCGCGATTGATACCGCTGGTGCCACCAATGACGATGACGGTCTTACTTGAAAAATCCATTTAGGCCTCCGGTGGTACGGGGGCCTTACTCTCCGTAGGGCACCCAGATGTTTTTCACTTCGGTCGCAGCCTGCAGGAAGCGGCGCGAATGGTCCACGCTCCAGTCAAATGCCGTCGCGTTATTGACCCAAGTCCGCTTCAGATTTCCGGCCGAGACGACCTCGATATCTTTAGACAGATCGGTGGACGAGAACGACCAGACCGCATCCACGTTCAGATGCGAGGCCAGCGGCTTTGCCAGCTCTGCGTGGCTGCCGGTCAGGATGTTGACCACACCGGCTGGCACGTCCGAGGTTTCTAGGATCTGGTAAAAATCCGTTGCTGCCAGCGGGTAGGGCTCACTTGCCGCCAGAACCACCCGGTTGCCCATCGCAATCGCTGGCGCCATGGTCGAAACTAGACCCAACAGGGGTGCTTCATCCGCACACAGGGTGCCGATCACGCCAACCGGCTCTTTCATGGCAATGGCGACGCCCCGGATCGGAACACCATGTACTTGACCATCATACTTGTCCGCCCAAGCGGCGGCGGTGAACAGTCGCTGGATCGAGGCCTCAACCTCTTTCGCGCCTTCTTTCTTACCGATCATCGCATCAATACGAGCAGCGAACTCGCCCGCACGTGCCGAGAGGTTTTCACCGATGTAATACAGGATCTGAGCCCGCAGATGGCCGGTGGTCTTGGACCAGCCTTTTGCACCCGCTGCAGCCTCAACCGCGTTGCGCACGTCCTTACGGTTGGCCAGACCCACATGGCCAAGTAGGCCGGATTTGCCCCAGACGGGTTTCGAATAGCCGCCATCGGGCCGCGCCTGCTTACCGCCGACATACATCTTGGCGGTGCGGTCAATAGGATCGACTGGAGCGCCTTCGCCCATTGCCGCCTCAATCTTCGTCAGCGGTTTGGCCTTGGCTTTGGGCTTGGTATAAGCCGTCAGCCCTTCCCAACCGCCTTCACGGCCAAAGCCGCTTTCGCGTACACCGCCGAACCCGGCAGCAGCGTCGAACAGGTTAGTTGCGTTCACCCAGACCACGCCCGCAACCAGATTGGGCGCGATATCCAACGCGAGGTTTACGTTCTCGGTCCAAACAGTCGCGGCCAGCCCGTAGCGGGTGTTGTTGGCCAACTCGACCGCTTCTTCCGGGGTGCGGAAGGTCGAAGAAACCAGAACCGGGCCAAAGATTTCTTCCTGCATCAGCGGATCGGAGGTTTCGAGCCCAGAGATCAGCGTTGGTGGATAGTAGCAGCCATTCGAGGGCAGCTCACAGGCCGCCTGATGCACGTGACCCGCAGTGTTGCTCTCGACCATTCCTTTAATGGTTTGCAACTGAACCGGGTCCACAACCGCGCCCACATCGATGCACTTGTCCAGCGGATCACCAATACGCAGATTGTCCATCCGGGCACGCAATTTGTCGTGGAAGCGATCAGCGATACCCTCCTGCACCAGAAGGCGCGAGCCCGCACAGCAGACCTGGCCCTGGTTGAACCAGATCGCGTCGACCAAGCCTTCGATCGCTGAATCAATATCGGCGTCGTCAAAGACGATGTAGGCGGACTTGCCGCCCAGTTCCAACGTCAGTTCCTTGCCAGAGCCAGCGGTCGCTTCACGGATGCGACGGCCCACGACGGTCGAGCCGGTAAAGGCGATTTTGTCGACGTCCGAAGACACAATCATCTCACCAACGGCACCATCACCTGTGACGATGTTGACCACGCCTTTCGGCAACCCGGCCTGCATGCAGATGTCGGCAAACAGCAGCGCGGTCAGCGAGGTGTACTCGGCCGGCTTCAGAACCACCGTGTTGCCCATTGCGATTGCAGGCGCGATCTTCCACGCCAGCATCAGCAGCGGGAAGTTCCACGGGATGATCTGGCCGCAAACACCCAGTGCTTCGGCATCTGGCAATTCACTTTCCATCAACTGCGCCATGCCGGCGTGATAGTAGAAATGCCGCTGTGCCAGGGGGATGTCGATGTCGCGGGATTCTCGGATCGGCTTACCGTTGTCGAGGCTTTCGAGCACAGCAAACAAACGCGAGTGCTTCTGCAGCAGGCGCGCAATCGCGTAGAGGTAGCGCGCACGACCGGCACCGCCCAGCTTCTCCCATTTCGGCTGCGCTTTGCGCGCTGCAGAAACGGCGGCGTCTACGTCAGCCTGCTTGGCTTGTGTCAGCTTGGCCAGCACCTCTCCGGTTGCTGGGTTGCGGCTGTCGAACCCTTTGCCGGGTTTGGTAAACGCGCCATCGATGTAGTGGCCGAACTTGTCGCCCTGATCGACCAGCCAGGCCAGTGCCTCGGCTGCGCTTTCGGGGGCAGGGCCGTAGTCCATGGTCTCGAAAATCTCTTTGACTGTCATTGTTTTTGTCCTCAGCCCATGGAGTGACGGTAACCGGCAGAGTAAGCGCCGGTGACATAGTGTTCCAACTGCCGCTCAATGTCGCCCAGCAGTGATGAGGCACCAAAGCGAAACAGGTCCGGCTCCAGCCAGCGGTCGCCCAGCTCGTCCTTGATCAGCGACAGATAGACCAGCGCATCCTTGGCCTTCGAAATCCCACCCGCAGGCTTGTAGCCTACGCGATAGCCGGTGCGGTCATAATAGTCGCGAATGGCTCGGATCATTACCAACGACACAGGCAAGGTGGCGTTGACGCTTTCTTTGCCGGTCGAGGTCTTGATGAAGTCTGCCCCTGCCATCATGCACACCAGCGAGGCACGGGCGACGTTGCGCAGGCTGCCCAGCTCTCCGGTCGCCAAAATGGCTTTGACATGTGCGTCGCTGCAGGCGACGCGGAAGGCCTTCATCTCATCATACAGGGCCTGCCAGTCGCCAGACAGCACATGACGGCGCGAGATGACGATGTCGATCTCCTCCGCTCCGGCCTTCACGCTTTCTTCGATCTCTGCAACACGCAGATGAAACGGAGAGAGCCCGGCCGGGAAGCCAGTGGATACCGCCGCAACCGGAATACCAGTGCCTTCCAATGCGTCCACAGCCGTTTCGATCATGTCATGGTAGACACACACCGCTCCGGTTGTGATCGGCGGCATGTCCAGCGCCTGCAGAACTGAAGACGCGACAGGCTGACGAGCCTTTGCGCACAGGCGACGAACCCGCCCAACCGTGTCATCGCCCGATAGCGTGGTCAGGTCGATCATTGTGATCGCCTTGAGCAGCCATGCGGCCTGGTATTCTTTTTTCACCGACCGCCGACCGGGCAGCGTCGCTGCGCGGCGCTCGATGGCCGAAGTGTTGGCCTGCACGGCCCGCACCCAATCCAGATCCAGATCCATTCCTGGGTTCCGGGGCTCGGTCACTTGCGGCAGATGCGGGGTGCGCACGGTGCTTTCTGAGCTCTGCGTTTCCATTATTCCGTCCTTTTGGAGGTTCGCGTCAAAATCGCATGGGTCGCAGCGAAAGGGAAGGTGTGCCAGCGTCGTAAGGGGCAAATTTTTGACCAAATGGACAAATATAGTCGTTTTCTTGCGAGTAATTCGCATTTGCATTGACTTAGTTGCGAATGGTTCTCATATTTTGACTTAACAGGATAACCGTTCGGAGTCTGAAATGATTCGTCGATCGCTACTTACGGCATTGGCTCTCGTGCTTGTGTGGCCCGTCGCCGCAATCGCTCAAGCGCCGCTGAAAGTCGTCGCCACCACCGGCATGATTGCAGACGCTGCGCGCCAGGTCGGCGGTGAACAGGTCGACGTGAAGGGCTTGATGGGACCCGGTGTCGACCCTCACGCCTATCGCCAGACCCGCACCGATATTGTTGCGATGACCCGCGCTGATCTGGTGCTGTGGCACGGCCTCTATCTAGAGGCTCAGATGGAAGGTTTCTTTGACGATCTGGGCCGCAAGCGGACAGTGGTTGCCGTGGCGGATGGCATCGACACATCGAAACTGCGCGCCCATGACGATTACGCTGACAAATTTGACCCGCATGTCTGGATGAGCCCGGTTCTGTGGCGCGATGTCGTGATCGAAGTGCAGGAAGCTCTGACCGAAGCCCGGCCCGAAGCGGCAGATAAGTTCGCAGCCAACGCACAAGTTTTTCTGGCCGAGATCGATCTGCTGGCCGCCTATGGCAAGCAGGTTTTGGCGGCCGTTCCCGAAAACAACCGCGTGTTGGTGACTGCGCATGATGCATTTGGCTATTTCGGTGATGAATATGGCTATGAGGTGCTGGGTATTCAGGGCATCTCAACCCAATCCGAGGCAGGGTTGAACCGGATCGGTGAATTGGTCGAAACTCTGGTAGAGCGTCAGCTGAACGCCGTGTTTGTGGAGAGTTCCGTTTCAGATCGGTCTATGCGTGCCTTGATCGAGGGTGCTTCGGCCGAAGGTCACAAAGTGGGCGTCGGCGGAGAGCTTTATTCCGACGCCATGGGCGAGCCGGGCACTTATGAGGGCACCTATATCGGTATGCTCGATCACAACATTACCGTGATTGCCGGCGCGTTGGGGGCGGATGTGCCCGAGCGCGGCATGAACGGAAAACTGTCGGCGGGGTTTTGAGCCATGATTGAACTCGCCACAGTTCAAGGGGTTTCTATCGAAGGGCAGGACATTGATCTCTGTCCTCTCGCCATACGGGGTTTGACCGTCTCGTACGGTCAGAAGCCAGCGGTTTTCTCGGTCGATATGACGGTGCAGCCCGGCGCCATGACGGCGATTATCGGGCCAAATGGGGCTGGCAAATCAACCTTGCTAAAGGCTGCTTTGGGGATCGTGTCTCCGTTGTCGGGTCAGGTGACCGTGTTTGGTCAGCCGCTCGAGGACCAGCGGGCACGCATCGCCTATGTACCACAGCGCGCCAGCGTGGACTGGGATTTCCCGACGCGCGTGATTGATGTGGTGCTGATGGGCTTGTCGCGTCAATTGGGCCTGCTGGGTCGGGTTCGTGCCCGCCATACCGCCCGTGCCATGGACTGTCTGCACCGTGTCGGTATGCGGGAATTTGCCGACCGTCAGATCGGGCAGCTTTCTGGTGGTCAGCAACAGAGGGTCTTTCTTGCGCGCGCATTGGCACAGGATGCCGACATGTATTTGTTGGACGAACCTTTTGCAGGCGTGGACGCCGCGACTGAAAAGGCGATCATCGCCGTGCTGAAATCGTTGAAAGAGGCTGGCAAGACCGTTGTTGTAGTGCATCACGACCTGGCCACGGTCACCGACTATTTCGACCATGTGTTCCTGATCAACACCCGCAAAGTGGCCGAGGGACCGGTGGAGCAGGCCTTTACCGCTGAAACGCTGCAGGCCGCTTATGGCGGACGTCTTGCAACGGCTCAAATCGATCAGATTTCGCGCGCGCTGGGGTAGTCATGCTTTGGGAGGCTTTGACGTTACAGCTTGGCTATAACGCCACGCTGGTTGCTATTGGTGCGACGTTACTGGGCGTTTCAGCAGGTGTGACGGGCACGTTCTTATTCCTGCGTAAACGCGCGCTGGTTAGCGATGCCATCAGCCACGCGACCCTACCGGGCGTTTGCCTTGCCTTCATGGTGCTGGTGGCTTTCGGTGGTGATGGGCGTAACTTGATCGGACTGCTTGCAGGTTCGGCAATATCCGCATGGGTTGGTTTGCTCTGTATGAACTGGCTGACCAGTCGCACACGTTTGGCAGAAGATGCAGCGATCGGCGCAGTGTTATCGGTGTTCTTCGGTTTTGGTGTCGTACTGCTGACGGTTATTCAAACCATGGGGGTTGGACGCCAGGCAGGATTGGAAGGATTCTTGCTGGGTTCTACTGCGGGGATGCTGTGGGCGGATGCTCTGGTCATCGCGATCGGGGGCGCGGCAACTTTGGTGCTGGTGATGATCATCCGCCGCCCGATGACGATGGTCGCCTTCGATCCTGAATATGCCGCTGCGCGCGGGTTGCCCGTGCATCGGATTGATCTGGCGATGATGGGGCTCGTGATGGCGGTGACCGTGGTCGGGTTAAAGATCGTTGGTCTGATCCTGATTGTTGCTCTGCTGATCATCCCGCCTGTGACAGCGCGGTTCTGGACGGAGCGATCCGACCGCGTGGTCGTTCTGGCCGGTTTGGCCGGAGGTCTTGCAGGGTTTCTGGGGGCAGGTATTTCGGCCTCGGCTCCGAACCTGCCGACCGGACCGATCATCGTTCTGGTCAGTTTTGGGTTCTTTGCCCTGTCGCTCCTGTTCGCGCCGGTTCGGGGCGTGTTGGCAGCTATTCTCAGCCACCTTCGGTTCCAGCGTCGAGTGCACATTCGGCAGGGACTGCTTGCACTGGCGCAGGGGCAGCAAATCTATGAACCCCTAACCATTCGCCTGTTACGCCGCACCGGCCTTGTGCGCGCCGATGGAGTTGCAACGGAGGAAGGGAGGGCGCGTGCGGCCAAGGCCCTACGAGACGAAAAGCGGTGGGAGATCGTCCGCGCGGATCAGGCGCATGAGGCCTCTGCGGCGCTGTACGATGGGCTGCGCGATATCGAGACCGTGCTGACTCGCGATCAGATCGCCGAGATTGATCGTCGTATCGGCGGCCCGCAGGAGGTCACGCCATGAGCGGAGAAGAGTTCGTACCCCTGTCGCTGACGCCTTTGTTGATTGGGACATTCGCGGCCATCGCATGCGCTCTGCCCGGTAACTTTCTGGTGCTGCGCAAGCAAGCGCTGATTGGCGACGCGATCAGCCATGTGGTGTTGCCCGGTATTGTCGTCGCGTTTCTGCTGACAGGCGCAATTTCAACCTGGCCGATGATGCTTGGCGCAGCAGGGGCTGCTGTGGTCGCCGTGGTTATGATCGAAGCGATCCGGCGATTGGGTCAGATCGAGCCGGGGGCAGCGATGGGTGTCGTATTCACGACCATGTTCGCCGGTGGTGTCCTACTGCTTGAGCAGACTGACACTTCGACCGTCCATTTGGACGTTGAACATGCGCTTTACGGCAATCTGGAAAGCTTGATCTGGCTGGATGCAACGGACTGGTCGTCGCTGCTGGATCTACAGGCATTGGCAGGGTTGCCACCTGAATTGCCGCGCATTGCGCTGACACTGACGGGGGTCTTGCTGTTCACGTGGTTGTTCTGGCGACCGCTCAAGATATCGACCTTCGATGAAGGCTTTGCGCGCACAATTGGTATCCGCACTGGTGCGTTAGGGATGGCTCTGGTGATCATAGCTGCGATTGCTGCTGTCGCGGCATTTGATGCAGTGGGGTCGATCATCGTGATTGCAATGTTCATCTGCCCGCCAGCTGCGGCACGGATGATGACCAACCGGTTGGAAGTCCAGATCGTCTGGAGTGTCCTGTTCGCAACCCTTTCCGCCGTGTCCGGTTATGTTTTGGCAGGCTATGGCCCATTGTGGTTGGGGGCTGCGGATGCTGTCAGCGCCGCAGGAATGATCGCCACGATATCAGGCCTGATTCTGGCGCTGACCGCTGCTTTTGGCCCATGCCGAACCCGCAGCGGAGCGCCCAGTCAGGCTTGACTTGGCGTATTCACGCCAACGCCCATCACGCAGTTTCGGCTGAACTTCGCCAAGTGGAAACAATCACGAATTCTTAACAAGATTTATTCCATTTTCGGTGATACCAAACTTTCAATTGGAAACCACAAGACCACCACTCACTCTGGTATATCCGGCCAGTTCTGACCTTAGTCGCTACCCCCTTAACGGCGCGGTCAAACTGGCCGGATACCTCGTTTAAAGCCCGCTCTTCACAATTCAAACCAGTGGTCGAATCGCGTGCACATATGCTAGGTCTAGCGGTATGGTGTATGCTAACCCCAATATCAGCGACGATCGGCCGGTCATTCGACAGCTTGACGACGCAGCGATCAACCGGATTGCAGCGGGTGAAGTCGTGGAACGGCCTGCTTCTGCCGTCAAGGAACTGGTCGAAAACGCCATCGATGCCGGGGCCACACGCATCGCCATTGAGGTCGCGGATGGCGGCAAGACCCTGATTCGTGTCACAGATGATGGGTGTGGGATCGCAGCCGGGGATTTGCCACTGGCGCTGTCGCGCCATGCGACATCGAAGATCGACGGCGCCGACCTGTTGAATATCCACACCTTTGGATTTCGCGGTGAAGCACTGCCCTCGCTGGGGGCTGTCGGGCGTTTGACCATCACCAGCCGTGTCTCGGGTGCTGATGCGGCCTCGATCCAAGTGTCCGGTGGCAAAATGGATGCAGTGAAGCCAGCAGCCTTGCGCGCTGGGACTGTGGTTGAGTTGCGAGACCTGTTTTACGCCACCCCGGCACGGCTGAAGTTCATGCGCACGGACCGGGCCGAGGCGCAGGCGATTTCAGACATTGTGAAACGTTTGGCGATGGCCGAGCCTTCGGTCGCGTTCACCCTGCGCGATGTCTCGGGCGGGGGAGAGGGGCGCGTGACCTTCCGCGCCGACCGCGAGAATGGCGATCTGTTTGATGCGCTGCATGCCCGATTGGCGCGCGTTCTTGGCCGTGAGTTCGCTGAGAATGCTTTGCAGATCGATACCACACGCGAAGGGCTCAGGCTTTATGGCTATGCCGCGTTGCCGACCTATTCGCGCGGGGCTGCAGTGGCGCAGTATCTGTTCGTCAATGGGCGACCCGTGCGGGACAAGATGCTGACCGGTGCGCTGCGAGCGGCCTATTTCGATTTCCTCAGCCGCGACCGGCATCCGGCGGCGGCGCTGTTCATAGATTGCGATCCAACGTTGGTGGATGTGAATGTACATCCGGCAAAATCCGAGGTTCGGTTCCGCGATCCCGGCCTCGCGCGTGGCTTGATCGTGTCCAGCCTGCGTCACGCGTTGGCCGAGGCCGGGCACCGGGCATCTTCGACCGTGGCCAACGCAACCTTGGGTGCGATGCGGCCCGAGCTCGCACCTGCAACCCCGGCGCGGGTGTATCAAATGGATCGCCCGTCATCCGCGGCGCGTCAGGCGGCCTATCGGGCGCAGTCTCCGGGCTTTGCGGAACTGTCGCAGGACTATAGCGGACGCATCATGGAACCGGTGTCCGAAACTGCACCGGTGGATGAGCCGCAAGACCTGCCCTTGGGGGCGGCGCGCGGGCAGGTGCACGAGAATTACATCATCGCCCAAACGGCAGACGGCATGGTGATCGTGGATCAACACGCCGCACATGAACGGCTGGTTTACGAAAAGCTCAAGGCTCAGATGGCCGAAAATGGCGTTGCTGCACAAGCGTTGTTGATCCCTGAAATTGTCGAACTAACAGACGGCGACTGCGCGCGACTGATGGCCGTTGCAGAGGACCTGTCGCGCTTTGGATTGACCATCGAACCCTTTGGTGGCGGGGCAATCGCCGTGCGCGAAACTCCGGCCATTCTTGGCGAGGTCGATGCCCGCGCGATGATCCACGATATCCTTGATGAGCTCTCCGATCAGGGCGAAAGCCAGATGGTGCAAGCGCGGATCGAGGCGATCCTGAGCCGCGTGGCCTGCCATGGCTCGGTTCGGTCTGGCCGTCGGATGCGGGCCGAAGAGATGAATGCCCTGCTGCGTGAGATGGAGGCGACGCCCCATTCCGGGCAGTGCAACCACGGGCGGCCAACTTATGTGGAACTGAAGCTGAGCGATATCGAACGCCTGTTCGGCCGCAGTTGATCCGCTGGCCCGCTCGGGCTATGAAGAATAAAACAAGAACATCCGAGGCGATATGATCGAGATTGCTGGCACCCAATATGCGTTGAATGACCCTATCATCCTGATTGCAGGCGGGGTGGTGGTATTGATTCTGCTGCTTCTGTTTCTGTCACTTCGAGCGTCACAGCGTTCAGCTCGGATGGCGGAGCCGCTGGCCCGGCAGATGGCGCACCTTGGGCAGCATGTGCAGCAACTGGGCCAGGGGCAGGAACAACTGCGGGGTGGCCTACAGCATGTCTCGGACACGCAGGCCAATGCGCAGGTGCAGGTGATCCAGACCGTTGAATCTCGCCTGTCATCGGTGCAACAGCAGATGAATGACCGGCTGGCCGATAACGCGATGAAATCGGCACGCGCCCTGGCTGAGATGCAGGAGCGGATGAAGGAATCGCTGCATGGTTCGTCGAAACAGACGGCGACCTCGCTGACGCAATTGCAGGAACGTCTGACGGCCATCGACAAGGCGCAGGACAATATCACCAAGCTTTCAGGCGACGTGCTGTCATTGCAGGATATTCTGTCGAACAAGCAGACGCGCGGGGCATTCGGGGAAATCCAGCTGAACGATATCGTTTCAAAGGCGCTGCCATCAGATAGTTTTCAGCTGCAGGCCACGTTATCGAACGGACGGCGCGCTGATTGCCTGATCAACCTGCCGAACCCTCCCGGACCGATCGTGATCGACAGTAAGTTCCCGCTGGAAGCCTATGAGGCGCTGATCGGATCGACCAACGACATGGAGCTGAAAGCAGCGGTACAGATGTTCCGCAGTACCGTGCGCAAGCACATCAACGATATTGCCGAGAAGTACATTCTGGACGGTGAAACTGCAGATGGTGCGCTGATGTTTCTACCCTCTGAGGCAGTCTATGCCGAGCTGCACGCCAAGTTCCCTGAATTGGTGCAAGAGAGTTTCTCGAAACGCGTTTGGATCGTTTCACCCACAACTTGCATGGCGACGCTGAACACCATGCGGGCGATCCTTAAAGATGCGCGTATGCGCGAACAGGCCGGTGCGATCCGCAAGGAATTGGGGCTGCTGCATAAGGATGTGGAACGTTTAGGCGACCGGGTGTCGAACCTCGACCGTCATTTCGGGCAGGCTGCAAAGGATATCTCGGAAATCAAGATCAGCGCGGAAAAGGCGGGTCGCCGGGCGCAACGGTTGGACAATTTCGATTTCGAAGAGCTTGCGCCGGATGACCAAACAAACGTCGTGCCGCTGGGCAAAACCGAAGGGTAAGCGTTATTGGATCGACAGGTCCAAATTGTAACCAACCGTCTTGCCTGTGTCGCGATCGTTACCCATCAGATAAACACGTATGGTGTAGTCGCCATCATCGGGAAGCTCGATCCGGGCGGTATTTCCATCGATTGAGCCGTTGTAAATTGCGACGCCGTCGCTATCCGGCGGCAAGATGTTAAAGTAGATCACGCCGTTGCCATTGGTGTCACTGACCTTAAGGTCGGCGAACATCTCCTGCCCAGCCTTGGCTCCGAGTTTATAGTCGAAATATTCCTCGCCGGTGACAGTACCGTTCACCATCGTGCCGAAACTGCCCGGTTGGAATTTAACGTCTGCGGACATCTGTGCGGAAACGCTGGCTCCAAAAGTCAGCAAAAGCGCTGTGACTGCCATCCTTAAGAACATTGAAAACCCCGATTTAGTTAGCGTCGATAGACAACCCTACCACAACGGATCAGATTCGAAGGAATGGCTGGAACAGGCGCGGCATCAGCTTGCTGAACTTCAGTGGAGCATCAGTGACGGCCAGGCAAATGCAGTCTTCAGAAATATCTGCCGTAGGGGTATGATGGATAGACTGGTCAGCGATTTCGACATCGCCGCGGTCGAAGCGGTCGATCTCGTCAGAGAATGCACCCTGCAGGACCATCGTCAGTTCTATGCCTTTATGGCTGTGATCCGGCACCGCTGCCCCGGCGGGGATAAACAACAACCGGGCGGTGGCTTCGCTGGTCGTGGGCAGGATTGCCTGTTTGACACCCATGCCGACGGGCTTCCATTTGATCGCGTTCACGTCGCCACCGACATAGTCCTGCAGCGGTGTCGGAAGAACTGCACAAGACGGGTGCGCGGGTTTCACCTTTGGTGCGCCCTGAGCAATCAATGCCATTGTTGCCGCCAGTGAGCCGTCACTCATGCTTGCTGACGCATCTTGTTCCTGCAAAACGCATCCGCCAACTGCGTCAAAGCTTTCAGCGCGGGCGCGACAGTGGTCGCACAGAGAAAGATGCGTTGCGACCATCAGGTCAAACGCTTCGGGCAGATTGCCTGCGGCATAGGCCATTAGCAGGTCGTCTGTCAGGTGATGTTTAATCTCGTTTATCATGCTCGTCATCTCAGTTCATCGCGTGGCGCAAGCGGTCCAGCGCCAGCCGTATCCGTGATTTGATCGTTCCCAAGGGCAACCCGGTCTGAGATGCGATTTCTCGATGGCTCAGATCTCCGAAGTAGGCCTTCTCGATCAGCTGTCTTTGCGCCTCAGGTAATGCCGCCATGGCATCACGCAGCTGCGCGGTTTCCTGTTGCAGCGCTAGAACGTCTTCCTGTTCCGGCTCCGCCTCCGGCCCCCACCCGAGGTCTTCGGGTTCTGGGCGGCGTTGCTTGCGCAATACGTCAATGCGCTTGTTCCTTGCGATCGTGAACACCCAGGTCGCAACCGTTGCCCTTGTCGGGTCAAACAGATGCGCCTTGTGCCACAAGGTCGCCATGACCTCCTGCGCGCATTCTTCAGCCAGGGCGGCATCCGAACCGGACTTGATCAGGAACGCCTTGATACGAGGCGCGAAATGCTGAAACAGTTCGGCGAAGGCCGCCTGATCCTGAGCGTCTCGGATTCGACGGACGTGTTCCACCCAATCCTTTCTGGCGCCACAAGTATTATTCTCTCCGTTCACCGAGTTGCCCTTAAAACGCTTAGGTCCGCGCCAAACAATTCTTCCAACAGCTTCTGCCGCCGGTTCGTCCAATGTCGCGGTGTCAGTCTCGGTAAACATAACCACAATACGTGGGGACACCCAAGGTGGATCAGTCGGTTGGATAAATTTCATCCAAAACCGGCTGAATATCGTATTGTGAGATACCAGATATGCGGAAATGCATGTCAATTGAATGATTTGCGGGCAGGACGGAAAATCTGTTTCATGAACAGAATTGATTATATCGCGGGCCATACCTTTCACGGGCGCAAAGGTGCGGTCGAGAATGCGTTTCGCTATTCCGTCGATTACATCTTGCTAGACCCCGAGGCCCACCCCAAGACCCCATACCTGTTTTCGATCAATGGCGCGAACCTGACAAGCTGGCGAGATTGCGATCATGGGGGTGAACCTGGTCAGGGTCGCGGGGGGATCTGGCTGCGTGAGTGCTTTGAGGCGCAAGATATTCCACAACCGGACAGGATGACCTTGCTGACACAACCCCGTGTGTTAGGGCATGTGTTCAATCCGGTCAGTTTCTGGTTCTGTTTTGATAAAGATAACCAGCTTTATGCTGTGGTGGCCGAGGTGACCAACACTTATGGCACACGCCATAGCTACTTGTGCCACAAACCCGATCTTTCACCGATTGCACCTACCGATCGGATACTTGCGGACAAGCTGATGCATGTCTCTCCGTTTCAGAAGATCGAGGGCACCTATACCTTCCGCTTTGACTATCAGGACGAACGTGTTGGTGTCTGGATCGATTATGGGCGTGCCCGAGGCGGTTTGATTGCCACGCTGACCGGTCCGCGCCAGCCGTACAGCAACCGGATCATTCTAAAGTCTCTCTGGCGGCGTCCGTTCGGCGCGCGCCGGGCGGTGTTTCTGATCCACTGGCAGGCTGTGAAGCTGTGGTTCAAACGGGCGCGGTTCAGCCCGTTTCGTACCGCGCCGGTTCCCGATCAGCCTGTATCCCGGTCGCGGCACTAAAGCCCTCCGCTTTGCGCAAGATCAAAGACGATCACCTGTGGGATCGTGCAGAAATGCCTGGACCGCGAACACGAGGAGTTGAGACAGATGTTGGAAATCTCGGCAAGAAAGATCGCCCAAGTCGCCATGATGGGGCGTGAACTGGACCGGGCCGAGGGCGAATTGCGCGCATTCATCGACCGTATGGGTGAGGATGAGCAAGCAGAGCTGGTGGCCGTCATGTGGATCGGTCGAGAAAGCTTTTTTGCCGAGGATTTGGCCGAAGCGATTGCGACGGCTAAGTCCGAAGCCTCGACGCCTTGCGCGGATTATCTGATCGGAACACCGCATTTGTCGGACCATCTGGAAAACGGTTTGGATGCGCTGGGAATTTCAGCCGAGGACGTTGAAAACGATCTGATGTAGTCGGTGATCTGGCGACGGGTCAGCTTATCCTAGCGTATGAAGCAAAATTAATGCGGCCTTCCGTCGGGGTTAATGTCGAGTTCTTTGATCAGGTTCATCAAACACAGCGATGAATCTAGGAGGAACCGTCATGGCACATGTCAATGCAACCGGAGCAGATCATCGGGATCTGCTTTTTGGCCAACTTGTGAACCAAACAGTGCCAAAGTCAGGATGGCAGCGCCGCAAGGTCTACAAGAACACGATCCGGGCGCTTGAAGAACTCAGCGATCGTCAGCTTTTTGATATCGGCATTCCGCGTGGTGAGATCAGGCGGCGCGTATATCGAAACGTCTATCAGAACATACCCTATCTGAACGGCGTTTAAGCCTTTCCGGCGCTGTACGGATATCGGTCCATTGTAAATTTTGCTGAGGTAACGAGTATGCTGGATGCCAACCCAATCCCGAAACAAACCCCTTCAAAAAGCGCATTGATGCTGTTTGACCGGGCGATGAGAATACACGCGATCAGGGCGGATATCGTTTGTGCCGCCCAGGAACTGAACCGGCTTTCTGATTCCGATCTGTCAGAACTGGGCATCAATCGCTGTGATGTTGAAGCGGTGATTGCGCAATACATCTGACGATAGCGGGTTAAGCCGCATTAAGAACGCAGCCGCTCCGAAGGTACCGGAGCGGCTGTTTGTGATTTAGGCCGTGTGGTCCACGATCTGCAGGTGCTGTGCCAGCGTGTCGATCTCGCGCATCCAGTCCTGCACCAGCTTCGGGTCGCTGGGTGCAGCGTGAACTCCTGCGGGAATAGCGCGGTTCAGCACGGCCTCGACGGCCAGTGAAACCGGGATCGAAACCAGCCGCGCCATCGCCGTCCCGCGCGCGTCGCCCCAGGCATCCATGACATAGGTTTTGTGCCAAACTTCAACGCCGTCTTTATCCGCCTTCAGGCCCACACATAAAACCACGCGGTCAGGCTCGCCCTCGTCATAGGCGTTCTCGGCCCAGAACTGATCCGACATCTCTTTCAAGCGCGCATCGCCTTCGGGGCCGGACAGCGTTTCGATTTCGGTGAACACATCCGACCACGCCTCAGCCCAGCCGTTCAGGCGCAGGGTGCCACGGACAAATTCCTTGACCGGCCAGTGATCCTCGAACTGGTACTCGGCCTTGAAGGGGATCGAGTCGCGGTTCGGGTAGACTTCGAAGCTTTCCGGAGTGGGCAGCGGTGCGATGTAGCTGGTGATCGCGTCCCAAGGTCGGGCGACATCCAGCGGCGCGTAGTCCCGGATTGACTTGGAAGGAGAGCGCAGCGCCTTGAGCACACCCAGAGGTGACCAGCTGAATTTGTAGCGGAACGGGTTGGGATTCTTGGGAACGCCTCCGCAATAAGAGATAAAGCTCAGGTGGTTTTGCGGATCAAACGCGTCCGAGGCGCGGTAATCGGCAACCAGAGCGTGCGCCATCAGATGGTCGATGCCCGGGTCCAACCCAACTTCGTTAACCAGTGCAACCCCGGCCTCGCGGGCCTTGTCGTCCAGCGCGCGCATCTCAGGTGCGATATATGAGGAAGAGACAAAGTTGGCTTCTTTCGAGATTGCCAATTCTGCCAAAGGTACATGCCAGTCACCAGGCAGCATCGATACGATGACGTCACCTTTTCCCAGCACCTCACCCAATGCATCGATGTCGAAGGCGCGGATGTCGTCGGTGAGGTCACCGACCTCTGTCTTGGCCTTCTCAATGGTCCGGTTCCAGACAGTGACTTTGTGCCCGCCTTCAATAAGACGGCGCAGGCCGGGGATGGCCGACAGGCCGGTGCCGCACCAGTGAATCGTCATCGCTCAGATCCCTTCAATATGAGTTTTGTAAGTTGCTTCTGCCCGGCCCCAGACGCCGCTATCCAGATCGGTGAGGGTCAACAACGACGGAAGTAATTGCGCCGCGTAGTCTTCGGAACTTTCGACAGGCAGCATCGACGGCAGGTTGTCGATCGCCATAACATCCATCACCGGATCGGTGGCCACGCGCAAGGCGGGGGCATCCCATGTGGTCGCGCGGTCATAGACCGGCACTGGGTTGTAATCGCTATCCGGGTCGCAGGCCACATCGCCGATAGCTGTAAGGTTCCGCGAGGTGGTCAGCGCTGACCGTGGGACAAAGACCGGTGTGCCGGGACGAGCGAAGATACAGTTCAGGAACAGGTCGTGGTCGAGGATTTCTGGGAATGGTCCGCCGCGGGCGGTTTCAGCCATGTCCCATTTGGTAACGCTGACGCCCATTGCCTCGCAGAGATCAGCCGCGCCTGTGCCAACACGGCCCAACGCACCGATGACGATGGCGCGGGGACGGTCGGCGCCGGTGGAGTCCAGCTCAGCCAGCAATTCGGCATTCAACGTGTCTTTGTTCTTATAAACACCAACCGGCGGGCATTCTTCATTTCGTTGCTGGGCCGCCCATGTCTTGAGCGTCACGGCAGCCCCCGCGTATCCAGCCCAATAGCCGAAAGCGGCAACCCGGCGGCCGTTTTCCTCGACCAGATACTCCAGATCATAAAGTGTGCCGCCGCCAGCCTTGAACCGCTGCAAAAGCGCGCGTCCTGAATGTTGCCCCTTATAGGCATGGCCGAACATGATATGGCGGTGGGGCAGGGGCGTGCCGTCCTCGGGCAGCTCCTTGAGGCCAAAGATGATCGCGTCCAGCGGGGCATTGGGCCAGGAATTCTCAGCCGCGATTTCACAGCCCGCGTCCTTGTAGCCATCAATTGCGATGGCGCGGACGGAACTTTCCTCGACCGTCACGCGGATGCCTGCCGCGATCAACGCGGCAGTGCCTTCGGGGGTCAGCCCGACCCGTTCCTCGTTCGGGCGCTGTTCTGCCCGGACCCAGAGATGTGTCATTCCAATTCCTTTTGTCAGAGCATACCGGCAGCGCGTACCGCCTGTACCGAGGGACGCGCCTCCATCGCTTCGCGGAAGGCGATGATCTTTGGAAAGGCCGAGACGTCAACACCGTCGCCCTCCAGCCAGCTGCAAACCACGTACAGGTACGCGTCGGCCAGCGAGAACGCCTCGCCCAAAACAAACGGCCCACGCAACCCGTTCGACGAGATATATGCGCAGGACCCAGTCATGTTTTGCGCGACTTTGTCCTTCATGTCTTTCCAGCTGGATTTCTTGTCTGCCCAACGGGGCCCGCGCATCTTGTGGGCATGGTTCACATGCATGGTCGAGGCGAGATAAAACATCACCTCTCGCATCCGCGCCGCCATAACCGGATCTGATGGCACCAATCCCGCCTCGGGCGCTTTAGCGGCAATGTATTCCAGCAACGCTCCGGTTTCGGTCAGAATGCCGCCATCCACAACCAGTGCCGGGACCCGACCTTTTGGATTGATCTGCTTATAGGCGGGTTTGGTTTGCTCACCTCCGGCAAAGTCCAGTTGGATGGCCTCATACTCAAGCCCGGCCTCTTCCAGCGCAATTGCCACGGCGACCGAGATTGTGCGGGGGGCATAATAAAGTTGCATTGTAGCCTCCTTACAGATGGGTCTGCGCGAACTGACGGTCTGGCGCTTCCAGATGGGGCACTGCGTTGAACAGAACCGGACTTAGCTGCGCGCCAATCGGGTGCAGACGATGCATCGACGTGTTCATGATGGCAAGCGCCACCCGCGCCATCGATGGGATATCCAAGCCCATCGCCTGCCGCACCACCATCGAGATCAGCCCGCCCGAGGTTACGACAATTGCCGGACCGCCTTCGGTACCTATCTCTCGCAGAGCGTCGCGAACGCGAGTCTCGAACTCTTCAAAGGTTTCCGGCGTATCTTCGATCTCGCCCCGGGACCATGCGGCAAAGGTGCGGGGCAAGTGCTCGACAAAGCCTTCGCGGTCGGTTGGTATTTCAACCCCGTGCTGCTGTTGGAACAACTGGGCAAGGGTGAAATACTCGATCTCATTCAGCCGCGCATCCCGAGTTGGCTGCGGCAGCCCCATGCTGGCCGCAGTTTCCACGTGCCGGTTGAGTGTGCCGCAATAAACCCGAGGGTAATGCAGGCGGGTATCGCGCAGATGCGCGCCCAGCCAACGGGCCTGTTGGTGACCCAGTTCGCTCAGCCGGTCATAGCTCAGCTCATCCCGTGCGGTTGTGTTGGCCTGCCCGTGGCGCACTAATGTGATATGTGACATGATGATCCCTCTTGCGTTGACGTCTTAGGGCAGGTTCGGGGCCGGGACCAGAGGGCTTTCACGCGGGCCCGAAAAAACTCCTATATCAGGCGAAGTTTACCGCTATGGTCACCCCGACAAGGAGGACCCATGGCTGTCGATCACACACGGTTTCTGACCGATCTACACACGCTGCGTTCATTCGGGGCTTCGGGCGTCGTCAAGGGCGTCGTCCGCCCCGCCTATTCCAAAGCTGATATCGCCGCGCGCCAGTGGCTCGCCGGGCGCATGACCGAGGCTGGCCTGACTCCGCATGTCGACCCGGTTGGAAACCTGTTCGGGTTGGCTGATGGACCCTCGCTGCTGATGGGCTCGCATTCCGACAGCCAGCCCGAGGGCGGTTGGCTGGACGGAGCGCTGGGCGTCATTGCGGCACTGGAAATCGCGCGCTCCAGTGACCGACCCATCTCGGTCGTCAGTTTTCAGGACGAAGAGGGGCGGTTCGGCGTCACCACCGGATCGGCGGTCTGGTCAGGTGGATTATCTTTGGAACAGGCGGACGTGCTGACTGATGGCTCAGGCGTCACCTTTGGCAGCGCGCGGGCTGAAATGGCAAAGAAGTCGCAAGGCTTTGTTGATCCTGCTCGGTTTAGCGGTTTCATCGAAATGCACATCGAACAGGGCCCGGCACTGGATGCAGCCGGTGAACAGATCGGCGTTGTCACCGATATCGTCGGCATCCGCGATATGGCCATCACCTTCCAAGGCCAGCAAAACCACGCCGGAACCACGCCAATGCATTTGCGACGTGATGCGTTTCAGGCCCTGTCGCTGTTTAACGCGCGTCTCAACGACCGGTTCCGTAATGTGGTCACGCCGCAAACCGTCTGGACCATCGGGCGTGTTGATGTTCACCCCAATGCGTCCTCTATCGTGCCGGGACGGGTGCGGTTTTCGATGCAATGGCGCGACGGCGATCCTGAGCGTCTGGTGCGTATGGAAGACATCATTCGCGCGACCGCACAGCAGATTGCCGAAGAGCAGGGCGTAACACTAACCTACGGCCCGATGCTGGGGTTAGAGCCCGTCAGCATGGACCCGGTTTTGCGCGGTGCGCTGGAAAGCGGCGCGCAGGCCATTGCGCCTGGGCGTTGGCGCAATATGCCATCCGGAGCGCTCCACGATGCCACCAATGTCTCGCGCCTGATGCCGGTTGCGATGCTCTTTGTCCCGTCGATTGACGGAATCAGCCACGATTTTGCCGAAGACACAGCCGAAGAGGATTTGGTTGCAGGTCTCAGGGTGCTTGATCGCGCAGTCCATTCCCTTGAGGAATGAAGGTAAGTTGAAGACCATTTCACGATTTTCCACGCTAAACCAAGTTACTATCGGGGATGTCCACCAGCTATGGGTGGGTGCTCGGCACAGTTTTACTGACTCCGAACAAGGAGTGTTGCCTAACGGAAAAAAGTTTCCTATAGGAACATTATTGATGCATGCACCCGTATACTGTTCTGCCGTGATCGAGGCGATCTGCTGAAATCCTGGGCTGAATCGTTGCAATCTGTGCAGCTTGGGTCAGACTGACAGGAACGTTTCTGGGTAACTGATACAAAGCAGGTGGCCACCATGACTTCATCCTTAAAACGCACGCCTCTTTACGCTTTGCATGTTGAGTTGGGGGGTAAGTTGGTTGATTTTGCGGGTTGGGAGATGCCTGTTCAGTATCCTTTGGGGATTATGGGGGAGCATAAGCAGTGCCGTGAGAAGGCGGCGGTGTTTGATGTGAGCCATATGGGTCAGGTGATTTTGCGGGGCGAGAATGTGGGCGAGAAGCTGGAAGCGCTTTGCCCGCAGGCCTATGCGACGCTGAAGGAAGGCAAGGCGCGGTACGGGTTCTTTACGAACGCAGAAGGCGGGATCATGGATGACCTGATCGTGTCGAATGCGGGCGATCATTACTTTGTGGTGGTGAACGCGGCGCTGCGGCATCAGGACATTCCGCATATGCGTGAGCACCTTGAAGGCGTTGAAGTGATCGAGATTTTCGACCGCGCGCTGGTGGCGGTTCAGGGCCCTGCGGCGGAAAACGTTGTGGGCGAACTGTGCCCCGCCGCGCGTGATCTAAAGTTCATGGAAACCACGGTTGCCGATATCAACGGTGTTGAGTGCCGTATCTCGCGGCTGGGCTATACCGGCGAGGATGGCTACGAGATCTCGATCCCCGAGGACAAGGCGATCGAGATCACCAAAGCCTTTCTGGCGCATGAGGATTGCGAGCCGGCCGGTCTGGGCGCGCGCGACAGCCTGCGGCTGGAGGCAGGTCTGTGCCTTTATGGCAATGACATCGACCAAGGCACCTCACCGATTGAGGCCTCGCTGGCTTGGGCGATCCAGAAACGCCGCAAGGAAGAGGGCGGCTTTCCGGGGGCGGACCGCGTGCAGAAGGAACTGGCCGAAGGTCCCGCGCGCAAGCTGGTGGGCATCAAGCCCGAAGGCCGTGCGCCTGCGCGTCAGGGCGTGGAAGTGCAGTGCCTTGAGGGCAACAGCATCGGTCAGATCACCTCGGGCGTGTTTGGCCCCACGGTGGGTGGACCGGTGGCGATGGGCTATGTGAGCAAAGGCCATGGCGAGCCGGGCGAGAAGGTGAACCTGATCATCCGGGGCAAGCCGCAACCGGCTGAGATCGTGGCGCTGCCCTTCGTCAAACAGAATTACAAGCGTTGAAGTCAGGAGAGAGAGACATGGCAACCTATTATTCCGAAGAGCATGAATGGCTGAGCGTTGACGGCGACACCGCCACGCTGGGCATCACCAAACACGCCGCCGAGCAATTGGGTGACGTGGTGTTCGTGGAACAGCAGGAAGCAGGCGACGAGTTCGAAAAAGGCGGCGAGATCGGCGTGATTGAATCCGTCAAGGCGGCGTCCGAGCTTTACGCACCGGTCGACGGCGAGATCACCGAGGTGAACGAGGCGCTGGCCGACAATCCCGGCGCGCTGAACGAAGACCCCGAAGGCGAGGCCTGGATCTACAAGATCAAGATCGCGGACGCCTCGCAGCTCGAAGACCTGATGGACGAGGCCGGCTACAAGGCCTTCATCGGTTAACTCAGGCGGCGGGTCCGTGCGCGGACCCGCCCCTTCATCTGTTTCCAAATACTTCCGCCGGAGGCTCCTGCCGTCTCCGCCGGGCCTGACCTATCCTTGAGGAGCGCACACATGGCCTTCAAACTGACCGATTACGAAGCCTATGACTTCGCCAACCGCCGCCATATCGGGCCCAGCCCGACCGAGATGCGCGACATGCTCAAGGTGATCGGCTTCAAGACGCTGGACGAGCTGATCGACGCCACCGTCCCGCCGGCGATCCGGCAGAAAGAGCCGCTGGACTGGGGTCCGGCGATGACCGAGCGCGATGCGCTCTTTCACATGAAAGAGGTGGCGAGCAAGAACAAGGTTCTGACCTCGCTGATCGGTCAGGGCTATTATGGCACCACCACGCCGGCGCCGATCCTGCGCAACATTCTGGAAAACCCGGCCTGGTACACGGCCTACACGCCTTATCAGCCCGAGATCAGCCAGGGCCGACTTGAGGCGCTCCTGAACTTCCAGACCATGGTCAGCGACCTGACCGGGCTGGACGTGGCCAACGCGTCCTTGCTGGACGAAGCGACTGCTGCGGCGGAAGCCATGGCGATGGCCAAGCGCGGTGGCCGGTCCAAGGCCAACAATGCAGCCTTCTTTGTCGACAAGAACTGCCACCCGCAGACCATCGCGGTGATTAAAACGCGCGCCGAGCCTCTGGGCATCGAGGTGCAGGTGGCTGATCCGGACACGCTGGATGCGGGCGCGGTCTTTGGCGCCATCTTCCAGTACCCCGGCACCCATGGCCATGTGCGCGACTTCACCGCCGAGATTGCGGCCCTGCATGAACACAAGGCGATTGCCATCGTCGCCGCCGATATCCTGTCGCTGGCGCTGCTGAAGTCGCCCGGCGAGATGGGCGCGGATATCGCCATCGGCTCGACCCAGCGCTTTGGTGTGCCGATGGGCTATGGTGGCCCGCACGCCGCGTATATGGCGACCACCGACAAGCTGAAGCGCTCGATGCCGGGCCGGATCATCGGTGTCAGCATCGACAGCCGGGGCAACAAGGCTTACCGCCTGGCACTGCAGACCCGCGAACAGCACATCCGGCGTGAGAAAGCCAACTCGAACGTCTGCACCGCGCAGGCGCTGCTGGCGGTGATTGCCTCGATGTATGCCGTGTATCACGGCCCCGACGGCATCAAGGCCATCGCGCAATCGGTGCACCGCAAGACCTCGCGTATGGCTGCCGGTCTGGAAGAGGCAGGCTTTGCTGTGGAGCCGGAAGTGTTCTTCGACACGATCACGGTTGAGGTTGGCCATCTGCAGAAAACGGTCATGGAGGCCGCTGTGGCCCGGGGCGTCAACCTGCGTAAGGTCGGCGACACGAAAGTGGGCATCAGCCTGGACGAACAGACCCGCCCCGAGACCATCGAGGCGGTCTGGGGGGCCTTTGGCATCGACCGCAAGGATGACAGCTCGAACGTGGCCTATCGCCTGCCGGATTACGCGCTGCGCGAAAGCGAGTACCTGACCCACCCGATCTTCCACAAGAACCGGGCCGAGGCCGAGATCACGCGCTACATGCGCCGTCTGGCCGACCGCGACCTGGCGCTGGACCGGGCGATGATCCCGCTGGGCTCGTGCACCATGAAGCTGAACGCCACGATCGAGATGATCCCGGTCACCTGGCCCGAGTTCGGCAACCTGCACCCGTTCTGCCCCGAAGATCAGGCGCAGGGCTATCATGAGATGATCGATGATCTGAACGACAAGCTGTGCCAGATCACCGGCTATGACGCGATCAGCCAGCAGCCCAACTCGGGCGCGCAGGGTGAGTACGCAGGCCTCTTGACCATCCGCAACTATCACTTCGCCCGGGGCGAAGGGCAGCGCAATGTCTGCCTGATCCCGACCTCGGCGCATGGGACCAACCCGGCCTCGGCGCAGATGGTGGGCTGGCAGGTTGTGCCGGTGCAGGCGGATGAGAATGGCAACATTGATCTGAATGACTTCCGCGCCAAGGCTGAAAAGCACTCCGATCATCTGGCCGCCTGCATGATCACCTACCCCTCGACCCATGGCGTGTTCGAGACCACCGTGCAGGAGGTCTGCCAGATCACCCATGATCACGGCGGTCAGGTCTATATCGACGGCGCCAACATGAACGCCATGGTCGGCCTGTCGCGTCCCGGAGACATCGGCGGTGACGTCAGCCACCTGAACCTGCACAAGACCTTCTGCATCCCCCATGGCGGCGGCGGCCCCGGCATGGGTCCGATCGGCGTCAAGGCGCATCTGACCGAGCATCTGCCCGGCCACCCGGAATACGGCACTGCCGTGGGTCCGGTCTCGGCGGCGCCCTTTGGGTCGCCCTCGATCCTGCCGGTTAGCTGGGCTTATGTGCTGCTGATGGGCGGCGCGGGTCTGACCCAGGCCACGAAAGTGGCGATCCTGAACGCTAACTACATCGCGGCGCGGCTCAAGGATGCCTACCCGATCCTCTACACCTCGGAAACGGGTCGTGTGGCGCATGAATGCATCCTCGACACCCGCCCGCTGGACGAAGCGGCCCATGTCAGCGTCGATGACATTGCCAAGCGTCTGGTGGACAGCGGCTTCCACGCGCCCACCATGTCCTGGCCGGTGGCCGGCACCCTGATGGTCGAGCCCACGGAATCGGAACCCATGGACGAGCTGGACCGCTTCTGCGACGCCATGCTGTCCATCCGCTCCGAGGCACAGGACATCATCGACGGCAAGATCGACGCGGAAAACAACCCGCTGAAAAACGCTCCCCACACGGTGCGCGATCTGGTCGGCGACTGGGACCGTCCCTACACCCGTGAACAGGCCTGCTTCCCCCCAGGCTCCATGGGCGTCGACAAATACTGGTCCCCCGTCAACCGCGTCGACAACGCATACGGCGACAGAAACCTAATCTGCACATGCCCGCCAATGACCGAATACATGGACGCAGCAGAATAAACCTCAATCAATAAACCCCCGCCAACTGGCGGGGGTTTCAATCCGAGTTCGGGAACGATTGCTCGCGGCCGAAGCACTAGAGAAGGTGGAGGAGAAATGAAGCATTATGTCCCTGCAAATGACCATGCGCATTTGACCGAAACCACGTTGGCACGACCCAAACGAGACCATCAGATCGAGATCATTCTTTGCGAGGGCGGAGCGGAAGCATCGGCAGATATGCTGGTTGATTTCTATCGTGCCCTGAATGAACTGAACGAAGGCCATACATACATTACAAATATCCGCACCATTGCCGACGGTGCTGCGGGCGGACCCTTGCACTGGGCCGGGCGAACCGCGATTTTCTGGGGGGATATCTACAAAAGCTGGCCTCTGACACCGTCGGACAAAACCTGGATCGCCCAAGTATTGAACCTGTCCTACCGATCAATTCTCGTTGGCGGTGCAGTGTTTCTTCTCGCCCAGACTAGTCGCGCAACCAAGCGGATTGCATCGGTTCACCCCAACTTTTCTGCCGCAGCGCAAGAGGTTGGACTGATCGACGTCGGTTCGGGTACATACTGGTCCTCAGATAGCCGCACCCATAGCGCATCAACCAGATTGGGCACGTTGCGTTTGTTGTCCGATTTTGTTGCCTTTGATCACGGCGAGCATCTTGCCGAGTCAGTACGCAGCTATATCGGGTTGGCCGACAGGCAAACTACAT
This sequence comes from Ruegeria sp. I3, assembly GCF_056532525.1. Taxonomy (NCBI): domain Bacteria; kingdom Pseudomonadati; phylum Pseudomonadota; class Alphaproteobacteria; order Rhodobacterales; family Roseobacteraceae; genus Ruegeria; species Ruegeria sp. I3. The sequence continues at coordinate 637,276 of NZ_JBQFNI010000003.1, read as the reverse complement.
GCGCAAGCCAACAGGCAGCTCGATTGATCAGACGTTCAAAAGCCGACCCAATGGTGCGACAGGTTGTTGAAAAGATGCAGAACAATCTGGAGGATCCGCTTAGGATACCGGAACTTGCGATGGCGCTTGGTACATCAACGCGCCAGTTACAGCGGCGGTTTCTGGACAGAACGGGTGTAAAACTGCTGACAACGTATCGGGAACTTCGCCTAGAACGGGCCTATGGCCTGCTTCAATTTACCGAGATGACCTATCTTGAAGTGGCGACAGCTACGGGCTTTTCTTCCACAAGTGCATTGGTGCGTGCGTTCCGGGATCACTATGATGCATCGCCTGAAAGTGTACGAAATCGGCGATTTGCAGGCAAAACTCAGGCTGTTTAGCTTGATCGTGTGAATCGACAGCGCAGTCGAATGCGGTTGATACCACACTGGGCCTGAACTTTTGGCATTCACCATTCATGAGGTTGACGACAGATACGATTGTTAGTCCAGTTAACAATGCTTTGCCACCGGCCCAAATATTGGCCCGGCTAAATCCTCAGTTGCCGTCTTTCAGACAAGCTCGCAGCTACGCGCTGGCCAATTGTTGTCGTAGGACCTCTCGCTTGAGATCTGCGAAGTTGATACGCTGGTGTTTCGATCGATACGATATTGTACGGGCCGGTTATCCATCCAAGTCCGCACTGGGAAAAGAGAGCATGAAACCTAGGAATTTCGTTCCGAAAGGGGCCGCGACGTTCGACATCGATTATGACGGATCATCCAACGAGATCTATTTTCTGTTGCTGCCGAAACTCACCATGCTTGCCTTTAGCGCAGCGGTTGAACCGCTGAGGATCGCCAATCAGGTCACCAACAAAGAGCTCTACAAGTGGTTTCTGATCTCAGAGGATGGGAACCCTGTTCGATGCTCCAATGGAGTCGAAATAGCAGCTGACTTGGCTCTGCATAATTTACCGCGATCATCCAGATTGTTTGTGTGTTCAGGGATCGAACCATCGGAAAGCATTAATTCAACGATCCTTTCGTGGATCAGCCGTCAGAAAGCGTTTGGCTGCAAGCTTGGTGGAATTTGTACCGGCGCATTTACGCTGGCCAAGGCAGGTATGCTGACCGGCAAGAGGTTCACACTGCATTGGGAAAACCAACCCGCCTTTGTTGAACACTTCGAACACCTGACACCATCGGCTAACCTGTATGAGATTGACAATGATCTGATGACATGCGGTGGAGGTAACGCGGCAACCGATATGGTACTGGACATGATTGAAACCGACTTCGGAAAGGATCTGGCCATCATCGTCTCGGACATGTGCATCCACTCACGATCCAACAATCAAAAAACGCTCCAGAAATCCGCGTTTTCTGTCGCGTTGGGCAGTCGGAACCAATACCTGATCAGCGCCATCCAGATCATGCATGAGAATCTGGAAGAGCCTCTGGATATCTCTGAGATCGCCAAGATCGTTCAGATTTCTCGCCGACAGTTGGAGCGGCTGTTTCAAAAATATGTCGAGGTTTCCCCGGTACAATTCTACATCGAGTTGCGTGTGGCGCGCGCTTACGCGTTGCTAAGCGAAACAGAAATGACCGTTGCTGAAATTGCGGCCGCCACGGGTTTTGGCAGCGCGACCCAACTGACAGTTCGGTTCAAGAAACGATACGGCGCAGCGCCGACTTCATTCAGGCGAGGCTGGTCGGGACAGAACGATTGAGAGATGCCGGGCCGGTGGACCCGTCTGCCATCGTACTCTACCAATCAGGGCTAGAGTCCGAGTTCGCCCCGCTCGGATAGCACCTATAATCTGGGAACATTAACCGCCATGGAATTGAACCAACCCGAACTTCGCCAACTTAGGCGGTCATTCCACAGACACCCCGAATTGGGCTTCAATGAAACGAAAACCAAAGCCAAAGTTGCGGCGCTGCTACGTCAATACGGGCTTGAAGTTCATGAAGGCGTGGGCGTGGTGGGTATCCTCAGGGCCGGTCAAGGCAACCGCGCGATCGGATTACGCGCAGATATGGACGCGCTACCCATTCAGGAAGCCAGCGATCATGATTACGTGTCACAAAATACCGGCATTATGCACGCCTGTGGCCATGATGGTCACATGACGATGCTGTTGGGCGCAGCAAAGACTTTGTCCTCGGATTCCGGTTTCAGCGGCACGGTGGTGTTCCTGTTTCAACCGAATGAAGAGCTTGGCCTGGGGGCCAAAGCGATGCTGGACGAAGATGTCCTAACGCGATTTCCAATCGAAGAAGTCTACGCCATACATAACCTGCCCGGGGCACCCGTCGGGCAGATGTCGACCCGAACCGGTTTAATATGCACATCGGAAAGCCTTTTCGAAATTACGATCAATGGGCAAGGCGGCCATGCGTCCATGCCGCAGTCTGGACGTGATGCGCTAACCGTGGGGGCAGAAATCGTTCTGGCGCTTCAGACAATTGTTGCGCGCAAGCTGGCCCCGGGCGCCGGGGCGGTTGTGTCGGTGACCGAATTTCTGACCGATGGGCAGCGCAACGTCCTGCCAGGAACCGCGACGCTAAAGGGTGATGCGCGGGCTCGCAGCCCTGAAGATCGAAACAAGATCGAAGAACAAATGCGCAAGATTGCACATGGCATCGCATCCGCCCATGGCGTCGAAGTCCAAGTGGATTTCAAAACCGAATTCATCGAAACAGTCAACGCACCGATCCCGACCGAGGCTGCCATCCGCGTCGCGCAGCTATCCGGGCTGGACACACTTCCCAATCGTCAACCGATGAGCTTTTCAGAGGATTTCGCGCATTTTTGCAAAGCCGTACCCGGCTGCTTTATCCTATTGGGCAACGGTGAATCCGGCCCCAATGGTCAACCGCTGCATTCGAACGACTACGATTTCAACGATGCGTTACTGCCGATCGGCGCGGAATTCTGGGCAAATCTCGTGCGCGATAGGCTTCCGCTTCAAGACGAAGACTGAACGGGGCCCAGCAACATAGCACCTTCGAACGGCCGTCAGATGAATGATCTAAGACGGCCGCTCACACTATAATTTGGACCTTACCCTTGCTAGAGCCTGATGCGGAATGCCGCAAACCCATCAGCGCCTTCACCGGCATCCTCGATGGTGACGCCTTTGACTTCGCCCATGTAGTCGCGCGCCTTTGGACCAGTTTCAAACAACACGGTGGTGCCAGAAAGCGGCGCAAACGACCAGTTTGCATCGGCCTTGGGATCGATTGTTCCTTGCTCGACGATATACCGCACGATCACGTCGCGGTTGGTGTCAGGGGCTTCGAACACGACGGTATCACCCATTGCGCCCGGGAAAGAACCGCCGCCCGAAGCACGATAGTTGTTGGTGGCAATGATGAACTCCATGTCATCCGTGACCGCCTCACCGTTGAAGGCCAAATCTACGATACGGGCTGCATCCGGGTTGATCTCTTCCCCCTTGGGTCCAAAGCGCGACGGTTGCGATAAGTCGATCTGGTAGGTCACACCGTCCATCACGTCGAAATTGTAGGAAGGGAAGTCCGGGTTTAGCAAAATCGCATCCTCGGATCCCGCCTCGATCTGGTTGAACATACCCGCCGAGCGTTCCAACCAACCCCGAACCTGAGCACCGTTCACGCGTACCGCGCGCACGGTATTGGGATACAGGTAAAGATCAGCCACGTTTTTGATCGCAACATCGCCCACCGGAACATCTGTGTAATAGTCCGGGCCGCCGCGACCCCCGGCCTTGAACGGCGCTGCAGCCGATAGGATGGGCAGACCTTCATGTTCGGTGCCCTTCATCATCTCTTCGACGTACCATTTCTGCGCGATCGAGACGATTTGCACCGATGGGTCATCCGCAACTAACGCGAAGTAGCTGTGCAGCGGAGCCGAAGTCTTGCCGACCGCGCGGCGTACATAGGCCAGTGTTTCGTCGTGATCTTTCGCCACCGAGTCCAGCACCTTCTGATCGTCGCCAACAAGTGCGGTGATCGAACGGTCTTCGTTTCGCTTTGAAATCGGGCGCGCCTCGGACGTTGTCGTCACAACCCGCCATTCGTTTCCGTCGCGCTCAAGCAGCAGATCCAGCAGGCCAAGATGTGACCCCCAAAATCCGCCCATCACCGCCGGTTTGCCCATCAAGGTCCCCTTGTCGACATCAATGCCGGGACGATCAGCAAAGGTAGCGGACGGGAATACGAGGTGATTGTGCCCGGTCACCAGCGCGTCGATGCCATCGACCCCTGCCAAAACGACTGAAGCATTTTCCATTCCATCAGCGTGATCCGCATCCCCAATGCCGGAATGCGACAAGGCGATGATCAGGTCGCAACCCTGCTCTTGCATCTCGGGGACATAAGCCTGCGCCGTTTCGACTATGTCACGCGCCTGCACGTTGCCTTCCAGATGCTTGCGATCCCAGTTCATGATCTGAGGCGGAGTAAATCCGATGACACCAACCTTGATCGGATGCTTGCTGCCATCCCCCATTTCAATCTCACGCTCAAGGATGGCATAGGGCTTCACCAGAGTCGTATCATCGCGGGGGGACGCCCCAGTCTCTTTTGCAACATTGGCCAGAACCACGGGGAATTCTGCACCAGCAAGCGCTTTTTCAAGAAAATCTAGGCCATAGTTGAACTCGTGATTGCCCAAAGTGGCAGCGTCATAACCAACAGTATTGAAGGCAGTGATGATCGGATGGCTGTCGCCTTCTTTCATGCCACGTTCATAGGCGATATAGTCGCCCATCGGATTGCCTTGCAAAAAATCTCCGTTATCGACGAGCAGCGAATTAGTCGCCTCTGAGCGTATCTCATTAATGATCGAAGCGGTTCGCGACAAGCCAACTGTATCGCGAGGTTTGTCCGCATAGTAATCGTATGGGAACACGTGAACATGGATGTCAGTGGTTTCCATGATCCTCAGATGCGCCTGATTGTTGGCCGCCGCCGCCGAAAAGGGATGCAAGGTGATGGCAGCAGCGCTGGCGGTCGTAGTGGCAAGAAACTGACGGCGCGAAATCAAACTACGATTGGAATAGGACATAAGGCACCTCTCAGGTTTGTGGATCGACGCGTGTTCTGGATGCTTTTCACAACAAGGGTATGACAGTGAAGATCTTTGCATCAAACATGTCGAACTTGGGGGTAGGATCCTAAAAGCCTATTGTATTGAATTGTACAGTCCAAGCCACTTTACGCACCAAAGGCGATTGCAGTGAACTGCCCGCATCGTCAGGCCTTCCAACCGATGGATGGCGGTTTCCGCGAGAGCGATGGCTGAGAGACAGACAGCGGTCAAAGCGCGTCGCAACGCGCATTAGACCCTTGAGCCTATCGGATATGATCTCGATGCGGTTTTGCCGTCTGTACCGACGCTTGTCATATTTGACCGGGGTCTTGCGCGGACCATAATCGGCAGGAGCGGCACGTCAGCGCATATCATTGTGAATGAAAAAGACTATTTCTCTCAATACACACCTATCGTCGAACCGGGGCTTTCTAGGCGACTTCGGGATGAAGGGTCTAGGCGTGCTATCTGCGCGTCAGCCAGCCGATGAACTCAATCATGATTTCAGTTCAATTTTCCAATCGGGAAAAAAGTGAAAGCTGCAAGTCAATGGCTTCCGAACTTGACGAAGTTACGATGGCCAAAACTGTTTGAAAAGCAAATACCCATTGCCTTTTCCACCAAAGCAACTAGTAGAGACGCGACTTCGTATTCGGGCCCCCTCTGACTTTCCTGCGCAGACTTAGATAATGAGCGATTTTGTCATGACACAGACATCACTGGACAACCTGCTACACAAACTTAATGCGAAGCAGGCTGTGATCGGGATTGTTGGACTGGGATATGTTGGACAGCCCCTGGCCCTCAGATATACCGAAATTGGATACCGGGTCATTGGCTTCGACCTGGATGCCACAAAGGTGCAGGACTTAAACTCCGGTCACAGTTCGATTGAGCATATCGACGATGCCCGCATCACAGCGGCACGGGAAAATGGGTTCGAGGCTACCACGGATTTTTCGCGTATCGCTGAGGCGGATGGCATTATGCTTTGCGTGCCAACGCCACTCAACAAATATCGCGAGCCAGATCTGAGCTTTGTCACCGACACGTGCGATCAGATAGCAGATCATTTGCGTCCGGGACAGGTTATTGCACTGGAAAGCACAACTTATCCAGGCACAACCAAAGAAGAAGTTTTGCCTCGGCTTGAGAAGAACGGCCTCAAGGTCGGCGAGGATATTTTTGCGGTCTACTCACCTGAACGGGAAGACCCAGCCAACCCGGATTTTACCACCAATACCATCCCAAAGGTTGTCGGCGGGCATACAGGCGCCTGCCTGAAAGCGGGTATCGCGCTTTATGAACACGCAATTGATAAACTCGTACCAGTAAGCTCGACTGAAACTGCCGAGATGACAAAGCTTCTGGAAAATATCCACCGGGCGGTAAACATTGGCCTCGTGAACGAGATGAAAATCGTTGCTGACCGCATGGGGATCGATATTTTTGAGGTTATCGACGCGGCCGCGACCAAACCCTTCGGGTTCACGCCTTACTATCCGGGTCCGGGACTTGGAGGGCACTGCATCCCCATCGATCCATTTTACCTGACCTGGAAAGCACGTGAATACGGCATCAACACACGCTTCATCGAATTGGCCGGTGAAGTGAACACGGCGATGCCGGAATATGTGTTTGGCAAACTCGCCAATGCGCTGAATGATCGCAGCAAAGCGATTCGTGGCAGTAAAATTATGGTTTTGGGCATCGCGTACAAAAAAAATGTCGACGACATGCGTGAGAGCCCTTCTGTCAGCTTGATGGAGCTGATCCGAGACAATGGCGGAGACCTCAGCTACTCGGACCCCCATGTGCCCGAGTTTCCCACGATGCGGGAACACTTCTTCGAATTGTCATCTGAGACCCTTACCCCTGAGGTTCTGTCGGAGCAGGATGCAGTTATTCTGGCGACCAATCACGATGCCTTTGATTATGAGTTGATCAAAAAACACGCGAAGCTCCTCATCGACACCCGCGGTAAATACCGTACCTCTGAGCAAAATATTGTTCGTGCTTAAATGAAACTGCGTCCGGCTCTGCGTAGCTGAGCCGGAACACCTGGCGGATGGTACTTAGGAACGGCTGTCGCTCGTATGATCGCTTACGCGGGACCAAAACTCTGAATGGTTTGACGGTGTCCTAAGCGCTGGATGAATGCGCTGAGTATTGGACCCGCAAGGCAAAAATGTCGGCACTTTCCTGCCATTCCAATCAATTCATAGGTACGAACACCGCCTAAACAACTGGCGGCGCATGAAACGCGCGTTGTTCCGGTGCAGGTAGGCAGATATAGTTGTGGGAAATGTCAGGCCGCCTTCGGGTACAGGAAGATTGGCTGTTGACGAGTTCCAATTGTGAGCAATCAAGGGCCAAAACGCGTGAGCTTGAAAAACCGCAACACCCCGCCTCAGCGCCATGAGCTGCGAAAGGTGCGTAATCAGGGGAACAGTTTCCTGGCGCTTGCCTTCATTTTCAGCGTTTTTGTCAATCTGCTTATGCTGACCGGACCGCTGTTCATGCTACAAGTGTATGATCGGGTCCTTGGGTCACGCTCGGTCGAGACTTTATCAGCGCTATTTCTGCTTGTCGCGCTGCTTTATGCGCTGATGGCGATGTTGGACTATGCGCGCGGCCGAATTGTGGCTCGGTTCGGAGCGCGATTTCAATCAGCACTCGATGAACGCGTGTTTGAAGGGACCATGCGACGCGCATTGTTCCCACAGGTTCGATCAGCACCTGCGACAGCATTGCGAGATCTAGAATCGATCCGTGCATTATGTGCCTCGCCCGTTTTGTTGGCGGTAATGGACATCCCTTGGACTCCAATCTTTGTGGCTGCAATTTTCCTGTTCCACCCGTTGCTAGGCTGGTTGGCCGTCGCAGGCGGAACGCTTCTGGTTGTTATCGCCCTACTAAACCAAGCGTTGACCCATCGCAAAGTGGCAGATGCTCAAATCGCCTCTGCCAAAGCAAATGCATTTTCTGAACACGCCAGACAAGCTGCCGAGGTCGTCAGATCTCAGGGCATGCAGGAAGATGTCTCAAAACGCTGGTTGAACCAACGCACCGAGGCGCTTTCTCAATCCATATCCGCAAGCGACTGGACCGGCAGCTTTACTTCGTTGACTAAGTCTCTGCGGCTGTTTTTGCAATCCGCCATGCTGGCGCTTGGCGCGTTGCTGGTTCTGCGCAACGAAATGACGCCCGGTGCTATGATTGCTGGCACGATCCTTCTAGGTCGCGCTTTAGCTCCGGTCGAAATGGCGGTGGGTCAATGGTCGATGATCGAACGCGCGCGCACGGCATGGATTAACCTGAACACATTTCTTGATTCAACGCCCCCCGAGGCGTCGCGCACCAAATTGCCCGTTCCGAAAGCACATCTTGTCGCAAAGGGCCTGACGGTGATCCCTCCGGGCGCGAAGACACCGACACTACGGAATGCGGCACTTGAGTTGCGCCCCGGCACAGCTCTGGGTGTGATTGGTAAAAGTGGGTCTGGCAAAACAACCCTAGCCAAAGCGTTGTTGGGCCTTTGGCAACCGGCGGCAGGGGAAATCCGTTTGGCCGGCGCTACACTTGATCAATACGACCCTGATGATCTCGGGCAACATATTGGCTATTTGCCACAGCAAGTGACCCTATTTAACGGAACGGTTGCTGAAAACATCGCCCGGATGTCACAAACCCCTGATCCCGAAGCTGTAGTTGCCGCAGCGAAAACAGCCAATGCGCATGAGCTGATTCTGGGGCTTGAGAAAGGATACGATACCTTCCTTGAGGGCAATGACAGCCAGCTTTCCGGTGGGCAGAAACAGCGGATTGCATTGGCGCGCGCTCTCTATGGTAATCCGGTATTGTTGATTCTGGATGAGCCAAACTCGGCCCTGGATGCAGACGGAACCCTCGCCCTGAACAACGCGGTCCGCGAGCTCAAGAGCGCGGGCAAATCCACGATTATCATGACGCACCGGCCTCAGGCGATCTCGGAATGCGACGATCTTGTCGTTGTCGAGAAAGGCCAGATCGTCAAATCCGGTGGGCGCGATGAAGTTTTGAACACGATGGTCCAAAACGCCAACGTTATCAAAAGGCACCTGAACAAGGTGGGTGAATAATGGCAGACAAGAGTTCACGTCCCGTTTGGAGTATTAAAGCGCCCGCTTTTGTCGGCCTTTTGGCTCTGGCAGTTTTGATCCTGGGACTGGGATTATGGAGCGTCCGCACTGAGCTGGCCGGTGCTATTATCTCGCAAGGTGTGATCGAAGTTCAGAGCAATCGTCAGGTCATCGAACACCCCGATGGTGGCGTTGTAGGCGAGATATTCGTACGTGACGGTGATGCAGTGGCGCGTGGGGACATGATGCTGCGGCTTGACGATACGTTTTTGGCCTCGGAGCAAACGATCGTGGAATCTCAGCTATTTGAGTTACTTGCCCGAAAGACTCGGCTAGAGGCTGAACGGGATGGTGCTAACGCAGATACGTTGAAGAAAAATCTGCAAGAGCTCAAAACCCGCGAATCGATCGACGACGATCTGTTGGAAGGCCAACAACGTCTGTTCAACGCCAGGTTGGAAACGCTGACCCAGCAGATCGACCAGCTTGGGAAACAGAAGATACAGATCCAGAACGAAATTGAGGGGACGCAGGCGCAATTGGCGTCACTGAATACTCAGGTCGAATTGATCAGAACGGAGCTCGAAGATCAGCAAGGTTTGCTTGATCGCGGCCTGACACAGGCCAGCCGCGTTTCTGCATTGCAGCGGGAAGAGGCAAATCTAACAGGGCAAATCGGCAGCCTCGAATCCACAGTTGCGCGACTGACAGGCCAGATCGCCACGACCGAGATTCAAATTGTTGAATTGCAGGCCACGCGGCGCGAAGAAGCCATCACCGAGCTTCGGGATGTGCAGTCTCGCGTTGTAGAACTGGCAGAACGTCGTCTTTCCCTTTCCGAGCGTTTGTCGCGTCTAGACATCCGTGCACCCGTCGCTGGCACAGTTTACGACAGTCAGGTTTTTGCCATCCAGTCTGTGATCCAGCCGGGTGAGCCGATGATGTATGTAGTGCCGCAGGATACGCCCTTGTTGGTCGCAGCACGGGTGGATGCGTTGCATGTGGATCAGTTACATCGCGGGCAGGAAGTCGCCCTGCGCTTTCCCGCATTCAATCAACGCGACACGCCTGAGCTGAATGGCCGTGTGATCAATGTATCAGCAGATTCATTCACAGATGAGACAAGCGGCTTTACCTTCTACCGTGCTGAAGTTGTGCCTGACGAAGGACAACTGGACCGTTTGAATGGTCAGGAACTGTTGCCAGGTATGCCTGTCGAAGCCATGATCAAAACTGATGAACGCACTCCGCTTTCTTACCTGGTCAAACCATTGGCAGATTACTTCTACCGCGCGTTTCGAGAATAGCACCGGTCACGCAGTCTCATTCAAACTGCCTCGATATTGCCAAGCAGTATTGAGGTCATGTCGACCGACAGATCACTATCAACAATAGTGACCTCTGCTCCGGTTTCGTAGGTGACGTTGCTGCGTGAAATTCCGGATAGATCCGCATTTGCATCCAGAAAAACCCACTCAGCGTTGTGCGCAGAAGGCTGGCCAACCGCAACCTGAAGAATTGCCAGTGCATCCAACGCGTTTACCGATCCATCCCGGGTGATATCGGCCGCAATGTAATTTTCGGCCGTTGCCGGACCCCATGTCGGATCAAGGCCAACCGACATGCGCAAAACCTGCAATGCATCCAGCGCTGTTATCTCGCTGCTAGCCGTTGAATACGATTTGATGATGTCCAATTGGCCGGAAAACGCGCCGTCTGGTAGATCCAGATCAAATTCACCTTGTGCATTTGCCTGCGCAACAATTGCAGACCCTCCGTCTGGGGTGAACCGGATTTCAGCATTTCCCAACGCTGCGTTTGGAGTCGTCGAATTCAGCGTGAACCCACCAGCTACCCCGTCTGATGAGTTGTTATCCGGCCCGCTACCCAGATTGACAGGAATATGATCGGGACCACCAAACCCTGCGCCGAATACCTGCTCAGTTGTCAGGGACGTGCCATTAGCTGAAACAAGTTCTATCGTTTCGTCGCGATAAGCGATTTGGGCGCCTCGAGCGGTGGAAGTGAAATCCAACTGCGCTGGGGTGCGCAGAAACGGATAATCGGTCAGATCCAAACGATCGGTGCCGGCCTGAAAGTCCGTGATCACAGTCGGGCCACTTGTTTGACGGATCACAAAGATGTCCGCACCAGCACCACCCGTCATGGTCGTGGAACTGGTGCCCGTAATCAGCATATCGTCCCCTGCTCCGCCGTCCAGAATAGTGTCCAGTACACCGCCTTTTAGCATGTCGTCCTGCGCGGTTCCGGTTACTGTTCCGAACCCTTCGGCAACAATTCCAAGGTCGGCAATCGATATACTCAGCTGAGTGAGCCCTGCATCGTGTTGAGATGATACAAATATCTGCAGTTCATCCCCCATATGCGCAACGCTGATCGTTTGAACATTTTGCAATCCACTGTCCAGGGTATCAGCAAAACTATCCATATGGATGAGCTGCCCGTCCGGCGTCATTGTAAACAGCGTGATCCCATCATCCCCGCCCCCAGCCACCACGAAAACCCGACCATCAACCTCAAGGACTGAAAGATCCTGTACGGCCCCAAACCGGGTATGCAGGGTGTCCAGAATATGATCCGTCGGCTTTAACTGCCCGCTGGCGTCCAATTCCATAACGCTTAGCGAATTGCTTTGTGATCCGGCCACAACAATCCATGACTTTCCATAGGCTTGAATTGTCTCAACCGCCGTAGGAGAACTGATGCCCAGCGTTTGGATATCGTCATTACCGGCAACCTCAGAGAGCACGCCACTGCCTTGATCGATCGAATATGACGAGATTGTTCCACTGGTTGCATCTGCGCCGACAATGAAATGATTCGACCCCGATTGCAGGGTCTGAAGCGTACTGGCAGACGCGTTGATGCTATGCGCCGGGCTCAGCGATCCATCACCATTGATACTATAGGTGCCGATCTGGCCTGTGTCCTCATGCGCAAGCGCAAGCAAGTCGCCAGCCCCAATCGTTACCTGGACCGCTGCAGCGATATCCCCGCCGCCCGTCAAGGCATCGGTTTCTTGCAAGGCACCCATAGTGCCATCCGCGTTTAGTTCATAACCCACAAGCCCTGTGGCAGTATCGACGTCGAGGACCAGTTGATCATTGCCCGCCAGATGAATCGGGGTTCCGCTGTGCCCGACCTGATGGGCAATCGAGGCATCGAAATATTGTTGGTCCTGTTCTTGTGGGCCAGCCCCCTCCACAAGGTGCCAAGACACGAGCCCTCCCCCGGGTCCGCTCGTGCTGTAAAGATACGTTTCCCCGTTAAACGTTTTTAAAGCCGTATCGCCGATACCTGAATCGAGCGCTGCGGTCCCCGTTGCCACCACTCTTTCGAACTGAAGCATCATCGCCCATTACCCCCTGCCACCCCTGGCAACACATACAGGATGAAACGATGTTCGGTTCTGAACCAGAACAGAAATGTGGTGAAAACAAGGACTTCAGTTCCAGATTAACTCAAATTTTTCGCAGCGGTCGAATGGCTCAGAAGATCAAACCACAGACCAGATCGGCCGAAAACAGCATATCACGCAACGACCAGCGTCCATCTAATGAGAGGGCAAAATGACCAAAGATACCGTTTCGACCAATAAATCGACCACGGACGCCGGGCCCGATGCGCAACGTACGCGCCATATCCGCAAATGGTTCGACAAAAAACTTCAGCGATGGGTAGGACGCGGGGTTGCTGGCGGCCTTGGCTCGACACTATTCGCATTACCAGCTCTTGCGCAGGCCACCGATGAACAGCTTGCGTCTCATCAGTTTGCTGAGTCAATTCCGGGCGTTCGGGTGGCAAAGCTGCTTTCGAATGGCGACGTGCAGCTGAAACTGACAGATGGGCGGACGATTGTTGTCTCTGCCGAGAACGTACAGATTCTGGAAAACGGCACCATAATGGTTGCAGATGAAGTCGTCGGCGAAATTGCACAATTAGTTCTAGCCGCAGAGGCCGCAGGTGCGACCGCAGCGACCGCTGGTGGCGTAAGCGGTGCCGGGCTGGCCTTGGGCGGGCTGGGAATAGCCGGTGCTGCAGCTGCCGGTGGCGGAGGCGGCGGCGGTGGAGACAGCGACGATGAAACTGATGCCGAACCCACCGTTACCCCCTCACCTCCTCGACCGCCCAGCCTGAACCTGGCTGAGTTGCAATCAAACGCATTGAGTAATCTCAGCAGCCAAACAACAGCGCCGGAAGGAACAACGACTGTAGAAGTTACCATCGGATCGGTGACAAAATCAGTCACTCCTGCAGGCGACGGAAGCTGGAGCGTTTCACTGACGCAGGCCGAGGCAGCGGCCCTGCCTCAGGGGATCTCGGATGTTTCTGTGCGCCATCTGGATGGTAGCGGGATGGAGCTATCGGCTGAAACCGCAAGGTTCGACGTTGATACCATTCCGCCGGTCCTGACCATCGATACATTCTCGGCGGGTGCGGTAATGAATGCTGCAGAACAACGTACAAATCTCGAAATCTCTGGCACAACGGATGCCGAGAATGGGCAGACCGTAACGGTAGCGATTGGTGGGCAATCCTATAGTGGCACCGTTTCGGGCGGCGGCTGGAGCGTTTCGGTGCCCGCTTCAGATCTTACCACGCTGCCAGACGGGTCAAGCGTCACGGTGACGGCTGATGTATCGGATCGCGCAGGGAACCCAGCAGCTCAGGCCAATGGAAGTTTCGACACTGATCTGACTGCGCCTGATCTGACACTAAACCCAGTGGGTGGCGGTTCAATAGATCTGGCCGATGTCGTTGGGGATCTTGTCTTGTCGGGCACGACCACAGCTGAAAACGGCCAGGTGGTCAATGTATCTTTCGACGGTCAGGATTACACGGGTTCTGTATCGGGCGGCAGTTGGTCAGTGACGATCCCGAATGCCGATTTGTCTGGTTTGGCAACCGGTGTGCCCGCATCCGTTTCAGTTGCCGTCAGCGACACAGCAGGCAATTCGGCAACACCGATATCGGTATCCGTTCCGGTCGATCTTACGGGCCCATCAATTGCAATCACTCCCTTGTCGGTCGGGGCTATCCTGAATGCGGTCGAAACCGGATCTGACCTGGTCGTAAGCGGGACAACAGGGAACGTAACCGACGGGCAGCAGGTAACAGTAGCCCTTGATGGGCAGACTTATACCGACTCGGTCTCGGGCGGCAGTTGGAGTGTGACAATCCCCAGCGCCGATCTCATTGCGCTTGCCGATGGCGGAGATTTCAATATCACAGGCGACGTGACGGACGCCGACGGCCTTGTCGCCCCGCAAGCCAGCGTCAACTTATCCAAAGATGTCACCGCCCCAACTCTGAGTATCGACAGTTTTTCGGACGGAGCGGTTTTGAATGCTGCGGAACGTGGTACGGACTTGACCATTACGGGCACTACATCCGCCGAAGATGGTCAGACAATCACCGTAAATCTGAACGGCCAATCCTACACAGGACAGGCCTCAACCGGGGGGTGGTCGGTCAGTGTCCCCTCGGCGGATTTGGCGGCGCTACCCGATGGGGCCACGAACAGCGTGACAGCAGATGTCTCGGATGCCGCCGGCAATCTGGCGATACAGGCGACCAACAGCTTTGACACGGACTTCACCGCCCCGTCGCTCGCCATATCATCACTGTCAGGTGGAGCTGTAATCAACCTGACCGAACAAGCAACGGATCTGGTGGTCTCGGGAACTTCTGATGCGGCCAATGGTACGCAAGTTTCGGTACAGATCATCCAATCCGGAGGTGCGGTTCTGACCGGCGGAACCGCCACTGTAAATGGTGGCATCTGGACATTCACAGCGGCTGCTGCCGATTTGAGCAGCCTGCAGGACGGGCAAACGTATGACGTGAACGCCTCAATCACGGATGCGGCTGGCAACACGAATGCAGCGACTACCAGTTTCAGCACCGACCTCAGCGCACCAACAATTGCATTGAACCCGCTTTCGGTTGGATCGGTTCTGGATATCGTTGAACAGGGAACAGACCTCAATGTGTCGGGGACAACAAATGCCGAGGACGGGCAGATTGTAACGATTAGCCTTAATAACCAGACCTACAGTGCGGTGGTTTCCAGTGGCTTGTGGAGCACAAGCATTCCTTCGGCGGATTTGGCCAGTTTGGCCGATGGAGGCAATTTTGCGGTCACGGCATCGGTTCAAGACGCCGCAGGAAACCCGGCAACCGATGCGACAACCATGTTGGCCACGGATTTCAAACCTATCCTCTACATCGATGATCTGGGTGCCAATAGTGCCGTGTCGCTGAGCGATGCACAAAACACTGGAATGACCGTATCAGGCAGTTCCGCAGGCCTGTCAGCCGGACAAGCGGTCGATGTTACACTTAACTCGGTCTCGCTTGGTTCGGCGACGGTTGCGGCCGATGGGAGCTGGACCCTGTCCGCGCCTGCCGCAAGCTTTGCCTCGATTGAAGCGGGAGACGCCCTCGATTTCGAAGCACAGGCGACAGTCGCAGGCGGCCCCGATCCTGATCCGGTGTCCGAACACGCAATTGCTCATGTTCCGGCGGCCTACACCATCGTTGAAGCCGGTCGCAGCGGAACGACAGTGACGTTCGAGGTCTACGCAGATTCCGATCGCGATATCTCAAGCGGTCTGGCCTTTACCGCCGAGCTGGGGTTCGATCCTTCGGTGGCGACCTACGATAGCGGCTCCGAGACAGAAAACCCTGACTTCAATCTCTTTCTGGCTAACCCGAATGGAGGTTCCGCAATCAGTTTCGCGGGCGCGGCCACGAGCTATGGGGATTTATCGCAGCCTGTGGTGACATTTACCATGACAGTTCAGGACGCGAACCAACCCATCGTCTTGACGTTGACCACTCCAGACGGAGGGCCATCACAGCTCCATCTCGGCACCAGTGGGAATGATACCATTACGGGCTCGGATGTTGATGATGTCATCCGCGGCAACCAGGGCGACGACACCATAGATGTGTCCGGGGGGGGTCGAGACGTCATCGTTTTCGAAGCTGACCCATCTTCAAATGGCATTGATACGATCAATGGTTTCACACTGGGCCCAGCAACCAGCGTTTCTGACGCCTTGATGTTCCAGGGGTTGAATACCACATCGCTTCGCGGCGACGGGACCGGTGTCGAGACCTTGGTGGCCGGCGGCACAATTGGTGCCAACACCGGTTTCATCGGGCTGGAGACCACGCTTTCGGACCTTGATCTGGATACAATCACTAGCGCAGCCGAAAACCTGAATGGTGCTCAATCAGGTGATGAGATGTATCTGCTGGCAACGGACGGCACTGACAGCATTCTGGTCAAGGTTGACTATTCTGGCCCAGATTCGGCGTCGGTCGAAGCGCTTGCACAGTTCGACGGCCTTTCCGATCTGAGCAGTTTGTCCGACGACAACATCCTGATCACCGACCCAACTGGCGCTTCGGCCTAAACGGCGCACGTAGCTTGGGGCGATGCACAAATGTAGCCTCGCCTCTTCAGGACAAGAGGATCACATGGCAGAGAACGGCCTTTTCCCAGTCAGCCTTGTACGGCACAGGAATCGATTCTGGCGCCGGTTCACATCATACCAATTTGTTGCAGAGATGGACGCCTGTCCCATCGTCATCTCAGAAGTTCCGCAAATTGCCACATCTTTTCCGATTGTGTTCCTGTCAAACCAAACAGGTTTTTCTCCCGTCGCACTATTCTCAGTCATCCCGGAAATGGCACCGCCCTTCGTCGACCAAAACGGTCGCTGGCTTGCGCCTTATGTGCCCTCAGCGTTGCGTTGCTTTCCATTCCAGGCAGAAGCTATGAAAAAGGGCGGCTCTCGGTCACGTCTGTTTGTCGACGAGGATTCAGGGTTGGTTACACATGACCCTAAAGACCAACCATTTTTTACAGTGGACGGACTTTTGACGCAGGATCTCTGCCGTGTGCGCCGCTTTCTGCAAAATCGCCTGGCCTCGGCAAACAAAACGGACCAAGTCTGCTCTTTGATCGCTGAAATGGGTCTGCTTGTACCACTGGACGAACAGAATGGCGTCACTTTGACCGAGGGTTACTGGGGCGTTGATCCAATTCTGCTGGAACGATTGCCCGAGTCTTATAAATTGGCCCTGCTTTCCAGCGGCGCGCTACGGTTGATTCACGCTCATCAAGTATCCCTGTCGCATTGCGTTTGGCTGTCCAGTGCACAGAGCCAATCAGGCACGAGGAGTTCAGAACAAAACGACACCATTGGCGGATTCATGACTGCACTTGCTGAAGAGGTTCGGCACGGACAATGCAAGGAGGGCGCGATCCATGCAATGGGTTAAGTTCGGGCTTGGAATCCTTGGCATAACAGCGGGGTTACTGTCAGTTTCAGCCTGCACCTCAACGCCCAACCTTGCCGATGTCGAGACATCTTTAACGCGAGGAACGACCGGAGCAAGCGCAACAGCGCGATCAAAAGAACTTTCAAAGAACGCTTTTGACCAACAAGTGCGACAGGCTGTTCAGAGCAGTTCGATTGTGGCACGAAGTGGGTCCAAAACAAGGACAATCCAAGCTTACCAGAATGCCGCTGGCGGTGCATTTTTGGCTCAGGCTTTATTGGGGTTGATAGCACGGCCCGTTCAGACGAACTCCATTAGTAGTGAAGTGCCGTCTTACTTGCGGGTATCAAACGGTCATGAATCTAGAATGGGTGTATTGACCGCGAAATCCCGAGTGTCGGGTAAGAAACGCAACGACATGCAGCTACAGGAACGGCTGATTCTGGCAGAACAGAACTTCGCTTTGGCCAATTACGCCTCATTGAGCCTAACTGAGCGCATTCTGGATTTTCCGAGGTTCACGATGGACGCGCTGGATAAGTCGCTATGAATGTTGATCGTGCAACTCTGACCGAACTGGAAGCTTGCTTGTTGAATGTCGCGGCGACACTTGAGCGACCGTTGACAGTGGCAGCACTGAACGCCTGCCAATCTGGTGATACAGGTGAGTTGACCGTGCGCGATGCGATGCACGCGGCACAACGAGCAGGCCTGCAGGTCGGGTTTGGTGCGCGAAAGCTGTCGGCATTTGATGCATCGCTGGCACCTGCGATCTTGTTGTTGGAAGGCGATCGCGCCGTTGTGTACCACGGGCGCACGCGCAATGGCGATCTATTGCTTTACGACCCCGCTTTGGATGACGGTATCGGAGAGGTTCCCGAAAGCGGCGTGGGCGAAGTCTACACGGGCTATGCATTGTTGTTTCGACCCTTGCACCGCGACGAGGTTAACGCAGATCAAGCGGATCAGCGGGGTCATTGGTTCTGGTCGGCACTTTCCGCAAACCGCTGGTCTTACGTTCAGGTGGCGCTGGCTGCGGCGATGGCAAACGTTCTGGGGCTTACGACCTCAGTCTTTATCATGATCGTCTACGACCGGGTTTTGCCCAACGAGGCGACCGAGTCGCTGATAGCTTTGACGCTTGGCGTGGGGTTGGCGCTTCTTTTTGACTTCGCGCTGAAGCTCCTTCGCGCGGGGTTCATAGATCGCGCCGGCCAGAATGCTGACATGTCCATGGGACGGCGAGTATTTGACCAGGTGCTGAATATTCGCATGTCGTCCCGAACGGGCTCAACGGGTGCAATGGCCAGTACCATCCGCGAATTCGAAACTTTGCGTGAATTCTTCACTTCTGCCACACTCGTCGCTGTCGTAGACTTGCCATTCATCGCGGTTTTCATATTCGCGATCTATATGGTGGGCGGCCCGCTGGCGCTTGTTCCAGCACTCGCTGTACCAGTCGTTCTTCTCAGCGGACTGGCTGTTCAACCGATCCTGTCGCGTCTTGCTGAACAAAGTTTTGCAGACGGACAATCCAAGCAATCTGTTCTGGTTGAGGCTGTATCAGGCTTGGAAACCATCAAGACAACCGCCGCCAGTCGGCAGATGCGAATGCGGTGGGAAGGTGCAATTGCACGCCAGTCAAACTACGGATCACGCAGCAGGGCCGTTACTCAATTTGCCCTGAACCTAACTGGATTTACTCAGCAGGCCGCGCAAGTTCTTATCGTCTTTTATGGTGTATTTCTGATCACGGATGGCCAGACGAGCATGGGGGCACTTGTTGCGTCGGTGATGCTGACCGGCCGTGCCCTGGCACCGCTGGGACAATTGGCGCAAACCCTGACACGTGTCAATCAGGCACGCAGTGCCTACCGCAATCTGGACACGTTAATGCAGGCGAGCAATGAGCGGCCTGAAGGCAAATCTTGGATCAGCAGATCCGAGTTTTCCGGGCGGATAACGTTTAACAATGTTCATTTCGCATATCCTGATCAAACGGAAGACGCGATGAAAGGTGTTTCATTTACAATCGAACCCGGTGAAAAAGTCGCTGTCCTGGGCCAGATTGGGTCGGGCAAGAGTACGATTGCGCGACTGCTGTTGGGCCTCTACCAACCGCGCGTGGGCTCGGTGATGTTGGACGGGCTGGACATTCGCCAGATTGATCCCGGCGACTTGCGGCGAAATATTGGTTCAGTCTTGCAAGACATCTGGCTGTTTTCCGGTACCGTCCGGGAAAACATTGCCAGCGGGTCGGTGCGCCCGCGTGATGATGAACTGATCCGTGCAGGGCGCATTGCAGGTGTCGAAGATTTTATCGCGCGGCACCCACGGGGCTATGATCAGCCTGTAGCCGAACGAGGAGAAGGATTGTCAGGTGGTCAAAGGCAGGCGATTGCATTGGCCCGGGCGCTTATCGGGCATCCTCCTATCCTGCTGCTGGATGAGCCTACGAGTGCGATGGACGTCAAATCCGAATCCGAAATTATACGCCGCCTTAAAAAGACCACGCCAGATACCACGATGATCATTGTGACGCACCGAACCAGCCTGCTGGAACTGGTTGATCGGGTCATAGTGATTGAGGATGGCAAAATTGCGATGGATGGACCCAAAAACATCCTGACGCAGGCAGTTCGCAAACCCGGGAGGCATCTGAATGTCGCGGCATCCTGATCTGGAAAGCCTCGCCCGTGAAATGCGTGGAGGGTCACCGCTGCGGGGATCATTGCTGCTGCTCCTGATACTCAGTTGTTTGATAAGCGCCGTCGCCTGGGCTCATTTAACTGAACTCGACGATGTCGTGAGGGCAGATGGGCGTATCGTGCCATCCGGCGATATTCAGGTGATCGAAGCGACCGAACCCGGTGTTTTGCGGTCCGTTCACGTGCGCGAGGGTCTGGTGGTTGAGGCTGGTACATTGCTGATGGAGCTGAATACTACTCAGATCGAACGAGAGTTGAGCCAAGAGCAACAGCGTGCCTTTGGTTTGATGGCCCGCGCACAACGACTACGTGCCGAAATCGATGGGGCTGAGCTTGAGTTCGACGACGATCTTCTGACTGGCGCGCCAGATGTCGTGCGGTCGGAGACTGCGCTGTACCACGGTCGGCAAGCAGAACTTGAAGCTGAGATTGCAATTCTCTCTCGACAGCGCGAACAGCGGCAACGCGAGTACGAAGAGGGATTGGTTGACCAGGTCACGTCAACCGAGACCCTGAATGTGTTGGCCGATGAGCGCGCTATGATGGTGCCATTGGTCGAACAGAAGATGGAACCGGCAACAACCCTTTTGGCCCTGCGCCGTAGCGAGGCGGAATGGAAAGGCCGCAAGGTCAGAGCAGAGGCGATGATCAACCGGTTGAAGGCCGGGCTGGATGAAGTGGATGACAAGGTCCGCGCGACGCGTAGTCGGTTTCGTAGTGCCGCACTAACTGATCTGGCTTTGGTTTCGGCAGAGCTTGCCGCCTTGCAACCTGCCCTACCCTCTTTGCGTGACCGTGCGTCTCGCGCGCTGATCCGGGCCCCCGTACGGGGTGTCGTAAACCGGATTCACCGGACGACGATCGGCGGGATGGCCCGAAGCGGTGAGGAACTGATTGAGATTGTTCCGTTGGACGACAGATTGTTGGTGGAAGCCTATGTCCGGCCCAAGGACATCGCCTTCCTGCACCCAGAGCAAAAGGTCAAAATCAAGATCACGGCCTACGATTTTTCGCGGTACGGCAGTCTGGATGGTGAGATCGTTCGAATCGGTGCCGACACCATCACTCGCTCGGAACGAAGTGAAGAAGAGGTTTTCGTCGTCGAAATTCAGACGTCAGACACGATGTTGGATGCGGGTGGTACAGCGGTTGAAATCATCCCAGGAATGATCGCTCAGGTCGATATTCTGTCAGGCCGAAAGTCAGTTCTGGATTATCTGATCCAACCTGTTCTGAAGATAAAAGACGAGGCGCTGCGCGATTGAAGAGAACGACAGATGGGCAGCAGATAGCAAAGCACCAGCCGATAGACATCTTAGGCGTCGGGGGGGACCGACGACTAAGACCAGGTCACGTCACCAAGAAAGATATATCCCGCACCATATATCGTTTTAATAAGGCGCGGGTTTTTGGGATCTTCGCCCAGCTTCGTTCGCAAGCGGGAAATCCGAACATCCATAGCGCGGTCAAAGCTGTCACCTGCCCCGCCACCCAACATGTCCTGCATGCGCGCGCGGCTGATCAGGCGTTTGGGACTTTCAAGAAACAATCGCAGAACCTCACCTTCGGCATGACTGAAAGGTGTCTCGACGCCATCGGCATTGATCAAGACATATCGATCAAACTGTGCTGTCCAACCATTGAATTCGGCTATGTCTGAATTCGGCGTTGCTGGTCCAGTAGAGCGTAGCCGGGCGCGGACCCGAGCAATTACTTCGGCTGGATCAAATGGTTTGGTGATGTAATCATCTGCGCCAAGCTCCAATCCCGTTACCCGGTCCTGTACCTGAGCGCGGCCTGAAATGATGATGACGGCAGCACCTTGCTCAAGCGCAAGTTTGTGCACAAGTGCAAGACCGTCGGTATCCGGCAATGATAAATCCACCAAACACAGATCCGGAGTGACCCTTTTCAGCGAAGCTTCAAATTCACGGGCACGTGAAAAGCTTTGAGTTTGAAACCCGGCATCTTCCAGCGCTTCCGTTAGGATACGGCGGATTTCAGGTTCGTCATCGAGAATGGTCACCAAAGGTTGTGTCATTCAGGCGGCCTCGGTTCGGATCAACGCCGACAATTGCGACGATGTGAATGGTTTGCTTAGGACAGGTGCACGGGTCAATGCCTGATGATGTAGCGGGTCATTTAGCGGCAGCGACGTCATCAGTATACAGGGCAACGCACCATTCAGGCGGTCGACAATGTCGATCCCAGTGCCTTCGCCCTCCAGCTTAATATCTGATAGAACCAGCGCGATATCACCGATTTCCGACGTCAAGGTCAAAGCTTCATCGACCGAGCTTGCCTCGATCACCGAACACCCCAAATCGACCAGCATGTCCCGGAACTGACTGCGCAGGTCATCGCTGTCTTCAACCAACAATACGAGACCCGCTTGCGCGGACGGGGCAGGACGGTAGGGCAAACGTATCACGACCGAAGCACCAGAAGGCGTGTTGCGCAAATTAAGGTCACCGCCCGCCAGCTTTACCGTGTCGTAGACCATTGGAAGTCCCAACCCCGAGCCATCGCTGCCTTTGGTGGAAAAGAATGGGTTTAACGCTTTCTTTAATGCTTCCCCGGTAAACCCCGGGCCAGTGTCCGACACCGTGATCTCAACCCATATTGTCCCGATTGCATGCGCAGTGATCGTGATCTGGCCCGATGTGCCGCAAGCATCCCGCGCATTCAGAACCAGGTTCAGCAGTGCATCCTGAACCATGCCGGGATCGAGCATCAGCGCCTTGTCGGGTAGAGTATTGACCACCGACAACCCCATGCCCCGCGGCAAGGACGGGGTGGCAAGGATTCGCAAATCCTCAAGTAAACCGCGCATATCCGTCGCCTGAGGTTGCGGCGTGCGATTGCCGGTCATGTCTGCGATGCGATTCAGCAGTTGCCCCCCGCGTCGGGCAGTTTGTTGCGTAGCCGTGACTAGCTGATCGGCTTCCTCGGGTAGATCCATCCTCTCTAATCGCGCCTGCATGCCCAGAATGATGGTCAGCAAATTAGAAAAGTCATGGGCAAGCCCGCTTGTCATCTGCGCCGCCATGGCTCTGCGCCGCGTTTGCTGAAGGGCGACACGGGCTTGAGTTTCTTCGGTGATATCCACCGACATGACATAAACACCACCCGCTTTATCCGGGGTGAATGATACCCGAATGCGGCGTGAATCCTGATCTTCGGTAAACTCGAAAACCGAAGGTTGGCCTCCATAGGCCTGTTCCAGATGTGGCTTTACCCGGTCATAGGCAGATGACCCCAAAGCCTTTGATATATGAAGGCCTAGAATGTCAGACGGACGGCCGGGCATGACCGAACTGAGGCGGCGGTTTGAGTAATCGTATCGTCCATCGGCATCCAGATGCGCGATATGAGCCGGCATCATCTCGGTCGTCATCCGCGTGCGGGCCTCGATCTCGGTCAGTTGACGCTTGGCTTCTTCCAGCGCTGTGATGGTTGCGGCCAGTTTGCGGTTGGTTGCGGAAAGCTCTTCGGCATGGCTCAGAAGTTGGTCAGACAGTTCTTCTGAACGGGCGCGCAGCAAATCTTCTACCCGCTTCGTGCGAGTTATGTCGGTATAGACGGCCACCCAACCCCCATTGGGCAAAGGTGCACCTTCAACCGAGATCACCTGACCATTGGGCCGGGTGCGCTCCATATAATGCGGCTCGAACGCGAGGGCCTGTGAAACGCGTAGCTCGACCATCTCGTCAACATCGCCGACCGAACCGTATTCCCCGCGGCTAGCGAGAAAATAAATTGTGTCGCGAAACAGAGCCCCCGGCTCGACAAGTTCGTTTGGCAGGTCGAACATTTCCTGAAACCGCAGGTTGCTGACAACGAGACGCAATTGGCTGTCATAAATTGACAGCGCCTGACCGATCAGGTTCAGGCCAGCCGTGGTCATCGCCTTGATGCGCTGTTCGGAAATGTCCAAATTCATCCTCCCCTGCGCCCATGGGTATCACCAGTTCAGGCGCAGGTGTAGGGAGATTTACCTATCCGTGCAGCGGCAAATTGTTCGCGGCACGGTAGGCTTGAACATAGCCGCGTGCCACTGATCGAACGGCTGTCCCGATCTGCGAATACGCCTCGTCCGGCAGGTTGGCAAAGGACACACGGGCCGACCATCCGGGCGCATCAAATCCGCTGCCGTTCAGCAAAACGATGCCATAGTCTTCGGCCAGCTTGAACGCGATATCCAATGGATGAACATTCTGCTTGATCCAAGCCACGACATCTTCACCGACATATTTTCGCAACCAGTATTCGAAATCGATGATGCCGTAATAGGCGTCGTAATGCTCACCTGCCTGCACCTCGATGCCCATCGCTTCGGTCAGCAGTTTGAAACGGCGATGAACCAACTCCATACAGGCGGTCTGATAGATCTTCTTGCTGTCGACCAACTCACTGAGTGAAAACAGTGTCATCATCACCTGCTGCGGCAGCGACAGGCCCGCCGTGTGGTTCAAAGCCACATCGCGGCTATCGGCCACAAGCCGGTCGATAAAGCGAATGTCGCGCGGTGTCAGGCTAAGCGTGCCATAGCGCTTGTCCAGGGCCTGTTTGATCTCATCCGGGTGATCCGCCAGTTTCAGATCGAAGATGTTGTCTTGCGCGACAGCAATCACGCCAAGACGCCAGCCGGTGCAGCCAAAGTACTTGGAATAGGAATACACCCCGATCGTGTTGCGTGGCAGATGGCCCATGACCGAGGTAAAATCATGCACAAAGGTGCCGTAGACATCATCCGTCAACACGATCAGATCGGGACGGTGGTTTTCCACCAAATCCGCCAGTTTGCGCAGTGATGCGGTGCTTAGTGCAACCGAAGACGGATTGCCCGGGTTGACCAGAAAGAACGCCTTTACCTTGGGATCTTTCAGCTTTTCCACTGCGGCATCCGTCAGTTGGAAGCCGTCTTCCTCGTCGGTTTCCACATGGACGGATTCAAGGCTGTAATCCTCAAGCTCTGGCATTTCCAGATAGGGGGTGAAGATCGGTGTACACAACGCGATCGTATCACCCGGGTTCAGCAGCCGATTGGCTTTGAGCGTCTTGAAGATATAACACATCGCCGCCGTGCCGCCTTCGACTGCGAACAGATCGAACTGAGCGTCAGGCCGGTGACCTCGGCACATGGACCACATCAGGTATTCATGGGCAATGGTGGCATTGTGTTTCAGGATGCGGTCAGGCACCGGATAGTTATCACCGATGATCGAATCCGTCAGTTCATGCACAAACTCGTCCGCATCGAAATCAAATGCGGATATGGCATGCGCCACGAGCTCAAGCAGCGTATCGACGCCCGGCGTGTCGGAATGATCAGACGCCCAGCTCTGCAGCCGTCCATGGCAACCTTTTTGCACCGGCATTCCGCCTAAACCAGCGGGGTGGTCCATCACACGTTTGGATTCAGTTATGGCAAATTGACCAAGGGCAAAGAACGCCTCACGCGGACGGGTGGCAACCCAGTTAGGATTGCCGCGCCCCGCGTTCAGGAAAGCGCTATTGGCCTTACCCGCCTCGGCCGAGGCCAGTTTGATCAGCTCATCCTTGATCTGAAACGGGCTGAGTGCTTCGTAATCGTGCAGCGCTACTCTATCCATAACGTGAACCTCTCCAAATCAGCTTAGGATCAAAACAACGACCATCCCGAAGATGGTCAATAGTGTATTTCCGATCGCATACGGCATTCCGTAGCCAAGCGCCGGGATGCGACTTTGCGCGGCTTCCTGGATCATACCCAACGCGGCAGTGGTGGTGCGTGCGCCTGCGCAGGCACCAAACAGAATAGCCGGGTGGAACTTGAATACGTAATGCCCGACGTAAACTGCAAAGATCATTGGTAGCGAAGTCGCGACGATTCCCCATAGCAGCAGCGCAATACCGGCCTGTTGCAGTCCCGCGACAAATCCCGGCCCTGCGGTGATCCCTATCACCGCGATAAAGACGTTCAGGCCCAGCGTGTTCATCAACCACAGTGCCGGCCCCGGGATGCGCCCAAAGGTCGGGTGCACCGTACGCAGCCAACCCAGCACCAGCCCAGCCAGCAGCGCGCCTCCGGTAGTGGAAAGGCTGATCGGGAAACCACCCATCATGACTGACAATGTTCCAATGATGCCGCCGATGAAAATCCCCCAGCCTACAAAGGCCAGATCCGTGGTGTCTACCGGGCGGTCGGCATAGCCAATCTGGGCAACTGCGGCCTCGACATGCCGCTTGCTGCCCTGAATTGTGACGATGTCACCACGATGCACGACTGTCCCGGGTAGCAGCGGCAAATCCTGCATGTTTCGCATCAGTTTCGAGACATAAATGCCCCGCGCGATCGACAGTTTGCTTAGCTCTTCAAGCGTCTTGTTATGAACCTCTTTGCTGGTGATCAGCACATCCAGTTTTTCCGACGGTATGCTCAGCAGATCAGGCGCGTCAGCTTCTGTAAGATTGGTCTCAAGCAAACCCACCAGATCAGCGCGGCGGCCTGAGAACATCACAACATCTCCGGCCTGCAATATGGTGTTATCATCTACCTCTATGATCTTCCCGTCACGTCTCAGGCGTTCGGCATAGATGCGGATACCGGGCATCAGATCTTTGACCGGTTGCCCTAGCAAATCGCTACCTTCTGGGATCTCAAAGGCCCGCGCCTCGATCGCGCGATATGCCGAGACGATGCCATCACCGGTTTCAACCGACGTCGTGCCACCCAGCTTAGCCTCATATTCCTTGCAGGCCGCGACCAGATCGACGCCAATCAGACGCGGGCCGATCTTGGCCAGAATGATGGCCGACCCGATTGTGCCGTAAATATAGGTCACCGCATAGGCAATCGGAATCTGGTTCGCATAGGTTTTGGCCTGTTCCGCCGACAGGCCCAGCTGGCCGATTTGGTCGGTGGCAACACCGATCGCCGCTGAAATCGTCTGCGATCCGGCATAAAGCCCCGCGGCATAGCCAAGTTCCAGACCCGCGACCTTGGCTGCGATGATCGGGATTACAAGGCAAAGTGCGAGCACGCTGAGCGCAAAGAACACCTCGCGCGCGCCGTCTGCTTTCAGGCCGCGGATGAACTGAGGTCCGACACCGTAGCCCACAGCAAAGATGAACAAGATGAAGAAAGTCGATTTGACCGCCGAGTCGATTTCAATCTGGGCCTGCCCGATCACCACCGCCGCCAACAACGTTGCCGTGACCGTGCCCAGACTGAACCCCATCAGTTTCCAGGGACCAACGAGAAAGCCGATACCGATGGACAGGAACACCGCCAATTCAGGGTAGTTTTGAAGAATATGCACCAGCCAATCGACCATCAATCACCTCTCAATCCGCGCCTGACAGGCATTTGAGGCAAAAGCCGGAGACAAGGTGAAGAAGCGCCCAATTGGCCCACTTGCTGCCCGACCAAGCCGCCTGTTCGAACACACAACCGCAACAGGAAAACTTCGGCCTCACGATACCTTACAAAGGACATTTGTCTATAATTATCTGAATATTAATAGTTCTGCTTGTCCGCCCTCATTCAGAACATCCTGACTGAGCCTGCCCCACAATGCAAACACGCGAAACGCATGGCTCGCCCGCTCTGCCTGCTCCAGAGCCGGAACCATGGGCTTCACTGTCGCTCTACCGCAATGCGCGGGCGCAAAATCCTGAGGGGTTCGAACAAATCCATTGCAGCGACCCGGTGTTTGCCATCACATATCGCTATGACACGGCCGACGATTATTTCCGAGACCAGCGCAACCGGCGTTTGTATCCGCCTTGCCGGAGATCTGCGCACTCAATCGTTGGATCGTGTCGAAGCGGGTTTTGCTGCCCAAAAGCCCAACGGCCAAGATGTCATTGTGGACATGTCGCAGGTGGAATCGCTGGATACCGGAGGGGCCTGGCTAGTCGCCAATCTGGTGCAGCGGATGGGAAGCGAGGGCGCTCAGGTCCAGCTCGAAGGGTTGGCCCCTGCGCATTCGTCATTGATCGAAACAGTATCGCTCAACATACCCGAGGTTACAGGAGAAGAACTGCCGCCGCATGGCTTTGTGAATTGGGTTGCCCGGATTGGGCAAAAAACTTTTGGCGCCTGGCAGGACACATTATCAATCATCGGCTTTCTTGGCCTTACTCTGCATCGATTGGTCCGGACTCTGATCATGCCATGGCGACTGCGTCGTGCTGCCTTGGTGTCACAGATGGAGCAAGTCGGCTTCAAGGCGCTGCCGATTGTGTCCTTGATGGGTTTCCTGATCGGCGTCGTTCTGGCCTTTCAGGGCGCGACGCAGTTGAAACAGTTCGGGGCTGAGATCTTTGTTGTCGAATTGATCTCCATCTCCATCCTGCGTGAGCTTGGTATCCTGCTGACAGCGATCATCGTCGCTGGTCGCTCCGGTTCGGCTTTTACGGCTTCGATTGGCTCGATGAAGGTGCAGGAAGAGATTGATGCGATGCGCACCCTGGGGTTGGATCCGATTGAAGTTCTGGTCATTCCCCGTGTTCTGGCGCTGTTGATCATGTTGCCCATTCTTGGCTTTGTTGCCGATATGGCTGGCCTGATCGGCGGAGCGTTGATGAGTTGGATCGACCTCGGTGTCAGCCCCGGCATGTTCCTGACCCGGTTGAAGGAAAATACCGGCGTCGCACAACTTGCCGTCGGGATGATCAAGGCACCGTTCTTTGCACTGGTGATCGGTGTCATTGCCTGCTGGCAGGCTATGCAGGTCAAAGGTTCATCCGAAAGCGTTGGTCAGCGGACGACAGCCTCGGTCGTGCAATCGATCTTTATGGTCATCGCCATCGACGCCCTGTTTTCGATCTTCTTCTCAGAGTTGGGGATCTGACATGGATGGCGCCGCGCTTCAGGACAAGCCCCAATCCGACACGAAACGCGAAGCCGTTATTCGTGTGCGCAATTTAACCAACCAATTCGGCGAGCAAGTGGTCCACGACAACCTCAACCTCGATGTCTGGCGCGGTGAAGTGCTGGGTGTTGTCGGTGGATCGGGCACTGGGAAGTCCGTGCTTTTGCGTACGATCGTCGGGCTGAACAAGCCCAAGTCGGGAAGTATTGAGGTTCTTGGCGTCGATGTTCTTAATGGCCCCGAAGAAGAACGTCAGCGGATCGAAAGAAGCTGGGGTGTGGCATTCCAGGACGGTGCGCTGTTTTCCTCACTGACTGTATTGCAGAACGTGATGGCGCCTCTGCGCGAGCACACGGGTATCAGTGAAAAATTGATGGCCGCACTGGGTGGTCTGAAGATCAGTCTTGTTGGCTTGCCTCAACTAAGTTGTAGCAAGTTCCCTTCGGAACTGTCCGGCGGAATGCGTAAACGCGCCGCGTTGGCCCGCGCCCTGTCGCTGGACCCTGAAATCGTTTTTCTGGACGAACCAACTGCCGGGTTGGACCCGATCGGGGCCGCCGCATATGATGAACTGATCGGGGAACTTCAGCACACGTTGGGGCTGACCGTGTTCATGGTAACGCATGATCTGGACAGCCTTTATGCCATATGTGATCGCGTCGCGGTACTTGCGGAAAAACGCGTGCTGGTTGAAGGTCCGATAGAAGAGATGACCAAGGTCGACCATCCTTGGGTTCAGGAATATTTCACAGGCCCCCGCGCCCGTGCGGCACAACAGAAGGGGCAGGACAGGTAGAGGCGATGGAGACCCGAGCGAATTACATCCTGATCGGTGCGTTCACCCTGGCGGGCATCCTTGGTGCCTTCGGGTTCTTTCTGTGGCTCGCCAAATTCGAAGTGACCCGGCAATACGCCTATTATGATGTGTTGTTCGACAATGTCTCGGGCCTGTCGGCTGCAGGTGGCGTAAATTACAACGGCTTGCCTGTGGGTCAGGTGGTTTCCCTGGACTTGGACAAAGATGACCCGTCAAAGGTGCGAGTGCGGCTTGAGGTTGATGCCGACATCCCTGTTACCAAAGAAACCATCGCACAGTTGCAATCTCTGGGTGTGACAGGGGTTGCTTATGTTGAGCTTTCCGGCGGGTCCCCAACCGCAGAAAGGCTGGCCCAGAACAGTGTCATCCCAAGCAAGCGCAGTTCGATTCAATCCTTGCTTGAGGGTGCGCCAGAGGTTCTGGAAAAGGCGGTCACCCTGTTGGAGAACCTCAATTCGGTTGTTGATGACAAAAACCGAAAGGCGGTGTCGGATATCCTGAACAATCTGGCAGAAGCGTCGGGCAAGCTGGATAAAACTCTGACGGATTTCCAGTCGCTCTCGTCCGATTTGGGCGGTGCGGCCAAAGACGTTGGAGAATTTACCAAGAGACTGGATACGTTGGCAAACACGGCCGAGACGACGTTGAGCACAGGAACGGACACGCTGAAGAGCATCAAAGAGACCTCAGAATCCGCCAAAACAACGCTAGAGACTGCAAATAACGCCATTGCCAGTGCTGAAAGCGTGATTCAGGAAGATATCCGGCCCTTTATCGAACGCGGGTCAATCCTGGCCGAAAGGCTGACTCGGCTGTCAGATGAAGGCAGCGTTACGCTTGAGGTAATCAGCGAGACTGTTCTGAATGCAAACACCACCCTTGAATCGGTTACATCGACTATGGATTCAGCCAAAGGGGCGCTCGATTCAGCAGAGAGGGCGTTTGACTCGGCAAACCGCGTGATGGACGAGGATATCTCGCCTGTCGCTGAAGATGTGAGTAAGGCGGCCAATCAGGTTGCGGAAACCGTCTCGAATATTACCGAAAAGATTGACAAGATTTCCGACGATGTTCTCAGCGCCTCCCAATCGGCGTCGGATCTGCTGGGAACCATCGACGGGATCGTTCAGGACAACCGCCGTCAGGTTTCGGACTTCTTGCGCGTTGGGTTGCCTCAGTTCATCCGGTTCATCGAGGAATCACAGCGTCTGGTCATCAGTCTGGATAGATTGGTCGACAAGGTCGAACGCGACCCGGCCCGCTTTTTGTTAGGCACCCAAGCATCGGAGTTTCGTCAATGATACGGCCCTTAATATTGACTCTGGTTTTGGCCGCTTTGACGGGCTGCACGGGCTTGGGCACGCTGCGGCAGGCTTCCAAGCCTAATGATTTGTATTTGCTGACACCCAAAAGCACGTTCTCGTCATCGCTGCCGCGTATCCAAAAACAGATCGTTGTCGAAGAGCCCACAGCGACGGCGGCCGTGAACACCGATCAGATCGCCGTGCAGCCCACCTTGCTTCAGGTTCAGTATCTGCCGCGGGCCCGATGGGTGGATCGCGCTCCGTTAATTGTGCAGGCGCTGATGGTCGAAAGCTATGAAAATTCCGGCAAGGTCGCGGCCGTAGGACGTTCGACTGTAGGCCTAAGAGCGGACTATGTGATCGCGCCTGATCTGCGCGAATTTCAGGGCATCGTCATCAGCGAAACCGAAGACACGAAAACGGTCCGCGTAGAAGTGCGCATCAATATCAAGATCATCGATGAGTATGAGGACAAGATCATCGCTTCAAGCTCATTCCAGGAAGCAGTGCTGGCGACCAGCGACAAAACACCCGAACTGGTTGAGGCCTTTGATATCGCCTTGGGCAAGACAATGCGGGATGCCGTGGAATGGAGCATCCGCAAAATTCATACGCATACGCTCAATAACCCGCGATCAAGACCTAGCTAGTGGTCGCTAGAACTGGCTCGCTGAGGCGACTTGCCAGTCAGCGGCGAACTCTTCGGGGATGATCTTGCCCAACAAAGAGCCGTCATCCAGAAAGCTGTATAGCTCGGCATAAGACCGCTCTCGTTCATCCGCATTTCGGCGCCGGATGTCAGCAGGGCGCAGGTCGGAAACTTTTGCTTTGCCCATAGCCCCTAATATCTCGCGGAAACTTTCAAGCGTCGCGTCATGAAACCGATGCACGCGCTGTCGTTTCTGTGGCACATTCACCGCCCGCCCACGGATCGGATCTTGCGTTGCCACCCCCGAAGGGCACCTGTTGGTGTTGCAATGCAGCGCCTGAATGCACCCCACCGCAAACATCATTGCCCGCGCCGCGTTACACATATCCGCACCCAGAGCAAATTTCTCGACCATATCAAATCCGGTGGCCACTTTGCCCGAACAGATCACCCGCACTTTGTCGCGGACTCCAATACCGCGCAGGCAGTTGTTCACAAAGATCAGCGCCTCGTTGAGTGGCATCCCCAATCGGTTGGTAAACTCGACCGGGGCAGCGCCAGTGCCCCCTTCCGCGCCGTCCACCGTGATGAAGTCAGGCAGAATCTCAGTTTCCAACATCGCTTTGCAAATCGCCATAAACTCGGATCGACGACCGATGCACAGTTTGAAGCCTACGGGCTTGCCACCTGACATCTCTCGCAGATGCTGAACGAAATGCATCAATCCAGTCGGTCCATCAAAAGCCGAATGAATAGGTGGGGAAATCACATCCTGATGTACTGGAACCCCACGAATCTCGGCGATTTCTTCATCCACCTTTGCCGCCGGTAGGACCCCGCCATGAGACGGCTTCGCCCCTTGCGATAGTTTGATCTCGATCGCCTTGACGACATCTTTCTTGGCCTTTTCGGCAAACAGGTCCTTATCGAACCCACCTTCAGGCGTGCGGCATCCAAAATATCCTGTTCCGATTTGCCAGATGATGTCTCCACCTTCTGCCAGATGGTGGGGGGACAGTCCGCCTTCGCCCGTGTTATGCGCAAAACCCCCATCTTTTGCACCGCCATTCAAAGCACGGATTGCGTTGGCGCTGAGTGCACCGAAACTCATTGCTGATACGTTCAGGCGCGACGCATTGTAGGGTTTGTCGCACTGAGGGCCGCCCAGTATCACCCGTTCTTCGCTCTCTTCGACGTGCTTGGGGGATAGCGAGTGATCAGCGCGGTGATAACCTACCGTCATGATATCGTACTGAGTGCCAAACGCCTGAGTATCCACCTGCCCCTTGGCGCGGGAATAGACCAGACTGCGGATGATCCGATTATAGGGCCGCCCGCTCTCATTGGTTTCAACGAAATACTGCCGGATTTCAGGGCTGACAAACTCCAACATATATCGGAAGTGACCCAGTACCGGGTAGTTGTTCAGCACATTATGCTTGGTTGTCAGCATATCGTAGAGACCGACAACCGCATAGGGGATCAGTATGATCAGCAACCAGTGGGCGGGTGGCCAGAAAAAACCCCAAAGCAAAGTCAAAGGCAAGCAGACATAGCTGAGGAAATAGTAAAGCCTGCGAACAATCATTTTCTATCTCCCTGAGTAGCGCTGTGACAGCGTGACCTTGAATGGACATTGGGTCCATGACCCTGCTCTTCATCCAGAACGTGGAACAAATTGACCTGTTTGCGCAAGCCCTTGCTAATCAAACAAAGATAACGGTTGGGTTAGCGAGGCCGGTTGAACCAAGCAAAAGCAGTCTGTATGCAAAATGAAACGCTGGTCAGAGCAGGATCAACCGCAGTGTCGAAAACAGCGCCTGCATTCGGGCATCGCGCCCTGATGTATACAGCCGTCTTTGTGGGGGGTGCTGCAGGGTCGTTGCTGCGCGAGCTATTTTCGCTGGAGATCCCCGGCGCTCCGTTCCTGACCGCGACTTTCGGCATCAATGTTGCGGCCTGTTTCGTTCTAGGTTGGCTCTATGCCATTCGAAATCGTGTCCACGCCCACGTCCTGCATCTAGGGGCCGTCGGATTTTGCGGTGGGCTATCGACGTTTTCCTCATTCGTTGCCGAGCTGGAAAGACTGGCAGAAACCGGGAATTGGTTTGTGGTTATCGCCGTAATCGCGGAGATCGCATTTGGTCTTACGGCGGCGGTTCTTGGGGAAGCGCTGGGTCGGCGGCATCATTCCCGGGAAACATCGGAATGACGACCTTGTATCTGCATGCCATGTTCGCATTGGGCGGAGGATTGGGGGCTGTACTGCGGCATTGGCTGGCGCTTCGGGTGACGCATGATCTGCCGTACTCGACCCTGATCGTGAATGTTCTGGGCAGCCTTCTGCTGGGTCTATGGATTGGTTATCTGGGTGGCTCTGCAGAAATGGGCGAAGAGGAAAAACGCCTTGTATTCGGGTTTTGCGGCGGCTTCACCACATTCTCAAGCTTCGCCTATCAATCGCTGCAATTGCACCGTGAACGGACGATCGTATTTGCCGCCGGTAACATCGCTCTCAGCCTCGCATTGTGCTGGTTCGCGCTATGGCTGGGCCTTGTTCTGATGCGCTAGTGAACGGGTGCTGCAGCCCTTTGGTCGGGCCTGGGCGCGCGGCAGAAGAACAACAGTGGGATCGTGGCCAACGCCAGCAGTCCAAGATTGTTGAATACAGTAAGGTACGAGATCATCTCGGCCTGCCGTGCGATCTCTTGTCCCAAAATGGCGGCGCCCTGGGCGCTATCGGGTGTCAGCCCCAGCGGCGCAAGATAAGCCTGTGCAGCAGGATTGTAGGGTGTCACATTCTGGCTTAGCACTGCCGTATTGGTTTGCAGGCCACGCACGACCCAAGTCCCCACCAATGAAATACCTACCGAAGAGCCAAGCTGCCTGGTGACGTTGAATAGGCCCGAGGCCTCATCCTGCCTTGATTTACTGATGCTCTCGAATGCCAGAATAGACATCGGCACAAACACCAGCCCCATCCCCAGACCACTGACAAAGCCCGGCCAAGCCAGTTGCCAGAAACCGGCGTCGAGGTTGAGCGTGCCCAACATGAAATTCCCCACTGCTGTCAACAGCATCCCCAACCCGGCTAAAACTCGTGGATCAAACCGGGTGACCAGTACGGCCCCGGTCAGCACCATCGATGCACCTGCGGCGATTCCGCGCGGAATGAACAAATGACCGGATACGATCACGGGGTAATCGAGCAGGCTTTGCACAAAGGTTGGCAGTATGGCGATCCCGCCAAACAATGAGATCGCGAACCCCGCTA
Organism: Ruegeria sp. I3; assembly: GCF_056532525.1. Lineage (NCBI taxonomy): Bacteria > Pseudomonadati > Pseudomonadota > Alphaproteobacteria > Rhodobacterales > Roseobacteraceae > Ruegeria > Ruegeria sp. I3. Next base: position 602,159 of record NZ_JBQFNI010000003.1, on the reverse strand, counting down.
TCACCAGGTTGCACAGGGCAAAGTTGCGATCCGCAAAAAGGCGCAAATCAACGACAGAATGCCGGGATGTCAGAGAATGGACTATGAACCCCAGCGCCCCAAGAACCGAAGCGATCAGCGCCAGCTGTATCATCCTCGATGACAGCCAGTCCTTGGTCTCACCTTGGTCAAGAATGAATTGAAGGCATCCGATGCCAAGTGCCAGCAGCGCCAGACCTTTCCAGTCGATGCGCACCTCTTCGGTTTTGTCGTCCGGCAACTCGCCCGCTAAAAGCAGCAGGGCCATGGCAGCGACCGGAAGGTTGACGAAAAACACCATTCGCCACGAAAAATACTCTGTCAGGACTGCGCCTACAGTTGGGCCCAACACTGGTGCGACCACCACGCCCAAGCCAAAGACCGCCATGGCCTGCCCCCGTTTTTCGCGCGGAAAGGCATCAAACAGGATGGACTGCGACAACGGGATCAGGAACGCGCCGAACATCCCCTGCGCCAGGCGGAACGCGACGATAGTCTGAAGACTCCATGACAGGCCGCACATGACAGACATTGTGGCAAAACCCGTGACCGCAGTCAGGATCAGCCTGCGCCGCCCGACCCGACGCGCGACAAACCCGGTCAGCGGCATGACCACAACGGCTGAGACGATATAGCTGGTTAAGATCCATGTCGCCTGATCGGTTGTGGCCCCAAAAGCCGCCTGAATATGCGGCAACGCAACATTGACGATGGTACTGTCCAGAACTTCGAGAATTGCACTGAGCACGACGGCCACGACAATCACGCGATTGATATGGCCGGCATCAGTCATTGGCTGGTTCCGGTTGTATCCACCGTAACTTTGCTGCTGCCTCCTACACGTAGCGGAGCATCAGTTGGATCAAGCTCAATCCGCACCGGGAAACGTCGAGTGACCTTGACCCAGTTGCCGCTGGAGTTTTCGGACGGCAACAACGAAAACGTATCGCCCGAGCCTCGACCGATCGACGCAACCTTGCCGGTCAGGGTCGTGTCTGGAAGCATATCCACCTGCACTGTGACCGGCTGACCGGGTCGGATGCGTGGCAGTGATGTTTCCTTGAAATTTGCATCGACCCACCAGTCAGACGACTCGACAATGGAAAATTGCGGCGCATTGGCCGAGACAGACGACCCTGGCCGCAGCGTCAGATTTGCGATCCAGCCATCGGCCGCGGCATAGACCTTGGTCCAGACAAGATCGGCCTGCGCGATTTCCAACGCAGCCTGCGAGGACAACACATTGTCCTGCCGGGCCGCGAGGCCACTTTGCAACGCAGAAAGCTCGGACCGGCTGGTGGTCAACCGGGCCGAAGCCTGTGCGAATTCGGACGTAGTTTGGTCCAGCGAGGCCTGCGCGAGGTCCCCGTCCGAAAACAAAGCTCGGGCGCGTTCAAGATTGCTCTGCGCGGTTTCGTAGAAAGAGTTGGCGCTTTCGACAGCGGCCTGTGCAGCGGTGATCTGGTTCGAGAAGGAGTCAGCCTGCTGAATGGCACTGTCCAGATTAGCTTTGGCCTGATCGACCGAGGCTTGGAACTGTGTCGGATCAATCGAGAACAGCAAATCGCCTGCATTGACCGGCTGGTTTTCGACCACCGCAACGTCTGAAACCTGCCCGGTCACCTGTGCGGCCACGTAGATGATATTCGCGCCGATATAGGCGTCTTTTGTTGACGGATACCGCTCTTCATGCCGCCAGAAAAGGAACAATCCAATAGCAATCGTGACCAGTATCCCTGCGGCGGCAATTGCCTTGAATGACTTCATAAGCAGCTTCCTTCTCGGTGCCTAATCGAGCGACCTCACATCACCTGCATATGCATGCGCATGGCCAGATTGCCCAGAATCCAAACTGTCCCGCCGATGATAATCAGCAGAACAAGTGTCGAGAACAGAACCAGGTCCAGATCCTCTCGGCTGCTGCGGCGGCGGTCGATGTGTAGAAAATAGATCAGTTGAACAACCAGTTGTGCCAACCCCAGAAGGCCGATGGTCATATAGACGCCTGGTGTTTCAATACCAAAATGATAGGCGATCACAAATACCACCAGCGTGAGCAGCAGTGACCCACCATAGCCAATCACGTAACGCCGCCGTTCGCGGTGATGCATCTCGGATCGTTTATCCATAGGCCAGCCCTCCGAAATACACGATGGTTATTATGCCGATCCAGATCAGGTCGAGGAAATGCCAGAATAGCGCCAACCGCACCATACGCGACATCAGCAGATCGGTCAGCCCGAACACACGCAGCTGAATACCCAGCACGATTAGCCACAGACACCCGGCTGCAACATGCAAGCCGTGGAGCGGTACGAGACCATAGAAGGCCGACAAAAACCCGCTACGCTGTGGGATACCGCCTTGGGCTGCCATGTTCATGAAATCACGGATTTCCAAAACCAGAAAACTGAGCCCCAGCAGCAGTGTCACTCCGAACCACAGCACGATCCGTGCCCGAGGCAGGTTGTATTTCAGCGCCAACATCGCCAGCCCGACGGTCAAACTGCTGGTCAGCAGAATGAGAGTCTGGGCAAAGATGCTTTTCAGGTCGAACAGCTCATGCGGGCCCGGACCGCCGGCCTGCGCGTCTATCATGGTGATATAGATCGCGAACATCAGGCCGAAATAGACCAGATCGCTCATCAGGAAGACCCAGAAGCCGAAAGTGACGACCTCGGTCGCCTTGTGAGCGCTGGCGTGGTCCTCACCGAGGTTTATCCCCGGATAGCTGTGCTTGGGTGCGCGCCTCATATCACGGCCTCCATATCCGGGCGGGCGAGGCCGCGATTCTCCGGTGTACTTTCATGATCGCGATCCACAGCGGCGGTGCTGTGGACCAGCGCCAACCACGCCTCGTGTTCTTTGCGGACCTCTTCGGCGGGGATGATGACCTCGGTGCTGGTGTCGAAACTCCAGATGATAATGGCGAGGATCATCGCGATGGTCATCAGTGCTGCCAGCCACCAGATCCACCAGACCAGAGAGAACATCCAGATGCCACTGAGCACGCAGAGGATAAACCCGATGCCGGTGTTGCGCGGCATCTCGATATCTTCGTAGGCCGCGGGTGCAGGATAGGCTTGTCCGCGCTCCTTAGCTGCAGCAAAGTCATCGCGCTCGCCAACCTGCGGAATAATAGCGAAGTTGTAGGGTGGCGGTGGAGACGGGATCGACCATTCCAGCGTACGCCCATCCCAAGGATCACCGACCGGTGCGCGGGTCTGTTCTCGGTCGCGTATACTGACCCACAATTGGACCAGGATCGAAAGCAACCCGCAAGTAATCACCAGCGATCCTATGACGGCGGTGATCATGTAGGGGTGAAAGCTGGGATCCTCCCAACTGAACGACCGGCGGGGCATGCCCATCAGACCAACGAAGTAGAGCGGCATGAAGGTCAGCAGAAACCCAACTGTCCAGCAGAAAACCGAAACGCGGCCCCAGAACTCGTTTAGACGGAACCCAAAGGCCTTGGGGAACCAGTAGTTATAGCCGGCGAGCAACCCGAACAGCACACCGGGTAGCAACGCGTTGTGGAAATGCGCAACCAGAAACAGCGTATTGTGGACCTGATAGTCGACGGTTGGATTGGCAAGAACCACTCCGCTGAGGCCGCCGATGACGAACAACATCAAAAACGCAAGGCCATAAAGCATCGGGACCGAGAATCGAATCCGCCCACGGTACAGAGTCGCCATCCAGTCATAGACCTTTACCCCGGTCGGAATGGCGATCAGCATCGTGGCAATCCCGAACACCGCGTTGATCAGAGCGCTTTGCCCCATGGTGAAGAAATGATGCAACCAAACCGTGAAGGACATGACCGCAATCGACATTGTTGCGATGACCAGTGAGTTGTAGCCATAAAGCCGCTTGGCCGAAAAGGTGGCAAAGACTTCGGAATAGATGCCGTAGGCGGGCAGGACCAGCAGGTAGACCTCGGGGTGACCGAACAGCCAGAACAGGTTGGCATAGTTCATCATGTTGCCACCAAGGTCATTGGTGAAGAAGTGGAAATCGAGATATCGGTCAGCGGCCAGCAACAATGCAGCTACACCAAGGGGGGGCATGGCAAAGATGATCAGAATCGAGCTGCAGATTATCGTCCAGCAATACATGGGCAACCGCATGAACTTCATCCCCGGCGCACGCAGCTTGTAGATCGTGACGGCAAAGTTGATGCCAGTCAGTGTTGTGCCCACGCCAGAGACCACGATGGCCCAGATCCAGTAATCCGGCCCAACGCCGGGATTGAACGCGGCCCCGGTATAGGGCGGATAGGCGGTCCAACCACCTGTTGAGAATTCGCCCACCACCAGCGAGACCATCAGCATCAGCCCGGCCGAGACGGTCAGACCAAGCCCGATCTGGTTCATCACCGGAAAGGCCACGTCGCGCGCGCCTATCATGAGCGGAATTATGTAATTAGCGACGCCAAAGACAAAAGGTACCGCGACGAAGAACACCATTATGGTGCCATGAGTGCTAAACAGTTCCGCGAAATGCTCGGGTTCCAGAAATCCGTCCCCCGGTCCCGCCGCCTGTTGGGCCCGCATCACCACGCCTTCCAAGACGCCCCGCGCCAGCATGACGATGGCGAAGACAATGTACATGATGCCGATCTTCTTGTGATCAGCGCTGGTCAGCCAATCGCGCCAGAGCGGGCCCCACAACCGGAACCACGTCAGGATGCCAATCACTACCACTACGCCCACGATCACAATAGCAGCAGCAGCGTTTGCAATGATCTCATTTGCGCCAGGGTTCTGGATCAGTCCAGCGATGGGAAAGGCATCCCAGCTCAGGCGACCGAAGAAACCGGTCTCGGCATTTGTCATTGGCTTGCCTCCTGCCCGTATTCAGCCGTTCCGGGTTGCTGATCCAACTGCAGAGGCTCTCCGCTGTGATAACGACGCAGGATCGAATGGAACAGGTCGCCCTCTTCCAGCGTGAAATAAAGCGCATTCAGCGGCATGAGTTCGGTGCCCAATGCCGCCTGTACCTCATCCCGATCCGTACGCATCGCCAACGTCCGATAGGTGCTTTCGGTCAACGGTATGCCATGCGCTTTAACACTGGCGACCCATGCCTGAAAATCCTCGGGCTGCATCGCTTGCGCCAGGAATTTCTGCTTTGTGAATCCTCGGCCATTATACTGTGTGTTCTCGCCTTGCATCGTCTCAGGCGAGTCTGCCACCAGGTGTAGCCGAGTCGTCATCCCCGGCATGGCATAGATTTGCCCTGCCAGCGCCGGGATCATGAACGACTGCATCACCGTGTCTGTGGTCAGCGTCATCGCAACTTGCTGTTTGATCGGTATGCCCAGTTCTCCCACCGTTGCGATGCCATGATCTGGATAGATGAACAGCCATTTCCAATCGAGACCAACCACCTGCACATTTAGGGCGGGCCCTTCCCCAAACGGGGCCGAATAAGGGTCAAGACGATGTGTCGCTTTCCAGAGATAGAAGGACAGGATCATCACGATCACCACCGGGACGCCCCACATCAGAAATTCTAGCTTCGCCGAAAAATCCCAATGCGGAGTGTAGGCTGCGCTTCCTCCTTTCCGTCGCCGATAGCGAATGGCGATCAGCGGCACCAGAACCAGAACCGGAATCACCGCGATCAGGATCAGGGCCGTCGCACGCAAAAGATGGGTCTTTTGCACCGCCGCGATCGGGCCTTGAGGGTCCATGAAGCTATCGCTCGCCCCGGCTGTCTGTGCCGTCGACATCAGAGCAACAAGCGTCACCAAGGCGGGCACAGCGACTGAAGACATCCGGGAAAAGGTCAAGCCTGATGATCCTCTTGCGGCGGGGGTTCCCGGCAACTATCGGCAGAGTCACAGATTTTCTCAAGGACTTTTGCAAAATTGCCCGAACACCCCGATGTTGACATAAAGTCATGCGCACGCGAGACCGGTCATATGCGTTTGGTTCTTGCTCTCCTCTCCCTGCTTTGTCTTGCGGCCCCTTCGGCCGCGCAGGATCGCGCTGCGGTTGAGCGTCAGTTTCAGAGCTGGCTGCAACAGACCATATGGCCTCAGGCAAAAGCCAAGGGCGTTTCGAAACGCACATTCCAAAGTGCCTTTGACGGGGTAACACTAAACTGGGACCTTCCTGACCTGGTTCCGCCGGGCAGCTCTAAAAAGACACCCAAGCAACAACGGCAGGCCGAGTTCGGCTCACCTGGTCGTTATTTCAATGCCGGATCAGTCCAGGGTGCCACCTCCGTCGGTCGCAAGATGGCTAAGCGCCACGCGGACACGCTATCACGTGTCGAGACAGAAACCGGCGTACCCGCCCGAATCATACTGGCCATCTGGGGCCGCGAAAGCGGATACGGACAAGTCCCGATCCGCCATAATGCGTTTCAGGTGCTGGGCACCAAAGGGTTCATGAGCACACGGGCAGAGTATTTCACGGCTGAACTGATTGCTGCGCTACAGATCGCTGAATCCGGTCACGGCCAAGGCCACGCACTGAAAAGCAGTTGGGCGGGTGCCTTGGGGCAGCCTCAGTTCATGCCCACAAATTTTCTGACTTACGCGCGCGATGGCGATGGGGATGACCGGGCTGATATCTGGGGCTCGGCCTCGGACACGATTGCATCGATCGGCGCGTATCTTGACGAGCACGGATGGGTGACAGGCCGCGACTGGGGGTTCGAAGTTATCCTACCCACGACCGTTTCTTGCGCGTTGGAGGGCCCTGATCAGGGGCGATTGATCCGCGATTGGGTCGCCATGGGCGTAAATCGCGTTTCCGGCAAACCTTTTCCGGCACATGAACTTGATGCCGAGGGCTATCTTATGATGCCTGCCGGTCGTAGCGGTCCGGCCTTTATCGTAACGCCCAATTTCTATGTCCTCAAAGACTATAACACCAGCGACCTTTATGCGCTGTTTGTGGGTCATGTCGGCGATCGCATCCAATACGGAGTTGGCGATTTTCGGGGTCGTTGGGGCGATGTCGGCAATCTCTATCGCTCAGATGTCGCCAGCATGCAGCAGGTGCTTGTTCAACAGGGTCATGACGTCGGTGGCGTCGATGGCCTGCCCGGATACAAAACCCGACGCTCGATCGGGCGCTGGCAAGAGGCTTCTGGAAGCACACCAACCTGCTTCCCCGATGCCTCATTGAAGGCCGTTCTGAAGCCGTAGCAGCGTACTGATTCGCCATTTACGAGCATCAATGCGAACACATTCACCCACGGTGATATGTTGAGCTTCACGAAAATGTCACTGCCACGAAGCGTTTCAAAATAAAATTTTAACACCTCCGCCGGCTGCGGTTCTAATCAGCCTTTGTGGTCTTCACCCACCGCAAAACCCTTTACCTTTGCTTCAAAACTGACAGGTTCATGGGCAGTGAAAGATAGCTTTCGCATTCGGATCTCCGACATTGCCTGATGCATGAATGCCGAAATTATCGATCTTGGCACGATCTAGATCAAGGTAAAGTCCAGACAATTGCCGGAGACAAAATGGCAGACAAGCGCCCACCGCGAATGCGGTTTGGACGTTCGAAACCATAAAAAATGGGAGTAAACACATGAACAAAATAATCAGAACCTCTTTGGCAGGACTGTTGTCCTCGACCATCATTACCGGTGCTGCAATTGCTGCCGGTACACATCCCGAAACCGGAGAAGCCCTGGCCGACGATCAGACCTTCACCTATCGGATTCTCGATGAACACAGCTCGGTCGACCCACAAGTCGTAGAAGATGTATCGGGTGCAGAAATTGTTCGCGATCTGTTTGAAGGCCTGATGAATCAGGATGAGGACGGTAACCTGGTTCCTGGTGTCGCCACCGAATTCTCGGTCAACGATACAAAGGACGTTTACACCTTTACCCTGCGCGATGAAGCGAAGTGGTCGAATGGTGATCCGGTGACCGCAGGTGACTTTGTGTATGCCTGGAAGCGCGCCGTCGATCCCGAACTGTCGTCGCCCTATGCGTGGTTCATGGAACTGATGTCGATTGAAAACGCTGCCGAGATCATCGCGGGCGAAAAACCGGTGGATGAGTTGGGTGTCAAAGCCATCGACGACAAAACGCTGGAAGTCCGCCTGAGCGCCCCCCTGCCCTATTTCCCGCAGATGACCACACATTCGACAACCTTCCCGGCACCGCAGAAAGTGATCGAAGAATTTGGTGACGCCTGGACCAAACCGGAAAACATCGTCTCGAACGGCGCTTATGTTCTGACCGAGCACCTGCCGCAGGAACGCTCGGTACGTGAACGCAACACCGCCTATTGGGACAACGATAACACCATCATCGACAAGGTCGTGGCGCTGGTCATCAATGATGAAAACGTCGCCCTGACCCGCTATTTGGCTGGCGAACTGGACCGCACCGAAATTCCAGCCGGCCAGTACCCACGTCTGAAGGAAGAGCACCCTGTAGAAGCCATCAGCTTCCCACGCCTGTGCAACTATTATTACACCTTCAATCTGTCTGATGGTGGCCCCGAGGCTTTCAAGGACCCGAACGTCCGCCAAGCCCTGTCACTGGCCGTTGATCGTGCGATCATCACCGAAAAAGTGATGGCAGGCGGTCAGCCCGAAGCCTACACCTTCGCCCCCGAAGCAACCGCAGGCTTCACCGTCCCGGCCGTTGAAATGGCATCCATGTCCCAAGCCGAACGCGACGAGTTGGCGAAGGAGCTGCTAGCAGAAGCAGGTTATGGGCCTGACAACCCTCTGAGCTTCCAGATGGTTTATAACACCGCGGAAAACCACAAGAAGGTCGCCGTTGCGCTGAGCCAGATGTGGAAGCAGAAGCTTGGCGTGAACGCCGAACTGGCAAATATGGAGTGGAAAGTCTTCCTCGAGGAGCGCGGCAACCAAAACTTTGAGCTGGCACGTGGTGCTTGGTGCGGAGACTACAACGAAGCGTCGACCTTCCTGGACCTGCTGCAGTCGGACTCGGGCTATAATGACGGCAAATATGCCAACGCGCGCGTTGATGAGCTGCTGGCCGAGGCCAAAACCTCGGACGATCCGGCTCCGCTTTACACCGAAGTTGAACGCATCATCGCCCAAGAAACGCCTGTGATCCCGATCTATCACTACGCAGGCGTCTATATGATGGACAGCGATGTAGGCAACTGGCCGGTGAACAACGTCGAGCAGAACTGGTACTCGAAGAACCTCTACAAGCTCGCTGAATAATCGTCTTTGAACCACGCCCTGCCCCGGAGACATCCGGGGCAGGGCCAATAAACACGGGGGCATGAAATGCTTGCCTACAGTTTAAAGCGGCTGCTGGTCGCTATTCCGACGATCCTGTTATTGATCGTCGCCTGCTTTTTCCTCATGCACATCGCGCCTGGCGGGCCATTCACCTCGGAACGGCCATTGCCGCCGCAGGTTCTGGCCAATATCGAGGCGCGTTATGGATTGGACCAACCGCTGTGGAAACAGCTTTGGGACTATCTGTACAACATCGTGGTGCATTTTGATTTCGGACCGTCCTTCAAATTCAAGGATCGGGATGTAAACGACATCATCGCGCAGGGTTTCCCGATTTCGTTGACCTATGGTTCGTTGTCTTTCCTGGTGGCAACTTCCGTTGGCGTCGCGCTGGGAATTGCCGCTGCAATCAAACACAACAGCTGGATTGACTATTTTGCGGTTGGTCTGGGTATCGCCGCTCAGGCGCTTCCGAACTTCATCATGGGGCCGATCCTGATACTGACCTTTACCCTGTGGTTGGGGTGGCTGCCGGGTGGCGGCTGGCATGGCGGTCAATGGCAGTATCTGGTGATGCCGGTGATTGCGTTGGCGACCTCCTACATGGGCTCAATCGCAAGAATTACGCGGTCATCGATGCTGGAGGTTCTGAACTCGAACTTCATTCGAACTGCACGGGCCAAGGGATTGCCGACAAGAACCGTGATCTGGCGCCATGCGCTTAAGCCGACATTGCTTCCCGTTGTCTCGTACCTCGGGCCGGTTTTTGTCTACGTTCTGACCGGTTCGGTATTTGTCGACATCTATTTCTCAACCGGTGGTCTGGGGCAGGCCTATGTCGGCTCGGCCTTGTCTCGCGACTATGCTGTGCTGCTGGGGGTCACCATCCTTTACGGCGCGTTGACCGTGGTTGTGAACCTTCTGACAGACCTGGCTTATGCCTGGTTCGATCCAAAAATCCGATACTGAGGGGCAGGCAATGCTTGGAAAATCACAAAAAGCCGCCCATCTGGCCGAGGAAATCACTGATTACACGGTCATTCAGGGGCGCTCGCTTTGGCAGGACGCACGGATACGTTTTGTCCGCAACAAGGCCGCAATGGCCAGCGTTTTCATTTTGGGTCTGATCGTGTTGTTCACGATTGTTGGGCCTTACTTCGCGGTCTGGAACAATGAAGAGATCGATTGGAACGTCATGGGGGACGTGCGCGGCATGGGGATGCCATCCATCGAAACCGGACACTTTTTCGGCGTCGATGATCTGGGGCGCGACCTATACAGCCGTGTCATTCAGGCCACCACCACATCGCTGCTGGTCGGTTTGATCGGGGCCGCGACCGCTCTGATCGTCGGCACCTGCTATGGCATCACCGCTGGATATATTGGCGGGCGCACCGACAGTGCCATGATGCGGTTCGTGGACATCCTGCTTGCAATTCCGGCAACACTGATCATCATTTTGCTGCTTGTCGTCGCGGGACGATCCTTTTTCATGCTGTTCATCGCCTTGGGCGCTGTTGGTTGGCTGACGATGGCACGGATTGTTCGGGGGCAAACCTTGACCCTGAAGAACCGCGAATTTATCGAAGCCGCGCGCGCCGCCGGTGTCAGCGAATTTACCATCATGTACCGTCACATTCTGCCCAACCTGTTGGGCGTTGTGATCGTGTACGCTTCGTTACTGGTGCCTGAGATGATCCTGACCGAAAGCTTCATCTCGTTCCTCGGCCTCGGAATCTCAGAACCCTACACATCGTTGGGCCGCCTGATCGCCGAAGGTGCTGGCACCATGGCGTATGGTACGCTCTGGCAGCTGATGTTCCCACTTACTTTTTATGTCGCCATCATCATCACCATGTTTTTCATCGGTGACGGGCTTCGCGACGCTCTGGACCCGAAGGATCGCTGATATGAGTCTGTTTTCCGTGAAGGACCTGAGCGTCCGATTTGATACACCCGACGGCGTGGTTGAAGCTGTAAAGGGCATCAGTTTCGACATTAATCCCGGCGAATGTCTGGGCATCGTCGGCGAAAGTGGCTCGGGCAAAAGCCAGACGTTCATGGCAGCGATGGGGCTGTTGCCCTCCGCTGGCCATGCGTCTGGTTCTGCTTTGCTGAATGGTCAGGAGATCCTGAATCTACCTGTGAACAAAATCAACAAGATCCGTGGCTCAGACGTCGGCATGATTTTTCAGGATCCGCTGACCGCCCTGACCCCACATCTGCGGGTCGGCCAGCAGATGCGCGAAGTGCTACAGGTTCACGAAGGTTTGCAAGGCTCGGCTGCCCGCCAACGTTGCCTTGACTGGCTGAATCGCGTTCGCATCCCCGAAGCGAAACGGCGGCTGGATCAATATCCACATGAATTGTCTGGTGGCATGCGTCAGCGTGTGATGATCGCCATGTCGATGCTGTGTAATCCCAAACTTTTGATCGCGGATGAGCCGACTACTGCGTTGGATGTGACCGTTCAGGCCGACATTTTGGACCTGATGGTACGGTTGCAAAAGGATGAAGGTACGGCCATAGCTCTGATCACCCATGACATGGGCGTTGTTGCGCGCATGTGCGACAATATTCAAGTCATGCGTATGGGTGAGTTTGTCGAGGCCGGTGACACGCGCGAAGTCTTTCGTTCTCCTCAGCATGATTATACCCGAACGCTACTTGAGGCTATGCCGCGAATTGATGCGGGCGATGCTCCGAAAGCTCTTACGCAGACGGAAGAACCGTTACTGAAAGTGGATGACGTCAAGGTGCATTTCCCGATCCATGTCTCGGGTGGTCTTTTTGGGCACAAGGTACCCCTAAAAGCCGTTGATGGCGTGAGTTTCGACATCCGAAAGGGCGAGACCCTGGGTGTTGTTGGAGAATCCGGCTGTGGCAAATCCACGCTGGCCCGGGCTGTGCTGCAATTGATCGAACCCAGCGCGGGTAATGTCAGCTGGCTGGGGCATCCGATCGTCGGGCTGAAACGGGCCGAGTTGAACAAGTACCGCAAGGACCTGCAGATCGTGTTTCAGGACCCGCTGGCGAGCCTTGATCCACGGATGACAATCTCGGCCTCGATCGCGGAACCGCTGAAAACCTATCGCCCGGATCTGACCGAGCGGGAACGCAAAAAGTTGATCGCCGAGATGATGGAGCGTGTTGGCTTGAAGGCCAACATGATTAACCGATATCCGCACGAACTATCCGGGGGGCAAAACCAGCGTGTTGGAATCGCGCGTGCCATGATCAACAAACCAAAACTGATTATCTGTGACGAGGCAGTCTCTGCGCTGGATGTGTCCATTCAAGCCCAGATCGTAGGATTGTTGCGTGAACTGCAACAAGAGTTTGGCCTATCGATGATCTTCATCAGCCACGATTTGTCTGTGGTACGTGCGGTTTCGAACCGGATCATGGTTCTATATCTGGGCCGCATCGTTGAATTGGGCGATGGTGAAGTGATCTGTTCCGAACCGAAACATCCTTACACTCAGTCCCTGATCTCGGCAGTTCCGATCCCTGATCCGGATGTCGAGCGCAGCCGCCAACGGCTTAAACTGCCTGGAGAATTGCCTTCTCCCATGGATCCGAAAGCAGCTTTGCGCTTTCTACCCAGCAGATTGTCTATGGGTGAGACCAACTATGTACCTCAACTCAGTGAGGTTGCCCCGGATCACTTCGTCGCCGAACACGATCCGCTTGAGGCGATTATGGCCAATGCATAATCTTACGCGTCCCGATCCAATCTATCGGGCGCGTTTTAAACTTTATTGAATAAGTGATTAGTGGATTGGTTCATTGATCCAGCTTTCGGTCGTGTTTCGTTTTGACTCTGCCCTTAAGTTAATGGCAGATTCCAGCGAACCCGTAACTAACCAGCCGGGTGCGATTGATTGGTAGGATTTTAGATTATATGTGGGGCTCCGGCATCACCGAGAGTCGTCGGCAATATAAAGAATTAGTGAGGTAGTATGGTACGCAAAGTCACCAAGGCGATATTTCCCGTAGCGGGAATGGGCACTCGGTTTCTTCCGGCGACAAAGTCGGTGCCAAAGGAAATCATGACATTGGTTGATCGTCCACTGGTCCAATATGCCATCGACGAAGCGCGTGCGGCCGGGATCACTGAATTCATCTTCGTGACATCGCGCGGAAAATCAGCGCTTGAGGACTATTTCGATCACAATCTCGTGCTGGAGCAGGACCTCAAATCCAAGGGCAAAGACGAACTGCTTGAAGTATTGAACGCAACCAATATGGAAAGCGGAGCAATTGCCTATATCCGTCAACACAAGGCTTTGGGATTGGGGCATGCGGTCTGGTGCGCCCGTCGACTGATCGGGGATGAACCCTTTGCCGTGATGCTGCCCGACGATGTGATTGCCGCCGACAAACCCTGCCTACAGCAGATGGTCGAAGCCTATGAGGAAACCGGCGGCAACATGGTCGCCGCGATGGAAGTTCCCAACGAAAAAACCAGCTCCTACGGTATTCTGGATACCGGCCAGAATGTTGGAACGGTTGTCCGTGCCAAAGGAATGGTTGAAAAACCGAAACCCGAGGACGCGCCATCCAATCTAGCGGTGATCGGTCGTTACATCTTAGGTCCTTCGGTTCTATACAATCTGAACCAGAAAAAGAAGGGAAGTGGCGGCGAAATCCAACTGACCGACGCAATTGCCGAGGATATAGGCAATGGTGTTCCTGTTTTTGGCTACAAGTTTGATGGACAGCGGTTCGATTGTGGTTCAAAGGCTGGCTTTCTGCAAGCAACGGTCTCGTTCGCATTGGCCCGCGATGATCTGCGCGACGACCTAAACCAATATCTGCATGAAGTCGTGGCCTCTGATCGGGCCGCGCAGTAGGCCTAATTGTGTCAGCTATTCCGATTTCAATTCAATAGTTTAAGCTAATAGGTTCAGAAGGGGCAGGCATTATGAGCATGGTCTATCCTGTAATTTTATGTGGCGGATCCGGTACTCGGCTTTGGCCGTTGTCGCGTAAAAGCTACCCCAAACAGTTTGTTCCGCTGATTGGTGAAACCAGCCTGCTGCAGCAATGTGCCGAGCGGTTGAAAGGCCCGACCGACACGCCTTACGCCAAACCTCTGATCCTGACCAACGAGGCTTTCCGCTTTGTTGTCCCTGAACAATTGATGGCCATCGGAGTCGATCCGGGTCCAATCTTGATCGAACCCGAAGGACGCAATACTGCACCTGCAGTGCTGGCCGCTGCCCTGCACCTTTCATCCATTGATCCCGACGGGATGATGCTGGTAGCCGCGTCGGATCACGTCATTCCAGACAGTGCGGCCTTTCACGAGGCCGTCACCGAAGGTGTCCGAACAATAGCCGAGCGTGGAGATCTGGTGACGTTTGGGATCACACCCGACCGACCCGAAACCGGATATGGCTACCTTAAGCTCGCCCAAGCACCGGACTCGTCAGGCGCTTCTGTGCAACTTGACCGGTTCGTTGAAAAACCCGATCTTGAAAACGCCAAGGCAATGGTGGCTGAAGGGAGTTATCTTTGGAACTCGGGCATCTTTTTGTTCGCGGTCCGAGATATCCTTGAGGCTTTCGACCAGCATGCACATGATCTAATTGCGCCCGTTCAGAAGGCGGTTGAGCATGCACAGTGTGATCTGGGCTTCCTGCGGTTAGATCCCGAGGCCTGGGCGACAGTTCAGGACATCTCTATCGACTATGCGGTTATGGAGAAGGCCGACAATCTCAGCGTTGTCCCTTATGCCGCCGGGTGGTCAGACGTGGGCAGCTGGTCTGCCGTACAAGAGCTGAGCAACCCCGATCCAGACGGCGTTGCAACTGCCGGCGAAGTGACCGCCATAGATTGTCGCAACGTGCTTGTGCGTTCTGAATCGCCCGCGCTAGAAGTTGTTGCAATGGGGTTAGAGAACGTAATCACCGTGGCTATGCCTGACGCGGTTTTAGTCGCCAGCATGGACCGGACGCAAGACGTCAAGCAGGCCGTCGCAGCATTGAAGGCAAAAGGCGCCAAGCAGGCGGTAGCATTGCCCGTTGATCATCGCCCTTGGGGATGGTTCGAAAGCCTCGTCATCGGCGATCGGTTTCAGGTCAAACGCATTCACGTCCATCCCGGCGCTTCGCTGAGCTTGCAATCGCATCACCATCGGTCCGAGCATTGGATTGTCGTGGAAGGCACCGCCGAGGTGACTATTGACGACAAGGTACAGCTCGTGTCTGAGAATGAATCCGTCTATGTGCCGCTCGGGGCCGTGCACCGGATGGTAAACCCAGGCAAAGTGCCAATGGTTCTTATCGAGGTGCAGACCGGGACCTATTTGGGTGAAGATGACATTATTCGCTACGAAGATGTCTACGCGCGTGACTGAGATCTGATTTCAAGAACTGATCCAAGTTTTGGGGCATCTGCAAGGCAGATGTCTCCATATTTCTGAGACCAAATCTTAAAATTTCGAAACCTGGGCGTTCGGCTGGGTCAGGCGGGATTTACGCACATCACGGCAGTGTAGCGCGCAATCATCATCGGACCGACACCACAGGAGGATGCCCATGCCACAGAACTCTCCCCGTCTAAATCTGCCCTATCTGCAACCCGCGCAGGCCCAAAAACATGTGACCCATAACGAAGCGCTGCGTGCGCTAGATCTGGTGGTGCAGCTAAGCGTTGCGTCCGTTAACGCGACTATCCCACCAGCTGCTCCTGATCAGGGTGAAACCTATGCATTGGGCACGTCTCCGACCGCAGCATGGTCCGGACAGGATGGAAAACTGGCGGCTTGGTTGGACAACGGGTGGCATTTCTTGACGCCCGACATGGGCTGGCGGGCTTGGGATCAAAATGCAGGGCTGTTGAAAGTCTGGGACGGGTCGGCGTGGATCGACCCGCCGGTCAATACACAGAACCTTTCCGGGATCGGCATCGCAACCGGATCAGACAGCACCAACCGTCTGGCCGTACGTAGCCCTGCCACCTTGTTGACGCATGAGGGCGCTGGCCACCAACTCAAGATCAACAAGGCTGGTGCCGGTGATACTGCCTCGCTGCTGTTTCAATCGAACTGGACCGGCCATGCCGAAATGGGCCTATCCGGCGATACAAATTTTTCAATCAAGGTCTCGCAGGATGGCGGAAGCTGGGTCGATGCTTTGCGGTTTGACGCCACAACCGGAACAGCCAGCGGAGCGGCTGTGCAAAGCAGCGCCGATGACACCACCTCGGGTCGCCTGATGCGGGCAGATTACGGGTACGGACCGGGCAATGTGCTGGGCACCGTATCCGAAAGCAGCGGCGTACCCAGCGGAGCGGTGATCGAGAGGGGCGGCAATGCAAATGGTGACTACACGCGCTTTGCTGACGGAACCCAGATTTGCACCGCCGTTCTAAGTGCGGTGGCCTGCACGACCGCAACTGGTAGTATGTTCGCCAGCGGTACCGCCAATTGGGATTTCCCTATTGCCTTTGCTGACAGCAGTTCTCCCGCTCTCAGCGGGAACGGCGGCGGTATTGGCCGATTTATGGGGTTTGACGCACCTTCAGAAACTCAAGCGACGTATCAGGTGATGGCTCCATCCTTGGACGCTACCAGTATAGCGCCAACAGTGATCGCAGTCGGTCGTTGGTACTGAATAAAGACCGTTCGGGCCATCGCCCGGACGGTTATCGTTCTTGCAAATTGGTTTCTGACCGATCCAGACAACACGCAAAGATCTGTCTTATCCTGTACCAAGATCGATACCAGGAACCCAGCTAACAACCCTATCATTTCACTCTTTGTGAAAGCGACAGATCAATGCCAGTTACAAGGCCGCCGTCCATACGCGATATCGACCCTGCCCGGTTACTTCGCGGATCAGCCCCCTATCGCTGAATTTGTCCAGATTTCGCTGTGCCGCTGCACGCGAGGCATGGGTCAGTTCTTCGGCCAGCGGGGCGGAAACCATCGGCCAAGCCGTTAATGCATCAATCAGCAAGGGTGGGGTTCGACCGCTTAGGTCCGAAATGGCGTCGCGGGCGCGCCCTTCCCAAGCGCTGATCCGGTCCAAATGCAGCAAAGCCGCAAGTGAGGCCTGGCCTGCCCCCTGAATCCAGGCCGAAAGTTTCTCGTCCAACGATCCTGCCCCCCGCAATGCACCTGGGCCCGACAGAGAAAGCGGCATGAACAATGCGCCACCTCGACCCATCGCGGCGGCATGGCGGGCCGCGATGACCGCGGCCTCGGTATCCTGTCCGATGCCAGGAGACAACGCGCGCCACGCGTGAAATCCGATGGCGGCCTGGGTAACCGGGTGCAAACCGGCGACATTTCGCATGGTTTCCGCCAGATCAATCACTGCTTCGGGTGTATCTTCGAAACCTTGGGCCTGACGGTCTAGAAAAGCGGTCAGCCCCGCATCCCAGCCGCCCTCTGATGGCGCAGCACCCGACGACAGCCGCCTCACTGCCCATCCCGCCCGATACAAAGCCTGCACATCATCACCGGTTGCTCCGATCCGCAAACCGGTCCAAAGCGCAAGGCGGTCGACGCTGATCCGATCGCCCGTCCACCAGCCCAGATCCGAGACCTCCATCAGGGCCAGACGGTGACCCCACCCCTTGGGACCCGCGCGCAAACGTTCATCCAGAGCTCCAAATGTCACGGCCAGATCGGCAAGTTCAGCTGATAACTCGGATTGGGCCGCACTCCAGTCCCTTGGGTCAAACAGCAAACGCTGGTCCGGTCTCGGTACAGAGGGCAGAAATTCTCCCGGGTCTTCTTCGCCGTCGGGCGGAAGGAACCACAAATCGTCGTCTTCCGGCGGATCGGCGTCATAGATGCTGCGCGGCCCTTCTTCCAAGGCCTCATCATCCGGGTCCGGTATCTGAGGGTTCGGCTTCATGTCGGGTATTCTTCGGGCATTTACCGCGGTTCACAAGTGGTTTTGCGGATTCTTGTCGCTCAGCCTGAGAACGCCTCGGTCAAAACACTTAGTTCTCCACTCAGGTCTGTTTGCGCATCTCCACCCAACAGCATATAGCCGTAGCCATCATTCGCCCATGTCGCTGTCGCAAGACCACTGAGCACCGCAAGGTTCACATCCTTGACCGGTGCTCCCGCGCCTTGCCGGATCACACAAAACGCCACCGGATTACCCTGGGCGTCAGCAAAGACCACCTGCACCAAAGGTTTACCTTTGAACGACAGTACCTGAGCACGTTTCAGATCAAGGCCCGGCAGAGTTTCCAACACGTCCCGGTTCAGTGAACGACCCAACTGAGCCTCGGCCTGAACAAACTGCGCGTCCAGCGTTTGCTGAGAATTGTCCAGATCGGCAATCGTGTCCGGTGAATAAAGCGATTGATAGATCGCAGCCTGCTCCGCCCAGCCCAATGCCTGTGGTCGCGTGGCCCAGAATGTTGCAGACGCAGCAATAACAGCAACTGAGGCTGCGACCGTCAGCAAACGGAGCGGTCCGGCATTGGATTGTTGAGCGCTCGGAATGGGCAGATCGATCGAAGGCGCCTCAGTTGGAATGCCTTCAAAAGCCTGCTGCACAACCTGGGCAAATGGGTCGAGCGCCATGAGACGGTGTTCGAGTGCAGAATCCTCGGCCACCGCGTCTTCGATGGCGCGGGCTTCGGCCTCATCGAGGCTGCCTTCCAGATAGGCCAGAAGTGTTTCGTCGGAAAACTTCATTTGCCACTCCGTTGCACGGTGTCAGCCGCATCGTGCTGCATAACGGTTTTCAGTTTCTGCCGGGCATTGGAAAGCCGGCTCATGATTGTGCCGATGGGTACGTCCAGCATATCCGCAGCTTCGCGGTAGCTGTAGCCTTCGACAAACACAAGCATTACCGTTTCACGTTGCGCCTCTGGCAGCTGCATCACTTGAGTAAACACCTGAGCGGCGAAAATATTCGTTTCTGAATCAGGCCCTGTCGCGACTAATTCCGCCTCGGGCGTGACTGAAAGCGCCTGCGCCTTTCTTACGGATCGCGCCCGTATCTCGTTCAGCCAGATTGAACGGCAGATCGTCATCAGCCAACTGTCCAGCCGTTCATACGAGGTGACCTGGTGGTGCTTCTCCAACGCACGCAATGCCGTCGCCTGCAACAGATCATCCGCAACGTCCGACGCACCCGACAAAGCCAGCCCAAACCGCCAGACCCGTTTCGAGTGGGTCTGGATTGCGCCGCGCACGGCTTGTTCGGTGCTCATCTCAACACTCATCGAATAAAACGCGACCTGTGTGTGTTTGCTTTGACATGGGACCGGGCCCGCTTGGTCAGAACTGTCATAGATCCTGGAGGAAAGAAATGAAACTTCTGTTCAAAACAATCACGATTGCGTCGGCTATTATTGCAGGCCCGGGTCTGGCTGCAGATTGGACACTAAACCCGGATGCGTCTCATCTGGCTTATGGAACGGTCAAGATCGATGATGTTGGAGAGGTCAATTCTTTCACCAACCTTTCGGGTCATGTCAGCGAAGATGGCAAGGTTAGTATCGATATCGATCTGTCGTCGGTCGAAACGAATATCGACATCCGTAACGAACGGATGATCGAGTATGTGTTTCGCAAAGCCGCGACCGCAACCTTGAGCGCGAATATTGATATGGACCAAGTGTCGAAGCTGGATGTGGGTGCCAGTAATACGATTGAGGTGGATGCGAAGCTGGCTCTGGCGGGGACCGAGGTGGAATTCTACACCGATATGTTTGTCCTGCGTGTGGCCGAAGATGCCGTCATGGTTTCAACCAACGACATGGTGTTCATCAGCACCGAGGATGCGGGCGTTTCGGTAGGCGTAGACAAGCTGATGGAGTTGGCACAACTACCCAGCATCACCCGCACCGTACCGGTGACCGCACGATTGATGTTCAGTCTCGAAGGCTGAAACCTAAGAAAAGTACGGGGTCGAATTTGGCCCCGGCTTATGCCCCCCAAGTGTCGCTTAGGCGATAGCCGCCAGGCCATGGGTCATCGGGGTCCAGCATGTGCTGGTGCGTACCCGTAATCCAGCCTCGCCCCGAGATTTCCGGGGTGATCGCCACGCGGCCGTTCAGATCATGCCGTTCTACGATACGGCAGCGAAATTCACTGTTGATGACTGAACGCGCGTGGTAGCGATCGGTCATCGTTATTTCTCCCTTGGCCAGCAAAACCGCCATCCGCGCTGAAGCACCGGTGCCACAAGGTGAACGATCCAGCTTACCCGGTTTGATGGCGACAGTATTACGTCCGATGAGAATATCGCCCTGACGATCGAGCGGGCCTGCAATCTGGCAGAACGAAATGTGGCTCCAGTCTTTAGTAGGGTGATCGAAGCCAAGCTGCTCATTGGCAGCATCGGTGATGCGCGCGCCAGTCCTTGCAAGATCAGCCCCTTCATCAGGGGTAAGCTCGAAACCCAGATCGGCGGCATCGACGATTGCAAAACTGTCGCCACCAAACGCGGTATCCACGCGCAACGTCCCGATGCCCTCAACCTCGATCCGGGCGTCCAGCTTGTCGACGAAACTTGGCACATTATGCACAAAGATACGTTCGGCCTTACCATTGCGGCATTCGGCGCGGACGCGGATCAACCCTCCTGGGGCTTCCAATGTCAGATGGGTTTCAGGCTCGTGCATCGGAAGAATGCCACTGTCCAACAGAACCGTTGAGACACAAATCGAGTTGGAGCCTGACATCGGTGGCGTGTCTTCCGGTTCCATGATGATGAACGCTGCATCGGCCTCGGGGTTTTTTGGTGGAACCAGAAGATTCACATGGCGAAAGACACCGCCGCGAGGTTCATTCAGCATGAAATCCCGCAATGTCTGGTCTTCAGCGATAAAGGTCCTTTGGTCCCATACCGTCTCTCCCGGAGGCGGAGCGACACCACCGACGATAACGTCGCCCACTTCGCCTTCAGCATGGGCCGAGATCACATGGATGGTTTTGGAACTGCGCATAAAGCCTCCGGAAAGCCGATGGATAATGCGCAGTCATGCAAAACAGATCCGGTCTGGCAAGCCCTATCGCAGCCGCTGACCCGTCTCGGGATCGAACAGCATCGCACGCTCAGGACGAACCGAAAGCCCGATGCGGTCACCCTTCGTACTGCGTTGGTCTTCCCGTTCTTCCACAATCAGCTTATCGCCATTTGGCGTCAGCAGATAAGAATATGAAACACCACCGAGCGCTTCGGTCAGATCAACTGTGCAGGTGTCACCGTTTCGATCCACCTGAATATGCTCGGGGCGAATACCCAATGTTACTTTCGTCGCTCCTTTGGGAACGCTCTCGGTGACCGGGACATCATCAGTAAGTGCAGGGTGCCGCACCATGCCGTCCACGATATCGCACTCAAGGAAGTTCATTGCAGGAGACCCGATGAAACCCGCCACGAACTTATTGTCGGGGTTGCGATACAGGTCCATAGGGGCTCCCACTTGCTCAATCCGACCGTCGCGCAATACCACAATCTTGTCGGCCATGGTCATCGCTTCAACCTGATCGTGCGTAACATAGATCATCGTCGCGCCGATTTCCTGATGAAGCCGCGCAATTTCAACCCGCATTTCCACGCGAAGTTCTGCATCCAGATTCGAGAGCGGTTCGTCGAACAGGAAAACCTCGGGGCCGCGCACAATGGCACGCCCGATCGCGACCCGCTGACGCTGACCGCCGGACAACGCTTTGGGTTTGCGTTTCAGATATTGATCGAGCTTCAGAATATTTGACGCTTCCTGAACCTTCTGGTCAATCTCGGCCTTGGCAACACCGTTCATCCGCAGACCAAAACCCATGTTCTCGGCCACGGTCATATGGGGATAGAGCGCGTAGGTCTGAAACACCATCGCCACTCCACGCTTGGCCGGATCCACATGCGTGACTTCGCGTGCACCGATATGGATTTCCCCGTCCGAGGTTTCTTCCAAACCCGCGATCATCCTCAACAGCGTCGACTTACCGCAGCCCGAGGGGCCCACGAACACGCAAAACTCACCATCTTCAATCTGCAGATCAATCCCGTGAATGACCTGCGTCTGGCCATACCGTTTGATCGCGCCTTTCAGGGTTACACCTGTCATGTTGCTTGCATCCTATTCTGTTGGCCCTCGGGGAACCGCCACGCCTGTGCTTCTGTGCCGATCTGTTCAGCGACGCGCCGGACGCGCGGCACCCAAGATTGCAATTGCTCGAAATCCATTCGCCCAGTCGATCCTGTCACCGATAGGGCCCCCAACATGCGGCCCCCGTTAGTCAGAATCGGGCAGGCAATGCAGATGATGCCGGGCTCATGCTCTTCATCATCAACTGCGTAACCGCGGCTGCGGATCTTAACGAGATCAGCCCGCAATGCCTTTTCCGAGGCCAAGGTCTTGTCAGTGAACCGATGAAAGCTTTGTTGCGAGATTGTCTTTTCCAACTGTGCCTCGTCCAAATAGGCCATCATCGCTTTGCCAACGCCTGTGCAATAGGCCGGGCCGACCTTGCCGGCCTCGGAATACATCTCAATTGGTCGTTGCGCGTTGCGCTTATCCACATAAAGCACCTGCCCGGAATCAAGTTGCGCCAAGTGCACGGTCTCCCCTGTCTCGGCGCTGAGAGCGTCCAGGAAAGGCCGCGCTATTGGAGCTAATGAGCTATGCGTCCATGCCGAATGCGCCAATCGCACCAATCGCATACCTGGCGAATAGGTCTGCCGTTCCGGTTCGTAGTGCAGCATGCCCTGATTGGTTAGTGACTGCAGAAAGCGGTATAGCGTCGCCTTGGGAAATTCACTGCGTTCCAGCAATTCCCCGAACCGCACCGGGCGTTCGAAGGCCGCGACCTGTTCCAGCACGTCACATGCTTTTCCTATTGTTCCGTCACCTGCCACGGGTGCCTGTTCTCCTCCACTTTCCCTCGGCTTTGGGCACGAGGGTCTTGACAAGAGTAGCCGAGTCGATGTGTAGTTTTCAATATATAAAACAAGGTTTCAATATTTGAGACCAATATGGAAGCTTAAGGGAGGAAACTATGCATTCCATGTTCAAGCGCACAGCGGCTGCTTTGGCTGCCAGTGTGGCACTTGCTGCGCCCGTCGCAGCAGAGCTGACCGGCGAGCTGCGAATCTTCCTCGATACGTCCAACCCGGCGCCGCGCGCGACGATGGAAGCGATGATCGAGCGATTCGCGGCCGAACATCCCGGTCTGGAAATCGAAACCACCGTGATCGACCGTGAGGCCTACAAGACCCAGATTCGCAACTTCCTGACGGCTGACACGCCAGACGTTGCCACCTGGTATGCAGCCAACCGGATGAAGCCTTATGTTGAAGCGGGTCTTTTCGAAGACGTCTCGGACCTGTGGGCTGAACCTGAAATCGCCGACAATCTGGCCTCGACCAAAGGTGCGATGACCATTGATGGCAAACAGTGGGGCGTTCCGTACACCTACTATCAATGGGGCGTTTATTACCGCAAAGACATCTTTGATGAGCTGGGTCTGACCGAGCCGACCACTTGGGAAGAAGAACTGGCCAACTGCCAGAAGATCGTCGATTCCGGCCGCGCCTGTTATACCATCGGCACCAAGTTCCTGTGGACAGCAGGTGGCTGGTTTGACTACCTGAACATGCGCACCAACGGGTTCGACTTTCACAATCAACTCGCAAATGGCGAGATCAGCTGGGAAGACGACCGGGTTAAGCAGACCTTCGCCAACTGGAAACAGCTGATCGACATGGGCGCATTCATTGACAACCACCAGACCTATAGCTGGCAAGAAGCCCTGCCCTTTATGGTCAACGGTGAGGCCGCCGCCTATCTGATGGGTAACTTCGCTGTGGCTCCGCTGCGTGAAGCAGGCCTAACCGACGATCAGTTGGACTTCTATCAGTTTGTCGCCATCAACCCCGATGTTGAACTGGCTGAAGACGCGCCGACCGATACGTTCCATATCCCAGCCAATGCCTCAAACAAGGAAGCCGCGCGTGAGTTCCTGCGTTTCGCAGTCTCTGCGGACGAACAGACCGAAATCAACAACGGTGCAAACCTCGGCCAGTTGCCTGTGAACGCGCAATCCGCAGTGGACGACGACAAGTTCCTGCAGCAGGGCTTTGTCATGCTATCGTCTAACAGCCCCGGCGGTGTTGCACAGTTCTGGGACCGCGACGCACCAGCGGAAATGGCAAAAGTGTCGATGGAAGGCTTCCAGGAATTCATGGTCAAGCCGGACAACGCTGACAAGATTCTGGCCAAGCTGGAACGTGCGCGCGAGCGCATCTACGACAACTAAGTCTTGTCCAGGGTCGGGCTGAAGCCCGGCCTACACCTTGCACAATAGTAGGGCGGGCTTCAGCCCGCCTTCTCCCACCAGATCCGAGATGCCCATGACCGCTGCCGTTGACGCCCCCGAGCAAGAAAGCTGGTTCCACAGAAACCAACAGCGCATCGCGCCCTGGCTGTTTTTGGCTCCGGGTCTGTTGTTCTTCATGGTCTATGTGATCATCCCGGTCTTTCAGTCTTTCAATCTGTCTCTTTATGAATGGGACGGTTTAGGTGCAGCTGAATATGTCGGCTTTCGAAACTATGAAGATCTGTATTGGGAATGGGTGGACCGCGACGCTTTCTACATCTCGCTCAAGAACAACCTGATCTGGCTGATCCTGTATCTGGCCGCAATCCCTGCAGGCTTGTTTATCGCACTGTTCCTGAACCAGACGGTCTGGGGCATCCGCCTCTACAAGTCTTTGTTCTTCTTTCCCTTCGTCATCTCTCAGGTCGTCGTTGGGCTAGTATTCACATGGTTCTACGACCCAACCTTTGGCCTGCTAAATGAATTCCTAAGCCTCTTTGGCCTCGGTCCACTGAACGTGCTGGGGGATGAGCGCTTCGTAACCTACGGCATTATCTTCGCAGGTCTATGGCCACAAACGGCCTATTGCATGATCCTCTACCTCACCGGCCTGAACGCCGTCGACCCCGAACAGATCGAAGCCGGGCGTCTGGACGGCGCAAAAGGTGGGCGAATGCTGTGGCACATTATTCTGCCGCAGCTGCGCCCGGCAACCTTCATCGCATTCGTTGTGACAATCATCGGCGCGCTGCGCAGCTTTGACCTGATCTCGATCATGACACAGGGCGGTCCTTTTGGTTCGTCCCGCGTGCTGGCCTACTACATGTTCGAGGTCGCGCTGTCCGAATACGGCTTCCGCATGGGATATGGCGCAGCTATCGCTGTGATCCTGTTCCTGATTATGCTCTGCTTCATCGCCTACTTCCTGTGGTCGATGTACCGCGAAGAAAGGGGGCACTGAGATGTTTCCCAAACCGATCGAAAAACAACCCCGTGCGGCACAGATCACTTATCAGGCGATGTTGCCTCTGGCACTGCTACTATGGCTGGGGCCCCTTTTGGCGGTCGCACTTTTCTCGGTCAAACCAGCCGCAGACTTCACCAATGCGAATTACTGGGGGATGCCGTCCAGTTTTGAGGGCGCGTTCAACTATGGTCAGGTCTTTTTCAATTCGGATATGCCACGTTACTTGATGAACTCGTTCCTGATCACCGTACCAACGGTAATCGGGGCCGTTGCACTCAGTTGCATGACAGGCTTCGCGCTGGGGATCTACAAATTCAAATCGAACCTCTGGATCTTCTTCATGTTTGTGGCGGGCAATTTCGTACCCTTCCAGATCCTGATGGTCCCCGTGCGCGATCTCACGCTGGAGTTGGGCCTTTACAACACCAAAACAGGGCTTGTGCTATTCCACATCGCCTTCCAGACAGGGTTCTGCACGCTCTTTATGCGCAACTTCATCCGCGCCCTGCCATTCGAACTGATCGAGGCCGCACGGGTTGAGGGCATTAGCGAATGGCGAATCTTCTGGTACGTCGTTCTACCGCTGATGAAACCGGCCATCGCCGCACTCAGTGTCCTGATTTTCACCTTCATCTGGAACGACTATTTCTGGGCTGTTGTCCTGACCCAAGGGGCCGAAAGCCAGCCCGTGACAGCCGGGATCACCAGCTTTAACGCGCAATTTCGCGCTGCTTATCAGTTGATGAGTGCCGGTTCTATAGTGGCAGCCCTGCCGCCGGTTGCCATGTTCTTCCTGATGCAGAAACACTTCATCGCGGGCCTGACCCTCGGTGCCGTAAAATAACGTCAAACCAGAGGTTTACCTCATGACCAAGATCACCTTTGTAGGTGCAGGTTCCACGATCTTCATGCAGAACATCGTGGGCGACGCCCTGCTCACCCCTGCCCTTGCAGACAGCCACTTTGCGCTGATGGATATCGATCCGGTGCGCTTGGCCGAAAGCGAAGCTGTGGCCAAGGCCATGATCCGCTCAGTCGGCACGGGTGCAACCGTCTCAACCCACACGGATCGTCGCGCGGCGCTGGACGGCGCAGATTTCGTGATCACTGCCTTTCAGGTTGGCGGGTATGAGCCATGCACGGTGACAGATTTTGAAATCCCAAAACAATATGGCCTGCGTCAGACTATCGCCGATACGCTGGGTGTTGGTGGCATTATGCGCGGCCTGCGCACTGTGCCCGTTCTGTGGGGCGTCGCGCAGGACATGATGCAGTTGTGCCCCAACGCAACGCTGCTGCAATACGTGAATCCGATGGCCATCAACACCTGGTCTCTGGCTGAGCGCTTCCCTAATCTGAAACATGTCGGCCTGTGCCATTCTGTCCAGAACACGGTCGAAGAACTGGCGCATGATCTAGACCTGCCCAAGGCGGACTTTCGCTACAAAGTTGCCGGTATCAATCACGTCGCGTTCTTCCTCAAGCTCGAGCATGAAGGCCGCGATCTGTATCCGGCTTTGCGTCAGGGCTATCGCGCCGGGCATTTACCCAAGCCTCCGCTGCTAATGCCGCGCTGTCCAAACAAAGTCCGGTACGAAGTGATGGACCATCTTGGATACTTCTGCACCGAAAGTTCCGAGCATTTTGCAGAATACGTTCCTTGGTTCATCAAAGACGGTCGCAATGACCTGATCGAACAGTTCAGCATACCGCTGGACGAATACCCGACCCGCTGTGTCGAGCAGGTGGCCAATTGGAAGGAACAGGCCAAGACCCTGACAGATGGTCGGAACATTGAAGTAACCCGAAGCCATGAATTCGCCGCCGACCTTATGAACGCAATCGTGACAGACACGCCGTACACAGCCTACGGCAACCTGCCAAATACGGGTCAGATTCCGCAATTACCCCTAGGTGCAACGGTTGAAACGCCGTGTCTGGTTGACTCGAATGGCGTCCAGCCTTCCGTGGTCACGGATATCCCGCCACAACTGATCGCGTTGATGCGGACCCAGATCAACGTACAAGAGCTAACGGTTCGCGCGCTGACCGAAGAAAACCCCGAATACATCTATCACGCCGCAATGATGGATCCCCATACTGCGGCCGAGCTGGATCTGCGCCAAATTCGCAGCCTCGTCACCGATCTGCTTTCTGCCCATGGCGATTGGCTGCCAGATTGGTGCCGTCCAGCCCGCGCAGCTTGATCTTCCTCTTCTCAAAAAACACTCAATTCCAACGCCAGACAGACAGAGCTAATAATGACCAAGAAACGCCGTTCACAGCATTGGTACGGAAAACTTGATAAGGACGGGTTCATTCACCGGTCCTGGATGAAAAACCAGGGCTTTCCGGATCACGCTTTTGACGGGCGCGCCATCATCGGCATCTGTAACACATGGTCGGAACTGACGCCCTGCAATTCGGGCCTTCGTGATCTGGCCGAAGGCGTGAAACGAGGCGTGTGGGAGGCAGGCGGCTTTCCAGTGGAATTCCCCGTTATGTCGCTGGGCGAGACCCAGATGAAACCCACCGCCATGCTGTTTCGCAACCTGCTGGCGATGGATGTCGAGGAATCGATCCGCGCCTATGGTATCGACGGCGTTGTCCTGCTGGGTGGATGCGACAAGACCACCCCGGGGCAGCTGATGGGTGCAGCCTCGGTCGATTTGCCGTCCATCGTGGTTAGCTCTGGCCCGATGCTGAACGGCAAATACCGGGGTCAGGATATCGGCTCGGGCACAGATGTCTGGAAGTTTTCCGAGGCTGTTCGTGCCGGAGAAATGACACTTCAGGATTTCATGAACGCTGAATCAGGCATGTCGCGTAGCGCGGGCGTGTGCATGACTATGGGCACCGCTAGTACCATGGCCTCATTGGTTGAGGCGATGGGCATGTCGCTGCCCACCAACGCCGCCCTGCCTGCCGTTGATGCCCGCCGCATGGCACTGGCGCATCTGACCGGCAAGCGCATTGTCGAGATGGTGGACGAGGACCTCAAGCCATCAGATATCCTGACCAGGGAGGCGTTTGAGAATGCCATCCTCGCCAATGCAGCCGTCGGAGGATCGACAAACGCAGTGGTCCACCTGTTGGCACTTGCAGGTCGCGTGGGTGTCGACCTGACGTTGAAAGACTTTGAAATCGGATCGGAAATCCCCCTGCTGGTCAATTGCATGCCTTCTGGCAAATACCTGATGGAGGATTTCTGTTATGCAGGCGGTGTGCCAGTGGTTCTGAGCGAACTCAAACCTTTCCTGCGCCCGGCAAGAACAGTTCTGAACAAGGACATCTCGGCCCACTGTGAAGGGGCTGAGTGTTTCAACACAGACGTCATCCGCCCATTTGACGATCCGGTAAAACCCGCCGCAGGCCTGCGGGTTCTGCGCGGCAATCTTGCGCCCAACGGGGCAATCGTGAAGCCTTCGGCGGCCACAGATGCACTGCTGGAAACCGAGGCCGAAGCATACGTTTTTGAAAGCATCGAAGATCTGAAAGCCAATATCGACCGCGACGACCTACCAGTTACACCTGAGACCATTCTGGTCCTCAAAGGTTGTGGGCCCAAGGGCTATCCAGGGATGCCCGAGGTTGGGAACATGCCGATCCCGGCCAAGCTGGTCAAAGACGGCGTACGCGACATGATCCGGATCTCGGACGCGCGTATGTCTGGTACTGCATTCGGGACAGTTATCCTGCATGTCAGCCCTGAGGCTCAGGCCGGTGGTACGTTGGCGTTGGTCAAAACCGGTGACCGTATTCGCGTGTCCGCCAACAAGGGCGAGCTGCAGCTGCTGGTCGACGAAAAGGAACTGGACGCCCGCCGCGCCCTGTGGCAACCGGACGATCCGCATTACTCGCGCGGGTATGCGAAGCTTTATATCGACCACGTGTTGCAGGCTGATCGCGGCGCGGACCTTGATTTCCTTGTGGGCAAAGACACGCGCCTAGTGACGAGAGAGAGCCACTGATGGATCAACCTGCTACATTTCAAGACCTCAACGGAGCCTCTGTTTATATCACCGGCGGCGGTTCGGGCGTTGGTGCAGCGTTGACTGACGGGTTCATGGCCCAAGGGGCTAAAGTTGCCTTTATCGGTCGGTCAGATGCCGGTGAATTTGTCGAACAGATGCGTGACAAGCACGGCCGCGCCCCCTTGTTCCTACAGGGTGACATGACTGATACCGAGCTGTTGCACGCCACCATGGCCAAAGCAGCTGAAGCCCATGGCTCGATTAAAGTGCTGGTCAACAACGCCGCGAATGACAAGCGGCACTCACTTGAAGAAACTACAACCGAGTTCTGGGACTGGATGATCGAAGTCAACCTAAAGGCCTACTATTTTGCCTGTCAGGAAGCCGCGCGACAGATGAAGGACAAAGGCGGTTCGATCATCAATTTCAGTTCGATCAGTTACCTGATGGGGAACGCAGGTTATCCAATCTATACAAGTTCAAATGCGGCAATCACCGGCATGACACGCTCGTTGGCGCGT
Source organism: Ruegeria sp. I3 (assembly GCF_056532525.1). Lineage (NCBI taxonomy): Bacteria > Pseudomonadati > Pseudomonadota > Alphaproteobacteria > Rhodobacterales > Roseobacteraceae > Ruegeria > Ruegeria sp. I3. Next base: position 572,166 of record NZ_JBQFNI010000003.1, on the reverse strand, counting down.
GAACTTGGGCCACATAAAATTCGCGTCAACGCGCTGGCACCGGGATGGGTTCTGACACAGAAACAGCTGGACATGTGGGCCACACCCGAAGATCTGGCTGCGCATATGGATCGCCAGAGCCTGAAAGAGCATCTGACGCCCGAAGACATGATCGCACCAACCCTGTTTCTGGCTTCAAGCGCAAGCCGTGCAATGACCGGGCAGTGCATGGTGGTTGACGGCGGCGTGGTAGGAACGGGGTGACGCTATGAATGTCGAGTGGATCGCTGTTGACTGGGGAACATCTCATCTGCGGGCATGGGTCATGCAAGGTGATAGCGTTTTGGCACAGGCCGCGTCGTCAGATGGTATGTCCCGCACAGCCGGCGGAGGTTTTCAGGCAGCCCTGCTAGCTTTGATCGAAGATTGGCTGCCCGGGCAACCGGTAGATGTGATCGCCTGCGGAATGGTTGGGGCACGGCAAGGTTGGGTCGAGGCCCCGTATTCCGCTGTTCCGTCCGAACCAATCCCGATCGTACCATTCCGTGTTCCAAACACCGATCCGCGCATTCGGGCCTTCGTTGTTCCGGGGCTGAAACAGACCAGCCCTCCCGATGTGATGCGCGGCGAAGAGACTCAGATCGCGGGGTTCCTCAGCACGCATCAGAATTGGGACGGTGTGATTTGCCTGCCCGGTACTCATACGAAGTGGGCCCAGATCAGTGCCGGAGAGGTGGTCAGTTTCCGAACCTTCATGACCGGCGAGTTGTTTGATCTGCTGCGCGGGCAATCCGTTCTGCAGCATTCAATTGACGAGGGCTGGGACGACGCGAGTTTTACCGAAGCGGTTGCCGACATGCTGTCGAAACCCGAGCAGCTGGCAGCGCGCCTATTCGGGCTACGGGCCGCTGATTTGCTGCACGGTCAAAGCAAGAGCGTTGCACGCGCCCGTCTTTCAGGGTTCCTGATTGGCGCCGAGCTTGCCGCATCGCGGCCCTATTGGCTGGGCCAACAATTGGCGATCATCGGCTCGGAAAGTCTGACCAAGGCCTACGCGACCGCCCTGCAGCAACAAGGTGCCATGGTCGAAACCGCAGACGCCACAATCGCAACACTTGCAGGTCTGTCTCAGGCCCGAACATTAACGAGGCAAACCGCATGAGCCGCCCAATCATCGCCATTCTGCGCGGGTTAACCTCTGACGAGGCGCTACCGGTCGGTCACGCCCTGCTGGAAGCGGGAATTGACCGGATTGAGGTTCCGCTGAACTCTCCCGATCCGCTGGAAAGTATCCGAGTTCTCGCCTCGGAGATCGGGGACCGCGCGCTTATTGGGGCGGGTACTGTATTGACCCCCGATCAGGTTGACGCGGTTGCCGATGTCGGGGGCAAACTGATCGTTTCGCCGAATTGCGATGTGTCCGTGATCCAACGCTCTGTCGCGCTTGGGCTGCAAAGCTGGCCGGGTGTGTTCACGCCGACCGAGGCCTTCGCAGCGCTCCAGGCCGGGGCTACAGGGTTAAAACTTTTCCCCGGTTCGCTCGCAGGTCTTGCAGGGTTGGCTGCGCTACGCCCTGTTTTGCCGACGGGCGCTCAGGTCTTTGCGGTGGGCGGTGCGGGCCCCGAGAACTTTGGAGCCTGGATCGAGGCCAGCGCCGACGGCTTCGGAATTGGGTCTGCGCTCTATAAGCCCGGAATGTCAGTTGGAGATATAGCAAACCGTGCCCGGCAAATCGTTGCCGCCTATGATGAGGCCGTTGGATGAGTCAGGTCTATGACGACCGCCCCTGCGAATTAGGCGAGGGGCCATTGTGGCACCCTGAACGGCAACAGCTTTTCTGGTTCGATATCATCGGCAAACGACTGATGACGCGAGAAAATGAACAAGCGCGTAGCTGGGCGTTCGATGAACATGTCTCAGCCGCAGGATGGGTAGACCGTGACACTTTGCTGATCGCGTCGGAAACCGGCCTGTGGCGATTTGGGCTTGAGAGTCGAGCCAAAGATTTGATCGCCCCGCTTGAGGTCGACAATCCGGTGACTCGATCCAATGATGGGCGCGCCGATCCTTGGGGCGGGTTCTGGATTGGCACCATGGGCAAACAGGCAGAAGTAGGCGCAGGTTCGATCTATCGCTATTGGAATGGCGAGCTACGGCCATTGGTCCGAGATATCACCATCTCAAATGCAATCTGCTTTGCGCCGGACCAATCCTGCGCCTATTGCAGCGATACCGCCACCAAGCTGGTCATGCGTTGGGAACTGGACGCGCAGACAGGCTGGCCCATAGGCAAAGCGGCGGTCTTCCTTGACCTGCGCAGCGAAGATCTGAACCCGGACGGCGCTGTGGTTGATCGCTCCGGAAACATCTGGATCGCCCAATGGGGTGCCAGCCGGGTCGCAGCCTATACGCCCAGCGGTCAGTTCCTGAAAGCTGTCGTCTTCGATGCCAAACACACTTCGTGCCCGAGTTTTGGTGGTGATGACCTGACTACACTGTTCTGCACCACCGCCCGCCAAGGGCTGGACGCGGACACCCTTGCAAGAACGCCGACGAATGGCATGACACTCACCGCGCCAAATGTGGCGCAAGGTCAAGCTGAACACAGAGTTATACTATGAAGCCGGAACTTGGCGTTTGCTATTACCCTGAACATTGGCCCGAAGAAAACTGGGCTCAGGACGCCGCGCGCATGGTCGAGACTGGCTTGAAATGGGTCAGGATCGGCGAATTCGCCTGGAGCCGAATGGAACCCACTGCTGGAGACCTGCAATTCTACTGGTTGGATCGCGCGATTGAAACCTTGGGTGCGGCAGGGCTGAAGATTGTGCTGGGCACCCCGACGGCAACACCTCCGCGATGGATGCTGGACAAGCATCCCGACATGCTGGCTGTGGATGCTGATGGCAATCTACGCAAGTTCGGCTCACGCAGACATTATTGCTTTAGTCACACCGGCTATATCGACGAATGCAAGCGGATCACGAAGATCATGGGTCGGCGCTATGGCCGCAACCCGTATATCGCTGCTTGGCAAATCGATAACGAATATGGCTGTCACGATACGACGCTCAGCTATAGTGCTGCGGCGTTGTATGCTTTTCACCGCTGGCTGGCGGACCGATACAACTCGATCGACGCGTTGAACGATGCCTGGGGGAATGTGTTCTGGTCGATGGAATATAACAGCTTTGATCAGATCGAGCTGCCGAACCAGACCGTGACCGAGCCCAACCCGGCACACGTCTTGGCGTTTCGCAGGTTCAGTTCGGATCAAGTGGTGGCGTTCAACAAGGCCCAGGTCGATGCGCTGCGGCCGCTAACGGATCAACCATTGCTGCACAATTACATGGGGCGTGTGCTGGAATTCGATCATTTCGATGTAGGCAGGGATTTGGACATCGCGACGTGGGACAGCTATCCGATTGGCTTCTTGTCGGATCGGTTGGAAGTGGACGAGCCGCACAAGACTGCATTTCTGCAGCAGGGTGATCCGGACATGCAGGCCTTTCACCACGACCTATACCGCGCCGTCGGTCGAGGCCGTTGGTGGGTCATGGAACAGCAACCCGGTCCAGTGAACTGGGCCCCCTACAACCCGGCACCCCTGCCCGGCATGGTGCGTCTCTGGTCGCTTGAGGCGGTGGCCCATGGGGCCGAAGTGGTCAGCTATTTCCGCTGGCGGCAAGCGCCATTTGGGCAGGAGCAGATGCATGCCGGTCTACTTACCCCGCATGGCGACGAAGCACCCGGTTTGGCCGAGGCGCGTCAGACCGCCGATGATCTGGCCGCGATAGGCACGGTTCAGCCTATCCATGCGCAGGTTGCTATCGTCTTTGATTATGCATCTGACTGGGCCTGGACAACGCAGCCTCAGGGCGCGGGGTTCGATTATTTCCGGCTCGTATTCTCTGCCTACCGCGCGCTGCGGCGCGCTGGGTTGTCGGTGGATTTCGTGCCTCAGGACGAGGTCGGCAAGGAGCACTATAATCTGATCCTAGCACCGGGCTTGGCTGCCCTAGGCGATCTTGAACAAAGGCTAATACAAGGGTGTGATCTTGCTGTTCTGGGACCGCGCAGCGGGGCAATCACCGCAGATTTTCAGATCCCTGATTCGGGGCGCCCAGGTCTTGATGGCCTCAGCAGCCATGTCGATCTGATCGAAACTTTGCCACCCGGCGTAACCCGTATTGTCGAAGGGGGTGGTGCTGCGGAACATTGGGTTGAGCGCTTGTCAGGCTCCGCGCAAAAATTGCTTTCTTTCGCAGATGGCACTGCGGCGTTGCATGGCGGTGCCGGTCTTTGGTATTTGGCGGGGTTCCCCGATGAGGCCCTTTGGGATCGCGTCATAGCCATGGCGGCCCAGAAAACGGATCTGGCGCTCCATCCGATGCCCAAAGGGCTGCGGCGGCGCGAGACGCAGTCGCACGAAGCGCTGATCAACTATAATGCGCATTCAGTGACATGGGACGGCCAGCAGATCGAGGGATGTGATGTCCTGTTCAGGACGCGCGGTTCATATAAACGTTAATCTAGATACCGCTAACATAACCTGTTAGATGGCGTGACGCTGGTCATGGCTCCAACAGGTTGCGACAATGAAATATACCCGTTCTGACTTTCCCAATGGCTTTCTGTTTGGTGCGGCTTCCCCTGCAGAACCGGCAACTGGGCTAGACATGCACCGCTTTACAGTTCGTTGGCAGCACATCGTGCCAGACGGTCGCATTCCTGATGCAAGCGCATTGGATCAGTGCGAGCAGCGGATTGATCAGCTTTTGGCACACAGCATTCGGCCATGCATTGTGCTGGATCACAACGATATCCCCCCAGCGCTGGAGGATATCGGCGGGTGGCGCAATCGAGTAATGGCCGACTATTTTGCAGCGTTTTCTGAGGCAGTCGTCGCTCGGATGGGTGATCGGATATTCAACATCTCTACCTTGAACCCGTCCGTCGGAATCGAACGCGACCCTCGCACTAATGCCCGCAGCCTGCACCATCAATTGCTTGCACAGGGCGCGGCGCGTCAGGAAATGCGGAGCTATGGGATGGCCAATCTGGGTGTAGAGGTCGATCCGCTCATCCTTGATACGATAACCAACGGGCAATACCCGCAGTCTTTGCTGGATCGATTGGCCCGCCACTTTCCCGAAAATTGGCGGGATGATTTTCCCATCATCGCCGAGCCGATTGATTGGTGCAGCGTAGTCGTGAAAGAAGGCACTGACATAGACATGCTCATGCGCACAACACATGAGCAATCGCTGCCTTCATTCGTGACCGTAGCTGCCGATGCGGGTCACGACTTGGTGCATACGCTGGAGCGCATGCATGACGCGCTTGAATCCGACACCTTGGTACACGGCATTTTCGTTCAGTCCGGGACCGACGTCGAGGCGTTGCAGACAATCCAAACAAGTGACGCCCAGCCGGCCCCATGGCTTAGACCTAAGGGAGGGTTACACGCACATTGGAATCTGGTGGCCGATATCGGCGGCACCAATACTAGATTGGGCGTCGTAACCGAGGGAGAGCTGACCGATCTTCGCAAACACCCCACGGGCACCGTAAGCGACCTGCAAGACGCATTACACAGTTTGTGCGACGAGGTCGGGACACAGCCGCGCGCTGTGGTCGCGGCCGGGGCGGGGCCGGTTCAGGACGGCACCATTCGCCTGACCAATGCCAATCTTGATCTTTCCGAAGACGCTCTGGCCCGAGCAACCGGCGCGCACCATACCTATGTCATCAATGATTTCACGGCTGCCGCATGGTCAGTCGCCGAGATTACCGAGAATGATGTTGAGGTATTGCAGGGCTCACCCGCTCCACCACTGGGGACACGGCTAGTTGTCGGGCCGGGAACCGGGCTGGGTGTGGGCGCCCTGCTCTACTCCGAAGGACATTTTCACACCGTTTCCGGCGAGGGCGGCCATGTTGGATTGTCCCCGCGCCATCGTGACGAGGTCGAAGTTTTCAGCGCAGCGCGCCAGATCATACCCGACTGCTTTTTTGACGATACGCTCACCATCGAGGCCGAGATGTTCCTGAGCGGAACTGGCCTACCGGTTCTCTATCAGGCGATCGGAATGGCCGAAGGTCAGCCCAACGGCATGATACGTTCGGCAAAAGACATTCTGCAGGATGCTCAGGACGGCTCGGATGCCTGCGCTGTTAAGGCGGCGCGAATGTTCACCGAGCATCTGGGCGCCATCATGGGCGATCTTGCTGTCGCTCTTATCCCCGCCGGAGGCGTATTTCTGGTTGGCGGGGTGGCCGAAAAGAACCGCTGGCTGTTTGGTCAGGATTTTCTGCGGGCCTTCAACGCAGGAGGTCGGTTTGATGAACTGCGGCGATCAATGAACCTGTATGTGTCGGAGCAGAATGAGTTTGGCATTGTTGGCGCTAACAATTTCTGTAAGAATGCCTTGGCGCGGTAATTTGGCCGTGCATTTTCAAGCAGGCCGAGGGATAGCAGAATGATCCTGTGCTGTGGAGAAGCTCTGATCGATATGATCGCCGAACCAACGGTTTCTGGCGGCAAAGGGTTTGTCCCACATTCCGGTGGTGCAATCTTCAACACCGCGATTGCACTGGGTCGTCTGGGCATACAAACGGGGCTGCTGTCAGGGCTATCTACCGACATGTTCGGAGAGCAGTTGATCGCCGCCTTGCAGATCAGCCATGTCGCGACCTCGCACGTTATCCGCTCGGACCGTCCTACGACACTTGCATTCGTGCAGTTGAGGGATGGGCACGCCACATACAGTTTTGTCGATGAGAATACGGCGGGCCGGATGCTGCGGCCCGAAGACATGCCGGATCAACTGCCGGGCGTTTCCGCACTGTATTTCGGAGGGATCAGCCTGGCTTGCGAACCATGCGCTGATGCGTACGCGGCCGCACTTGATCGTCATGGCGCGGATCATGCAGTGATGTTGGATCCCAATATTCGACCCAGCTTTATCAAGGATCAGACCCGATACCGGACCCGCTTGAACCGTATGATCGCAAAGACCGACATCATCAAAGTTTCCGATGAAGACCTTGATTGGATTATACCGGGCCCCGAAAGCCATGGCGAGAAAATTCCCCTGCTGCTTCGTGCAGGACCAGCGATTGCAATCGTGACCAAAGGGGGGGATGGCGCGACAGGCTATCTTTCTGATGGAACGGACGTATCCGTACCCGTCCAGAAAGTTAAGGTTGTGGATACTGTTGGTGCTGGCGATACGTTCAACGCAGGTGTGCTGGCCGCGTTGAGCCAAACCGGTCACCTCAACAAACCCGCCTTGCGCACTTTGCCCACAAGCAGTCTTCGCGACGCGCTTGAATACGGTGCAAAGGTCGCTGCCGTCACCGTATCCCGAGCGGGGGCAAACCCGCCTTGGGCACAGGAGCTCTGAAGGTATACAGACCGATGCCGTGTTCAAGCTAAGACAGCAGCAAGGTCCAACGCCGCGTTCTTAATCGCAGCTGAAACAAAAGGCCCCCGAGATTGCTCGGGGGCCGCTTTGTTACCACAGTATCGGAAAGAACGATCAGCTGCGGCCTTTCCATGGCACCAGCCAGTTCTCGGCCTTGCGCATCAGGATATCGATTCCATATCCGATCACCCCGATCAGGACGATCCCCATAATGACAATGTCGGTCAGCTGGAATTTGGATGCGGCGATGATCATCATGCCGGCGCCCTTTTGTGCGGCAACCAGTTCAGCCGCAACAACAGTTCCCCAACAGACACCCATAGCCACACGTGCACCGGTGAAAATCTCGGGCAGCGAGTTGGGCACGATCACATGGCGCATGATCTGCCATTTCGACGCCCCCAGAGAATACGCTGCGTGGATTTTCGAGATGTTCACACCGGACACACCAGCCCGCGCGGCGATGGTCATGATCCAAAGGGCCGCAAGGAACAGCAGAACGATCTTGCCGGTCTCCCAGATGCCGAACCAGATGATCACCAGTGGGATCAGCGCAAGTGGCGGCACAGGTCGCATGAACTCGACAATCGGATCGAACCAGCCGCGGAACCAACCGGATAGGCCCATTGCATAACCCAGCGGAATCCCCACAAGCGCACCTGCGATAAACCCAGCAATCACGCGCAACAGCGACCAGCCCAGATGCTCCCAAAGCGAGAAGTTCTGGTAGCCCTCATTCGCAATCTCAAAGAACCGGGCCACAACGGTTTCAGGGGCTGGAAGCCAGATGGGGTTCATCTGCAAGCCCTGTTTGGGGGTGAAACTGATCGCCCCTTTCCCGGTCAGCGTTACGGTACCATCGCCTGTATCAACCTTTTGGCCTTCACCTATAGGTGTGCCGTTGATCGCGACGATCTTTGCACCCTCATTACGTTTGGCATCATCGTTCTTGTCGAACAGGATCGTCGATGAGCGGCCCGCAGCAGCTGCAACCGCATCGTCTTTGGCAAATCCGCTGCCGGGCTCGACCTCGAATTTTTCTGCTTCCTCACCGAAGGCTGGAACGCGAACAAAAATCGTGGCTTCATCCGTGCTGCCATCCGCGTTTTCGAGCGTATAGGTGAATTGCGTATCACCTACAAATGGGCCCGGCACATGGATCGGAAACAACTTCGAGCCGGTGAAAGCCGCCCAGATTACAAAGATCACGAGAACCGAGATTATCGATGCAGCCCTATCCGCTCGTACGGCACTTTCGTCGCCGAAAGTCACAGTTTTCAAGCTTGTGAAATCCTGACGCGATTGCAAACCGCGGCGTAACGCGTAGACGATAAAAAACGCGCCACCGAACAGGCCGATATAGAAGAGAAGTACAATCATGATGCCTGCTCCGTCCGACCCATAATTTCTTCTTCCATCTCCCAGATCATCGAGAGGATCTCATCGCGCTTTTCCGCAAAACCTTCGGATTTCTTCACATCACGCAGATCGGCATTCACACCGCGTTCAGCAAAAGGCAGATTGTATTCGCGGTGAATGCGCCCCGGTCTGGGGGCCATGACAATCAAACGCTCACCCAGCAACAAGGCCTCTTCGACCGAGTGGGTGATCAGGATGATCGTCTTGCCTGTTTCTTTCCAAAGCTTCAGGACAAGGCCCTGCATTTTCTCACGGGTCAGCGCATCCAAAGCACCCAGCGGTTCGTCCATCAGGATGACGTCCGGCTCGTTTGCCAGGCACCGCGCCAACGCAACACGCTGCTGCATCCCGCCCGATAGTTCATAAACCGCCTTGTCCTTGAAATCCTGCAGCCCGACGACCTCAAGCAGATGGTCGGAAATCTGGTCACGCTCGGCTTTGGGCATGCCTTTCATGCGCGGGCCAAACTCGACATTTTCCCGCACGTTCATCCATTCGAACAACGCGCCCTTCTGAAACACCATCCCGCGTTCAGCATCAGGGCCTTTGACCAGATGGCCGTTCAGTTCAATCTTGCCAGATGTCGGCGCCAGAAATCCTGCAACGATGTTCAGCAACGTCGTTTTACCACAGCCCGACGGGCCAAGGACAGACATCAGCTCACCCTCTTTAAGGCTGAGTGAAACATCTTGTAGGGCCTGTACTGAGGAGCCGTTGGGTAAGTCAAAGCGCATGGACAATTCTACGATGTCCAGTTCAGGCATCCTGCCTCCTTCCTGCTTTCATAGCTGTCGACCGGCCCGAAACCGGGGCCGGTCGCATGAAATGTCCTGCGTGATTAGTTATTCGCAGCTGTCAGCGGGCCTGCATTAACGGCACCATCATACGAATCCAGAGCGGATTCGATGCTGCCTGCCGACACGAACACGTTTGCAACACCCTGCATGAAGTCTTGCGCGCCACCGCCCAGCCACTTCTCGGACAGCTGGTCTTCAACTGACGGGAAGGTGAAAGTCGCGATTGTGGCTTCAGCGTCTGCAGGATCCATACCAGCATCCTTGGCAATCACCGGCAGCATTTCATCTTTGCTGTCTCCTGCGTTCCACTTGGCGTTGGCATCTGCGGTAACCTTAAGGAACTTCGACAGAAGCTCGGGCTCTTCTTCGATGAAGCTTGCCGGAGCGCTAGTGACGTCGAACACCAGGATACCGATCTCTTCTTTTTCAGCACCGGTCAGCAGGATGTTGCCATGCTCGGTCATGCGACGAAGCGCGCCACCCCAGCCGCAAACCATGTCGAGGTTGCCCTGCGCAAATGCCGCGGCGCCATCGGCCGGAGCCATGTCAACAATTTCCATTGAACCGATGTCGACACCAAAGTGAGACATTTGCGACAGGAAACCGTAATGCGCAGCTGTGCCGATCGGAACACCGACCTTCTTGCCGTTCAATTCACCCGCATTGCCCTTGTCGATTTCAAGCGCTTCGGCAACAACGCAGTTGTCGTTGTCTGAATAGCTGACCGCCACATCGACGATCTGGATGTCCTGACCGGCCGAAGTGGTTACCACAAACGGTGGTACCCCTTGGCTGACTGCGATCTGTACATCACCCGAGGCCATCGCAGCTGACATGGCGGTACCGGTGTCGAAAGACACCCAGTTGATCTTGACGCCCAGTTCTTCTTCGTAGGTTCCGTTTGCTTTCGCATACTGGAACGGCATCGGCCATTCGAGGAAATATGCAACCGTCAGTTCATCAAGCGCGGCGGCTTGTGAAGCGGTAACGGCCGCAATCCCGGCATATGCTGTTGTGAGCAGATATTTCTTGATCATTTTGACTATTTTCTCCCTGCTGGTTCCACTTGTCGGCTCTTGAAACGTCCGAACTCTGGAACAGTAGAAAAACCATAGTCCTTACGCGTTGAATTAGTAAATCAAAATACTGGTTGCGTAAAAAGCGAAACTTTGTTTCGCTTTTGACTGATAGTTCGCTGGTTTGGGAGCACCCGATGACAAAGAAAGCACTCAGTCTCAGGTGGCTGGAGGTCTTCCAACTTATTTCCAAGTTGGGTTCAATCCAAAAGGTGTCAGCTGAAACCGGTTTGTCAATCAGTACGGTCTCCAATCACTTGCGCAGTCTTGAAAAGGCGCTGGATGTGGATTTGGTGGACCACAGCCGCAGACCCATGGGTCTGACACCCGCAGGCACGGTGTTCTCACGACATGTGCATGACGGCCTGATCGCCTTGAAACGGGGCGAGGCCGAGCTTCGCTCGGGCAGTTGGCAACATGCAACAGATTTGCGTCTGGGCCTGATTGACGATTTTGACAGCCGGGTCGCGCCAGAACTGTTCCGTCATCTCTCTGCAAGCCTGCCGCGGTGCAATTTTCGCCACTTTACCCGCCCCAGCCATGAGATTCTTGACAAACTGCAGTCTCAAAAGCTGGATGCAGGCGTTGCGACCCGACCTCCTGAGCACTTTGAGGGGTTAATCGAATTCCCGCTACTTCGAGATCCGTTTATCGTCATTCTTCCGCCTGCATATGACGGACCGGTCGAGGAACTGACCAAATCAGACAGTCCGCTTCCGCTTTTACGATATTCGCGTGATCACACCATAGGCAGACTCATCGAAATTCAGCTAACCCGCAGCAAGATTAACCTACCCAACCGGTTCGAACTTGAATGTAATCAGTCAATTATCGGACTTGTCGCCGGGGGCAGTGGTTGGACGATCACGACTGCCGCCAGCTACTATCGCGCACGGCGATTCCACAAAGATACACGCGCATTACCTTTCCCGGGCAAAAGCTTTGCGCGTACCGTATCGTTGTTCACGACCAATATCTATCCGTCGACAACCACACGACTGATCCACAACACACTGCAAAACCTGATCCGTCGTCATGTGACCGAGCCTATGAATTCGCGGTTTCCGTGGTTGAATGACGACTTTCGAACCATTCCCGCACCCCCCGAATGAGCAACCAGGTAATCTGAGCGCAATATCGAAGTTATTTTCCGGCTTTTTCGAAACCGGGTACAGTGCGCTTGACCGACGCGCCCCATCCGCTGTGATTAGGCCTGACCTTGCGGCTTGAATACAGGCGGCATTCTAAACCCAGAAACCTACCCAGCGGCACATGTTGGCAAGACCTACCGGTCTTGAACCATGTGCCGGGCCCAGATCAGGACAGCTTGATGCATCTTTCCCGTTTTCCCCGTGTTTTTCTTGCCCATCTGCCAACACCGCTTGAACGGATGGATCGTATGTCCGAGGCTCTGGGAATCGATCTGTGGATCAAGCGAGACGACTGCACCGGCATGTCGACGGGTGGCAACAAGACCCGCAAACTAGAGTTTCTGTTCGGCGAAGCGCTCGAACAAGGCGCAGACATGGTGATGACACAAGGGGCAACGCAATCGAACCATGCGCGTCAAACCGCTGCATTCGCTGCCCGGCTGGGTTTGAAATGTCATATCCTACTGGAAGACCGCACCAGCTATAACAACGCCAACTACAACAACAACGGCAACGTTCTGCTGGATCATTTGCATGGCGCAACCACCGAGAAGTTTCCCGGCGGCCACGACATGCCCGCCGAGATGGAGCGTTCGGCCGCGAAGAAGCGTGGAGAAGGTCACAACGTCTATGTCATTCCGGGCGGAGGTTCGAACCCGATCGGAGCGCTTGGCTATGTAAACTGCGCGCTAGAGCTTGTGAGCCAGGCCAATAACGCCGGTCTCAAAATCGATCGAGTGGTGCATGCGACGGGCTCCTCGGGCACGCAAGCCGGGCTGGTCACCGGGCTTTGTGCCATGAATACGGGCATTCCGGTTCTTGGCATTGGCACCCGCGCACCGCAGCCCAAGCAAGAGCAGATGGTCTATGATCTAGCCTGCAACACGGCTGAGAAATTGGGTTGCCCAGACGTGGTGCGGCGCGAGGATGTGATGGCCAATACCGACTATGTAGGCGACGGCTACGGCTTGCCGACCGAAAGCGGCATTGAGGCGATCCGCATGTTTGCCGAACTGGAAGGCATTCTGCTCGACCCGGTCTATTCCGCCAAAGGGGCCGCCGGTCTGATCGATCTGGCGCGCAAAGGCTCGTTCAAGGATGAGCGTGTGGTGTTCTTGCATACCGGAGGCTCGGTTGGCCTGTTCGGTTATGATTTCGCTTTCGATCACACCGACCGCTGGGTCAATCTGTAAATCACGGTGATAAGTTCCAGCAAGCAGGTCTTCGCATGAAACCCCGCGTCACCGGCATATTGGGCGGAATGGGCCCCGAGGCGACAATTCTGTTGCAGCAGCGCGTGTTATCCACGGTACAGGCGGCGGATGATGCCGATCACCTGCCACTACTGATTGACATGAACCCACAGGTGCCTTCCCGCATCTCGCACCTGATCGAGGGCAACGGGTCTGATCCCGGGCCGGTTCTGGCCGATATGGCGAGAAGATTGGAGCAATCAGGGGCAACCGCGCTTGCGATGCCGTGTAACACCGCACACCACTATGCGGCGCAGATAGAGGACGCCGTCTCGATCCCCTTTCTGAACATGGTAGACCTGTCCGTGGATCAAGCGGCGCAACTCCTGCCTACTGGCAGCCAGGTCGGAATTCTTGCCTCCCCAGCGCTGCGAAAGGTCGGAATTTTTGACGCCCCCCTGAACCGCGCCGGATTTACCGCAATCTGGCCCGAGGATGAAGACAGGATGCTCGGCACGATCCGCCACATCAAATCTGAAGGGCCAACCGGCGCTGCACTCAGCACACTTTCCGACGCTGCTAACGCCCTTTCGGGCCGGGGTGCCGCGCTTTTGTTTGTGGCCTGCTCCGAATTCTCTCTGCTCACCCGCGACTTGCCCAAAAGCGTTCCGATCATCGACACCGTCGATATTCTGGCGGGCGCTATCCACTCCCACTCTCTGACGCGTTGAGGTTTCCCATGGCCGTCTCTTATCTGAAAACCGCCCTGCCCCGCCCCGATGCAGAAAATTCGGATATCCGCGATATCGTCGCAATCATGCTCTCCAATATCGAGCGCGAAGGCGAAGAGGCCGTTCGGCGCTATGCCGGAACGCTCGATGGCTGGACGGGAGAGTTCGTGTTGACTGATGAAGCGCGCAAAGCCGCATGTGACCGCGTGCCTGAACAGGTCAAAGACGACATCCGCTTTGCCCATGCCAATATCCGTCGATTTGCCGAAGCGCAGATGACCACGGTGAGCGAATGCGAGATCGAGGTGATGCCCGGCCTGATCGCAGGTCAGAAACAGATCCCGATCGCTAGTGCGGGATGTTACGTTCCTGGTGGTCGGTATAGCCATATCGCAAGTGCGTTGATGACGATTACCACGGCAAAGGTGGCTGGGGTGTCCCACATCACGGCGGTCTCGCCACCGCGTCCCGGTGCGGGCATCCCCGATGCAATAGTTTATGCGATGGACCTTAGCGGTGCAGATCTGATCCTGAATTTGGGCGGAGTTCAGGGGATTGCTGCGATGGCCCATGGCTTTTTTGGTGCGCTTCCTGCCGACATTCTTGTCGGTCCCGGAAATTCCTATGTCGCCGAGGCGAAACGGATGCTGTTTGGTAAGGTTGGCATCGACATGTTTGCAGGTCCAACCGATACCTTGGTAATTGCCGATCACACAGCATCGATCGAGACCGTCGCCTGGGATCTGGTGAGCCAAGCCGAGCACGGCGTCGATAGCCCTGTCTGGCTTGTCAGCACCGATAAAGCTCTGGCCCAGGGCGTTATCGCGCGCGCCGATGCCCTGATCGACAGTCTTCCCGAGCCGAACGCTAGTGCAGCGCGCACGGCATGGCGCGACCGGGCCGAGATCATTCTTTGCGACAGCCGCGACGAGGCTGCCAGGGTCGCCAATAACTACGCGCCCGAACATCTGCAGGTGATCGCCGAGGACCTGGATTGGTGGCTGGACCAACTGACCACCTATGGATCGCTGTTTCTGGGTGCCGAAACAACAGTGCCCTTCGGCGACAAGACGTCCGGGCCAAATCATGTTTTGCCGACAAGCGGAGCGGCCCGATATACCGGCGGTCTGTCAGTGCATAAATTCACCAAAACGGTGACATGGCAGCGCTGCTCAGCGCAAGCCTCGCACGAGCTTGCTGAACGCACTGCTAGGATCAGTCGGATGGAAGGCATGGAAGGCCACGCACGCGCGGCAGAAATGCGATTGTCTAAAGTGTGCTAAATCTGGCCCAAGGATGCTGTTGATTAGTCAGATTCACCGCATCACGAACGGATCGGGGATCGGATCGTCGCTTGTGCGCAACCAGACCGATTTGACCCGTGTGTAATCAAGCGCCGCCTGTAGGCCCCCTTCGCGCCCGTGGCCCGACAGTCCATGACCTCCGAATGGAGCAATCGGGCTGACAGCGCGATATGTGTTAACCCAGACAATGCCAGCCCGAATTCTGCGGATCATTCGATGTGCGCGGGTCAAGTCTTTGGTAAAGACACCCGACGCCAGCCCAAACGCGGTGTTGTTGGCTATTTGTATCGCCTCCGCTTCGGTCCCGAAACTGACGACTGAGAGGATCGGACCAAAGGCTTCGCGCGTCAGACAGGGCGCATCAGGCGCGTCCGTACAATCAATGATTGTCGGTGGAAAATAGTGCCCCTCACGGTCCAAAGGTTGCCCACCCGCTATCACGGTAGCCCCTGCCGAGACGGATTCAGCAACCAAATTTGCCGCTGTCACAAGCTGAGCCTGAGTGCACAGCGGGCCAACTTCGGTCTTTAGGTCATCGGGCGCCCCGATCACGATCTCACCCGCTTTTTCGGTGAGCCGGGCCAGAAACTCATCTTTGATCTTATCAGAGATTACCAATCGCGATCCCGCCACGCAGCTTTGCCCGGTAGCAGCAAAGATCCCCGAAACCTGCGCGTTCACAGCACTTTCGATATCGGCATCTTCGAATACGATGAACGGGGATTTTCCGCCCAGTTCCAACGAAGTCGAAGCGAGGTTTTCAGCCGAGTTGCGCACGATATGGCGCGCGGTTTCCGGGCCGCCTGTAAAGGCAACATGATCGACATTCGGGTGACTGGTCAGAACGGCGCCGCATTCCGGCCCGAAGCCGGTGATGACGTTCAGAACTCCGGGCGGGAAGCCTGCCTGATCGAAAATACGCGCGAATTCCAGCATCGGGGCCGGACCATCTTCGGATGCTTTCAGAACGACTGTGCAACCGGCGGCAAGCGCCGGGCCAATCTTGACCGCAGACAGGAACAGTTGCGAATTCCACGGCACTATGGCGGCCACCACACCAACTGGTTCTCGGCGCAGCCAAACCTCCATGTCGGGCTTGTCGATCGGCAGGTGCGCCCCTTCGATTTTGTCCGCCAATCCGGCATAGTAACGGTAGTAGTCCGCGACATAGGCGATCTGAGCAGAGGTTTCGCGAATGATCTTGCCGGTATCGCGCGTTTCAAGCTCGGCTAAGGTCTGAGCATTTTCGGCGACCAGATCGGCCAGCCGGTACAACAGTTTACCACGCGCCGTTGCTGTCATGGTCGCCCATTCGGGGGCATTCAGCGCTGAACACGCAGCCTCAACCGCGGCGTTCACATCATGTGTTCGGGCCTCAGGCATTTTCGCCCAAACGGTGCCCGTCGCGGGATCAAGGCTGTCGAAATGCGCGGTCCCATCCGAAAACGTGCCGCCGATATAGTGCTGAAACTGCCGCATTTTCTCTCCTTAGGCGAAGGCGGGCATGACGTCCGCGATGAACCGCTCTAGCGAGGCTTTCTTGCGCTCAAAGCTCATCCCACTGTCGATCCAGAAAGAATACTCATCATATCCAAGATCGCTATAGCCCTTGAGGCGTTCGATTGCTTTGTCGGGCGTGGCGATCACATTGTCCCGGATCATCGCCTCGGGCGAATAGAAGGGATGGTTAGCGATGTCGTCATCGCTCAGCGTCTGGATCAGACCCTGCGACACAGGGCGTTCGTTTTTGAACCACGCGCCGAAATAGCAATAAAAGCGATTGATCTCTTCCGCCGCGCGACGGGCATCCGCCTCGTCCGAGGCAATGTAGGTGTGGTTCAACAGCATGATTTCGGGGCGCGGGACGTCATGGAATTTGGCACAAGCGGCATTGAACGTATCCATCAGCCGGGTGATCTCTTCGTCGCCCTGCCACAAAGGGGTGACCTGCACGTGACAACCGTTCGATACCGCAAACTCATGACTGTTGGGATCGCGCGCGGCAACCCAGATCGGTGGACCGTTGTGTTGCAGAGGCTTGGGTGAAGATGTGGTTGCCGGGAAAGAATGAAACTCTCCGTCCAGCGCATGATCGCCCTCCCAAAGACCCCGCACTGCCGGAACAAGCTCGCGCATACGCTGGCCTGCCTCCCAGGCGTCCAGCCCCGGCACCATCCGCTCGTATTCATAGCTGTAGGCGCCACGCGCAATGCCCAGATCCAAACGGCCATTCGTGATCATGTCCGTCATTGCGGCCTCTCCGGCCAGCCGGATCGGATGCCAGAACGGAGCGATAACGGTTCCGGTTCCCAGACGCACATTGTTGGTCTGGCGTGCTAGATCGACGATATTCAGGAACGGGTTCGGCGAGATGGTGAAATCCATCCCGTGATGTTCGCCGGTCCAGACCGCATGCATGCCGCCCGCATCAGCGATCTTGGCCAGTTCTATGAAGTTTTCATACAGCTCCTGCTGGTCCTGATCGGGAGAGGTGCGTTCCATATGAACGAAAAGCGAAAACCGCATGTCAGTGACCTCCTCGTGTAATCGGGCGAACCTCGCCGCTGTTCTTGTTTCCGTAGTAAATGCCAAAATCTCCCAGCCGGGATTCCTCGGACAATCGTTCCAGCATGGTTCGGGTCGCCGTGTCGGTTACAGTGCCAAAGGATACGACGTCCAGCGGGACGAAATTACCTTTCTTCGGCTCACCATCTGCGGCCTGACACAGAAACGCGATATGTTGACGCTTTTTCTCAGCATCCTCGTAAACCGAGTAAACAAAGCCCGGCTCTGCGGTCAGCCCGGTGGCCTCAATCAATTGTTCCAATGCCGCTGAAACACCTCCTGACCCAACCACTGCCTCGGGCGGTGCAAGCGCGCCGTCACCGGCATCGATCAACAGAACCTCACCTGCGCGTTCGATCAAGGCTGAGACGATCAGGCCGGTGTCCTGCATCAAGGCACCAGCAGCTGTTGATGGTGTTACATAGGCCCCCCTGACATATCCGAGACCGGGTGCCGGAGTATTGTCGAAGGCTTTGACCTCGCCGATCAGGATCACATGATCCCCCGCTTCGACGGTTTTGTGCATAGCGCAGTCAAACCAGGCCGACGACCCATCGATCAACGGCGATCCCGCAGGTCCACGCCGCCACTCGACGCTGGCAAACCGGTCTTCGACGGGCCGGGCAAAGGTATTGGATACCTCGATCTGTGTCTCTGACAGGATATTGACGGCAAACCCGTCAGCGGCAATCAATGCGTCATAGTTCTTTGAACTGTTGGCGAGACAAACCAGCACAAGCGGCGGGTCTAGTGAGACGGATGTGAACGAGTTCGCGGTAAACCCGATCGGGTTACCTTGGGTATCATGCGACGTAACCACGGTGACGCCCGTCATGAACGCTCCAAATGCATTTCGCAGCGTGCGGGGATCAAGCGAGGTCATTGCGCAATCCTTTCTTCGGCGGGCTGGCCGAGCCATTCAACCAGATGCGCTGTTACTTCATCGGGTGCTGTCAAGTTCACCATATGTCGGTGGCCTTGGATCACAACGGCCCGACCGTTTTGAACTGCTGCGGCCATAGCTTGTGACATAGCCGGGGTTGAGTTCGAGTCTCCGTCGCCGGTGAGCGCCAGAAACGGGCACGAAATCAGATTCATCTTGCTGGCGTAAGTGGCATCGCCCCGCGCAAAAGCGGAATAGGCGATGGCGTAGCCTCGTTGATCCACAGACCCAAGCCACGACGCCACCTGCGCACGGGCAGCCAGATCACCCGGACTGTCACCAAACCAGCGCGACAACGGCGTTTCCAGATCAACTCGACCCGCGCTGATTTCAGCGGCCCGTTGGATGACTGCGGCGCGGGCTGAGGCATCGCGACAGAAGACGCCGTTCAACATAGCAACACGGCTAGTGATGTCGGGGTGCTCTGCCGCAAAGCCGGCGGCAATCAGTGCCCCCATTGAATGCCCGATGATTGCGACCGGAGCCAGATTCAACGCGTCGACAACATCATGCATCCAGCCAACAAAATCCGGCAATTGGCTTCCAAATGGCAGACGGTTACTGCCTCCATGCCCCGGCAGATCAACCGCAATTATACGGCAATGCTGGCTCAGCGTGTCAAACTGAGGGCCCCAGGCCGCAGATTGCATGCCAACGCCATGGATCATAAAGACCGGTTGCCCTTCGCCCGCCTCTCTGAACGCGACTGATCGGCCCGAGTTAGACAGCTGCAGGGTTGTCAACGTCATGACCAAGTTCCTCGATGTCCTGATAGCGATCCCCGATCCGGTGGTGCGGCCGCCCTCCAATCGATGCACCCAGTGCAATCAGAATCTCATCTGCCGCAGGTGCATCTGCGACCGAAGTCTGGATCGTAAGGTAGTGAGAGCGACGACCCCCATCATGTTTGTCCATCAAGGGGATCAGCAGCGGCGCATTGGCAGGGCCGCGCGTATTGCAGAAGGAAAGGTAGGATTTCGCGCCGACTGCTTTGCGATAATGATTGCCAAAATGCAGCGTGTGGATCAGGGCCGACGCATGCTCAACCTCTCCGTTCAAGCCCACAATCGCGGATTTTCCATAGGCTTCGACCCGGTCGCCGCCACCTGAAGCATCCAAAATCATTTTGGTCAGCAACTCCCCCAATCCGGGGGCGCAATCGCGGATCGCGGGGCCAAGATCTTCGACAAAACCCTGACCAGCCCAAGGGTTCCGAATGACAGCTATTGCGGCAATTAGCTTCAGCGGAGTGTCCGCCAACTTACCACCCTCGATCAGAGTGTCTTCGACATGCAGAAGCGTTTTTCGAATTTCGGCGGACATGGTGATTCCTTTGGCAAGCCTTTGGTCGAGAATATGGTATACCATAATACGATATGTCAATCATACTTGTTCCGGATCCGTACCACAGATATGAAAGCGTCGATGATGAACACCGACTCCACCCTACAAAAGATCGAAAAAGCACCGCAAACCTTGCGGGATATCGTGCAAGCGCGCCTGCGCGAAGCGATCATCGCCGGGCATTTTGCCCCCGGTGAGCGGCTTGTTGAACGCCCGCTTTGCGATCAGCTTGGTGTCAGCCGCACCGTCATCCGCGAGACGATCCGGTTTCTGGAAGCCGAAGGTTTGGTTGAGATTATCCCCAACCGCGGGCCAATCGTCTCGACCCTCAGCTGGGACCAAGCGCGGCAAATCTATGACATCCGCTTACAGCTAGAAGGCTCAGCCGCCGCCGCCTGTGCACAAGCGCATGAGACAGGTTTCGCAAACGATCTGGGCAAGGCATTGAAAGCAGTGGGCGCGGCGCAGAATGACACCGAATGGTCAAATCTGCTACAGGCCACAACTCGCTTCTATGAACTGATTTTTCTACAGGCTGGGCACAGCATCGCCTGGGATGTCGTGCAACGTCTGAACGGCCGGATCAGCCGCCTGCGGGCCTTGACCCTCGCAGCGCGGAACCGAGAGCGTACTGGGATGAGCCACATGACTGCCATCCATGATGCCATCCTCAGTGGTGATCCTGCCAAAGCCCGAAAAGCAGTCGAAAGCCATATCGCGGATGCTGCACAGACCGCGCGCGGCTTTTTGGAAAGCTCTGAAACCTGAGTGCTCGGCAATTGAGCCAGAATTCCAAGATTCTGATATCAAAGCTTTCAAAATCTGCGTATTTTCGTCAGGACCGCCCTGATCTCACGAAAGCACCGGAATGCCGCGTCAGTCTGCTCCCAAAGACCTCAGTCTCAAATGGCTGGAACTGTTTCAGATATGTGCGCAAAAGGGCTCGCTACAGGCGGCCGCCAAGGAAACAGGGCTGACGATCAGCACCGTTTCCCATCACCTGCGCAATCTCGAAGACCATCTGGGCGTTGAGCTGTTCAACCACACCCGTAGACCCATGGTTCTGACCCCAAAGGGCCGGGTCTTCCTGCGCATTATCGACGATGCGCTGCACCTGATCCGAAAGGCCAAGGCCGAAGCGTCTGCAGGAAGCATCACCGAGGCCAGCTATCTGCGTTTCGGCACGATCGAAGACTTCGACAGCGACATTATTCCAGAGCTGGCGGTCTATCTATTCGCGAATATGCCCGCCTGTGATTTCATGTACCACACGGATTCCAGCCACGCGATTATCGACATGCTGCGTGACAGGCAGTTGGATCTGGGGATTTCCACTACTCCTAGCGAACGTATGCGCGATCTGCAGGATCGCCCCCTTCTGCGCGATCCATTTGTGATCGTTTTGCCTGCGGTGAGTGACAAGTCTTTGCAAGACATTGTTGAGGGTCGAACTAAATTGCCGTTTCTACGATATTCCAGCAATCTGATCATCGCGCGCCAGATCGAGTCCCAATTACGCCGGATGGGGATTTCGTCCTCTCACAGGTTTGAATGCAGCAACAATCAGACGCTGATGTCGATGGTGTCCTCCGGTGCGGGTTGGACCATCACGACGCCGCTGCTGTATTCTCGTGCAAAACGGTTTCAATCAAAGCTGTGCATGCACCCGTTTCCGGGCAAGAGCTTTGCACGCACACTGGCACTGGTCGCGACGCCGGATTGTTCAAGATCGGTGATTGAGCTTGTGGATGCCAAAACCCGATCACTGATCAATGACCGCATCATTTCCCCACTGCGCGATGATATCCCGTGGCTGGCGGATAGTTTCAAACTGATCGAATAGCACTGGATCAGCCTTCAAAGAATTTTGAAGCGATCTCGGATTTGCCGATCCTGTTCGTCTGACAGGTATCTTGGCGTATGGGTCTGCAAAATTTCTTGCGCCCGATGTCGCGCGCGGCTCCAGGCATCTTGCGCTCCGTTTTCTGCCCAGGTTCGCGGCTCGTCCCTGTCTGCGAGTGAGGGATAAAAGTAATCCCGTTCCATGGCCGCAAAAGTATGCTGACCACCCAGAAAATGGCCCTCGCCCAGAACTGCTTCGCAGATCGCGTCAAAGCCCAGATTCTCGTGTGTCACCTCTATGCCCCTCAAAGCGCGGTAGGTGTACGAGTGCATCTCATCATCCAGCACGAACGCCTCAAAACTTGCACCCAGCAACGAGGCCGTCATGCCTGAGCTTTCATAGATCAGATTACCACCTGCCAGCGCCGCCGCCATTGAGGTCAGTCCCTTTTCCATCCCGTATTGAGCGTCGATCGCCTTGGCATCAGACATCGAACAGGCCACGCCTGAAGGCAGCCCAAGCCAATTTGATAATTGTGCTGATGCTGCATTCAGGACAGCCGTCTCTCCGCTGCCACCTGAGAACGCGCCGGTCCGAAGGTCAATCACCAGTGGCCAATTCGAAAAGACCATAGGAAACCCGGGCTGGATCGCGTGGACCATTACTAGACTCGCAAGAGTTTCTGCCAATGACTGCGCCAGAAAACCAGCCAAGGTCGCTGGTGCAGTCGCGCCGGCCTGAGCAGCGGTGATGCAAGAAATCGGAATATTGTGTTCGATGCAGGCGTAGACCACATCCACTGCGTCTTCGCCGTAGCGCATCGGCGAGATCACCGGGCTTATATGTGCTTTCATGAACGGGCGTTTTGCGAATTCACCGGGTCCCCCGGCTGCGATATCCAATATCTCAACAATTGGCGCAACGTGCTGCGCCAATGTAAAAGACGTCGCGGTGGGCTTGGAGGTATTCTTCAACAGCGCATAGACGGTGTTCACATCCAGATCGAAGGTTTCCTCCAGATCGGTTGCAACGCAACAGCGGGTGAACCAGCTGACATTTGGCAAGACATCCTGAAGACGCGTGAAATCATGCAAGTCCTGCAAGGTCGAAGGCCGATAGTGACCACTGCGCAGATCAAGCGTCTGAACCGCCGCCCCTCCGGTTCCGAAATAGACGCGATTACCGCCAACTTCGATGGATCGGGCTGGATCACGCCCGTGCAGAACGAAGGTCTTGGCGGCCTGATCAATCGCCTGTTCCACAAGTTGAGGCGAAAAAAGTATCCTCCCCTCCCCGCTATCTTGCGCCCCAACCGCCAACAAATCAGAACGCAAGCGATCCGGCACCTCGCCGATCCCCAGCTTCTCAAGAAGATCCAGAGCTGTGTTGTAAATCCGCTCAAGCTCAACCCCAGTCAAGGGTTTGTAAGCGCCTCCCGGTTGACCTGGCGGACAGGGGTCGAGCGCAGGCTTTTCAGCCCGCTGTGCGATACGTCCTTTTCGACCGGACCTTTTCGCCTGCGGCGCAGCCATTTGTGATCCTCCAACCGCATCAGGTGGATCAATTCAACTAAACGCCTAAAGCCAATTTCAACCGCATTCGAATTACTACGAGTTAATGAGCTTTTATTTTCGATTTTTTACGTAACAATATCCAACCGCTTGTGAACCAACTGACAGAACAGGCTAATCCCCAAAAGACTACCTACCGGAGGGTCCTTGATGAAATCGCGCACTAAAGTGGTCGTCATTGGCGGCGGTATCGCCGGCTGCTCGACTCTGTATCACTTGACCCGTGAAGGTTGGACCGATGTGGTGCTGGTCGAGCGCGATGAGTTGACCAGCGGCACAACTTGGCATTCGGCCGCGCAGGTGACCAATTTTGGCATGAACCAGACCATGGTTGGTCTGAAGACCCACTCGATCAACCTGTACAAGGAACTGGCCGAGGATCCGGACTATCCTATCAACTACCATCACGGTGACGGCGGCATCCGGCTTGCAAATACGCCTGAGCAGATGCAGGGGTACCACCATTTTGCGTCTATGGCGCGCGGAATGGATGTGCATTTCGAGGTCATAGATGCAGAGGAATGCGCCCGCCGGCACCCGTTGATTTCCACCGACAACCTTCTCGGTGGGCTATGGGATCCGCTAGATGGCGACATCGATCCGGCTCAACTGTGCCAAGCACTGGCACGCCGCGCGCGTAAAGCCGGGGCCGAGGTGTATCGCAATACTCCGGTCACAGGACTGACACAGCACAAGGACGATACCTGGACGGTTCACACGGAACACGGCAATATTGACTGCGATATCGTAGTTAACGCTTGTGGTTATCGGGTAAACGAAGTGGGCGCGATGATGGGCGTGCACCACCCTGTCGCTTCGATGGAGCATCAGTATTTTCTGACAGAAGAAATCGCAACGATCCGCGACGCAGGCCACCGGATGCCCCTGCTGCGCTGTCCGATCAGCGACTATTATTGTCGGCAGGAGAAGAACGGCTTGCTGGTCGGTTTCTACGAGCAGGATTGCAAAACCTGGGGCATGGACGGGATCGATCCGAATTTTGTGAACGCGCTGTGCCCTGACGATCTGGACCGCGTGACGGATGTGCTGGAAGGTGCCTTCGCACGCATGCCTGCACTGATGGATGTCGGCATTCATACAGTGGTGAATGGTCCGATCACCTACACAATTGACGGCGCACCTTTGGTCGGGCCAATCCCCGGAAAGCGCAATGCTTTCTGCATCATCGGTCTGCGCGCGGGTTTGGGCGAAGGGGGTGGCCATGGCTGGCTGCTGGCCCAACAGATCGTTCACGGCGAGGCCTGTTATGACACGTGGTGCCTTGATCCGCGTCGGTTTACCGGCCACACAAATGTGGAGCTGACCGCGCTGAAAGCCATCGAAGATTACCAGAATGAATTCCGCTTTCATTTCCCGCACGAACACCGGCCTGCCGGTCGCCCCGCCAAAACCACACCGCTGACCCCGATCCTCGCAGCAGAAGGGGCTGAATTTACAGTGGTCAACGGTTGGGAGCGGGTCGACTACATCAAGCCTGCACCAGATTTTCACCCAACGCTGAGTTTCAGTTTTGATGAGACCTTTGACGTCGTGGCAGCGGAAATCAGAAACCTTCAAGAAAATGTCGGACTGGCCGAAGTGAACGGCTTCAACCGGCTGGAAATCACTGGAACCGATCGGCATCGGTTTCTGGATCGGATGATGTGCGGCGCGGTGACAAAACGCGACGGGCGGGTCGGCCTTGGTTATCTGCTGAACCACCACGGGATGGTCAAAGCCGAGGCCACCATCGCCAACCTTCCCGCGAGTGATCGCGGCCCGGCACGGGTCTGGTACGGGTCCGCCGCCGCCAGCGAATACCATGATATGGACTGGCTAAAGGCGCATCTGCATGATGGCGAAGATGTGCAAATCCGCTCACTCACCAATGATCAGATAATATTAGTGCTGGCCGGACCCAAATCGCGCGACGTGCTGTCCGCTTGTGCTCGAGGAGACTGGTCGCGAGAAGCTTTTCCCTGGCTGTCAGTTCGCGAGTGTTTTGTCGGGTTCGCGCCAGCAACTGTATTGAATATCAGCTTCTCAGGGGAACTGGCCTACGAGATACATGTCCCGAACGCCTCACTATACGCGGCCTATCTGGCGCTCAGAAAAGCTGGCGAGACGCATGACTTGAAATTATTTGGTGCTCGCGCCGTCGAGTCCATGCGGATGGAGAAAGGGTTCTTGCACTGGAAAGCCGATCTGCTCACAGAGTTCGACCCGTTTGAGACCGGTTTGGATCGGTTCGTGAAACTGACCAAAGGCGATTTCATTGGCCGAAACGCGTTGCAGAGACGCCTTGAGAACGGGCCTCAAAAGAAACTGGTAAGCCTGAAAATCGATACAACCAAAGCACCTGCCTATGGTGGAGCCTCTCTGATGTTGGACGACATGGTTGTTGGTACGATCACGTCAGGTGACTGGGGCCACAGAACAGGGCTAAACCTTGCTTACGGCTTTGTGAATCCGGAATTTTCCGAACCCGGCAGCCGAATGCAACTTGACCTGTGCGGAGAAATGATCGCTGCCGAGGTGATTGCGCCGTCCCCGTATGACCCGGACCTCTCACGCGTGCGAGGCTAATCCCAAAGTTACTCCCCGTTTCGATAGGCTGTTGGTGTCTGCCCGAATTGCATCCGGAACGCCCGCGTCATTGCGCTTGGGTTCTCATACCCGCAGCGGCTGGCGATCTCGGCCACGGACTGCTGGGTCTCGACCGCAAGTTTACGCGCCAAATTCAGACGCAGGCGACGATAGAGCGCCTGCGGTGTTACACCCAGCTCGGACAAAACCCGGGTCTCAATCTTCTTTTGAGAGCACCCGAGCTGACGAGCGATATCCTTTATCATTACTGGCGCATCCAACGTGCCCTGCATGACGCCCAGCACCCGATTCACCAGCCTGTCTTCGGATTTCATCTGTGGTGAAGCAGCACTTGGTTCACCACGGTTCATCAGAAGATGCGCCACCTCCATCGACAACAGCGGCCCGTGATCCGCAAGAATCAGCGCAGTCGCCAGATCATAAGCAGCCATCGCGCCTGAGCAGGTGATCCGGTCCCGGTCGATCACAAAACGTTCCTGCACGACCTCGACATCGGTAAAAGTTTCTTCGAAC
Source organism: Ruegeria sp. I3 (assembly GCF_056532525.1). NCBI lineage: Bacteria > Pseudomonadati > Pseudomonadota > Alphaproteobacteria > Rhodobacterales > Roseobacteraceae > Ruegeria > Ruegeria sp. I3. The sequence continues at coordinate 545,700 of NZ_JBQFNI010000003.1, read as the reverse complement.
CGGGAAAGTTCATCCCAGTGAATGGTCGCGCGATGCCCTTCCAACAGTCCCGCACGCGCGAGCAACCAACTCCCTGTGTCCAGACCAGCCAGTTTGCGATGACGGGTTGCGGCCCTGCGCAAAGCGCGATGAGTATCGGGAACCGAGTGTTCCAGATACCCATAAGACGGCATGACAACCAAAGCATCACCCGCCTCAATGCCCATCGCTCCATGAGGCGCGACTTGCAACCCGCTGGAGCTTTGGACTGGCGCACCATGGGGTGAATAAAACTGCCAGGCATAGAGATCTTGCCCCGCCAGTGTATTCGCCGCGCGCAGAGGCTCGACCATGTTGGCGAGGCAAAGGTTCGAGAACCCGTTGAACAGCAAAAAGTTATATATCTGGGTCAAATTTTTCTAACTCGGCATGATATCGTACGATTACTGCATGTCATCGTGTCAGGCAATTACGTTTCATTGCCAATCAGACATCAAGGGAACGCGTCATGCAATTTGGCTTAACCGAAGAACAGGAAATGATCGTCTCAACAGTGCGGAGCTTTGTTGAGAACGAGATTTACCCCCACGAAGCTGAGGTCGAACGCACCGGACAGGTGCCGCAAGAACTGGGCGACGAAATCAAGCGGAAATGCATCGAACTGGGGTTTTATGCCTGTAACTTCCCCGAGGAAGTTGGTGGCGCAGGTCTCTCGCATCTTGATTTCACTCTTGTCGAACGCGAGCTCGGCCGAGGTTCGATGGCATTGACCCATTTCTTCGGTCGCCCGCAGAATATCCTGATGGCCTGCAACGCCGACCAGCGAGAACGCTACTTGTTGCCTGCCGTGCGTGGCGAAAAGATGGATGCTCTAGCTATGACCGAACCTGATGCGGGGTCAGATGTTCGGGGCATGAAATGCCAGGCCGTTCGCGATGGCGGTGACTGGGTCGTCAACGGTTCGAAACACTTCATCTCGGGCGCGGAGCACGCGGATTTCTTCATCGTATTCATCGCAACAGGTGTGGATGAAACTCCGAAAGGCCCCAAAAAACGGATCACTTCCTTCCTCGTAGATCGTGGTACGCCGGGTTTTGAAGTGCGCGAGGGGTACAACTCAGTCAGCCACAAAGGCTACAAGAACTATATCCTGTATTTTGACAATTGCCGTTTGCCCGACGCACAGGTTTTGGGCGAGGTCGATGGCGGTTTCGCGATGATGAACGAGTGGCTCTATGCAACGCGCCTGACGGTTGCTGCTTTTTCGGTCGGGCGCGCGCGGCGCTGTTTTGATTACGCACTGAACTACGCGGCTGAGCGCAAGCAATTCGGCCAGCCAATCGGCAAGTTTCAGGGTGTTGGCTTTCAGATCGCCGACATGATCACCGAGATCGACGCTGCTGACTGGCTGACGCTCGCGGCCGCATGGCGACTGGATCAGGACTTGCCCTCAAATCGCGAGATTGCCTCGGCCAAGCTTTATGCTTCGGAAATGCTGGCAAAGGTCACGGATACGACGCTGCAAATCTATGGTGGCATGGGTCTGATGGACGACTTCCCGATCGAACGGTTCTGGCGGGATGCGCGCGTAGAACGTATCTGGGATGGTACGAGTGAAATCCAGCGGCATATCATCAGTCGTGATCTGCTGCGGCCTCTGGGTGCCTGAGGCCCGAATGAGCAAGGATATCTCCCGTCTTCTACGCCCGGAATCCATCGCGGTGATCGGCGGCGGCGCGTGGTGCAAGCAGGTTATCCTGCAATCGGAACGCATGGACTACGCAGGGAAAATCTGGCCTGTCTATCCCAAGGCGGATGAAATTGCCGGGCACAAGGCCTACGCACGGATTGAAGACCTGCCATCGTCCCCGGACGCGGCCTTTGTTGGCATCAACCGTCACGCCACCGTTGAGGCCGTTCAGGTTCTGTCAGACATGGGCAGCGGCGGAGCAGTTTGCTTTGCCTCTGGCTTCTCGGAAGCTGCAGCCGAGGATCAGGCAGGAGGAGATCTGCAATCAGAGTTGATCAATGCAGCAGGCAGCATGCCCATTCTTGGGCCGAACTGCTATGGCTTTATCAATGCGCTTGATGGTGCACTGTTGTGGCCCGATCAGCATGGAGCCGCTCGGGTAGATCGAGGCGTTGCCATTCTGACCCAGAGCTCCAACATCTCGATCAACCTGACTATGCAGAAACGAGCTCTGCCGATTGCCTATATGGTGACTTGCGGGAACATGGCGCAGACCAGTCAGGCTGAGATTGCCTTGTCGCTGATCGATGATCCACGGGTCACTGCCGTCGGTTTACATATCGAGGGCTTCAAGGATATCCGCGAATGGGAGGCCTTTGCTGCCAAAGCACATCGGAAAGGCGTGCCTCTGATCGCACTTAAGGTGGGTGCATCCGAACAGGCGCAGGCAGCAACAGTTTCTCATACCGCCTCACTGGCAGGGAGCGATGCGGGTGCGCAGGCTTTGCTAAACCGGCTGGGCATCCCGCGCCTGTCCTCGCTGCCCGAGTTTCTGGAAACCCTGAAATTGTTGCATTGTTATGGGCCTTTGCCGGGGGGCAACATTGCTTCGATCAGCTGCTCGGGCGGCGAGGCCAGCCTGATCGCAGATATGGCGATCGGCACTGACCTCAGATTTCCAGAACTGTCCAGAGACAAGCAAACCCGATTGCGCGATGCGCTTGGTCCGATGGTCGCACTAAGCAATCCACTCGATTACCACACCTATATCTGGCGCGATGAAGATGCGATGGCGAACGCTTGGGCCGGAATGACTGGCGACGACATAGATCTGACATTCACGATCGTTGATTACCCGACCACCGATCCCACAGATTGGGCCGCTGCCACGCGTACAGCACAAAAAGTGCGGGCAGATACGGGTGCGCGTTTTGCCGTGGTTTCTACCCTGCCCGAATTGCTACCTGAAGATGTAGCACAAACCCTAATGGAGGCCGGTGTGGTACCCTTCATGGGTCTCCGCGAAGCCCTTTCTGCCACGCGCGCGGCGGGTCAGGTCGCCGTACCTGCAAGCGCGCCAGTCTGCTTGCCGGGTACGTCTGATGTCAAGCATACGTTATCCGAAGCCGAGGCCAAGCAAGCTCTGGCTGCCCATGGTTTGCGCATCCCTCGAAACAGGTCCGTCCGAAGCGCAAAGGAAGCCCTCAGCGCGGCGCAAGAAATGGAAGCGCCATTTGCTGTCAAAGGTGTCGGCCTTGCCCACAAGTCCGAACATTCCGCTGTACGATTGAGGGTTCAGGCTGCCGATGTGACAGGTGTGGCAGCGGATATTGGAACCGATGAGATCCTGATCGAAGAGATGATCACGGGTGCGGTGGCTGAAATCCTCGTCGGTGTGGTGCGGGACCCTGCCCATGGCTTTGTGCTGACAATAGGGGCCGGTGGTGTCTTGACCGAAATATTGCGCGATACCACCTCTCTTCTGGTCCCGGCAACATCCGACAGTATTCGCGCTGCTCTCGGCGAACTAAAGATCGCGTCATTGCTGGCAGGCTATCGCGGCCAACCAGCGGCTGATATGGATGAAATCGTTGCCGCCATTCAGGCCGTTCAAGACTATGTAATGCAAAATGCCGAAACGCTCGGCGAGGTCGAAATCAACCCGCTTCTCTGCACGCCCACCCGGGCGGTGGCGGTGGATGCGCTTATCAGAAAGGCCTGAGAAATGGACCCGATCAAGACCCGCCGTGACGGCGCAATTCTCGAAGTGAAGCTGGATCGGCCAAAAGCCAATGCAATCGATCTAGCTACCAGCCGCATCATGGGGCAGGTATTTGCCGAGTTTCGCGATGATCCCGAACTGCGCGTCGCGATCTTGACCGGAGCAGGTGACAAATTCTTTTGCCCTGGCTGGGACCTGAGGGCAGCCGCCGAAGGCGATGCCGTAGATGGAGATTATGGTGTCGGTGGCTTTGGCGGTTTGCAGGAGTTACGCGATCTGAACAAACCGGTCATCGCGGCCATCAATGGTATTGCCTGTGGTGGCGGGCTCGAGCTTGCGATTTCCGCCGATATGATCCTGGCCGCTGAACACGCAACTTTTGCCCTACCTGAGATTCGATCCGGAACCGTTGCAGATGCGGCGAGCGTCAAGCTACCCAAACGCATTCCCTACCACATCGCGATGGAGCTATTGCTGACTGGACGCTGGTTCGATGCCGAAGAAGGTCAGCGTTGGGGCTTGGTCAATGAAGTCCTGCCTGCCGATCAACTGATGGATCGTGCCTGGGAATTGGCGCGTCTGCTCGCCTCGGGTCCTCCGCTTGTTTATGCTGCGATCAAAGAGGTCGTGCGCGAAGCTGAAGACAGCAAATTTCAGGACGCCATGAACCGCATCACCAAGCGCCAGCTGCGCACCGTCGATATCCTCTATTCCAGCGAGGATCAGCTTGAAGGCGCAAAAGCCTTCGCTGAAAAGCGTGATCCGGTCTGGAAAGGAAAATAAGTTCAAAACACCGCTGCCTTCATCGCATTGGCGCAGTTTTGCGCCAATCGCTCAGCTAAGCTTGTTTTTTGTCAGAACACACTTTTACTATCCTGCAATTCAGGCCAAAGCTACTTTAACTGGAAGAAGGAATGTCAAAGCGGCCCGATGCAGGACAAGAAAACAGAACCAGAACTTGAGATCGGGCGCACCCTGCAGCGTTTGCGACAGGAACGTCAGCTCACGGTGACCGAACTCGCCGCGCAGTCAAAGGTTTCCGCGCCGATGATCAGCCGGATCGAAAATGGTCATGTGTCACCGTCCCTTGGTACCTTACACGCGTTGGCAGATGCACTATCTGTCTCTCTGATGGCGATGTTCAGCCATACCGACACGACCTCGGATGTGCATCACGTTCAGGCGGGAACCGGGTTGCCGTCGCGGCGTATCACACCAGACCATGCCCATGATTATCTACTGCTCGGCAAACACAGCGGGCCTAGCGGGTCATTCCAATCCGCACGCATCCGCATCTCAAAACAAGACCAACGCAAGTTGCCTAACTATCAGCACGAAGGCTACGTCTTCATCTACATGATTGAAGGCAGTGCGATCTATGGCTGTGGGACCGAAGAGTTCCAGATGTCAGAAGGTGACACGCTCAGCTTCGACGCCAAGCTCCCACATGGGGTGCGGGACATCCTGTCAGCCGAGATTGAATTCGTGACCGTGTCAACGCGACCGCATTGATCTTTGCAGATGCCCTAGGTTCCACGCCGCGTTTGCCATCCGATCAGGCTGAAACACGCAAACACTACTGCAGCAACACAAACAATGGATGGCCCTGCAGGCGTATCAAACACGTAAGCAGCCCGTAGCCCGGCGATTGCGGAGAATGCGCCAATCGCCGCCGCAATCAATGCCATCGCTTCCGGAGATCTGGCCAGACTGCGCGCAGCCGCCGCCGGGATGATCAGCATTGCAGCAATCAGTAGAACACCTACGACCTTTATCGCCACGGCCACTGTAACTGCCAGAGACAGCGTCAGGATCAACTGCTCTCGCTTGGGGTCAAAGCCGCTGGCATAGGCCAACTCTTCATTCATGGTCGCCGTCAAAAGCTGCGACCAGCGCCATACGATGAGGGCCACGACAAGCGCTGCGCCACCCCAGATCACAACCAGATCGGTGCGTGACACCGCCAGAATATCACCGAAGAGATAGGCCATCAGGTCGATGCGAACACCGGACAGGAACGATACGGCGACTAGACCGAAGGCAAGTGCAGAATGTGCTAGAACACCCAGCAGTGTATCCATCGCGTAGCCACGTCCGGACAACAGTGTCACGGTAAGTGCCATTGCAAGCGCAACAGCTAGCGCCCCAGTAAAGATGGACAGCTGAAACGTCAGCGACAAAGCGACACCCAAGATTGCCGCATGGGCGGTGGCATCCCCGAAATAGGCCATTCGACGCCAGACAACAAAACACCCCAGTGGTGCCGCAGCAAAAGCAACGCCAACACCTGCAAGCGTCGCGCGCGTCATGAAATCATCCAGCATTATTCTGCGGCTTCCTGAGAGGTTTCACAGTGACCGTGATCGTGATCATGGTCGTGATCATGGCGATAAAGGGCCAGTGCGCCTCCGGTACCCGTTCCGAACAGGGCCCGATATTCCGGGGCCGAGGCTACGACTGCGGGGGACCCTTGGCAGCACACATGACCATTGAGGCAGATCACCCTGTCAGACGCGCTCATGACCACGTGCAATTCATGGCTGATCATCAATATGGCGCATCCGGTTTCACGCCGGACCTCCTCGATCTGACGATAAAACGCCGCCGACCCCGGTTGGTCGAGACCCTGAGTGGCTTCGTCCAAAAGCAGAACGTCGGGCCGATTGATCAACGCTCGCGCCAGCAAAACGCGCTGAAACTGTCCGCCTGACAATTGCGACATTTGGCGCTTTAGCAGATCCGGCACCCCAGCAGTTTCAAGCGCTTCTGTACATTGAAGCCTAGAGACACGCTCCGTCAGACGCATGAATCTTTCCACTGATATCGGCAGGGTCGGATCAATGTGCAGTTTTTGGGGGACATACCCGATTTTTAGCCCAGGCTTCAGTGTAACCTTACCTTCCGCAGGCTTGGTCGCGCCAATGACGGCACGCAACAGGCTGGTCTTTCCCGATCCGTTTGGACCAACGATCGTCACGATTTCACCAGCCTCAATCGTCATGCCGACATGGCGCAGAACGGTATTCGCGCCATAACGCACGCTGAGATTTTCAACGGTGATCAGGGTCATGTCTACGCCTTCTCGGTGCAGTCTGGGCAGAGTCCCTCGGCTTCTACAACGGTTCGCTCGATTTCGAAACCCGCCGCGCGCGCGGCTGCGCCGAGGACGCCATTGGACGGTGCCGACTGAGCTTCGGCGACAGCGTCACATTTTCTGCAGATCATGAAGGCCGGGGAATGGACCTCTCCGGGATGAGAGCAGGCCACAAAGGCGTTCAAACGTTCAATCTTATGGACGAACCCGTACTGGACCAGAAAATCCAGCGCGCGATAAGCCACCGGCGGCTGCGAGCCAAAACCGGCTTCGCGCAAACGATCAAGTATAGCGTAAGCCCCAAGCGACTTGTGATCTTGCAACAGCATTTCAAGAACTTTTCGCCGCACAGGGGTTAGCCGCAACCCTTCTTCCCTGCACCGAGCATCCGCTGTGGCCAACGCCGTTTCGACGCAATTCTTGTGATCATGCTCCTGAAATCCTACCGGCGCATCTTCACCAACCGAAATGGGGTGCGTCTCGCTTGTCATGTTACTCCATATCATATAAGTCGGTCGTAATGTTATAAAATCACATAGAGAACCTGATGTCCAGAAAGTTGCTCCCACTAGCCATGACCACTGCATTGATGGCCGGAACCGCCGTGGCGGATGCACCCAAGGTTGCGGTTGACATCGCACCCGTTCACTCATTGGTGGCCCGGGTGATGGAAGGTGTCGGAACACCTGATCTGATCATACAACCTGGCGCATCGCCTCACGAATACAACCTTCGTCCATCAGAAGCAGCCGCACTGCAAGAGGCTGATCTGGTATTCTGGATTGGCGAGGACTTGACCCCTTGGATGGAAGGCGCTGTCGAGACGCTCAGCGCTGGTGCATCGGTTACGGAATTGCTTGAGTCGGACGGAACGGTTCTGCTTGATGTCCGTGAAAACGCAGCATTCGAAGCGCATGACCATGGCGACGAAAAAAACAACGATGATCTTGCAGAGGACGAAGAGCATGATGAGCATAGTCACGAGGAAGAGCATACTCATGATGATCAAGAAGCTCATGAGGGCCACGCACATGGCGCGCACGATCCTCATGCCTGGCTCTCTCCGGCAAACGCGGAAATCTGGCTGAACACAATCGCGGTGCAGCTTTCTGCAGCTGACCCAGACAACGCAGATGCCTACTTTGCAAACGCGGCAGCGGCGCGTGAAGAAATGGCCACTCTTTCAGCGGAAGTGACCGAAACACTGGAACCAGTCAAAGGTGGCAGCTTTATCGTATTCCACGATGCCTATCAGTATTTCGAAGATGCCTTTGGCTTGCCGGCCTCGGGCGCAATTTCCCTCAGCGACGCGACTGCCTCAAGCCCGGCAAGGATCGCCGAAATTCAAAGCCGTATCCGCGACGAAGGTGTGGATTGTGTTATGACCGAACCGCAGTTCAACCCCGGGATCGTCACAACCGTTCTTGACGGTACTGAAGCCAAAACCGGCATCATGGACCCGCTGGGATCTGATCTGGAATCCGGAGCGGATCTGTACTCGCAACTCATCCGCAATCTGGCCAAAACACTGTCTGAGTGCCTCTGACTCAATCAACAGCCCGGTCGGGATTTGGTTCCAACCGAGCTGAAGTCTGAGTGGTCTTTCCACTCATCGCTCCAACAAAGTCATCAGTATTCGGCTACCGGCCTCTCTAAGCTGTCCAATTTGGCGGCTAAGCTGCCGGCGCAAGTCAATCATCGCCAGCGAACTTTCGATGCCGCGCTCGACCAGAGGTTGGATCACGCCAATCTAATCCTCCAGAAACGCCGCCTCCACACCTGTACGGTCGGGAAGATCAAATTCTTGTCCGGATATCTGAGCCTCAAGTCTCGCGCGCGACGCGATCGCAATCGCCTGTCGCGGCCCGCCAATCGCCCAGATCACGCCACGAATACGAAAGGGAAGGGCAGATCGACCAAAGCAACCAGCGAGGCAGACGTAAAGAAATCCCGGACGACCTCAAAATCCCGAAGAACTAGGCCATGCGTCCATTCTGCCCGCCCCGGGCTTACATTTTAAGCACCATCAACTGATTGAACAGCCGTTCGGTGATCTTCAGGTCCGCCCATTTTCCCGCTGTATCGATGAACCGTGTCCGCAGGTTCTTGATCAGGAAATCGAACAACAGTGCAAGGCCAACTCCGACGACCAGAGCCAGCAAGCTATCAACCACTTCGTTTGGCAGAATGGGGTCATGAACGACCATGGTGAACAGCGACGTCGTCGGCCCAAGCACACTTATCACCAACGCCGCCAACATATTCTGAATGTAGACCACGCGCAGATCGCTAAACGCAGACCAATACCATTGGCCTTGCGGGGCAGAGCGGTCCTCGTCCGAACGGCGCGAGCATTATGCGCGCAATATCCAGCGCGTCTTGCGCAGCCGTGTTTCCTGTCGCCGCCAGATCTGAGGTTCGCTGAATCCGCTGCTGGCATCGATCGCAAGAAAGCGTCGGTGTCTTCTCGATCCAGAACCACTAAAGGTTGAACATCTGGGGCAAACGCCAGGACCAGAAACAAGTACAGGTCCAGTTTCAGTAACCGCGCTTTCCCAAAACCTGACTGTAGCCCACCGCTTCCACTGCGCTGACCGCCTAGGCGACTTCATCGCCCTAGAACACCCGAAAGATATCCACCTCGGACAACCCAAGACCCAAATGCTCTGTCAGTAGTCGGAGGTGCGTATTCAGCGGGTTAGTCGCAGTCGGGTTCACGACGGATATCACAAGGTTGGATCGGTCGGCTGTGCAACACCCAACGCGTCCAGGATATCGCCCGTGACCGCCAGCACGGCATATTCTGCACGACGTGCCTGAGCCTCAAGCTGGATCACCCGAACCTGCGCAAGATTCAACTCGCGCAACGCATCCAATATCTGTACCAGCGTGCTGCGCCCGATATCAAACTGTCCACGAGCTGCATCCAGCGCTTGCTCATTGATCTCGACAGCGCGCCGGGCTGTGGCGAGCCGTCGCTGGATTGAATTGGTCTCTTCCAAGGCCTGGGAGAGATTACGTTGCAACTCGCGCCGCAATTCTTCTTCATCAGCCCGGCTTTGTTGAAGATTCGCCCTTGCGGTTTCGACATTGGCGCGCGCGGATCCCCCTTGGTAAATCGGGACCGTTACACCCAATCGGGCCTGCACTCCGTCGTCGATACTGCCCTGGTCGAAATCTGTCTCAAGAATCGCAGAGAGTGTTGGGCGGGTCGCTCGTTCAGCAACCACGACCTCTTGTTCACGCACTTGACTGAAGGCGACCTGAGTACGCAGACGCGGGCTGCGTGCAACCATTTGCTGCGAGGTGGCCGCTGCCAGAATGGGTGCGGGGGGGATGGTCGGAATTATATCGGGTCGCGTTCCGAAGACTTCGACCCATGTTGCCGTCGCCAGTTCCACATCCGTCTGAGCCTGCGCTAATTCTGTCTCGGCGTTAGACTTCCGCCCCTGCCCCGCCAGCAAATCTGCCACCGATCCGGCACCGGCATCAAAACGGGACTGGAGGTCGCTGACCAAAACGTCCGTACGATCCAGATTCTGCTGGGCTTGTTCTTCGAGGCGGCGATTTCGATCCAGATCAATTATGGTCTCGATGGCCTCGAAGCTCAGCGCGCTCAGCTCTGACAATTCGTTTAACCAGGTCTGCCGGGCTTCAATCTGACGCAAACCCACACGACCCGAGACTTTGCCACCATCATAGATGATCTGGCTAAGCCGCAGGATCGGTACTGTATCCCCATCGGACGTCAGGGATGTCTCGGCCTCGATCTGCGGCAGGAACGCGCCTTGCTCGGAATCAATGCGGGATTTCGAAGCCAGAACGCTGGCGGCTCCGGCTGCGGTGGTGGGCGACGTCGCGACAGACCTTCGCACCAACTCAGCGAATTCAGTGCGTGCGACATTTCCCTTCAGATTATTCCCCCCCGATAAGGGAGCGGGGGCTGGTGTCGCCCCGGGATCAAAGGACTTGGTTCCCTGTAAATCCTGACTGCAGCCCGCCAAAATAATAGTGGCTATCACAACCGACAACCATGCCCTCATCCCGCCAAAGCTCCTGATTTCAACTCTGAGATAAGCAACAAATTTCCAGTCAGTTAATCGTGGAACTTGCTGCCCGCATTTTGCGTTACAGGAGAAAGTGCGGTAAAAAAGTAACCATATTCTTTACGAGTTTAATGTTCTGGCACGACATCGGTTTATCAAGATGCGGGTCCAAAAAAATCAAGCGGAGCAAGGGCGCAGATCCCATCTGGTAATCCGCGAGCTTTCGGCCGCCAGCCATGTTCTGTTTGGCAAGTGCGATTCAACCAATCACAACTCATCCAACCTTGTTGCCTTGGCTCCAGACACCGCGCAAAACTGGTGTTTGACCCATGCGACGCACACGCAGAACGTCACCGCGCAGGCCAACATTCAGGATGCCACGGTCATCAAGACCAACAGCCGTCGCAGGATTACGTGTAACCGTGGCCACAGCACGAGGCAGGTCGTCCCAAACATTGGCAAGATGAAAAGCCGACAGCAGTAGCGCAGAGGGCACGTAGTCGGAAGACACAATTTCCAGAAGATCGGCCTTTGCAAGATCTTCAGCCGCGACATTGCCGGAATGCGAGCCGCCACGGATCAGATTCGGGGCACCCATCATGACGGCGATGTTGCGGGTACGGCAGGCCTCGGCCGCCTCGAACGTGGTTGGGAACTCGGCGAAAGTCACACCATTTTCGGACGATTTTTCGACATGCTGCGCCGTGGTATCGTCATGGCTGGCCAGCGCGGCGCCAAGACGGGCGGCCTCGATCACTGCACCGGCTTCGTGCTTTTCTCCGAAACGCTGCTGCAAACCACGCAGGTTCTCGACATGTGCAACGAAATCGGCGTCGGTCATACCGCGCTTTTTGGCGACATAGGTCTTCAATGCACTCAGATCGCTGAATTGGCGTTGACCCGGCGTGTGGTCCATCAGACTGACAATGCCAACCCTGTCTTCCGGCCCGAAGGTCGCCAATTCCTCAAGCAGTGTCTCCGAGCAGATCTCGGCCCGCAGGTGAAGGAAATGGCTGATCTTGAAATAGCCTGCGGCGCGCGCCGACAACAGTTCGTCCGCCAGTTTGCGGGCATAATCGATGTAACGGCCCTTGCCGCTGTGAATGGAACCTACTCGCATGGCGTCGAACACGGTTGTGATTCCGGTCGAAGCCAGCTCGCTATCATGCGCGATCAGGGCCGGAAGATGAGGCCAGTCCACTTCCGGGCGAGGCTCGATATGACGTTCGATGTTATCGGTGTGCAGCTCGACCAGTCCCGGAAGGATGTAATCACCTGCACAATCGACTGCGCCGGTCGGAACATGATCCCCTTCGGTGATCTCGGAAATGACGCCCTGTTCGATTGTCACCGAACCGGTTACTACCCGATCGGGCATCACAAGCCGGGCATTCGCAAGGCACAGATTATCTGACATATCGCTGTCACAAGCCTTTGCCAAAGAGGGCGCGGGAAAAGGGGAATTCATGTCATACTCTCGATTTGCAATCTACTACGTGCCGCCCGAAGGACCATTGGAACAGTTCGGCGCGCGCTGGCTGGGATGGGATGTCGTGCAGGGCTGCGAGGTGCCTCAGCCCGATCTGCCCGATTTGCATGACGTTACGATGACACCGCGCAAATACGGCTTTCACGGAACGCTGAAACCACCCTTTCAACTGGCCGGAGGTTATTCGCTTGAAGCCCTGAAAGCGGCGGCGTCTGAGATGGCCGCTGGCCTGGCGCCTTCGAGCTGTGAAGGGCTGGGTCTGACGAGGCTGGGCCGGTTTCTCGCTTTGACCCCACAGGGCGATGTGAGCGGCTTGCAAAGAATTGCTGCGGCCTGTGTACGTGAGCTTGACCCGTATCGCGCCCCAACCAATGAGGCTGAACTTGAGCGGCGGCGCGGTGCAAGGTTGAGCCCACGTCAAGACGCACTGTTGATCGAGTGGGGTTATCCCTATGTGATGGACGAGTTTCGGTTTCACATGACGCTGACGGGTCGGCTGCCGAATGGCGATATTCCTGTATGGACCGAGGCGCTGCGCCGCCATTTGCCAGCCTTGCCCGAGCCCTTCGTCATCGACCAAATTGCCTTGTGCGGCGAGCGCATTGATGGGCGTTTCGAGCTTATTCATCGGTACGCGCTCGCCGGTTGAAGGACCCCTGCGGCGCGCGCAACCGTCTCGGCCAGTGGGCCATCGTTGGAAATGGTGATAACGTCCAACCCATCGGGCAAGGGTTTTTCTGCCTGAGCAAGCCGATTTGCAATCTCGCTATCGCTTTCTCGGCCGCGAGACGCCAAACGCCGAGCAAGAGTTTCCGGCTTCGCGGTGATATTCAGGACAATGAAGCGCGGGAATTTTTCTGCGGCCTCGAGCAGAGCTTTGCGCGAGAAATTTGCCAGACAATCTGCGCCATCACTCAGCCGATCTTTGACGGCAACCGGTATCCCGTAGCAAAGCCCATGAGCAACCCAATGCACCGCAAAGGCACCATTCGCTGCCATTTCTTCAAATTCGGCGATTTCGACGGCGTCATAGTCTTCCCCGCCCAACTCTGGTGCACGGGTGATGACGCGGCGCACCAAATGCAAATCGGGCAACAAGTCACAAAGCCCTAGCATCACACTGTCTTTGCCAGCCCCCGACGGGCCAACCACAGCGATGAGGCGACCCCGGGTCATGCCGCGACCTCGGGCGAAAACTGACTGGCGTCGATTTCGCGATCACAAACGCGCGCCCTAGCCGCTTCGTCGTGAAAGATGCCGATGATTGCAGTACCACGCGCCTTTGCCTCTTCGATGAGCCTTAGAACAACCTCGCGATTGGCCGCATCCAGACTGGCAGTCGGCTCGTCCAACAGCATCGCGGGATAAGAATGGGCGAACCCGCGTGCGATGTTGACACGCTGCTGTTCACCACCCGAGAAGGTAGTCGGTGAAAGGGTCCAGAGCCGCTCGGGAATGTTCAGTTGCCGCAACAGAGCTTCAGCCCGCGCCTTCGCGTCAGCAGCGGAAATGCCCACAGCCCGCAAGGGCTCGGCCACGACATCGACGGTGGGCACGCGCGGAACCACGCGAAGAAACTGGCTGACATAACCCAGAACCTCGCGGCGCAGGGCGATAACTGTCCGAGGCTCTGCCTGCACGATATCCACATCACCGATGCGAATTTCTCCGCTTCGGGCCAGATAGTTGCCATAGATCATACGCATGAGGGTGGACTTGCCCGCTCCAGACGCGCCCGTCAGCGCTACGCATTCGCCCGGAGAGACCGAGAAGGATACATCATTCAAAACCTCAATCACGGCCGCGCCTTGATTATGGAGGGTGAAAGTCTTTGAGACGTTATTAAGCTCAATCATTGCTCACACCTGCAAAACGGAACTGACAAGAAGTTGGCTATAGGCGTGTTGCGGGTCATCCAGCACTTGATCGGTCAGGCCTGCCTCGACCACGCGGCCCGATTTCATCACCATCAACCGATCTGCCAGCAGGCGCACCACGGCCAGATCATGCGTGACGATGATCGCCGACAAGCCCATGTCGCGAACTAACCCGCGCAACAAGTCGAGCAACCGCGCCTGAACGGACACGTCCAAACCGCCCGTTGGCTCATCCATAAACACCAGCCGAGGACCGGTCACGAGGTTTCGTGCAATCTGCAGGCGCTGCTGCATCCCGCCCGAAAAGGTCGTCGGGCGATCATCCACACGGGAGGCATCGATCTCCACTCGTTGCAGCCAATCCGTGGCCTTGTCACGTATGTCGCCATAGTGACGCTCTCCAACGGCCATCAGCCGTTCACCTACATTCCCACCGGCACTGACGCCCATGCGCAACCCGTCGCGTGCATGTTGGTGGACAAAGGCCCAATCGGTACGGCTCAGCATCCGGCGCTCGGGCTCGGACATCGTTACCGTGTCCTGCGGACCTTTTGCGCGGGTGTCGAACACAACCTCTCCGGCATCCGGGGTCAGATGCCCGGCCATGCAATTCAGCAGTGTCGACTTACCTGACCCGCTTTCGCCAACGATCCCCATGACCTCGCCGGGATAGAGGTCGAATGACACATCAGCACAGCCAATGTTTGGGCCATAGCGCTTTGTGATGTCCCGAACAGACAGCAAAGGTGTCATGCGGCGTCCTTTCCTTTGTGACCCGCCGCCTGGCGCGCCTCGCAATAGTCGGTATCCGAGCAGACGAACATCCGCCCACCCGCGTCATCGATGATTACCTCGTCCAGATAGCTGTCTTCGGCACCGCACAAGCCGCAGGCTTGGTCGGCCTTGGACGCCTCAAACGGATGATCCTCAAAATCCAGTGAGACAACCTGCGTGTAGGGTGGCAGCGCGTAGATCCGTTGTTCACGCCCAGCTCCGAACAGCTGGATCGCAGCCATATCACCAAGCTTTGGGTTATCGAATTTCGGGATTGGCGACGGGTCCATTACATAGCGGCCTTCGACCTTCACCGGGTAAGCATACGACGTCGCGATATGCCCGTGACGACTGATATCTTCGTACAGCTTCACATGCATCAGCCCGTATTCCTCAAGGCTGTGCATCTTGCGGGTTTCGCTCTCTCGCGGTTCCAGAAAGCGCAACGGCTCGGGGATAGGCACCTGATAGACAAGGATCTGACCTTCTTGCAGCGGCTCCTCGGGAATCCGGTGGCGAGTCTGAATGACGGAGGCGTCGCTTGTCGTTGTGGTTGTTTCAACCCCCGCAGTGCGCTCAAAGAAGGTGCGGATCGAGACCGCGTTTGTGGTATCGTCCGAGCCCTGATCGATCACCTTGAACGTGTCATCCGGGGTCAACACAGCGGCCGAGACCTGCACACCGCCCGTACCCCAGCCATACGGCATGGGCATTTCGCGCGAGGCAAACGGCACCTGATAGCCCGGGATCGCCAGACTTTTCAGAATTGCACGGCGGATCATCCGCTTGGTCTGCTCGTCCAGATAAGCAAAGTTATAGGCGTTCATTCCGCAGCCTCCTGCACCTGATTCGCGCCAGCCTCGCGGCGTAGTTTGCGCACCAGTTCCAGTTCAGACTGGAAGTCGACGTAATGCGGCAGCTTGATATGCTCTAGAAACCCCGTCGCTTGAATGTTGTCCGCGTGATAGAGAACAAACTCGGCATCCTGAGCAGGTGCGCCAACATTATCCTCACCCAGTTCTTCCCACCGCAGCGCACGGTCGACCAAAGCCATCGAGATCGCCTTGCGTTCCGTCTGACCAAACACAAGCCCATAACCTCGGGTGAATTGCGGCGGCTCGGTTTTGGAGCCCTTGAACTGGTTAACCGTTTCACATTCGGTCAGAACGACCTCACCGATTTCGATGGCAAAGCCGAGTTCAGGGATCTCCATTTCAACCGGCACGGACCCGATCCGAAGCTCTCCAACAAAGGCGTGATTGCGCGCGTATCCGCGCTGTGTGGAATACGCCAGACCGAGGGTGAAACCTTCATCCGCGCGGGTCAGCGCCTGAAGGCGCAGGGCGCGATCGGCGGGCATTTCAAGCGGCTCGCGGGTCAGATCAGGTGGCGGCGTATCGTCATGCGGCGCTTCCTCGATCAGGCCTTCGCGATTGAGGAAATCCGTGACATGCGGCACTTCACCCAGTTCAGCTTCGCGCGCTGGGGCTTTGGGCACCTCACCTTCAGCAGCCAGTTTGAAATCCAGTAAGCGATGAGTGTAGTCGAAGGTCGGCCCAAGCACCTGCCCGCCCGGTAAATCCTTGAAGGTTGCCGAAATGCGCCGGTCGCAAGCCATTGCCCCGGTATCAACAGGCTCGGATGCGCCAAAGCGTGGCAACGTGGTTCGATAGGCGCGGATTAAGAAGATGGCCTCGATCAGATCGCCGCGCGCCTGCTTGATCGCAAGCGCGGCCAGATCAGGATCGAACAACGAGCCTTCGGCCATAACCCGATTGACCGCCAGGCTAAGCTGTTCGCGGATTTGCGCGATGCTCAGTTCCGCCACATCGGTATCACCGCGGCGTTCTTCGGCAAGCCAAGCGTGGGCGTTCTCAATCGCGCGCTCACCGCCTTTTACTGCGACATACATCAGGACACCTCGGTCGTTCTTGGCAAAGCCGCTAGGCGGCTGCTATTCGTGAAGATGAAGTCGAGCCCCAGTGGATATAGAGTCTGATTATGCTGAAACGCCTCAAGCTCGGGCAATGAAAGTGCGGCTTTATCCTTGATTCCCGGACCTGTCAGTGTCGCCCCTGAAGCGATGACTTCGGGGCATTCCACGATCAACGTGGCAGAACGATCCGGATATTCAGACGTCCCGATCGGGTATGCGTTCAATGGTCCCAGATCCGACCACGCACCAATGGCAATCATACAATGCGACGGGCCGGTCAGCGGTGCGCCGGTGTGGAATGCAAGCCAGCTGCGTACGGCGTCGCAATCTAGCGCACCTGCCAGATAAACGGGCGTCTCAGTGTCGCAAAGCGTCAACAACACCGCACCTGCTGCTGGTGACATTGGGGCCGGAGGAACTGCGCCAGAAATCTCTTGCACGGTACCGGGACGCGCCATTGCTTCCATCACGCTGCGAAAGGCGTGGGCAGATTGGATCGCGGGATCTTTGAAACCGCCGATCAGGGCTTCTGACTGCATCAATCCTCTCCTCGTACCATGGTGAAGAAATCAACCTTAGTGGCTGCGGCTTTGGCGGCACGCGCGGCCTTTGCATTGGTCAGCTCATCTCGCAAAGGGGTCAGCACTTTTGTGCGCAACAGATCAGACACATCTGTCTGCATCAGTGCATCAACCAGCGCGGCGACTTCGGCATCTTCTTTCCGACGGCCTTGTATATAGGCATGTCCGACTTCGCCCGCCCCCAGAGTCAGCGCACAGCGTGTTACCGTCATTTCGCCCAGATTGAACGGCGCACCAGTCCCACCTGCGCGAGCCCGAACCATGGTGCTGCCAATCTCAGGAGCACGCAGCCATGTGAAGCCGGGGCGAGGCATCGCTGCATCCAACAGGGCGGCCACGCGTCCCTCCGGCGCTTTGGCCAGCAGGCTCATCCAAGCCTTCCGGTCCGCGTTTTCATCAAAAGTGTCTTTCATCTCGACAACTTTTCCATATACTATACAACTATACACATCTTATCATATTTGCCGCCGTCAGACAGAGGAATTTTGTGAAACTTGCGTGACACTCCCACCAAAACCCCGATCTGGAAGGCCATCGCCGACGCACTTCGCAGCGATATGGCCGAAGGGCGCTATGGCCCGGGTGATAAGCTGCCAACCGAAGCGGCACTGGCAGAGCGGTTCGGTGTGAACCGCCATACAGTGCGTCACGGCATCTCGGCCCTTGTGGATGAGGGCCTAATCCGAACGCGCCGGGGCGCGGGCGCTTTCGTGGCAGCCACGCCCACCGATTACCCCATCGGCTCGCGGGTGCGATTCCATGAAAACCTCATCGCTGCTGGTCGCAGACCAGAAAAGAGGGTGCTTCATGTTGAAGAACGGGCAGCGACCGAGGGTGAGGCCACCGCGCTAACCGTTTCACCCGGTGATCAGATCTGTGCGTATCACGGCCTCTCATTGGCGGACGGGCACCCGATTGCCGTGTTCGAAAGCATGTTTCCTCTTGATCGACTGCCTGGCATCAGCGCAGCGCTGCAAGACACCAGCAGCGTTACCGAGGCGTTAAACAGGTCGGGCGTCACTGACTATTCCCGGGCCTCAACCCGGCTGACGGCCACGCGCGCCACGGCCACCCAAGCGCTACATCTGCAGGTCTCTGAAGGGGACCCGCTTCTCAGATCATCCGGGGTGAATGTGGACGAAAAGGGACAACCGGTTGAATTTGGCCGAACCTGGTTCGTCGGAGACCGGGTGACACTGACCCTTGAGAGCTAAGGTTCGTATTTCTCCAGAAACGCATCAGCCGTCAGAGCACGGAAATCGTCGAGCGCCAACCGCAACTTGTCATGAGACCAATTCCACCAGGCCAAAGCGATCAACCGATCGGCGATGTGTCGTGGCTGACGCAGTCGCAAGGGTCTTGCAGGTGTACCGGCAACAATTGTGTAGGGGTCTACATCCTTCGTCACCAAGGCACCCGCAGCCACAACGGCCCCGTCACCCAGTGTGACCTCGGGCTTTATCATCGCGCCTGCGCCAATCCATGTATCGTTCCCGATATGGACAATTCGGGATTTGCGGTGACTGAAAAACACCTCGTCCCGATCCGCATCGTCCCAATAATCGTTCGAGCGATACAGGAAATGGTGACAGGACGCCGTGTGCAGCGGGTGATCAGTTGCGCCGATCCGCGAAAACGCGGCGATGTTGGCGAACTTACCGACCTTCGCGTTGGCGATGTCGGCATAACGATCGCAATAGCTGTAGTCGCCCATTTTTGTATGTACGACGCGGCTGCCCTTGCCGATTTCAACATAGGCCCCGAACGTGCTTTCCGTAATCTCACATTCGGGGTGAATGCAGGGCTGTTCCGCTGAAAGCCGCGCCATCAGTCTTTCCGCCCGATCAGCTTGCCGCGCAACCAGCCCGAGGCCCAATCCATGAACATCACCATGATGATGATCAGGACAATGTAATAGGCGACCTCTTCCCAATCTTTCTGCGTCTGGATGGCTTGCGTCAGCATCAGTCCGATGCCGCCACCGGTGATCGCACCGATGATCGTTGCCGAACGGGTGTTGGATTCGAGGAAATAAAGAATTTGTGCCAGCAACACGGGAACGACCTGCGGGATCACCCCGAACCGGTAACGCTGTAGCGGTTTAGCCCCGGTCGAGGACACCCCTTCGATCTGTTTCTGATCAACGTTTTCCAACGCTTCCGAGAAAATCTTGCCAAACGTACCCGTGTCGGTGATCAGGATGGCCAAGGCCCCCGTCAATGGTCCGGGACCGAAGGCACGTGCCAGAACCACGGTCCAGATCAATGCGTCCACACCGCGCACAAAGTCGAAAAGACGGCGCGTTGCGGCGCGAAGCAACATGATCGGCGAAAACCGTTTGGCGGCGAGAAAGGCCAATGGCAGCGCGATCATCGCGGCACCCATCGTACCCAGAAATGCCATCAGGATCGTTTCTCCGATGGCCCAGGCCACATCCTTATGCCGCCACATCGCGTTGTTCCACCAGTCAGAGATTGCGCCTGCGATATTCGAACGGCTTGGATCGATCTGCGCGCCAAACAGGATTTCACCAATCCCATGGCCGTGGTACGGACTGTCAAGCGTGAACCAGAACAGCTCCCATCCCGGGAAATAGTTGAACACTTCGGTCCGGGCACCGGTCATGGTGATCCGGCCCTCAGGCGTTGTGACGCCAACACGCCGTTCAGATGCGGAAATCCAGTCGGGCAGTTCAGAGGGCAGATTTGTCGTCAGGCGACGTCCCTTGGCCTGCACTTCGATCAACTGAAAGTTGGGTATTTCAATCTCGGTCCGGTTGTCGGGCAGGAACCGCACGATATGGTTGCGGCCCAGATCAATCGTTGTCACCTCATCACCCGATACCCAGTCGGGGCGCTGACCTTCGGGATAAGTGCCCTTGCGCTCGCCCTCCACGGCATAAGTCACCTCGCCGGACCGGTTATCGCGTGTGACATGTACTTTGTGTGACCAGCTATCAGAGGCCAGCGTGACGGCGTTGTCCAGATTGGCGCGTTGAGCAAGGCCCGGCAGGTCGAAGGCAAAGAAGATGTAGGTGAGATAAACGAGGATCACGACAGGGATGCTAAAGCCGATCAATCGTTTACGCTGAAATAGCTTTTCGGCGTCAAGCTTGGCCCCGTCCAGCCCGAAGTTCCAATCAATTGTGGTCATTGGCCCTGCCCTTCGGTCAGACGGTTGCGGTAGCGGCTGGACACCTGATCGAAGAATACGATGGTGCTGAATAGCAGGATGAAAATCGCGCCGGCCTCGTCAAAACGACCCGGACCCCAAGCCATGGCATTGCGCAGTTCGTAACCCAACCCTCCCGCGCCGACGAAGCCCAGGATGGCAGAAGCGCGAATATTGATCTCAAATCGCAGCAACGTGTAGCTGATATAGTTTGGCGCGACCTGTGGCAGGATACCCAGCATCATCTGTTTCGACCAGGTCGCCCCGGTCGAAGCCAACCCCTCAACCGGTTTCAGGTCAGCGTTTTCGGATACTTCCGAGAACATTTTACCAAGCGCCCCTGCGGTGTGGATTGAGATAGCGATCATCGCCGGCACCGGACCGCCCCCAAGGACGAAGATCAGCACAAGCGCGATAACGATTTCCGGCACTGCGCGCATAACATCCGAGATACGCCGGAAGACCGGGATTAGACCCGGCCATTTCGCCAGCCCGCGTGTGCCAAGAAGCGACAGGATCAGACCACCGATGGCCCCGATCAACGTGGAAACTGCGGCAATGTTCACCGTCTCAACCAGTGCAGGGAAGTACTTCACGATCAGGCCAGGCAGATCGGCCCGCTTTTCCCAAGCTTCAGACAGCACATCCGCCGGGTAATCACCGATCTGATGCAATCCGTCCCAGAACCCACCCGCGTTTCGGGAATCCGCAATGTTGAAACCTGATACCATCAGGACCACAAAGATCAGCAGCGTCAGCCCGCCATAAAGCCTGCGCTTGTGAACTTGTGCCATATAGCTGGATTGAATGGTCTCAACGCCGCCTGGCGCCGCACCGATTGATAAATCTGCCATCCCGAGCCCCGAATGAATAAAGACCGGCAACCCCAATGGGTTGCCGGAAACGTCATGTGCGCGCGTTAGCCACCGATTTTGGCTTTGCGGGCCTCAACAATCGAGATGTAGGTGTCATGCGATACCGGCTGGAAACCCAGCGTCTCGCCTGCCGCCACACCATAAGCGCAATCGGGGTCACGCTCGTGCAGGCCATCGACAAGATCTGTCATGGTCGCACGGACATCGGCAGGCAACGCCTTGCGCAGAACCACAGGGCCTTCGGGGATAACGTTCGATTTCCAGATCTGGACCATGTCGTTCATGTCGACAAGACCTGCGTCAACCGCTTTGCGCAGGGCACCAGAATTGTATCCATCTTCCCAGTTGCCCTGACCATCGGCCCAGGTCACACCACCATCAATGTCGCCATTATTCACAGCGACGATCGTCTGCTCGTGGCCACCAGTGAATTTGACCTCACCGAAATACTCACCCGACTCCATGGTGATACCTTCTTTGTATTGCGGGATTTCGATCGACGGGATCAGATAACCTGAGGTCGAGTTCGGATCACCAAACCCAAACACTCTGCCTTTCATGTCGTCCAGTGAGGTGACGCCACTATCCTTGCGGGCGAACCCAATCGAGTGATACCCGATTGAGCCATCCACATTGACCTTGATCAGAACGGGCTCAACCGCGTCGGGGTCTTGCAGATAGGTGGCCGCGTAAGAAGAGGCTCCCAACCATGCCATGTCGAGTGTGCCACCCAACAAGCCCTGGATCACACCGTTGTAGTCCGCCGGGGCGAACAGCTTGGTCTCAACACCCAAAGCCTCAGACGTATAGTCTGCAAGACACTGGTACGAGTTCATGCGGTCCTGGGCATTTTCGCCACCGAGGATGCCAATGCGAAACTCGGTGATTTCTTCGGCAAGAGCAGCAGTGCTCAAAACGGTCGTGGCGGCAAACGCCAGTGCGAGGTTCTTTTTCATCATTTTCTCCGTTCGGTTAGATGAAGGTGGCCCGCGACGGACGCGGGGGAAACTGGCTCAGACGTAGGCTTCCGCTTCGCGGACCTCTGGCCTGTCCAGTGTTTCGATCTCGGTCGAGGTTGCGGCCTCGGAAAAGTCTGCACCTGCACCGTAGATGTCGCGCGCTACGCCCGTGGTCAGCTGCGCAGGGGTGCCGTCGAACACAATCCGACCATCACGCATTCCGATGACCCGGTCGCAGTAGCGACGCGCGGTATCCAATGTGTGCAGATTAGCAATGACCATGCGGCCGTCTTCTTCGTGAATGGCGCGCAGCGATTGCATCACAACCTGTGCATTCATTGGGTCTAGCGAGGCGATCGGTTCATCCGCCAGAATGATCTTCGGGTCCTGCATCAGCGCGCGGGCGATGGCGACGCGTTGCTGCTGGCCGCCTGACAAGGCTTCGGCTCGTTTGGGTGCTTGCTCGGCAATGCCTAGCCGATCCAGAATTTCAATCGCCTTATGAATATCCGACCGCGGGTACAGGTTGAACATCGTCGAAAAGGTCGATTGCCTGTTCAGCGTGCCATGCAAAACGTTCGAGACGACATCCATGCGCGGTACAAGATTGAACTGCTGGAAGATCATCGCACAGCGCGATTGCCATTCGCGTTTGGCAGCGCCGCGAAGCGCAGAGATCTCTTCGCCTTCAAAAGTAATTGTGCCGGTCGTTGCATCGCTCAGACGGTTGACCATGCGCAAAAGCGTGGATTTTCCAGCCCCGGAGCTGCCTATAATCCCGATCATGGTTGGCTTGTCGACGACGATATTCGCCGAATCCACGGCCCGTTTGTCACCAAACTTTTTGGTCAGCTTTTCAATTCTCAGCATATCGCCCCCATCGTTGCGAGGCGGATAGAACGTCAAAACAAAAGCTTCGTGACGCTTTTGAATCGTTTCGTTTACATCTACGCGAAAGATTTGTGACAGGCGCGATGATTGCCTGTTTCTGCAGCGAGTGTCGTATCTCGCAGGGCTCCACGCGAGTTTTATCCACAGGGCGTCACAAAACTGTTACGCTTGAGCGCAGAAAGAACTAACCTTCACCTATGACCCGTCTTCATGCCAGCCTTCTTCTTCTATGCCTCGCGGTGCCTTCTACTGCGCAGTCTAAAATGGCGGATGTCAGCTGTGATGACAGCGCGCGGATGGCACAGACACTGAAACAGGTTCTGGGGGCCGAACGTCAGGGCATGGGTTTGCGCGATCCCGAAACAATGCTGGAGGTTTGGGTCAAACGTACAAGCGGAGACTGGATGATCGTTCAGAACTACGCCAACGGTACTTCATGCATCGTCGCGATGGGGGACCATTGGCAAGGTGAAGTGCCAGACCCGGCTTAGGCAGGTGTCAGCAGACCGCGCGAACTGCAGACGCGCAATCTCGCTGATTGTGTCGTTCCTTCTGAAGATCTCGCGAAGGGATCAGATCAGTCCAGCAGCCCACGTTCGGTCAGGACTTTGCGAGCGACACGGAAGCATTCAAGAGACTGCGGGACGCCACAATAAATGCCGATCACATGAATGATTGATCGGATTTCCTCTTTGGTGACACCATTGTTCAACGCGCCGTTACAGTGGATTTCCCATTCATGCATCTTGCCGAGTGCCCCAATCATAGCGAGGTTCATCATCGAACGGGTCTTGTGATCGATCGTGTCATCCCCCCAGCCGAAGCCCCAGCACCAAGCAGTCATGTTCTCTTGGAATGAGCGGGTAAAATCATCCGCCGCTGCCAGGTTCTTCTCAACATACTCGGCGCCCAGCGTCGACTTGCGCTGCTTCAGGCCATGTTCAAACAGGTTGTCGTCCATCATTCTCTCCTCAGGTGAAACGACCGATCTGCAACTTAGTCGGTCCTGGCTCGATATTCCGCTAAAGCCGCCGTCCCTGACTTACAACCAACCCCACCACCGAAGGCAAGGGGGCTCAATCGCGACGTTCTGGTCGGGTGTGCCCTTTGGCACAGCGTTGGCTTCGGTGATGTCTTATCTGGCCCATCCTCAGCACGTAACGTTATTCAATCGCCTCGCGCATCCATTGTTGAAGCTTCGCAACGGAATGCTCGCTCATGACGCCACAGGCCGGATCAAGCACCAGCGGTCCCGGTTTGTACCCTTTGGATTTCAGGCCGCGGTGAACGGATTCCACTAACCGAATATCCTCGGCCACAGTCGTTTCGCGATCCTGAGTGGCAAGGCCACGGATCACGTCGCTTTCATGACCGCCTTCTGTGTACCACCCACGCCAGACGGTACAGCTGTCCACTGTATTTGCCCGCCAATGATAGGTGTTCAGAACATTTCCTGGATAGCATTGGAACGAGAACATCGGCCACAGGAACCAGCTTTGATAGTCGCCCGCATGCTTGTTGCTTTCCAGATCAATCGGATAGGTCATCTTTTCGAGGCTTTGGCACTCGGTCGTGTGACGCAGCACGTAACCTCCCGACACATCGGGCTGAATGTCATAGGTTTCCGGTTTGATCACGCCTTCGGCAAAGGTCGGGTGATTAGTTGGGCAGTGATAGCATTCCGAGTAATTCTCGATCGAAACCTTCCAATTGCAGTTCTCAGGAATTTCGACCCACTCTAAGGGGGCCAGAGCGTTAGTGTTCGGCACGAACTCAGACAACTCGTCCCGGACACCGGGATACCATTCGTCCATCGTTGCCGCGTTATCGTCCAAATTGACAAAGATGAACCCGAGGAAGTCTTCGGTCCGTACTTCGGTCAGACAAATTTTCGCGCGATCAAAACCGGGAACTTTCTTGATGTTCGGTCCAGACCGCAGGCCGCCGGTAAGCTCATAGGTCCACTGATGATAGGGACAGACCACTACACGGGTATTTCCGGTTCCGGTCACCATTTCATGCGCACGATGCTGGCACACGTTGTAAAAAGTCCTGACAAGATTGTCGCGTCCGCGAATGGCAAAAAGGTTCTGACCTGCGATTTCGAACGCAAAGTAATCGCCTACATTTGGGATATCTGCCGCATGACCTGCGAATTGCCAAGTTCTGCACAACAGGCCGTTCATCTCTTTGTCGAATATGTCAGGATCCGTATAGTACCGGGCCTCGAGCGAGTGGGTTGGCAGGACAGTCATATTTTTTCTCCTGATACAAGCCGAGCTGGTGTTTCAGTCAAAAAGATCGCGTCAGGATTCGTAACATCCGTACGCGTCACAATGCCACTTGAAACACCTGTACCGCACATTGCTTACCTCGGTATGTACATTTGTGCCATTTTTCATTGACAGTGGTACATATGTAGCAATAGGAAGTCCACAGAATTCCATGTCTCGGAAACAGGAAGTTGCGATGTCTAAAAAGGAACTGCCTGCACGCGCAAAGGTCGTCATTGTCGGCGGTGGCGTCATGGGTTGCGGACTGGCCTATCACCTGGGCCATGAAGGTTGGGGCGAAGACACGGTGCTGTTGGAAAAGGCCGAGTTGACTTCGGGCTCCACCTGGCATGCCGCTGGTCAGATCACTCACTCCACCAGTTCCTACGGGCTGGGCAAGATGGTCGACTATAACATTGGCCTCTATTCCAAGACACTTGAGGAAGAAACCGATCAGGCGGTCACGTGGCACGGCTGCGGTTCATTCCGTCTGGCCTATACCGAGGATGAGATGGACTGGCTGCGCCACACATTATCAGTTGGCCGAGCGCTGGGGTTCAACATCGAGTTGGTAGGGCCTGACTTCATAGCTGAAATGCACCCCTACTATAACCTCGACGGTGTCATTGGCGCGCTTTACACGCCAGATGACGGTCACGTTGATCCTTCGAACGTGACTATGGCCATGGCCGCTGGGGCCCGTCAGAAAGGTGTGAAGATTTTCCGCCACTGTCGCGCGACCAACATCACCCAGAACGATGCAGGTGAATGGGTGGTGAAAACCGAACAAGGCACCATCACCTGCGAACACGTGGTCAACGCCGGTGGCACATATGCCCGTCAAATGGGCGAATGGTCGAACCTGCAATTACCCATGACCTCGATGACCCATCACTATTTTGTCACTGAAGATGTGCCGGAATTCAAAGACCTGACAACTGAGCTGCCGGTGATCCGCGATGACAAGATGGTTTCGGGCTATATCCGCATGGAACAGAAAAAGGGCCTGATCGGGATCTATGAAAAGGAGAACTCGAACTCTGTCTGGCATGATGAATGCCCATGGGAGTACGAAAACTGGCTGTTCGAGGCGGATTATGACCGTGTTATGCCATGGCTGGAAAACTCATTAGAACGGATGCCGATCTTTTCTGAACTGGGCATCACCCGTGAAGTCCATGGTGCAATCAGCCACCCGCCAGATGGCAACCCGATGGTCGGCCCCGCACCGGGCGTCAAGAATTACTGGTGCTGCTGTGGCACGCAGATCGGCATCGGTTGGGGGCCTGGTCTGACCCGTGAACTGGCCAAATGGATGGTACACGGTGCTGCTGATATCAATATGCGTGACTACGATCCGCGCCGCTTTGGCAGCTATGCCAAGAAAGACTGGCAGGTCATCAAGGCGCACGAGGATTACAAGCTGCGGCACGAGATCCCCTTTCCGCATTTCAACCGCCTTGCAGGGCGTCCGATCAAACCCTCGCCGCTTTATGAGATCCTCAAACAAAAGGGCGCGGTCTATGAAGAGGTTTTCGGCCACGAACGCCCCCGCTGGTTCGCGCGCAATGGTGTTGAACAGCGTGACCACTATTCGTTCCGCCGTAACGAGGTTTTCGACATGGTGGCGCTGGAATGCCAAGCCGTGCGTGAGCGTGTTGGTATCATGGACGTGACCGCGTTCACCAAAGTCGAAGTTTCAGGCCCCGATGCCTATGCCTATCTTGACCGTCTGACGGCCAACAAGATGCCACAGAAAGATGGCTCAATTACCTTGACCCACTTTCTGAACCGCCGGGGCCGTATCGAGCTTGAGACGACCATCGTTCGCATAGCGGAAGACCGCTATTATCTGGTCTGCGCGGCGTTCTTTGAACAGCGCCTTGTCGATCACTTGAACCAGAACCTCGCGGGAGAGACCGTCTTTGTCAAAACGCTCTCTGAAGATTGGTCGGCTTTGTCCCTGAACGGGCCAAAATCCCGCGAGGTGCTGGCCAGATGCACCGACGCGGACCTGTCCAACGCCGGGTTCCGCTGGCTGTCGGCTCAGGAAATCACCATCGCGGGGCACAAGGTCTGGGCCTTTCGCATGTCCTATGCGGGCGAGTTGGGTTGGGAATTCCACATGCCAGATGAAGCCTGCGTTGACGTCTACAGCGCGCTATGGGCTGCGGGCGAGAACTATGGCATCGAGAACTACGGCTCGTTTGCGATGAACAGCCTGCGCATGGAAAAAGCATTCCCCGGTGCTGGAGAACTGACCAACGAGGTCACGTTGCCAGAGGCCAATGTCAGCCGGTTCTTCAAGCTGGACAAAGAGTATCTGGGTGTCGAAGCAACGCGCGCCAGTGCCGCTCAGTCTGAGGCGGGCGAGATGCCTTGGATTTGCGCCTATTTGGAGATCGAACCGGATGGGGTCGAAGATGGTCATGGGGGCGAGGCTATTCGGATCAACGGCGAGGTTGTCGGTGCAACAGCCTCGGTCGCCTATGGCCACAGCGTCGGCAAAATCCTCGCCTTTGCTTACGTCAAGCCACACGTGAATGTTCCGGGCACAGAGATCGAAGTAGTTATCGCTGGTGTACCCCGCAAAGGGCGTGTCCTCGGCGAAGCAGCCTATGATCCGAAATCCGAACGCCCACGCACGGACGCAGTTCGTGAACTGGCGTGATCTGAAAACCAGAGCATCGGCCATCGCGGAAGCCCTATGGTGACGCCATGAAGATAACCCGTATCCGTGTGTTCAAAACCCCCCTGCCCTATGTCGGCGGATCATACGGCTGGGGCGCGGGCAACGCGATCACAACGTCGATGTCATCAGTTGTGGTGATCGATACGGATGCGGGCCTGCAAGGATGCGGTGAGTTTGCCCCTTGCGGCGAGAACTACATGATCGCCCATTCTGAAGGGGTCGAAGCCTTTGCCCGCCTCGCCGCCCCGCGCTTGCTGGGGGAAGATCCCCGCCAGCTGTCCAAGATCGAACGGTTGATGGATGGCACGGTCCAAGGTCACGGCTACGCCAAAGCGCCCTTTGATGCAGCGTGTTGGGATATTCTGGGACGGTCCACCGGACAACCTGTTTGGATGCTGATGGGCGGCAAACTCACCGATGGTGCACCGATTTACCGGGTTGTGCCGCAGAAACCTGTCTTGGCAGAGACCATTGCCGAGATGGAACAGCACCGGGCAGCGGGATACCGGCAGTTCCAGATCAAGGTAGGTGGCGACTGGGTGACCGATATCGACCGTATCCGCGAAGGCGTGCCCCTGCTGAAACCCGGTGAAAAGGCTATGGCAGATGCCAATCAGGGTTGGCGCGTTGACAACGCCATCCGTGTGGCCCGCGCAACCCGTGACCTGGACTTTATCCTCGAACAACCCTGCCACAGTTACCACGAGTGCCAGCAGGTGCGCCGCGTAGCCGAGCAACCAATGAAACTGGATGAATGCGTCACCGGGATTGAAATGGCCCGACGCATCGTGAACGATCGGGGTACCGAAATTTGTTGCTTGAAGATTTCTAACCTGGGCGGCCTGTCCAAAGCCCGCCGGGTGCGTGATTTCCTGATTGATCACGGTATTCCGGTTGTCTCCGAGGACACATGGGGCGGGCAGATCACCACCGCTGCGGTCGCCCATTTTGCGACCTCAACACCCCAAGAGATGCTGATCAATTCAACCGATCTGATGAACTACAACACCCGTAACACCGGGATTGGCGGCCCCACAGTAAGGGACGGTAAACTCTATGCCACAGATACTCCGGGGCTTGGGGTGACGCCGGACTTTGACAGCCTTGGCCCACCTGTCGCAACCTACGAATCCTGCGCCTAATGGAAACCGCCAGATGAAGATTACTCGCATCACCGCCTGGGAAGTCCTGCTGACCTCGCATGACACCTATTACATGGCTGAGGGCAAGACCTGCGATACGACGGTTTCAGTGGTTGTCCGTCTGGATACCGATACCGGCGCATCGGGCTGGGGAGAGGTTTGTCCGATCCCGCATTATCTACCCGCCTATGCCAAGGGCGTGGTTCCAGCACTTGAAGAGATGGCACCCGTTCTCATCGGCGCTAACCCGGTTGGTCCCGAAGCGCTGATGGAGCGCCTTAATAAGCATCTGATCGGGCATGGCTACGCCAAGTCAGCCATTGATACAGCGCTTTGGGATCTGACCGCACAGGCAGCGGGACTACCGCTATATGCTTTGCTCGGTGGGCGCGCCGTTGCCGATATGCCGCTGTATCATTCGATCACCTGTATCGCACCGGAAGAAATGGCGCACATGGCGCGCGATGCCTTTGATCAGGGCATGCGACAGTTTCAGGTGAAGCTGGGCGCGGACGACAACTGGGAAGCCGACGTTGCTCGTTTGATTCAGGTGCGCGAGGCTGTAGGTGATGGCCCGTTGGTTTATGGAGACTGGAATTGCGGGTCAGATACGCTGACCGCTACACGAGTTGGCCGCGCTGTCTCGCATCTGGACATAATGCTGGAACAACCCTGCGCCACGATTGAGGAATGCGCCCATGTCCGCGCCGCGACTGGTCTGCCGATGAAGCTGGACGAAAGCGCCTGTGACATTCATTCGGTTCTGGCAGGACACCGCGCTGGCTGCATGGATGCCGCCGCACTGAAACTGTCGAAGATGGGCGGCCTTTCGACGATGCGTCAAATCCGCGATCTCTGCCTGTCGCTTGGCACGCAGATGTGCATCGAGGACACTTGGGGCAGCGATGTTACGACGGCCGCCTCGCTGCATCTTGCAGCCTCAACCCCAGCGCGCGGCATCATGAATACCTGCGATTTGTCCCACTATGTCAAACCGCGTCTCGATCCGAATGCACCTAGCCGCTGGAACGGTCGCATCGCCCCACCCGAAGGCCCCGGCCTTGGCGTCACGCCTGATGCAGACGCTTTGGGCCAGCCAGTAACCATCATCGATTGATCCCAACCCCGCACGCCAAGAGGCCTGTCATGGAAGACTTCAGCAACGCCTATCCTTCACATGATCCCGAGTGGGTCAAAGACATGCATGCGGATCATTATCTGCAAAGCTGGTCGAAACAGGGCAGCCGCCCGCGTGTCATAACCGGCGCTCAGGGCAGCTGGTTCTGGGACAGCGATGGCAAGCGCTACCTCGACTTCCAATCCCAACTGGTAAACGCAAATATGGGTCATCAGCACCCCAAGATCGTACAGGCGATCAAAGATCAGGCGGACAGGCTTTGTTACATCGGCCCGGCCATGGGCTCGGATGTTCGATCAGAACTCGCGGCAATCATGACCGAGATCACACCTGCCAACATCTCATCAACCTTTTTTACAACCGGAGGGTCAGCCGCAAACGAAACCGCCATCCGTGTGGCACGGCATTACACCGGTCGGACAAAGATCATCGCTCGCTACCGTTCCTACCACGGGGCAACCGGTGGCACGCTATCGCTGACCGGCGACCCGCGCCACCATCTGACCCGCGCCGATATGCCGGGCATCGTACGGATGCTTGATCCTTACGTCTATCGGTTGCCAACAGGCCACAAAGACCCGGCCCAGTGCCCGGTCGCCCAAGGCGGGCCGCATCTGGAAGAAATCCTGATGTATGAAAACCCCAATACCGTGGCTGCCGTCATTCTGGAACCCATTGTCGGCACAAACGGGATCATCGTGCCACCCGACGGATATCTGCAATCTATTAAGGCAACCTGCGAAAAATACGGCATCCTACTGATCGCGGATGAGGTCATGGCCGGGTTTGGCCGGACCGGAAAATGGTTCGCCGTCGATCACTGGGGTGTTCAGCCGGACATCATTTGTTCGGCCAAGGGCATCAACTCGGGTTACGTGCCGCTTGGCACCATGTCCGTCAGTACCGAGCTGCATGACTGGCTGCGCGATTACCCATTGCCCGGAGGCCTGACTTATGCCGGCCATCCGCTGGCCTGCGCATCTGGCATCGCCGCGATCCGAGCCATGCAGGAAGAAGGCACGCTGGCCCACGCCACCGCGATGGGGGAAAAGATGCGCGCAGAGCTGCACAAGCTGGCAAAGAAACACCCCTCGATCGGGGATATTCGCGGCAAGGGCATGTTCAACGGCATCGAACTGGTCAAAAACCGCGACACCCGCGAACCGCTGGTGCCATTTGCCGCCAAAGGCGAAGACGCCAGACCCATGAGCGAGATGATGAGCTTTGCGATGAACGAAGGCCTCTACCTGTCCTTCTTCTCGAACGTGATCCGCCTGACCCCACCGCTCAACATCAGTGAAGACGACCTGATGACAGGGCTGGCGATTCTGGACCGC
Source organism: Ruegeria sp. I3 (assembly GCF_056532525.1). Classification (NCBI taxonomy): domain Bacteria; kingdom Pseudomonadati; phylum Pseudomonadota; class Alphaproteobacteria; order Rhodobacterales; family Roseobacteraceae; genus Ruegeria; species Ruegeria sp. I3. The sequence goes on along the minus strand of NZ_JBQFNI010000003.1, from coordinate 513,754 downwards.
ACCCTCGACATCGCCGACCGGGAGTGTCTCTGAGAACTAGTCGGCGCGAACGCTCGCATCTCGGAAATCCAAAGCCATCACATAGCCCTACGCCGCAGCCTCCGCTCGTTGCGAGCGCAATCACAAAATGAACGCTCTGGTCAGACCCATCTACGCGTTGCTAACCAAGAAGGCCTGCGCGGCCTTCTGGAAGGAAGGCCAGGCAATCACGGCAGCATATCGGATATTCTGCTAAATCCCGCCAGATCGAAGCCAAAGGAAATTGGATCGCCGACCCGGTTTACGCTTTCAATACTCAACAGATTGCCAGCGCGCATCTTTGACATCCAGTCCTGAGAAACAGGAGAACGGGCAAAACAACCCTGTGCTTCGCAGGTTAGAAAATCCAGCCGCGCGATCTCGGCATCATCCACTTTAGCAATCAGCCCTTCAGAGAACAGCAGGCCAAATGGCAGTGTCAGCACCGCTTCGATCTCGTCTCTGCCGGCAGGTTTGACGAACGCAATCGAGGCAAGCCTTTGATTGTTCTCGGTTAAGATAATGGTCTGGGTCATTTCACAAATCAATTCAGTTCCGTTGACCTGATTGCTGCAGTTGACCGACCACAATGGCGCTTCGTTTTCCTGTGCGCCAAGTTGAGTTGTCAAACCGAACGACGCCACCAAAGCGTAGATCCAAGTTTTCATACTGCTGTTCCTCATAAACTAGAATTGTATCCCAAGGCCAATGCCAACCTGCAGGGCTTCGGTTGAGTCTCCAAACATATGGTCCAGGCTCAGGTTGATAAAGCTGCTGTCATCCAAAGCAAACAATCCCAACCGCGCGGACACGACGCCGTGGGCGTCACCGATATAGCTGGTATTCACGAACCCTCCGTCGGCGGCGCTGGCCCCACTGAAGCCAGCGGTTACCGACACCGTGTCGTCAGACGAGAGGATGGCACCGGCGCGCAGGCTCGCACGCAGTTTCTGCGAGGCGCTCAGGATCTGCTCGGTCCCGATCTCAATCGACGGCGTCAGCGAATAGATCATCTCGTTGTCGTCCTGCAAGACGATACCTGACAAAGTGCCATCGCCATTGCTTTCCGTCGCCAACCGCGTCGCATCGACGGCCAGTTCGGGGCGCAGGTACGCTCCACCAGTGCCAAGTCTTTGATCATACGCCAGGCTGAGCCGCAGGTTCTGGTGGTTCATCTTGTGCTTGATCTCGCTGACACCAACGGTGTCCACAATAGTGCCATTGGGCAAAACACCCCGGATCCCACCTGCACGGCTTGTATCGTAGTTTGACCAACCTGCCGACAGCATGGCCGCAAACTCCCACGCGCCTGTGTATTTGGTCAGCGATGCACCCAGATTGAACCGATCGCCGGATGCATTGTATTGCGATCCGTTCTGCAGGCTGATCTGGTCGTAGCCCAGGGCAAACCCTGCATACAACTCATCCCCCACCGGTAGACGGACACCCGCCGACCAATTGGTGTTATTGACGTTCAGATCGTTGTAAATCCCGGTCTGCTCGCGGTCGAAGAAATAGCGGCCGCCGGTAAACCAGATACAGTTACGCGGATCATCCCCGGCTTGATAATTGGTGTAGCGTTCGCAGTTTTGCAGCGTATCCGCGAATACCCGCGTGCCAAAATACGCATCCACCGCATCTGCGGCGTAGTCCGCTGTCGACAAGCTCTCAATGGCCGCGATCACATCGGTCTCGGATTGCATGTTCCCGATCAGCGCCAAAAGCTCGCCCTGTTCGGACGTTCCCCGCCCGTTCAGGACATCATTGATATAGTCACCGATCGCGGTCTGGTTGGAGTTCATCCTAGGCGTCGAATAGTCTGGTGTGATCACCAGATCGATCGAACTGCCGTCCGACGTCGCCCCGTTCAAACCAATGGAGTAATCAAGAACCACAGTGTCCTGGATGGTCGTGCCAGCATCTGCGGCCGTTCCATCGGGATTGATGATGACAAGCGGCAATGCGCGTTCGAGCGTGTTCAACCGCGGCACCAATGTACCACCAATGGTGGCATCCCCGGTGACATTGATCAGATCGCTGTCTCCACCCGATATGCCAGTGGTTCGGAAATACACGTCGAACGTTGAAGTCGCAGTGCCGCCAAAGGCCAGACTTCCGGTCACGTTCGTGGTCTGGCTAACATTCTCGGTGAAGGAAAAATCATCCGCTTGAACAGCAGCCGTCAGGCCTCCGTCGACGCCCCAATTTGCGCCCAGAACCAAGTTGCCATCCACCTGCATGAGCCCGGCGTCGCCCAGATTCACGGTATCCAATGCATAGAAGGTTGCACCATCTTCCACGGTCAGGCCATTCGTCCCGTCACCAAGGTTCAGGTTACCGAGCGCGCGTCCGGACAGCGTGATTTGTTCATTGCCATCGCCGCCGTTCACCAGTTGGTTATTGCCCGCGATCAGCACCGTGTCTTCTGATAGGGTCAGCGTGTTGTCGGTTCCTCCTTCGACAATGATAGAGGCAACCGAGTTCGCTTGCCCGGTGCCACCCATGACAACACCATCGAACCCAAGCATAATGGCGTCTGCACCGTCACGGCCTTCGGATTGTGCAAAGACACCAATGCCACCGTCGCCGACCGACAACACATTGCCGGTCAGGGTCATGTCGATAGCACCGCCCGACCCGGCGCCACCTGCGGCACCCCGGAATATGGAATCGACGATGCCGCCACCACCACCCAACGACTGCGCGGCGACACCGATCGCGTTCTCTCCGCTGGTGACCGTGTTACCAGTTTGCGAGAACAGAATGTCCCCGCCGTCCCCGCCATTTGCAGCTGACAGATTTACGGTCACCTGGCTGGGGTCCAGGTCTGTCGTGACAAGACCACCGCCGCCGCCGATGCTCTGGATCACGAACGCATGCGATCCGGTACCACTTGTGTTTACGTCACCGGTATTGGTGAAATCGACGATGCCGCCATCTCCAGTTGAATCGTCCTGCGCCCCGAGGGTCACATCGACGCCTCCAAGACCAGCAACGACAGCTTCACCCCCGCCCGCGCCGATGCTTTGAACGCTTTGGCCAAAGGACCGGTCACCGCTGGTGAAGACATCTCCATTCAGATCAAGATCGATATCACCGCCGTTGTTGCGGAAGCTTGGATCGGACCCCAGGATTACCGAAGCAAACCTGTTGGTATCAGCCGTGCCCGTGCTGTTGAGCACCAGCTTACCGCCGCCGCCGCCAATAGATTGCGCCGTAACTGCCGAGGAAAACGCACCATCTGTGCCGACATCGCCCGTCCGGCTGCCGAACACATCGCCACCTGCTGCATCATTCGTATCAATCGCGCCCAGGCGCGCATCAATCTCGATACCGTCGCCATCCTGAAGGCTGATGTTGTTGGCCGATGTGCCACCACCGCCGCCAACACTCTGCAGCATCAGACCTGTCGAGCGGTCACTGGTGGTCGCTATGTTACCGACGTGCGACTGGGCAACCTGGCTGCCCGCCGTGCCCGAAACATCATCACCGCCCAGCGAGATGTCACTGATATAAACAGTGCCGGTTCCACCCGCGCTTGCCGTCGCGGTCGTAAAGTCGACCGATGTTTCGGAGTTGCCGCCGCCGCCATTGACGGATTGTGCGAAGATGGCCTCGCTGCCTGCACCATTCACCAGAATGTCACCGGTTGAATTGACAGTCGCGGTTCCCACCGATCCGGTGGTCCCTTCTCGCGCGCCCAACACATGAGAGATCGTGTAGTCCAGCGCCGAGACCAAGGGCGACGATACCGAATATCCCGCATTACCGCCGCCGCCACCAACGGATTGGGCATAGATACCGAACCCGTTTTCAGCGTTCACGACAATCGTACCGGTATGGTTGACCGTGACATCTCCACCATCCGCCCCGTCGCCACCAGAACCGCCAATGGCGATCTTCGAGTATGACTTGCCGGTCATTGTGTTTTTGAGGTCATTCACATCCATCGCAACGGCCAATCCACCATTGCCACCACCGCCACCGACGGATTGTGCGAAGATACCGTAGGCACCTTCGCCATCAACGCGGATGTCGCCGGTATTGGTGACAACCGAGTTTCCGGCAGCATTGCCACTGCCACCCGAACCACCGATGTTCAACTGCGCGGTCGGAGAGCTGTTGTCCCCAGTCTTTAGCCGCAGCGTCCCAGTAATCGAACTCCCACCATTGCCGCCGCCGCCACCAACGGATTGAGCAAAGATGCCATGCGCACCTGCACCAATGGTGATGATCGTACCCGCATTTGTGACGGCCACGTTGCCTCCGGTTCCACCGGAACCACCCGAGCCACCCAGGCCAAACTGCAACGCCCGCCGAGTGCTCGCCTCGGCCCCGCCATAGCGACCATCAACCGAGATTGTCGATCCGCCATTGCCGCCGCCACCGCCGATAGACTGCGCGAAGATACCGTGGCTTTCGGCTCCGCTGGTCACGATCGTACCATCGGCTTCGTTCACAACAGTGGTTGTACTGCCAGAACCACCGGTGCCGCCGGTGCCACCAATAAGGATCGCGTTTGTCGTAGACCCCTCCGAGGACCGGCCCAGAACAATGTTTCGAACCTGCTGTGCATCACCTCCGCCACCACCGACCGATTGCGCGTAGATACCCACCGACTTGTCGCCCGTGGTCAGTATCACGTCCCGGTTGGTCACAGATACCGCCGCCGACATCGCACCCGAGCCGCCGTTGCCGCCGATGGATAATGTCGCGGTGTTTCCAATCTCTTTACGCAGGCTGATGATGCGGTTTTCCACGACACCACCCATGCCGCCGCCGCCTCCGACGGACTGCGCAAAGATACCATGGGCCATGGTGCCTGCTGTGCTGATTATTCCGTCGCTCACAACGGTCACGATGTCCGAGGTCATACCGTCCCCACCTGTACCGCCTATGTTGATCGATGCTGTGGTGCCGACTGTGGACGGGTTGACCACAGCTTTGATGGTATCGAGGTTCGATTGTCCGGCCTGTACCATGCCGCCAGTTCCGCCTGCGCCACCGATGGATTGCGCCATCAGCCCAATCGAGCGATCTCCGAACGTTGCGATCTGGGCAGTGTTGGTCACGTCCACCGTGCCACCAACGCCTCCGGTGCCGCCGGTACCACCGATGGACAAGGCAATTGACGTGCCCTTGCCAGCCGAGTTGCTGGCCTTACCGCCATTGCCTCCGCCGCCGCCAACTGACTGCGCAAATACGCCATGTGCGTCATCGCCCTGCGTGACGACGGTGCCCGCCACCACAGAAGTCACATCGCCTGCCGCGCCACCCGTACCGCCTTCAAGCCCGACTGACAGGCTGGCTTTGTTGCCTTTGCTGTCGCCGGATTTCGGGGTGCCGATGCTGACCGAAGTTGATGACGAGTTACCCCCGCCATTGCCGATGGACTGTGCAAAGAAGCCATAAGACCGGTTGCCCGTCGTGCTGATCGCGCCGTTCGAGCTGGCATAGACGTCCCCGCCGCTGCCCCCGGTTCCACCCGTGCGGCCGATCTGGATGTTTACATTGCCGCCATCGACCGACGTCGATGCCGAATTGTAGCCAGCATTGCCGCCGCCGCCGCCAACGGACTGCGCAAAGAGACCATGAGAGTCCGCGCCCGAGGTCGTGATGTCGCCTGTATTGCGCACATCCACCGAACTACCGATTCCGCCCTCACCCGTGCCGCCGCCAATAGCCAAGCCAAAGCCTTTGTTGGTCGCGTCGGAGGCAAGCTCATAGGTCATGCCGAGGTTCAAGGCGGCGTTGCCGCCGCCACCGCCGATGGATTGCCCAAACACACCGTGGCTGCCATCTTGCAAGGTGACGATATCACCATAGTGGTCAACATCGACCTCGCCACCGTCCCCTGCCGTACCTGCATCGCCACCGATGGCAACCACCGCCGAAACTCCGGTTTTGTTGCCCGAGGAATCTGCAGGGTTCACCTTGCCTTCAAGCTCATCCAAAACCGCGTTGTAGTTGGCGATGACCGAGTCATCGACGCCGGTATTGGTCGGTGTCTTGCGATCCGTGGAATCGCCGGTGCCGCCGTTACTTTGATTGCCGGTGGTCTTGCTGATACCCACAACTGCGTTGATCCCCGCATCGCCGCCGCCGCCGCCAATGCTCGACGCCTCGATACCGTGCGATCCAACGCCATCGGTCGTGATTGTCCCCGCAGCAAGGGCCGCTGTGCCACGCGCGACGGTCACGTCACCCGCATCGCCGCCACCGCCGCCAAAGCCGCCGATCCCCATCGCGATAGGTGAGCTGTCCTTGGTACCAACAAAGGTCGCATTAATGCCGCCGGTACCACCGCCGCCGCCGATGCTCTGGGCAAAGATTCCGCGCGCGTGATAGCCATTTGTTGCGATGTTGCCGGTCTGAGTGACCGACACGTCACCCGCATCCGCACCAGTACCTCCGTGGCCGCCAAGGCCGCCCACAATGCTCAGATCCGTTTTGCCGTCCGAGTTGTTGGAGTCTCCATAGTTCAGCTGCCCGGTCACGTTCAAAGCACCGTTGCCACCGCCGCCTGCGATCGACTGGGCCAAAACTCCATGTTTCCAGTTGCCGGCGACTGACACAGTTCCCGCGTGATTGACGCCCACATTGCCCGAGACATTGCCGTCACCGCCAAAGCCTCCGACGCCAAACGTAACCGAAGGGATCTTGCCATCTTTGCTGAGCGCGATTCCACCCGAGACATTCAGACCGCCATTGCCGCCGCCGCCGCCGATGGACTGCGCCAGTAGACCCGCCGAACCGTCAGTATCCGGCTTTTCTTCGTTGAAGACACCCATGTCGATGAACAGGCGTTCCAACCCGAAGTTCGACGCCAATTCCTCGGTCTCATCTACGATCGAGTCGCCCAGGAAATCACGCAGTTTGTCTTCGAACGTCGTTGTGTTGGGGATCGATATATCGTCCGGGTTCGTTGTAACCGTAATATCCGCTTGCGAGGTGACCGTGACGTCTCCGGCCTGACCGCCATCGCCTGCGAAACCACCGACGCCCACGATCAGAGAGCTGTCGGATACGATCCCGCCTGACACGTTCAGACCACCGTTGCCACCGCCGCCGCCAACGGATTGGGCCAGCAGGCCGGATTGGCCAGTGCCGTGAGCTGTGATCGTACTGCCTGCGCCAATGTTCACATCGACATTTCCGGCGTCTCCACCGCCGCCACCAAAGCCCCCGACGCCCACGACAACCGCGTAGGATTTGCTGCTATCTGTCTGGCCTGCGCCGGGTTTGCCGCTTATCGCGAGGCCACCCGAGACGTTCGTACCACCGTCACCGCCGCCGCCGCCAAGCGACTGAGCAATGATGCCACTGGCCCCTTTGCTTTCATCAACAGCTAAAGTGCCATCCGATTGCTCGACCATCGGAACGGCCTGCACATTGCCGGTATAGTCCAGATCGACGTCACTTGCGTCACCGCCAGCCCCGCCAAAGCCGCCAACACCCGCTGAAACCGAAAAGATCGTGTCCGACCCCGATGGTTTGGTCAGCGCCAGAGTGCCCGAAATATTCACGCCCCCGGTGCCGCCACCGCCACCAAGGCTTTGCGCAAACAGACCATGCGATCCGTCACCCGCCGTCACTACATCGCTTTGAACATCCAACGTGACCGCATCGGCATTGCCACCACCGCCACCAAAGCCACCAAGTCCCAGGGCAACCGCTGCACCGGATTTGCCGGTGAGATTGACAGCGCCAGAAACGTTCAGACCGCCGTTACCGCCGCCGCCGCCGACCGACTGGGCCATGACACCAATACTGTCTACGCCAGTGGTTACCACCGAAGTTGTGCCACTGCTGTCCGTTCTTGAGCGCAATGTGCTGTTCACTTCACCAGCGTTACCCGCCCCGCCACCGAAGCCGCCAACGCCCAGACTGACCGAGCCGCCATTTTCCTGGCTGATACCCAACGAGGCCGAGATATTAGTGCCGCCGTTGCCACCACCGCCGCCAAGGCTCTGTGTCAGGATCCCGGTGCTGCGATCACCTGTTGTGGTTACTCCACCGGTGATTGTCGATTGCACCAACGCTCCGGCATCAGCGCCGCCGCCGCCAAAACCGCCCACACCGATGCCGACCGCCGCATTGGCTGATCGGGACAGAGACAGCGCTGCCGAGATGTTGGTGCCGCCGTTGCCACCACCGCCGCCGAGGCTTTGCGTCAGAATGCCGACCGAGTCATCACCGGTTGTCATGACATCTCCGGTGACCCGCTGCGTGACGTTATCTGCCGCACCACCGTCCCCGCCAAAGCCGCCGACGCCGATCCCCAAACCGCCGGAATAGTTGCTGGCTAAAGAAATGGCCCCGGAAATGTTTGTGGCGCCATTGCCGCCACCTCCGCCAAGGCTTTGTGCGATAATACCTGCCGACCGCGGACCCGAGGTGCTCACATTGCCCGAGAACGTGTTGTCGACTACCCCGCTGGTCCCGCCTCTGCCGCCGAAGCCGCCCACGCCGATACCTGCCGCACCCGATCCAGTGCGTGCGATGCTCAGAGCGCCCGAGATGTTGACGCCGCCATTACCGCCGCCGCCGCCAACGGATTGGACCAGAACGCCCGTCGCGTTCTCACCACTTGTAGTGACATCGCCGGTGACCGACCCCGTCGCCGAGCTCGCAGCACCGCCATCTCCACCCGAGCCACCGATGCCAACCCCAACGGCGCCGCCTCCGGTGCCCGAGATGTTCACGGCGGCTGATACATTCAGCCCACCATTGCCACCGCCACCCGCAGCAGATTGCACCAAGACGCCGCCAGAATTGTCACCGGTAGTGGTAACATTGCCAACGATCGTGCCTTCGGCAGTATCCGCGTCGCCCCCGTCGCCACCGCTGCCACCAAGACCAACAGACGCACCACCGCTGCCGGTTCCTGCGACAGTGACTGTGGCGGAAACATTCATGCCTCCATTGCCCCCACCGCCGCCAAGGCTTTGCACGATCACCCCGCCGGATTCATCGCCTTGTGTCGAGACGTTTCCGTTCAATGTGGCTTCAACTGTGCCTCCGTTGCCGCCGGTACCGGACGCCCCACCAAGACCCACGGATGCCCCACCCGAGCCGGTGCCCGCCGCGGCCACTGCAACCGAGACGTTCATGCCACCATTACCGCCGCCACCGCCGACAGATTGTGCCAAGAGACCGCTGGAGGTTTCACCTTGCGTGATCAGATTCCCGGTTACATTCGCCGTGACCGCCGAGGCGTCACCGCCGCCAGTTCCACGACCGCCCAAGCCAACTGCCGCAGCGCCAGAACCCGTACCTGCGCCACCGACGGAAGCAGAAACGTTGAACCCGCCATTGCCGCCGCCGCCGCCGATTGATTGCGCCACAACTGCGCTGGACTGCGCACCTTCGGTTTGAACACTATTGGCAACCGTCAGGCCAACAACACCCCCCGTGCCGCCGCTGCCACCGGACCCACCCAGGCCAACGCTGATCGCGCCCGATCCGGTGCCGGCCCCAGCCAAAGCCGGTGAGACATTGAAGCCACCATTACCACCGCCGCCACCAACGGACTGCGCGAGGACACCCACCGAAGCATCCCCTCGGGTCACAACGTTTGCTGTTGTGCTGGCCGTTACCAGACTGCCGTCACCCCCGGCAGATCCTGAGCCGCCCAACCCGACCGAAACCGATGCCGCACCCGTTCCAGCCCCCGAAACGGTTGGCGAAACGTTGAACCCTCCGTTACCACCGCCGCCGCCAAGAGACTGCGCAACAAACCCGCTTGAAGCAAAGCCATCCGACAGGATGGTACCGTTCGAAGTCAGCGTGACGGTGCCGCCATTGCCGCCAGTATCGCCCGAACCGCCGAGGCCGACACTCACCGCGCCACTGGCTGTTCCTGCACCCGACAAGACCGGGGCTACGTTGAACCCACCATTGCCGCCACCACCGCCGATGGACTGCGCAACCACGCCCGAGGATTGATCCCCCCGGGTTTCGACCGCGTTGTTCGACGTAGCAATTACCGTGCTCCCATCACCACCTCCGCCGCCGTCGCCGCCCAAGCCGACCGAAACGCCCGCCCCAGCGGTGCCCGAACCCTGAACCGATGCGCTGACGTTGAAACCTCCGTTACCTCCGCCACCGCCGATGGACTGCGCGAGGAAGGCTGTCGCCGAGTCGCCTTGCGTCAGAATTGTCCCACTGGATCTTAGCGTAACCGACCCGCCATTACCGCCACCTGCGCCCGTTCCACCAAGCCCGACACTGACCGCACCGCTTGCAGTACCTGCACCGGCCCCGGTCCCCGAGATATTAAACCCACCATTGCCGCCACCACCGCCGATGGATTGGGCGACGACGCCTGAAGAACGGTCCCCGACAGTTACAATCGTATTTGTGGTCGTCAGATTGACTGTGCCACCCGTCGAGCCCGTACCTCCGTCGCCGCCAAGGCCAACTGAAACTGCACCGCTCGCAACCCCAGCCCCTGCAAGTGACGCGCTAACATTAAAAGCACCATTGCCACCGCCGCCGCCAACGGACTGCGCCAGAACGGCAGTTGAGTCCGCGCCACCGGTGCTTACGGTGCCTGTGACTCGACCGGTCACCGATTGAGCGATTCCACCTCCTGAGCCGTCGCCACCAAGGCCTACGGTGACGGCACCGCCACCTGCCCCCGCACCAGCAACACCGGCCGTCACGTTGAAGCCACCATTGCCACCACCGCCGCCGATGGATTGGAAAACTACGCCGCCTGAACCTTCGGACACTGTTGTGACGTTTCCTGCAACCTGGCCTTCAACCACGCCGCCATTGCCGCCTGTATCGCCGTTGCCGCCGAGCCCGACGCCAATTGACCCAGCACCGGCTCCTGCCGCTGCCACTCCGGCGGTGACATTGAAACCACCATTACCACCGCCACCGCCGATGGATTGAATAACGACAGCCGTCGAGCGTGCACCTTCGGTCCGAACGTCGCCGTTGACGCGCACGCCGGTTACCGTACCGCCTATGCCGCCGCTGCCTCCGTCGCCGCCAAGTCCGACTCCAATCGTTCCGGCACCGCCACCGCCGGCCGCCAAGCCAGCAGCGACGCTGAAGCCGCCATTGCCACCGCCACCGCCGATGGATTGCACCACGACCGCACCGGCATCATCCCCACGGGTGATGACATCCGCATCAACTTGGGCCGTCACTGTACCGCCCGCACCTCCACCGCCAGCTTTACCGCCGAGGCCTACACTGATGGACCCGGCAGCGCCGCCCGCAATATCGGCACTGGCACCGATGGCATAACCACCATTACCACCGCCGCCGCCAACGGATTGCGCAACGACACCGCTGGAGAATGCGCCACTGGTTTCGATTGAGGTCCCACCGGCACGCAAAGTGACGTTGCCACCGATACCGGCACCACCACCATCTCCGCCGACACCGACGTTGATCCCGACCGCAGCGCCTCCGCTTGCGCTGATACCGGCCGCGATGCTTCCACCACCATTACCGCCACCGCCACCCACGGATTGCGCGATGATCGCGCTGGAGCTTGTGCCAGTCGTGGTCACGTCAGCATTGGTATAGACCTGAACAAGTCCACCATTGCCCGCACTGCCGGCCTTGCCGCCAATTCCAACTGATACGTTGCCCGAAAATAGTGCCGAGGCGCCACCGGTCGCGGCGACCGCCAATCCACCATTGCCACCACCACCGCCGACGGACTGAAACAGCATACCTGTCGACCGGTTTCCGGTCGTGACGACAGTGCCTTCAAACCCAGCTGCTGTTGCGACGCCACTACCATCGAACTGGCCAACCGTGACCGGACCACCCGTGCCGCCCGTACCACCGTCACCGCCAACCCCAACAGCCAGCGAACCCGATACCGGACCTCCAGAGGCTGCGACAGATACGGCATAGCCACCATTGCCCCCGCCACCGCCAACAGATTGCAGCATCACCCCAACCGAGTCGTCGCCACCGGTTTGTACAGAAGCTGAACCGCTGCCGCTAAGCGTGACCGTCCCACCGTTGCCACCATTGCCAGCGGACCCACCAACCGAGACCGATGCCGCGCCAAATGCGCCAACCGCAACCGAGACCGCTCCGCCACCGTTGCCGCCACCGCCGCCGACGGATTGTGCAAATACACCTGCCGAGCGCGCGCCCGAAGTCCGGATAGCCGACGGCTGGCTGCCATCGGTGTTGGATAAGGTTACGTTGACATTGCCACCGGTCCCTCCGGCCCCGCCATCACCACCGATGGCTACCCCGACAAACGCACCTACCGAACCGGACGAACCACCATTGCCGCCACCGCCACCAATCGACTGGGCCAGAATACCCATCGCATCATCACCCGAAGTGGTGATGATCCCGTCATTCACGATCGTCACAGTGGACCCGCTGCCACCGCCGCTGCCATTGCCTCCGACCGAGACCATTCCACCGGACGAGCCACCATCACCGCCACCGCCGCCGATGGATTGCGCGATAATCCCGCGGGCGTTGTCGTCTTCGGTTACAATACGCCCGTAGTTGCTGACGCTTACCGCAGCGCCCGTTCCGCCCCGAGATCCTGTGCCACCAATCGCAACAAGCCCATAGGAGTTTGCACCGGTTCCGCCGCTGCCGCCGATGGATTGCGCCATGACACCGTCTGCCCCAATGCCCGAAGTCAGGATGCTTCCCGAACCTTGCACAGTGACATTCACCGAGTCCCCGCTACCGCCGTTCGAGCCCACACCACCAAGAGAAAGTGATACCAGGCCGCCTGCAGTTCCGCCCGAACCACCGCCGCCGCCGATGGACTGGGCAACAATACCGCGCGCGAAATCACCTTGTGTTTCAATCGCGCCACCATGCGAGACGTTAACCCTGCCTCCATTTCCGCCATTATCGGCCCCGCCAATGAGCGAAACCAACAAGTTGCCACTTGTCCCCGCTGACCCCCCCGAACCGCCGATGGATTGGGCGTAAATACCGTTCGCATAGTCGCCGGTCGTCAAGATGCTACCGCTTGAGGTCGTGTTTACCGTTACGGTGCCACCGCTACCGCCATAGCCTCCGTTACCGGACGAGCCAACCAGCCCCCATTGTGACCCACCATTACCGCCGTTGTTCGAAACGCTCAGCGCATAGATGCCATCAGCCGAGTCGCCGGACGTAGAAATGTCACCCCGCTGCGTAACGGTTACGTCGCCACCATCTGCCGAGTGGCCACCGGTGCCCCCACCCGGAGCCGCGAAGCCGCTGCCACCATCACCAGCCTCGCCGCTGCGGCTGAAGGCAAATATACCGTCATAGCCGTCGCCCGATGTCTGGATCGTGCTGCTGGAGGATTGTGTTGCGTTTACCGTGCCGCCCTCCCCGCCGTCGCCGCCATCGCGCCCGTCCCAAAAGCTCAGATACGAGTCGCCGCCCTGACCACCGTCACCGCCAACGCTACCCACTTGCCAACCGACATTGCTGGTTGCGTTGACATTCCCGCTCAGGGTTTGAGTCTGGGTTGGGCCATCGGCACCGTTTCCACCTGAACTTGGTGGCACAACAAGCGCACCATCGCGCCCATTGCTGCCATCTCGCCCGTAAACGACCTGGCTCACACCGTTAGGTCCGGAGACGTTCACCGGCGGGGTGACAGAGCCAGGAGTACCCGAACTGTTGAAGTTGCTGTTGTACTGAGACAGGGTCAGCTGAGTGGACAAGCTGGCCGTTCCGGTCGCACCAGAATTACTGATCTGAGCCGTTGTTCCCGTTATCGATACAATCTCAAATGCCAGCGGGGGATTGTCGGAGTTGTAAATTGTATCGCCGGCATCTTTGACGAGAAACACATAGCCATCCGCCGTCTCAACAAAAGCCGTCGTCCCGGCTGTAGGTGTTGAAGCGGGATCCACAATCAGTGCAGTGACTGTCGTATCCAGACCAGTCACAGGGTTGTTAACAGTGTCTCCAACAATTGAATCTGCAGTCGGCGCGGCAAGCAAAGGTGTTGAATTAAATAGAAAAATAGAAAACGCAAACAGCAGGTTTGAAAACTTTGACACCTTGAGACCCTACAACCCAATTCACCAGCACAGAAGGCAAAGAAGAGCTGCACCCAAAAGCAACACATTGCTTTTGGGAATTTCCCCATCACCACCTAAAGAAAGATATGCGCAAGTTTAAGGAGAGTGGATTTCTTAAATTTGTCTAAAACTGGATTTGGTTAAAATAGTGCTAAAATGCCACAACTTGGGTTCATCCCTAAGGCTGGATCAGTTCGGCTGAGTTGGTTTAGGTTCACACAACTTTTCGAAAAAATGAAAGAGCACACTATGAAGGCTGTCCTGTTCGAGAAGTTCCAACAAACCCCCAAGGTTGTCATAGTCGACGACCCTGCACCCGATACTCATGGCGTTGTTCTGAAGGTCGAAGCCACTGGCGTTTGTCGCAGCGATTGGCACGGGTGGATGGGGCATGACAGTGATATCGAGCTGCCTCACATACCCGGTCATGAGTTGGCTGGCGTGGTCGAAGCCGTCGGACGGGATGTAAAGAACTGGAAAGTTGGCGACAAGGTAACCGTGCCTTTCGTCTGCGGCTGCGGAACGTGCAGCGAATGTCACGCAGGGCATCAGCAAGTCTGTCTGTATCAAGAGCAACCCGGCTTTACCCATTGGGGCAGTTTCGCGGAATATGTGCCAATTCATCAGGCTGACCTTAATTTGGTCGCGCTGCCTGAAACCATGGAATTTGCAACCGCCGCCAGCCTTGGCTGCAGGTTTGCCACTTCATTCCGCGCGGTCGTCGATCAGGGAAGGGTCTCGGCCGGTCAATGGGTTGCCATACATGGCTGCGGTGGGGTCGGTCTGTCAGCCGTTATGATTGCTGCCGCCGTCGGGGCCAATGTCATCGGGGTTGATCTAGACGAAGCCAGACTCGAACTTGCGCAAGAACTGGGTGCAGTTGCGACCATTAACGGTACAGACGCTGATGTTCCCGAAGCGATCCGCGAAATCACCAAAGGCGGCTCCCATGTGTCAATCGACGCATTGGGTCATCCCGTCACTATGACCAACTCAATCCTCTGCCTGCGTCCGCGCGGCAAGCACATTCAGGTCGGTCTGATGCTGGGTGATCACGCTTCGCCAGCAGTACCCATGCCAAAGATCGTAGGACAAGAGATCGAACTGCTTGGTTCGCACGGGATGCAGGCACATCGCTATGACGCGATGCTCGACATGATAGAAAATGGCAAGTTGGATCCGGCCCGGTTGGTAGGGGAAAAAATCAGCCTGGAAGACGCACCCAAGGCCTTGATAGGGATGGATAAGTTTACCTCAATCGGTGCGACGGTCGTCACAAGGTTCTGAGTCACAAACAGGATCCGCCCCGTGCGAAAATGGCGCCACTAAACGGCGATTTCAAAATGCATCACTCAATTGGCAAGTTCTGTTGGTATCGCAGAAAAATGGGCATCGCCTGATCCCAAAAGGTACTTTCGGACCGCCAGGTCGATTGATTTACTCTGTTCTGAATAGACACCGCAGGCAGTGAGCGCTTCACGGGCGGTAATGCGCTCATCAAGCCGTTTCCAGATTGTTTTCGCGGCATAAGGGTGTGGAAACGGCCGCCAAGCCACACCCATTGTCATACCACGCAAGTATTTTAGCTGTTGGCGATGCGCGGAATAAAGGATGGTCTGCGCAATGCTTCCTTCCTTGCCGCATTCATGTTCGGTGGCGAAGATCCTGTTACCGCGCAGGGCAACCAGCCCTTCGTAGCGCGAAATCTGCCGAACGCTTTTGTCCGGGGACGTGGCGTTTTCGTGCGAGCGGATCGTCACCACGCCATCCACCTCCTTAAGTCGGATCAGAGAACAAAAAATGCGCCCCTGCCAAGACGGTGTGCAAAAGAAAGAATGATAGAAGCCCACATAGCGTCTGAGATTCTTCACCTGATCACTGTACGGCTTAACAAACAAGCTGGCAGGAGTTTCTTTCCGACGGACGATCGAGTCTTTCAATGTTTCTTCAAAATCCGTCCGAGGCGTAAAAAGCTGCGCCTCAGGCAGATCGAAATACCGAGCGATACGGCGCAGGTTGTGGGCTGATGGCAAGCTTTCGCCGTTGAGGTAGCGATTAAACTGCTGCCTGTTCAGGCCGATTTCTCGACAGACTTGCGAGATATTGCCTCGCTCGGCGCACAAAGACCGTAAATTTGCGGAAAAACTTTCGGACATAAGCGTCATTTTTTTCGCGTTTTGACGCTATAATGCTAAAGATTGAATAAAAGCGCGTAAAGTAGCTCAGTTCAATAATTTTCGGAATGCGGGTTGGCTGTACCAAACGCAACAACGGGACCTCGCTCCGAATGTTCACAAAAATCATCGAAAACACCTGGATCCCCCTGCCGGATGGTCGGAAACTGGCTGCACGAATTTGGTTGCCCGAAACCGGGCCGTCACCCGCCATTCTGGAATACCTCCCCTATCGCAAACGGGATGGAACTGCGCCGCGAGATGCCACCACTCATCCAGTATTTGCCGAGGCAGGATACGCATGCATCCGCGTCGACATTGCCGGAACCGGTGATAGCGAGGGGCAGTTCGACGACGAGTATTCGGAACAGGAACTCCGCGATGGTGAAGCCGTTCTGAGTTGGATCGCCGCACAAAACTGGTGCGACGGAAACATTGGGATGATCGGTATCTCCTGGGGAGGATTCAATGGGCTGCAGCTGGCCTTTCGCCATCCGCCCGAGCTCAAGGCGGTGGTCAGTGTCGCCTCGACCGTGGATCGGTACGCCGATGACATACACTTCATGGGCGGCTGCCTGTTAAGCGACAATATCAACTGGGGCAGTCAGATGTTCGCCTATTTGACACGGCCCGCAGACCCCGAGCTGCGATCTGATTGGCGAGAAGACTGGCTTGCCCGACTTGAGAATGTACCATTCTCAGCAGCCGATTGGCTACGTCATCCAACGCGCAGCGCGTTCTGGAAACATGGCTCGGTCTGCGAGGATTGGTCGGCGATTCAAGCTCCGGTTCTTGCGATAACGGGTTGGTCGGATGCATATGTGAACGCTCCGCCAGCGCTGGCAGCAAATCTGGCCGTGCCGTCAAAGGCGCTGATCGGACCGTGGGAGCACCGCTATCCGCATATCTCGAAACTGGAGGCAGGGGATTTCCATTCCGAGGTGATCGGCTGGTTTGATCGCTGGCTGAAGGGGCAGCAGAATGGCGCCGAAGACCTGCCCGCCTACCGAACCTATATGCAGGATCATTTTGGCCCGAGCAAAAAGAACAAACCCAGGCAGGGCCGCTGGATCGCCGAGACAGAATGGCCGTCGCCCAAGGTCAGTGATGAAGTCTGGCATTTGGGATTGGGTGGGTTTTCCGACGTCGCCATTACGGCCGAGACAACCGTATCGAATCCGGCCCATATCGGACAGGCTGGCGGGTATTTCTGCCCGGGCATGCGGATCGACAATGAGTTGGCCGAAGATCAGGCAGCCGATGACGCACTGTCGCTTTGTTTCGATACGGCACCGCTGGACAAGCCGCTTGAACTGCTTGGACGGGCGCGACTGAAACTGTCCTTCACCGTGGACAGACCGGTAGCCCAACTGATAGCGCGGTTGTGTGATGTCGCCTCAGATGGGGTTTCTCAGCGGATCACCTATCGGGCGCTGAACCTGACGCACTACAAGAGCCACGAGACCCCTGAAGCGTTGGTTCCCGGTCAGGTCTACAGTGCGGAAATTGCACTAAATGAGTGCGCGCATCGCGTGAAACCCGGTCATATCCTGCGTCTTGCGCTGTCTACATCTTACTGGCCAATCGTTTGGCCCGCGCCAGAAGCAGCAGAGGTGACGTTGCAACTGCAAGGTTCGGCGCTGTATTTGCCGGTTCGGACGATGTCTGAGGAAGCTGATCCTGCACATCCCGGACCAGCGCAGGATTATCCGACGTTGCAAAGCACCGAGCTGCGCGCGCCGTCGGGCCGATCCGAACGGCGCATCGAAGCGGACGGAACCGTCATACTTGAGACATTCGACGACTACGGCAAAGCACAGGACCCCGGCCACGGCCTGATCGTCGGAAGCCACGTCGCCATGCGCTATGCGATCCATCCCGATGACCCAGCGACCGCGCAATTCACGGCGGGCTGGCGTTTCACGTTCGAGAGGGACGAATGGCAGGTCGAGATCAGCACCGAAAACGCGATGACCTGTGACGTCGAGAATTTCTATCTGCATCGAAAACTGCGCGCCACCGAAGGCGCGGACAAAACAGAAGTTCTGACAAAGGAATGGAACGAAACCATCCCGCGCAGGCTTCTGTAAACGATCTGACCCAAGGGAGAACATCATGAAAATCGAATGGACAAAAGCAAATGTCGGGCGCAGGGGCTTCTTGAAAGGGGCAACTGCGCTTGGGGCGGCATCCGCGCTGCCTGCAAGCTGGGCCAATCGCGCCTTCGCCGCTGATGACGGGGTGTTGCGGGTGCGCGCCTACGGTGATGCCCAGAACATGGACCCCGCACATTCCGTCGGTGTTGTCGAAGAAGAAGTGCATGCCTCGATTTACAACAAGTTGATCCAATACAAGCCCGGCGAGGAATGGGGTTGGCAGCTGGATGCGGCGGCGATGATCGAGCAGGTTGACCCGACCCATATCAAGTTCGCCCTACGCGATGATATCGGTTTCACCAATGGCTTCGGTGCGATGACCGCTGAAGACGTGAAATTCAGCATGGAGCGCATCGTGGACGATGCGACCGAAAGCCCAAACAAGCCCGATTTGGGTCCGTTCAGCTATGTCGAAGTGAGCAGCGAACGCGAAGGTACCATCGTTCTGAACGAGCCGTTTGCTCCGATTTGGTCGATCGCCCTGCCCTACATAACCGGCAACATCGTCTCGAAAGCTGCGGTCGAGGCCGCAGGGGGCCGCATCGGGGCTGATCCGGTCGCTGAATCCGGCCCTTATCTGCGGGACAGCTGGTCACCCAAAGAAAAAACCGTGCTTAAGCGCAACCCGGATTGGAAGGGTGACGCACCAACATGGGACACAATCGAAATCCTGCCGATCGACGACGAAAACACCGCCGAGATCGCCTTTGAGGCGGGCGAACTGGACATGACTCGGGTTTCGCTGGGATCGGTCGAACGCTATCGGGCCGGTGTTCCGAACGGCGGATCTTTGGTCGAGAAACCCTCACTGTTCTATGTCTGGTTGGGCATGAATCTGGATCACCCCAAGCTTCAGAACCCAAAACTGCGTCAGGCGATTCAACATGCAGTCGACGTACCAAGCATCCTAGAGGCGGCCTATTTTGGAGCCGCTGAACCCTCGACAGGCATCATCGCACCTGGCCTTGCGGGCCACCGCCCGCAATCTCTGGTCCCTCCGGCGGCAAACTTCGAGAAAGCGGCGCAATTGCTGGCGGAATCTGGCGAGACCAATGTGACGCTTACGTTGGACACGCTGAACAAGACCACTTTCACCACGACGGCTCAGATCATCCAGGCAACTCTGGCGCAGATCGGGATCACGGTCGAAGTCAACGTACTGGAATCCGGTGCATTCTGGGCAAGCGGAGACAACGAGAACCTGCAACTGGTTCTGAACCGCTTCTCGATGACCCCCGATCCATATTATGCGACGGCCTGGTTCACCACCGAACAGGTCGGCATCTGGAACTGGGAGCGGTTCAGCAACGCTGAATTTGACGAAATTCACAACTCGGCATTCAAGGAAGCGGATGTGGCCAAGCGCGCTGAGATGTATCAGCGGGCGCAGGATCTGATGGAAGAAAGTGGTGCCTACCGCTTTATCACCCACGAGGCGACACCGGTGATTCACTCGGCTCGTGTCACCCCCGCGCTAAGACCCGACGGTCTGGCACTGCTGCGGTACTTCGGCAAGGCGACCTGACCTCCCCAAGGTCGGCTATGTCCGGCGGGGTTTGACGCCCGCCGGATAAAACAGCTCGCCACCCATCCACAAGGAGCCAGCTTTTCATGTTGAAGTTTGCAACCCGCCGCTTCGGGCTAGCGCTGCTTATCCTGTTCGTGGCGGTTACCGTCATGTTCCTGATGATCCGCGCCGTCCCCGGGGACCCGGTCCAGATCATGTTGGGGCCACGCGCAACACCTGAGCTTCAGGCCCAGCTCACCGCTGCGTTGGCGCTGGATCAACCAATCTGGAAACAGCTGGTCATATTCTATGGAAACCTGGTCCGTGGCGATCTGGGAACCGACGTATTCTCGGGCCGGTCCGTGACAGATATCGTGTTTCAGCAGCTACCCTACACTCTGGAACTGATCTTTGCGTCGATCCTGTGGTCCGCCACTTTGGGAATTGCGCTTGGGGCATATGCCGCTGCCCATCCAAACACTCTGATCGATCGCATTGCGGCGGCGATTTCGGTCAGTTTTGTTGCAGCACCCGCCTTTGTCGTAGCACTTCTGTCGCTATTGGTCTTTGCCGTGCATCTTCAGTGGTTTCCAGCCATCGGCGCGGGGGAAGGCTTCTGGGGTCGCATTGATCACCTCGTTTTGCCCGCCTTTGCCATCGGGCTAAGCTGGGTGGGCTACATCGCGCGGTTGGTGCGCGCCTCGATGTTGGAAGTCTTAGGCGAAAACCACGTTCGGACCGCACGTGCCTTCGGTATCGCAGAGCGCCGCGTGGTGATGGTTTATGCCTTGCGTATCGCCATTCTTCCGGTTGTCACGGTGATCGGCGTCGGCATGGGTTTCCTGCTGAGCTCGGCCGTATTCGCCGAAATAGTGTTCGCGCGCCCGGGTCTGGGGAAGCTGGTGATCGACAGCATAACCACCCGCAATTACCCGATTGTCATGGGCTCGGTTCTGATCTCAACCGGTTTGTTCGTCGTGTCGACCGCACTGGCGGATCTGATCAATGCGTGGCTCGACCCACGCGCTAGACAAGCGCATTGAGGAAAGCCGAAATGGAAAAATCTCGTTCTGAACTTGGTCAGATCATTGTCGGCGTCGCCCGCGACCCTCTGGGTCTGATTGGTTTGGTCATTGTCGGCACCATCGTCTTCTGTGCGATTTTCGCCTATTGGATTGTGCCCTATGATCCTGTGGCCATGGATATCAAAGCCCGGTTGCAAGGCCCGTCTGCCGAGCACCTTCTGGGTACGGACCAACTTGGCCGCGATACGTTTTCCCGCGTGATTGCAGGCGGTCAGGTTGCGTTGAAAGTCGCCTTGCCTGCGGTCTTTGGTGCGATGGTAATTGGCCTAACCTTGGGAATGATTGCGGGGTATGGGCCAAAATGGCTCGACAACCTGTTGATGTTGTTCTTTGACACCATCCGATCCTTCCCAACCGTGATGTTCGCACTGGCCGTTGTGGCCCTGGTCGGTCCCAGTTTGCAAACGGTTGTGTTCGTGGTGATGGCGACTTCGATCCCAACCTATGGCCGTGTGGCGCGAACGCAGACC
The DNA here is from genome assembly GCF_056532525.1 of Ruegeria sp. I3. Lineage (NCBI taxonomy): Bacteria > Pseudomonadati > Pseudomonadota > Alphaproteobacteria > Rhodobacterales > Roseobacteraceae > Ruegeria > Ruegeria sp. I3. The sequence continues at coordinate 492,311 of NZ_JBQFNI010000003.1, read as the reverse complement.
CTGACGTTGCGCAATTCCGAGTTCATTCTGGCCGAGCGGTCGATGGGGGCCAGCATGGCCCGCATCTTGGGTGTGCACATGCTACCAAATATCGTGGGGGTTTTGGCCGTCCTGGCTGCTATGGACATCCCGACGGTAATCGCGCTTGAGGCGGGGCTGTCCTTTCTCGGGCTTGGTGTGAAGCCCCCAACCCCCAGTTGGGGCGCACTTCTGAAGGACGGGTATTCCCTGATCCGACAGACACCTTGGCTGGTGGTGGGCGGCGGTCTGCCGATCATTCTGGCAACCCTGGGCTTTACGTTTTTAGGGGAATCCCTGCGCGACGTGGTTGATCCCAAACTGAGGAAACAGCGATGACCGAAACTCTTCTGGAAATCGAGAACCTCAGCGTCGATTATGAAACGGCACGCGGAGATCTCAAGGCATTGCGGGATATCACCTTTGACATCCGCAAAGGTGAGATCGTGGGTATTGTCGGTGAGTCTGGTTGCGGAAAATCAACCTTGATCTCGTCGATCCTGCGGCTGACCGCACCGAACACGCGGTTCCGGCAAGGCGAAATACGCTTTAAGGGGCAGGATCTGTTGCAAGTGCCTGAACGCAGGATGCGTGATCTGCGCGGGGCCGATATCTCGATCATCTTTCAGGACCCGATGCAGACCCACAATCCGGTTCTGACCATTGGCCAGCAGATGGTCGATATTCAGCACCGGTCCAAGGCTAGTAAGCCGGAAAAACTGGCCAATGCGGCAAAGATGCTGGGGGCTGTCGGTATCCCGGACCCAGAGGCGCGGTTAAAGCAGTTCCCGCATGAGTTCTCGGGCGGGATGCGGCAGCGGATCGCGATCGCCATGGCGTTGATGTCAGAACCCGACCTGCTGATCGCGGATGAGCCGACCACCGCGCTGGACGCCACGCTTGAGGTGCAGATCATCGAACGCCTGAAAGAGCTGCAGCGCGAATTCCATTGCGCCATACTATTTATCTCACACCATCTGGGTGTGATCGCGGAACTGTGCGACCGAGTGGTTGTGATGTACGCAGGCGCCGTCGTCGAAAGCGGTGAAGTGCGCGAGATTTTTCACAATCCCAAGCACCCTTACACACGCCGTCTAATCGACTGTGACCCGGGCCATATCAAGGAACGCGCACGGGTCCTGCCAACCATTCCGGGCGAAGTACCCGATCTGGCCAACCTGCCCGGTGGATGTATCTTCCGCGACCGCTGCGACCAGGCGATGCCGCGCTGTGCAATGGACGTTCCCCCCTTGGATCTTCTGAAAGAAGGGCATCACGCCGCCTGCTGGCTGAACCATGAGGAGGCCGTGACATGAGCCTGCTGAACGTCCACGACCTGCAAACCAGCTATGGCCCTGTCAACGTGCTGGCTGGCGTCAGTTTTGAGGTCGAAGCTGGCGAAACCTATGCGCTTGTCGGCGAGAGCGGCTCGGGCAAGACAACTGTCATCCGTGCGATTGCTGGTCTGGCCCCGGCGCAAGCCGGCTCGGTCGTGTTTGACACGCAAGAGATACGAGGCGCGCCGGAACGGGTCATGCGCCCACTGCGCAAGGACATGGCGATGATGTTTCAGGACCCTGTGGGCAGCTTGTCACCACGCCTGACAATCCGAAGCTTGATCACGGAACCCTATCGCATTCAGGGCATGAAAGATCGCGATCTGGATGCCGAAGCCAAACGTCTGCTGGAAATGGTGAACCTGCCGGTGCATTTCACGGACCGCTATCCCTATCAATTGTCCGGTGGCCAGGCACGACGGGTTGGTGTCGCCCGCGCCTTGGCGCTGGAGCCGAAACTGATCCTGGCGGATGAACCAACGGCAGGGCTGGATGTCTCGGTACAGGGTGAGCTGCTGAACCTGCTCAATGACCTGCGGGAACGCCTGGGCCTTGCGATGGTGATCATCACCCACAACCTGAACGTGGTGCGCCACGTGGCAGACCGCATGGGCATTATGTATCTGGGTCGACTGGTCGAGGAAGGCACGACCGAGGCGATCTTCGACGATCCGCGCCACCCCTATACCCGCTGCCTGCTCAGCGCCAACCCCGAGCCGGATCCCGATGCGCGCCTTGAACGGATCGCGCTCAAAGGTGAGCCGCCCAGCCTCTTGCAACGCCCGTCGGGCTGTGAGTTCCGCGAAAGATGCCCGTTTGCCAAAGACATCTGCACACAGACACCGCAATGGGAGGTTGCGGCGGGCCACGGGCTGCGCTGTCTCGCACCCTTGTCGGGTGCGCCTGCTCCGGGTCACTAAAGGATGAGGGAAACACTCTATTTCGGCGGTCCCATCCTGACGATGGACGCCGACAATTCCCGACCCGAGGCGGTGTTGGTGCGGGACGATGTCATCATTGCGGTGGGGGACGAAGCAACGCTGCGGCGGCAGATGTCATCCGATGCGGGTGTATATGACCTAGCTGGCCAGACCCTGATCCCAGCCTTCATCGACTCACACGGCCACTTCCCAGATCCCGGCTTCATCCAGCTGTTTCGGGTTGATCTTGCATCACCTCCGCGCGGCGCGTGTATGGATATGGCGCAAGCTTTGGAAAAGCTGCGCAGCCGGGCCGAAGAGACGCCTGAGGGCAATTGGGTGATGGGCGTTTTGTTCGACAACACCGCCATTTCAGAAGGCCGCATGCCTACCCGGGCCGAACTGGATGATGTCTCAACGGCGCATCCAATCTGGGTTCTGCATGCTTCGGGTCACAATGGCGTGGCCAATTCGATGGCGCTGAAGCTGCATGGCGTCAATCGCGACACCCCGGACCCGGCCGGAGGGCGTTATGGCCGCGACCCCGATACCGGCGCCCTGACGGGGCTGGTCGAAGGGCTGTCGGCCATGGGCGAAATGGGCGACACTGATTTTCTGATCGACCGGGACAGGTTCTGGCAAGGGTTCAACGCCTGCCGTGATGAGTATTTGTCCCACGCAGTAACTTATGCACAGAACGCTTGGGCATCGCAGGTTATGCTCGACCACTTTGCCAGCCTTCGTGCCGATCAGGATCCCGGCATTGATTTGGAATTATTGCCAATTGCCGATCTGGAACCGGCTCTGAGCCAGGGCTGGATCGACAATAACTGGCCCGGCAACCCACATTTTACGCTGGGTGCGCGCAAGCTGTTTACCGATGGCGCATTCCAATTACAGACTGCCTATCTGTCTGCGCCCTACCACAAGTCGCTGGACCCCGATCACCCCTGTGGCATGATCTATGCCACGCAGGTCGACATGGATTCCGAGGTTCTCGGCCTACACGCTATGGGGTTTCAGATCCACTGCCATTGCAACGGGGATGCCGGAGCCGAGATGTTCATCGATGCGGTGGACAAGGCCTTGTCAGCGCATCCGCGAGACGATCACCGCCATACAATCATCCACGGCCAGGTTCTGCGCGACGATCAACTGGACCGCATGGCGCGGCTTGGAATAACTGTCAGCTTCTTTTCAGCACATGTGCATTTCTGGGGGGACCGACATTACGATACCTTCCTCGGCCCGGAACGCGCTGAACGGATTTCGCCAGCCGCAACTGCGGAACGATACGGTGTACGCTATACGATCCACAATGACGCGTCGGTTACGCCAACGCGGCCAATCCATCTGGCGCATTGCGCGGTGAATCGACTGACTGCATCCGGCCGGCAACTGGGTGAAAAGGAAAAGGTCAGCGTACTGTCTGCACTACGGGCACAAACCATCGATGCGGCGTGGCAAGTATTTAAAGAAGATCAGCGCGGTTCGATTGAGCCCGGAAAACTGGCAGATTTCGCCATCCTTTCTCGCAATCCCCTAGATGATCCTGAACGGCTGCTCGACACATCGATTGTTGCAACCATCCGGCGAGGTCAGATTGTGTTTGGCACCACCAAATCCAGAAAAGAACTGGAATTTTAGAATGACAGCCAAACGCATTGCCATTGCAGGATTTCAACACGAAACCAACTGCTTCGGAGCGACCAAAGCGGGTCTGCCCGAGTTCGAGATGGCAGATTCATGGCCCGAAATGTTGCATGGCGCGCGTGTCATCGCAGACACCAAAGGCATGAACCTACCCATCGCCGGGTTTTCTTCCGCCGCGAACCAGGCAGGTTTCGAGCTTTTCCCGATCCTGTGGTGTGCGGCAGAACCTAGCGCTCATGTCACGGATCACGCGTTCGAGAAGATATGTACTATGATCTTGGATGGCCTTCGCGGCGCGGGACCGCTGGACGGAGTGTATCTCGACCTGCACGGTGCCATGGTGACTGAAAGCCTTGCCGATGGTGAGGGAGAGCTGTTGCGCCGAGTACGTGATCTGGTAGGGCGGGATGTTCCGGTCGTAGCGAGCCTGGACCTGCATGCCAATATCTCTGACCAGATGATCTCGCAGGCGGACTACCTGGCAATTTTCCGCACCTACCCGCACCTCGATATGGGCGAAACCGGCGCGCGATGTGTGCCGGTTCTGCAAAGGCTACTGGCCGGAGAGAAACTGCACAAAGCCTTCCGGCAGGTGCCCTATTTGATCCCATTGCACGCGCAATACACCTGGGCCGCACCGTTTGATGAGATTTATCAGTTGCCCATCCGGTTTGAACAGGCCCATGTCTATGCAGAAATCGCACTGGGTTTTACAGCGGCAGACTATCCCGATACTGGTCCGTCCTGCGTTGCCTACGCGACCAGTGCCGCGCAAGCGACCGCCGCAGTAGATCAAATTGTCGACCTTTTTCTGGCCCGAGAACCTGATGTGGACTGCTCTATGTTGTCGTTGGACGAAGCCGTTCTGGCCTGTCGTTCGCATCGCGACAAACCGCTCGTGTTAGCGGATGTACAGGACAACGCAGGCGCAGGCGGCACATCCGATACCACCGGACTACTGGCCGCTTTGATCGAGGGGGAAGCGCAGGAGGTTTTGATGGGTCTCTTCCACGACGCCGAAAGCGCAGAGAAAGCGCATCGTGCAGGCCAAGGCGCAATACTGAACCTTGCCATCGGCGGAAAATCAGGTCTGCCCGGGCACCACCCCGTTGAGGCAAAGTTCGAAGTTCTGGCCATCGGAGATGGCATCTGCCGATACTCAGGTGAGATGTACGGAGGCGGCATCGCGACGCTTGGCAAAACGGCCGCTCTGAGGATGATAGAGTCTGGCGCGAAGATAGACTTGGTCGTCACCAGTGTGCGCAACCAATGCCTAGACCGCGCTCATTTCACCCATATCGGCCTGAATCCCACATCCTATTCAGTGATCTGTGTCAAAAGCACCACACATTTCCGGGCGGATTTCCAGCCCATCGCAAGCGACGTGAAAGCCGTTGCCGCTCCAGGCACATTTCTCTGCGATCTGGACCAGATCCCCTATTACAACATCGCAGGCAAACGCCGCATCGAAACAAGTGGACCCAAAACCAGAAACCATTGATTTCCCACCCGCATCGCAGCTCGCAATCGACATAGCAGGCGCAGAAACTGCATCGAGATCCCGCTCGTAAACTAAGAGATTGGAAACTTCTCGCTTCACGTTTTGACAATGCTGCGTCATCATTCGCTTCAAACCTACAGAAGATTGGGCTTAAACCGCTTCTGTTCGGCAGAAACCCAAACCCGTCATGACCAAGCTTTGATGGAGCAACCTTGTGGGGCATCCCGAACCAGCGAACGGACCCTGCTAGCGACACACCATTATGGAAGCGGTTGCGCGCGTTGATCGTATAAGCCATCGTTTGGACGAGTTCGAAGTCTCAACCTTGCGCCTCTGGCAATCAGAAAAAATGTTTGGATCAGAAAAATGCAGCGATTAGTTATTCTTGGCGCGGGGGGAAATGGGCGCGTTGCCGCTGAAATTGCGGAGCTGTCAGGATGGAAACAAGTTGTGTTTCTTGACCCCAATTGGGAAAGCCAACGCCAAAGTGGTATTTGGCCAGTAGTCGATGATGATCGCACGGATGTGCTGATGAGTCAGCCTCATGACAGCTTTTTCTTTGTTGGAGTAGGTGACAATAAGAAACGTGCATTTTTACAAGAACGACTAGAAGATCTTAATCTGCCTATCGCCACTTTGGTGCACCCCAAAGCAATCGTGTCTCGTTATGCAGACGTTGCACCAGGCTGTTTGATTTCAGCCGGTGCCGTTGTGAATATCGGCTGCAAGATTGAACGCGGGACAATCGTAAACACAAATGCCAGTATCGACCATGACAGCAGCGTCGGCGCATTTTGCCATGTAGCGCCCGGTTCTCAGATCGCAGCAGATGTTACTTTGGGTGAGCGGGTATTCATAGGCGTCGGGGCAAGCGTGCGAAATGGAATTACAATCCTGGCCGGAGCAGTTGTTGGCGCAGGCGCTACGGTGATCAAAACGGTCGCGGCGGAGCAGTTAGTCGCTGGCACTCCGGCCCGCCCACTAAACCGCACTGATCGCTAACACTCTCATGAAAAGGATTATTTAAACCGGAAATGGTAAATGCGTAAACTATCTTGCACAATATGGTTTCAATCTTCATCGCGGGCAACATTGTCTCGGACGAAACTAAGAAAGTTTGCCTTTCGATTGCGTGCACGGCGTAGGATATTGGTGTTCTTTCAAACCCAGATACCGAAGGAGCATGCAAAACAGATCAAACGGTACAAGCGTTTGGGATTGATCGAAGTTTTCCAGGTTGACGGTCTGGCGGGTTTCTACTCCGAAACGGACTTTCAGATCGCCATCCAGACTCAGTTTTTGGCAAAGTACATCGTGTCAAAAATTGCCCCGTCAATGCTATCGAAATCCGGGTTCAGTTTTGACAGAATAGACATATCCAATATGTCTGCAGGTTTAGAGTTACAGCTGGCCGATAACCTCTATTCGAGAATCAGACAGTTTCTTGCGATATTTGACAAGTGCAAGGTCGATAAGAACGATCTTTGGGAAGATTTTGGGAATTCACTTTTGACAAATCTTAATGCCCAGAGCCTTTGGTACCCAGGGCGTTATCAGGAATGGCCGGCCCACGTTAATCTAGTAGCAAAGGAACCAAACTTCTTTAGACCTGACATTGAAACTTCAGGGTTTGGGCATTTCCCAGATTCACGACCTCAGACACTCCTTTTAGGTAACCCAGGGCAGCCGACATATCTTCGATCCGCTGAAGCGATCGGCTACGCCGAACTAAAGTTGGGAAAGCGATTTGATGCGATTTTCGAAGTTCGATACCCTAATAAGATTGCTCCTTTGCATTGGGGTGATGAGTTTGTCTGTCACTCTTCAGAGTTCTATCTGAATTCACCCGAACCGGCCCTTGGTGACGCAAAACTAAGACTCGCACTACCCGAACAGAATACCAGCAAAACAGTACATGCGCAGTTGTCCAAATCCGACCCGCTTTTGGTACAAAGATTTGGGTTTAACCCAGAGAACTGGTTTGCTCTATTGTTAAATGAAACACTCGCGGCAACGAATACCAGACTGCCTAGGATAGCAGGGTTCTATCACTGCCTCATGAACCATCCGCAGTTTGAGAATATCGAAACGCTCGTTTGCTCACCCAGCCGGTCCGCAGTTTTTGTCCCCATCGCGTTGGGCCTGAAGCAAAAAGGCGTCAAGACCATAGAATATCAGGCTTTTTTCTGGAGCGCCCATCCCAGATATCAAGTCCTTGATATGAATCTCTTTGTCTGCTCGGATGCAGCAACAATGAAGGTTATCGAAGAGAAAATTGACCGCGTTAGCCACAAGACTAAAGTTGTGCTTGGACCATCTTTTGGCATGGCAAATTTCATGAAAGACTACGCGGTTTCTTTGTCAAAAGAACCCGAGGAAGAATCACCTAAACCAATAGGTATTGCCCTGCAACCGATCAATGATAAGGAATTCGAAGCCGCGTGCCGTCTAATTAGGGACGCCGGGTACGATATTCTGTGTCGACCACATCCAAGGTTGGACCGGGCTCAGGTCAAAGCCCAGTTTGGGAGGTACGGCCAAATCGATGACGGCACACTTGTGGACTTCATCCGAAACACTTCTCTGGTTGTAACCGGGTTTTCAAACGTTGCATTGCAAACTGCTTTGGTGGGTAAAACCGCTGTCTGCCTACCCGTGCCAAATCTTTTGGGATTGAACCTGTCAGATGCTTCGCAACACATTCACCTGTGTAATGACTTGGAAGATCTTCACAGATTTCTGGGTACAAGTGAACATATCAACGAAACCCCAAGTTTTCACGATCCTATCAGCCATTGGTGCGAGATCAGGCGGGCAGAGACGCCTGACCAGATATCGACATTTCAGGCTAATGGATAAACGCTTGCGCGATCAACGTCACTTAACGGCAACGCAATGACTGAAGTCGTCTCGATTGCCTTGCGAGCTGCAATCATAACTTCCAGAGCTAATGTCGCGTCGATCAACGAAGCGCCGCCTTCGCTGCGGTCATTTAACAGATCAAGAAACACGTCACGCGTATGATTGACTACATCGCCGGGAACAAAATCCTTCCACGGAATCTCCTGTAAGGCAGCACCATAGAAATGCTTCGGGAGGTCTTGTGTTTCTGGTTTACGTACAAAGACTTGAGGAGGTTCCGAAGTGAATGGCATCAGCACGCGCCCGCGTTCAAATCGGAACTCATATCCGCCGATGACACCGATATCATCACCGATCTCCAACAGCAAACGTCGTTGTTTGGGATAACTTACAAGAACGGCACCTCCCACGTCTTTGAATTGCGGGCCACGTGGGTTTGTTGACTCTGGCTGAGTACCAACCGCTGAAACGTAAAGGGGAGTATCGGAGAACATCCAATTTGCGAGATCAAAATAATGTGTGCCTAGGTTTCCCAATCCACCAGCACCTTGTGTGATTACAAAGGATTGCAATTTCCCGAATTGAGGATCCCCATCAAACTGGCGTATTGTTCGAAGCACATTCCAGCACCGGTGATTGTGATTGACCAACGCATTGATACTATTGTCCTTAGCGATCCGCACCATCTCCAAACCGTCTGCAACTGAACAAGCGACCGGTTTTTCTACCAGAACCATTTTCACGCCTGCGTCGACCAAAGCGCGGAACAAATCAGCGTGGCTATCTGCAGTCGTCGAAATTGCTACGATGTCTGGAACGTTAGCGAGAAAGGCATCCATCGAATTAACTAGAACCGACACGAGCGTCGCGTCTTGTGTCACGCCCCACGGCTCATCAGAACTGTCCAGAATCTTAGCAAGTTCAAGGCCAGCTGCGCGCCCAGCAAGCACAGTGCGATAGCCCATGCGCCCCAGGCCAATTACTCCAAAGCTCTTTGTCATCTTTATCCTTCGCTATCTGTCACGATCTTGCGCGCGCGCTGCAAATCCTCGGGCCTACCGATATCGATCCAATCTCCGCTTGTCGGAAAAATGCGCGTATTGATTTTTTGCTCGCGCAAAACATCGAACAATGATGGCAGATCGAAGAATGTTCCGCTTGGAACGTGATCAATGGCAGTGCGATCTAGCACATAATACCCGGCATTTATGAAGTACTTATAAGTAGGCTTCTCGCTCAGAGACCTTATTTCGAAACCTTCGGTCTCCACGACTCCGAAGGGAATTTCGATTTCATGTTCTCGCACTGCCATCGTCGCGCAGGATTTCTGATCCAAGTGGAATTCAAGCATCTCGCGGTAGTTTGTCGAACACAAGATATCCGCGTTGGTGACAAAGAACTGATCAAAGACACCGGCATCGACCAAGGAAAGTGCACCACCGGTCCCAAGGCGTTCTTGCTCTTCTACGTATTCGATGCGTACACCCAGTTTGTCGCCGGATCCGAAGTGATTACGGATCATCTCAGCCTTGTAGTTGACGCAGAAGATGAAGTTTTCCAAACCGTTGTTTCTGAACCGCTTGATAATTTTCTCAAGGATGGGTTCGCCATCAACTTCCAGCAGCGGCTTCGGTTTGTCTTTGGTCAATTCCCCAAGGCGCGAGCCAAGGCCACCAGCCATGACTACAACAGCTACATTGTCCAGTGTACTACCTGGCAAATGCGGGGAAACAGCAACCGACACAACCGATCCTGTCTGATCAACGATCGGAGCAAAAGTGATTTTGTTGCGCATTAAGAACTTTTGCTGATCCGAGTGAGTTACCCCAGCGTCAATTGTTCGCGGCGATTTATTCATCAAATCTTCTGCAGTCTTGTCGACCAATGGACCTTGAATCATCGCCCGTCGAAGATCTCCGTCAGTCACGGTACCCAGCAATTTGTTTTCGGGCCCGACTACGAGGGCAAACCCCACGGCTGAGTTATCTATGATCTTAAGAACTTGGCGAAAATCATCCGTCGGAGAGACAAAAATTGAAGCAATTTCTTTCAATGCTCATTTACCTCTTTATTCTCAGGATTTTGCAAATCTTGCTTTGCCAGAAGATCGAATGCCAACTCGGCAAAGCTCCAATCGTCTTCCGTGTCAATATCTAGCGAGTATAAGCTGTCCATCTCGTATATATCTGTTTTATGGCAAATTGCCCTTTGTTGAATAGTCAATGCCTCCCTTGACCACGCATAGATAGACCCATTCAACTGAAAGACTTCTGGTGCATCTTGCCGTCTCTTGACATCGCCGCTAAGAGGCTTGGACAGCGAGTAAGTTCCTTGGTCGGCGTCAAATTCAAGAAGGTTGAAATACGGAGAGTTCTTGGCGCGCGCTACACTGAGCACACTATCGAGCTTATCGTCTTCGAGCCTGGATACAGCCTCCTGAATATGTCGGCTTTGCCGTAATGGAGATGTTGCCTGTAAAAGCACGACGGTAGTGTATTTCTTGGCAGACAGGGCTTCGCATTCGGAAAGTGCGTGCAATACAACATCCATCGATCCAGCCAAATCTGATGCCAGCTCATCTGGTCGTTTGATACATCTGGTTGCGCCTGTTTCCTTTGCGATCGCTAGATAGGTGTCGCTATCACTGGAAACCGCGACTTCCGTAAATATGCCAGCGGCGACCGCATGTTGGACGCTATGGGCCAACAAAGGTTGGCCACGAAAATCCCGGATGTTCTTGTGTGGAACACCTTTGGACCCCGCCCTAACCGGGATGATGCACAACCTCTCAGTCATTAATCGGGTCACCTTCACGATAGTCTTTTGAAGCTGATGTACCAAGCATCTCCCAAAACAACAGCGGGTCCTTGCCAGACGCCGCACGTTTTGTTGATAGATTTTCCAGCGTGAAAGGATTTCCTTTGGAAATGTCCGCCTTTGCTACCAGACGTTTTCGTGCCGCATTCATCGTGCTGCGCTCTTCCGGCGTACAGCATTTGACAGAAGAGCCAAGCATTGCTTCGACTTCTCTGACGCTAGTAAAAATAGCGGCAATTTCATCTGGCTCAGCTGAAGCCGCGTGATCAGGACCCTCTAGCGAATTGTCGAGTGTAAGGTGTTTTTCTATGCAGCACGCACCAAGCGCGGCGGCCGCAATTGAAGCGGTTCCACCCAGCGTATGGTCAGAATAGCCGACACGCAAACCAAACGCTGAGCGGATGGTGCCGATTGTATGCAAATTTGTAGCTTCTGGGCTGGATGGATAATTTGAAACGCAGTGCAGGATGGTCACTTTGTCTTGCAGACCTGCGCGCAGTTCCGGATCCGCCCACGCCATACTCATATCGTGCCTACTGGGGGCAGCAGGTGGTGCCGGACTATATCCTAACGCTAGAAGACCCAGAGCGCGCTCAATTTCCCCCAAGTCGGACATTCCGGTCGATAGAATAATATCGCATCCGGTCTGTGCCGCAGCATAAAGCAATGGCCCGTTATTAAGATCACCCGAACCAATTTTTAACAGGCTTTGCCCAAGCCCCTTGGTCAATAATTCGAGGCTCACAATATCAAACGGTGTCGATAGGAAACCAATTCCGCGTTCCGAACACTTCTGAATGAGGGTGTGATGCGCAGCTTCGTTCAATTCCAGATCGATGAGCATTTCAAGCTGCGTTTTACTGGAACCGATCTGTTGCTCTTGATAGTCGGCCAACGCAGCAGACTTTGATACCATCGCTTTGGCAGAGAAGGTTTGAAACTTGATCAGGTCAGCCCCGGCATCGGCGGCTGCATCGACCAACGCAAGGGCTTTGTCCAGCTCCCCGTTATGGTTTACACCGGCTTCGGCAATGAGGGTTATTTTGCTATTCAGCATGATTACGACTTTCTATCGCAGACTGTGGAAGCGCTTCGCCAGTATTTCGTGGCGCGAGCGATTGCGGGATACTGATCGCAAAGCGTCAACGATTTTCGCCGCACTGTGTCCATCCCCATACGGATTGACCACGTCTTTGTCCGAATACTCCGTTGTTGCGTGAATAGATGCCAGGATCTGATCTTTTGTACCGGCGCAATCGAAGACACTTGTTGCGCGCAATCGGCCTTTTTGTCGGTCCCCAATATTGATTGTTGGGACCGACAAGCTAGGGATTTCGTAGAGGCCGCTGGACGAATTGCCGATGACGGCCTGCACTTGACGAACAGTGTTGAAGTAGAGGGTCTGACCCAAGCTTTTTTTGAAAATGGAACTTGGCCGCTGAGCAACATAGGCTTGTAAAGCGGCATTGAATTCTGCCCCGCCTGTATCGGCATTGGCACCAGTGAAAATTAGCTGCGCGTCTGGAAGCTCGTCCAATGCCGCCAATAATGCATGCAATTCTGAGCGACCGAGATCTTCTTTCAAAGTAGTGGGATGCAACGTGATCAGGTAAGTAGAGACACCATCAGATAAGCCCAATGCTGCAAAAACATCGGCTCGCGACATCTGTGGTATGTTGTGCAACGCATCAAGCCCCGGGCTGCCCACATTTACTACGCGCCAGAGTTCTTCTCCCATCTGAAGCACATTCTGCGCCGCATCATCGGTCGACGTACAATGCAGATGGCTTAGTTTTGTAATCGCATGCCTGAAGGCGTCGTCATAGGCTTCTTCGGTGACATCACCACCGCACAAATGGCAAACGGGAATTCGATGAAGGGCCGCGGCTGTGGCAGCCCCTAGAACCTCGAACCGATCGCCCAGAAGCACGACCCAATCGGGCGCCAACCGCCCGAGAGCCTGAGCTACGCCCATGGTTGCAAGCCCTGCACTGACTGCCGGACCAGTTGCAGTGCTGCTATCAAGGTACATCTCAACTGTCTGATCGACTTGAAATCCGTCTTGTTCAATTTCTGAAATCGTGGCGCCTTGTGACGTTGCGAGGTGCCCTCCCCCTGCGATAATACTCAACCTCAGCCCATCACAGTCAGCAATTTTGTACATAGGCCAACGTAGTAGTGAATAATCCGCACGACCTGTCGTGATGCAGGTCACATGGAGGTCTGAATCTTGCACCTGTCGCTCCTGAAAATGTCTTGTTCCTGCTCGGTTTCTATTTCATTCGCTCGTGCCATGCCACCTGTTTGCAGACTTTTTGCTGCTTGACCAGAGACCAAAATTACCGGAAAAGCCGCATCATTAAAAATGGAGTGTCCTATGGAGAAGAAGGATTTATCACCCCTTGCAACGGGGCGAGTTGAAAGCCTTTTCCAAAGTGATCTCTGGGCTAAACGCGACGAGATTCATCGTGTTATGAATGGCGCGCGCGTTCTAGTAATCGGCGGTGCTGGCTCAATCGGCAGTTCCACAGTCAACGAGATTTTGCCGTTTCGGCCGGCCGCGCTGCATGTCATCGATCAGAATGAAAACGAACTGGCAGAATTGGTGCGCAATCTACGGTCGGCGGAATCGCCAATAGACGTAAATGACTTCCGCACGCTGCCACTTGACTATGGTTCGCCCGCATTTCGAGCGTTTGTGAGAAATGAAGGACCCTATGACTTTGTTCTGAATTTTGCCGCCATTAAACATGTAAGATCCGAGAAGGACGGCTACTCAACGCTTCAGATGTTCGACACAAACATCCTGAAGCAGGCGCGCCTCGTAGAGCTGTTAAAACATGTTGGATTTAACGGAAGATATTTCAGTGTTTCCACGGATAAAGCTGCAAATCCAACATCTTTGATGGGCGCTTCAAAGCGAGTCATGGAACATGTGATGTTCGATGACGGATTGATCGACGGTCTTAACTGCACGATCACTTCTGCCCGTTTCGCAAATGTCGCCTTTTCCAATGGATCTCTACTTCAGAGCTTTGAAAAGCGTCTACAAAAAGACCAACCTTTGGCCGCACCTAAAGGCACGCGGCGTTACTTTGTGTCGCTGAAGGAAAGCGGCCAGCTATGCTTATTGGCCGCGACAACCGCCCCGCACAAGCATATTATGGTACCAGATCTCGACCCAGAAACTGCACTTGTAGAAATGCAATCCGTTGCCGAAAATGTTCTGGTGGCGAACGGTTATCAGCCAAAGCACTACACTGATGAGGCGCAGGCCTGCGTTACGGTACTAGCCGACAAAGCAACAGGGCATTGGCCTTTACTTCTAACTCCATTGTCGACTTCGGGCGAGAAGCCATACGAAGAATTCGTCGCCAACGGCGAGACCTGCGTTGAGCTAGGATACGATGCTCTTTTAGGCGTGCAATACCTACCGCTCGAAGACGCGGGCGTCATGAGGCAACTTCTTGCTGAAATGCAAGAAATATTCAAGAGGGCTGAATCCGAGGCAATCTCTAAGGAATCCCTGAAAGCTCTGATCGCCCTTGCGGAGCCAGCATTCCTCGACAGCCACAAGGAAACTGGCATGAACCTTGATCAAAGGGTATAGCTATGATCCCCCTGTGCATTCCGAATATTTCTGGCAACGAAGGCAAATATCTCGCCGAGTGCGTGTCCTCGACTTTCGTGTCATCCGTAGGCCCATTTGTGGACCAGTTCGAAGCGAGAACCAAAGAGGTAACCGGTGCAGCCTGGGCGGTCGCAACCTCGGCAGGCACGACGGCTTTGCACACCGCCTTGCATTCGTTGGGTGTGGGCCCCGGAGATCATGTGATCATTCCTTCACTGACATTTATTGCTACGGCAAACGCAGTCTCGCACTGCCATGCGGTGCCGATCATCATTGATGTCGACGAAGAACGTTGGGGTATGGATGCAAGCCTCTTGTCTGAGTTGTTGGCACGCGAATGTACCCGCGATGCGAGTGGAGTTTTGCGTTATTCTAAGACAGGTGGGGCAGTCAAAGCAGTCATGCCTGTTTTCGCAATGGGGCTGCCCGCAGATATGGATGCGATTGTTACTGTAGCTAAGTCTCATAAACTGCCCATCGTCGCCGATGCTGCCGCTGCTATTGGCGCCACTTACAAAGACCGACCTCTTGCGCAGATGGGTGCGGATCTGACGGCATTGTCCTTCAACGGAAATAAGCTGGTGACATCAGGAGGGGGAGGTGCGATCGTCTCGGGAAAAGACGTCGGTGGAGCGGAGATCAAACACCTGACGTCGACTGCGCGCGTCGGTGCCGCATATGATCACGACATCATCGGCTTCAATTACCGAATGACAAATGTACAAGCCGCAGTGGGTGTCGCCCAGCTTGAACGTCTTGATGAGTTTCTTCGAAACAAGGCCAAGATCGCCGCAACTTATGCCAGCCAATTTGAGGACTTGAATGGAGTTCTTTCGTTTCCCTCGCCCGATGACAGCAACGGTTCAAATTGGCTATCGGGTATTTATCTTCCGGATGCGTCGCTTGCGTTAATGTCTCAGTTGCGAGAAGCGCTTTCGCACAATGGGATCGAAGGCAGGGCCTTCTGGAAGCCCATTCACATGCAAGCCCCTTATAAGAGCTGTCCGCATATGTTGAGCGGAAGATCAGAAGCCATCTGGGAACGTGTTCAACCATTGCCCTGCTCCACCCATCTCGAGGATCTTGAACAAGAACGCGTGATTGAAGTCGTGCGGTCTGTTCTGGGGCGGATCTAGTCTAAGTGCCACCAATATCTGATAAAAACCTTGAGCTTTTCATCAGCGCGATAGAGAAGATAGAAGACTTCGAAAAGCAAGGTGTAGTAACGCGCTGGCGCTATCGTGGCTTTCATGTCTGGCCAATCGTCAAGTATGTAATTGTGAAACAGATGGTTTTTGCGATGAACCGCAACTACTCATCTTCCGACCGGTACAAGCGATATCCGAATTTCGCCAAGCGCAACCGGCTCCGACCCGCTTATTCGAGGCTATTAAGTAGAAAGCCAGCCGATAGTCTTCGGTCCGTTGACACTCTGCCGATCGAACAGTTGAAGAACCACAAATACTGGTGTCTTGGTTCGGGATCAGGTTTTTATGATTTGGATGGTGAAAAGGCAAGCCAGCATCACCACGCGCTTCGCGTCGCGTTGATGGAAAATGGGCACCGGAGCATCGGGCTGTACTCAGGGTTCGATCCCGATACTATGCCAGCTCGCTCGGAATATGGACCTCATGCTTCGCTAGACCCGTTTATTAAGAATGTCGCGCTAATAGCGCGAGTACCGAAACTTTCGCACGCGTTTTTGTATAAGCACTTTAAATCCATAGAGTCGGTTGTCAGTCTGACCGGCCATGGTGACACCGAACTGTGTGCTTTCGTCGACACAGTAATTGGGAGAGTTGATCACGCGGCAAACTGCTTTACTTACCTTTTCCGTTCCATGCGGCCGGATGCAATAATTACCAGCAATTATGCGTCGTTTTATGGTTGGGCACTGGCACACGTCTGTCGGCTATACGATATTCCGTACATTGACATCCAGCACGGCATCGAGGGACGTTTCAACGGGTCCTACTATTTCAAAAATACGCCAAAAATGGATTGGTCAACTTGTCCTACAGCGCATATGTGCTGGACTGAATCGGACGCCGAAAGCTTCATGAGGCAGAACGCCAAACGCCGTGCTGCGGTCGTTGGTCCGACATGGGAACAGTTTGCCAAGTTTTTGCCTGATCAATCTGACCGCAACCGCAGAACCCTTTCCGACTTTCAATCGCGTAACGGGCCATTAGTGCTATTTGCAGCGCAACAAGCTGATGACATTCTGTTGGCCCAAAAATTGCACCAATCCGGCCTCAACATATTATTTCGTTGTCATCCTCTACGAAAAGACGAAACCGAAAAACTTGTGGATGCGACGCAACTAGCGGCGCTGGGATGCTCCTTGGCATTTGAGACACCGCTTCCGTCACTTCTTGATGCAGTTGACGGTGTTATAACGGGATACTCTGCCGTAATCCTCGAAGCATGCCTCAAAGGCGTGGCGGTGTTGGCAACCGGCAGTTATGCTAGCCTTCTGGAGGCAGACTACGCGCGTGAGCTCGACGGACTCCTCACCATCAAATCCGGCATAGCGGGTGATGAAAAGATTTACGCAGTACTAGAATGGGCACGACGAATAGAGCGCGAGAGTTCTAGAAAAGTGCAGTCAAGGAAATCGTACTCGGACGCATTGGAAGCTTTGGGAATTACCCAATAGGAAAACGACCCTTCAAAAGTGTGGAGACACTAGTGGTCACGCGACAGTATTTTGGCAAATACCTTCATGCGCGATACCTGATTGCGCATGCTGGGAAGTCGGTGACCATCATGGTAGATAAAGTTGGAAACCATATCAGGCAACCCGGGTTTTAGTCCTTCTGGATCCGCCGCAATCTTGATTGGATTCACTTGGAATGATTCTCGACATTGCTCTGTAAGCGTTTCAAGTGGCTTTAATCGCAGCCGCCTGTTGGCAGTAGCTATTTCGACATTCCAGTTTCCACCAGACCGCCAATCTGCAAAACAACTAAAGAGCGATTGATCTCCGACTAACCCGCAGCTTGCGAACCGTGATCCGTTCGGATGCCAGGGGATTTCACCTTGCCTTACTGCCCCGGAAATTAAGACCTCACCTAAATCCTCGGAGGCCTGACCCAGATAGAAGGCCATGTCAAAAACATGTGACGAATTTGCGTAAGGAAGATTCGCCAAAACCTCAGGTGGGTGCACACCCAAAGATTCGAGCCTGTCTGGTAGTTCTGTGAACTCGAAGTGGATCAATTGCGCACCGCCATCTTCATTGATGAGATCTGATGCATGCTGGGTTGATTTGAAGAATCTTCGGTTGTACGCAACGCGAATGCAGTCTTGCCTATCAAGCTCTGCCAAGGCTTGCATATCCTCAAGGTCTATGCCTCCAGGTTTCTCGACAAGGATTGACTTTATGCCCGCGTCAAGAAGTGAGGCGCAAACCGCAGACAATTGGTTCAAATTTACCGCCACAATTGCTGACGCGCCGCGCACATCCGTTTTCTTGAGCTGCTCTGTAAGCGGGCCTGTTCCGGCTATTATACCGGTTTCCGCTTCAAACCGTTTTGCAGAGTCAACGCCTCGCCCCAAACAACGAAAGGAGATGCCCAGATGTCTTAGAGTCTTGGCGTAAGCGATTGCCATGTTGCCTGCGCCAACTAGTACGATGTCCACAATACACCTCCGATTACTGAGTGCTCGTTTCACATCAGTCTCTTCAGATGAGGTCAACTACAATCTGAAGGCAAAGAGTGAAAATGATCTTACGGTCGGATTCGAGTACCAATGATCAAGCTACAATTTGATGCATAGTGTCAGGCTTCCCAACTAATGGATTACGGTTTCCGCGAGAACGATGGCTGCGAGGCAGACCTTTGGACAGCAGTCAAAGCGCGTCGCGACGCGCCTCCGGCCCTAGAGCGTGCCGAACATGATCTCGATGCGGTTTCGCCGCTTGAATCGGCGCTTGTCATATTTGAACGGGGTCTTGCGCTACTTTCGGCCCAGATTGCAAGCACGTATCCCTTTGTCTCGCAGTGCTTCCCGGAACCTGTCGGCATCGTGGCCGCGTTCCCCAAGCAATCTTTTGACATTTGGAAGGCTGCCAGGCAGCGTGTGTGCGCCAATTTCGTCGCTCACCTGTCCAGCGGTGACAAGCAGGTTGAACGGGCGCCCTTAGCTATCGCAGATGGTGTGCGATTTGGAGTTCATGTCGCCCTTGGCTCGACCATTCAGACGATCACGCCACCTTTTTTGGCAACCACTCTGGTCGCGGTACAGTGTGCTTTTAGATAGGCCGCGTCGATCATAACAACCTTTTGCGCGCCGTATTCGGCACCAAGCTCAGCCATTATCCGCGCAAGAACCTTTCCTGCTCCAGCACTTCCATCGGCTGTACAAGGTCTTGCGCGGGTCATATGCGACAGGAGCATCACGCCAGCGCAAACCATGCGATTGAATAAGATTATTTCACTCAACACGCACATGTTGTCGACTCTGGGCCTGCGGAGTTGCGGACTCAGATCGTGATGATTTGCCCACATTAGATTTTAATCAGAATAGTGAAGGAAACCGCAACGATCGGAAACACCATCACACCGGATACCTCCGCTCAAACAAACTGGTCTGAGATCCGACCGGTTCGGCGTTGGATGTAGACGGCAAGTGTAGCTATCGATAGACAACTTCCACAGGGTCAAACCGAAAACGAGGGCCCGAGGCAACCCAGGCAACAGGAAGAAACTATGAAGCGCTGTGCAATTGTACAATTTGAACCGCGCCATGAAGAAGTCATCCCCAGCTTGGTGGCCGCCTGTAATGCCAACGGGTACCGGCCACGAATCTTTCTGCATCGCCGGATCTTAAAGCTGCGCGGAGATATCATGTCCTTGGTGCCGGGATTGGAATTTGATGTTGAGTATGTGCCTTTGAGCACACCGGATTACCGGGCTGCGGATGCACCAAAACATATCAAGTCTACTTTGGCTGCAATTGAAGCGGCCGAACATGACTTCGTCCTGATGGCCTCTTTGAGTCGTCCAAAAGCGGCAAGCTGGGCGCATGGAGTGAAGAAGCCATTGATCATGGTCCTGCATAATCTGGATCAGTTCAGCCAGATGGCACCCCTGCGCGAGACGCTTCAGATGCCAAATACGCGCTACATCAGCCTGAGTGCACATGTCACGGCTGAATGGATCAGCCGGGTGGGCAAAGCCCATATGGACAGGATCGCGACGTTGGAGCCGTTTTATTGGATCGATGATCCGGAACCAAAGTTGGTCCAGCCGCGTCAGGTCGTGATCCCCGGCAACGTTAACATGCGGACACGTGATTACCCTGGCTTGCTGGATCTTCTTGGCAATCGACCGGACGCCTTTCAGAATCTGCATTTCATCCTACCGTCAGGAGGCGGAGATCGCGCCAAGGTTG
The DNA here is from genome assembly GCF_056532525.1 of Ruegeria sp. I3. Taxonomy (NCBI): domain Bacteria; kingdom Pseudomonadati; phylum Pseudomonadota; class Alphaproteobacteria; order Rhodobacterales; family Roseobacteraceae; genus Ruegeria; species Ruegeria sp. I3. Next base: position 472,172 of record NZ_JBQFNI010000003.1, on the reverse strand, counting down.
AAAGTGAGATCCAGGACCGAAAGCTTGACGCGCGTTTTACGTGCGTGCCTTTGGACAACAGCGGGCAGGTCGGGCATGCCGCGTATTTTGACGCACTGGCAGGCGCTCAGGTGATACATCCGCTCATGCCATTTGACTATGAACAATATCAACGGATCAAGATCACATCTGCCCTGTCCTCATCGGGTGGATTCTGTGTGCCGATCGTCATGGACCGCTGGTCAGAGGCCTGTTACCGACCACCAATGCTGATTGCTGACAATGGGTTGGAGGCAAGCCTGACCCGCATTTCAGAGGCGAGTGATGCAGAACTCAGCGATCTGCAGGTAGCACTGAAGTCTTACCGCCGATCTGCACTTGCAAACGGAGCTGTCGGGCTAAGACGGCTAATTGAACAATAAGTGCATCTATCCGGTTCACTCTCAGCCTTTTAGATCCACCTACCACCGAGTTGGAAATCGCCCAAGTTGGCAACATGATGCCGCGCCGTACATTTTTCGTTCCTATGTGAAATTCGCAGTTCAGAACATCTGCAAAACCGTTATTCTCAATGAGCACCACATGACATGCGGTCTGGCGGATCACCAGACTGAAGCGTCGGATCAAAGGAATGGAATGACACGAAAGCTAGCGATCCTGACGGTCAAAGATGAAGGCGCGTTCCTGTTGGAATGGCTCGCCCATCATCAGATGGTTGGTTTCACTGATTTTCTGATCTTCTCGAATGATTGCGCGGATGGCACCGATCTGATGTTGCACCGACTCGAAGAGATGGGGCAAATCACTCATGTCAGCCATGAAGCCAAGCCCGATAAGAGCGTACAGTGGCAGGCTATGAAACAAGCCGCCAAACATCCTCTATTGAAAGAAGCAGACTGGATATTGGCGCTCGATATTGATGAGTTTGTAAATATCCATATTGGCGACGGCTCATTAAACGCGCTCATCCATAGCCTCCCCGAGGCGGATGCGATCACGCTCACCTGGCGGCTATTCGGAAATGCAGGGATCGTTTATTTTGAAGATGCGCCGGTGACCCAACAGTTCACTTCGTGCGCCCCCAAACCCATCCTTTGGCCGTGGCGCGCCTCGATGTTCAAAACGCTTTATCGCAACAACGGGATTTACCGTAAACCAGGCATTCATCGGCCAATTTCGCCTGATCAGACCCGCGTGGATGAGGCGCGCTGGTATGATGGATCAGGCCGTTTGCTTGGTGGCGATCATCGCCGCCAGCGGGTATTTTCCAACTATACCCAAGATACGACCATGAGGGTTCAGCTTAACCATTATGCTTTGGGCGCGATGGACTCCTTTCTGCTCAAACGTGCGCGTGGACGTGGGGTGCATTTCAAAGAGAAAATCGGCATGGATTATTGGGTCGATTACAACTTTAACAGCGATCAGGACGTCTCTATTTCCCGCTACCAATCTGCACGGGCTGCTCGGGTTACCGAGCTAAAATCAGATGCCACACTGAAGAAGCTACATGACAAGGCCTGCGAATGGCGGCACAAGCGATTTAAGGAACTTTTGGAGTCAGAACCTGAACGCGCGTTTTTTGCTCGCCTGATGATGGCTGGCCAAACCACACCTCTGACGGAGCATACGGCCCGTCAGCTTATTTCAGTTGCCATGCGCGCGAACCAGAAAGCCGCCGCAGAATCCGAGTAGGAGCCTTCCTTCGTGCCGCAATCATCAATAGCCCCTGAATATCTCTCCACCCTTGCAGGACGTACGCGGCGGATATTTCAGGTCGGTTTCAACAAGTGCGGCACAAGGTCGATTTCCGCCTTTTTAGATAACAACGGCATTCCGACGGTTCACTTCAAGCGTGGCAATCTGGCCCGCGCGCTCGCTAACAATCTTAAGTATGGCTATGCGCCGCTCAATGGCATCGACCGTTGGGTCGGCTACACCGACATGCAGATGGTGAGCGGCTCACGCGTGATTGAAGGTTGCCGTTATTTTCGTCAACTCGCGGCATATTATCCCAATTCCTATTTCATATTGAACACTCGAGACAAAGACAGGTGGATCGCAAGTCGCCGAAACCATGGCAATGGGTTTTATGCTGAGCGTTATCGTAAGGGTATGAATTTCGAGTCGGTTGATCAGGTAATTGATCATTGGTCAGAAGAATGGGATCGGCATCATCAGGAGGTGCCCGAATTTTTTAAGGACAAGCCGGATAAATTATTGATATATAATATAGAAACAGACAGGCCTGACCAGATGTCCGAGTTCCTTGCGCCTGATTTTAAGACTGATCCGACTTTATTCGGCCATGAGGGTAAAACGTCCGGAGGCAATGACGCCGACGATGCGGTTTCTCCGAATTGAGATGTCATGGCCTGCTTATTTGAGCAGCATAAGAAATCGAGTGTGGGCGAGAACGAAAGGTTCGGTCGCCAACTCTCTGACGAATGAATGCGACATAAAACTTGCCCAGCTTAGCTGGCTAACGGAGTGACAAGACTGAACAGGCAGGCTGCGCCGCCGCGCACCTTTTGATTGCCTTGTTTCCTATTGTGTCGGCGATGCTCTCGCCTTTGGCAATTTTCTTGGAAAGGCCGTTGATTTCGATAATTTGGGCAATGAGCTTCGTAACTGTTGGTTTACTCTTGGTGCTGTGAGAGCACAAAATCCAGACCAATATCGAGGCAGTGTGCACTGTGGGTGATCCAGCCCATAGAAATCAAATCAACACCGGTGTTCGCCACAGCCCGCACATTATCTGGGGTTATCCCGCCTGAAGCTTCGGCAATGGCTTGACCATCAATCATGCCTATAGCTTCGCTTAAGGTTCTTGGATCCATGTTATCCAGAAGCACCGCATCAACACCGATTTTCAGAACTTCGGCCAGCTGCTCCAGCGTGTCGACCTCGATCTCGATCTTGACCATATGACCGACTGTCTCTTTGGCCCGCGTCAAGGCCGGGCGGACACCCCCGGCTATGGCGATGTGGTTGTCCTTGATCAGCACCGCGTCACTTAAGGAGTAGCGATGGTTCATGCCGCCGCCTGATCGCACAGCGTATTTCTCTAAAGCCCGCAAACCGGGCGTTGTTTTTCGGGTACAGACGATGGCAGCACGCGTGCCTTCGACGCGGCGAACCATATCAGCAGTCACACTTGCAATACCCGATAGATGACCCAAGAAGTTGAGCGCCGTACGTTCGGCAATCAGCAGACTGCGCGACGGCCCTTTGAAAGTGGCGATCACTGCGCCGGGCGCAACTGTCCCACCATCCTCGACATGGCGGAATATTTTGATCGCCGGATCTATCAGCTCACAAGCCAATTCAGCACAATCCAGACCGGAAATACATCCGGATTGGCGCGCGCAAGCCACAACTTCGGAAACATGATCCGAAGGAATAACAGCCGAGGAGGTGACATCTCCGGCGAGGCCCAAATCTTCATCAAGTGCGCGGCGGATCACCGGCTCCAGCATCGTTCGGGGCAACGGGGCTAGGGGCATGATAGTCATTTCTCAAGCAGTCCTCAAAAAGGGTTCCTGACTGGTCAAACTCGCATGAGCAAGTACTTCGGTCAGTGTCATCAAAAGAGATTGCGCGTTCGCCTCAGGATTGGGGAAGTCACTTCGGTAATGTCCGCCCCGCGATTCACGGCGCAGATCGGCAAAGACCGCGATCGAAAGCGCGACTAGTGCAGGGTCAGAAGCGCAGGCAGCGGTTTCCACCATCGGCAACAACTTTGAAATGGCAAAACGTAGGCCCGTCTGGTCACGGATCACACCCAGATATTTTGAAACCAAAGGCCGGACAAAGCTTGGATCAGAATTAGGCAGCACGTCCACCGCAGGAGCAAGTGAGAGATTTCGCAATTCACTCGTGGCAACATCATTTGCGGCGCGGCGTCCCATCACCACTGCCTCCAGCAGTGAATTGCTGGCAAGGCGATTGGCACCATGCAGGCCAGTGGCCGCGCATTCACCTATGCCCCATAGGCCTGGCAGGGTGCTTCGTCCATACTCATCAACGGCGATACCGCCCATGTGGTAATGCGCTGCCGGAAGTATTGGAATGGGATCGCGTGCCGGATCAATTCCGCTTGCTGCGCACAATGCATGGATGCCGGGGAACCGCTGGACAAAATATGTACCAAGCGCGGCGCGAGCATCAAGAAACGCTCTCCCACCTTCTAATATGACCTGATGCACGGCACGAGCCACCACATCGCGCGCGGCCAGTTCCGCCCCCGGTATATGCGACATGAAGCGCTTGCCGGTTTGGTCGATCAGAATTGCGCCCTCGCCCCGGACGGCTTCACTGACCAATGCCAGAGGTGTCTGCTTGGTATCCAGCGCTGTGGGATGAAACTGGACAAATTCCATATCGCGCAAGGCTGCCCCGGCGCGGGCGGCCATCATGACACCCTGGCCGAAATTACCTGAAGGGTTGGTGCTTGCACCAAACAGACCGCCGCAACCGCCTGTCGCAATAACGACCTGAGATGTGCGCAATACCTCTGCTTGGGCATCTTTTTGCAGATGAACGCCTGTGACGTGTCCGTCTAGCGTCAACACCCGTCGGGCTTCGACTCCGGTCAAGCAAGTGATCGACTGGCATTGCAACACGGCACTCGCAAGGGCCGATGTGATTTCGGCTCCGGTGCGGTCGCCGCCTGCATGCAGTATGCGGCGGCGGGAATGCGCGGCCTCGCGCCCCAAGGCATATGTGCCGTCGGCGGTTCTATCGAAACGAACACCATGTTTCTCTAACACAGTGATCGCCTTTTGCGCTTCGCAGAGAATGGCCGACGCCACGGTTTCATCGCACAGCCCGTCGCCGGCCCGCATAGTATCGACCAAGTGTTGCGCAGGATCACCATCCGCGCCTAGTTCGGCGGCAATCCCTCCTTGAGCCCAAGCGCTGGAACATTCCTGGCCCAGCCCAGCACGTGTGATTAGCACTACTGGTCGTGGGGCCAATTCCAGCGCAGTTATCAGCCCGGCGATGCCGCCACCGATGATGGCAGTTCGACCATGAAGCCCTTCGAGCCAGATCATTTCACTGCCAGCATCCGTTCTACCGCGCGGCGCGCATCTTCGGCGATGGCCGGTTCGACGGTGACTTCGTGATGACCCAGTTCCAATGCGTTGCGAATGTTGCGCAGACTAATGCGCTTCATATGTGGACACAGGTTACAGGGGCGCACGAATTCCACCTCAGGATGGTTCAGCGCCACGTTGTCGCTCATCGAGCATTCGGTCAGCAGGCAAACCCTCGTCGGTTTTTTGTCACCGACGAAATCCGACATGACTGCGGTAGAGCCAGAAAAATCTGCTTCGGCAACCACTTCGGGCGGGCACTCAGGATGGGCCAGGACCGTAACATCCGGCCACGCTTCGCGCATTTCACGTATATCGGCTGGAGTAAACAGTTCGTGCACCTCGCAATGTCCATGCCATGCGATCAATTCGACATCGGTCTCTTTGGCGACGTTCTTGGCGAGATACTCGTCCGGGATCATCAACACGCGCGGCACTCCGAGGGATTCCACCACCTTTACTGCGTTGCCCGACGTGCAGCAGATATCCGATGCCGCCTTCACCGCTGCCGAAGTGTTTACATATGTGATCACCGGAACGCCGGGATGGGCTTCACGCAGAAGCGCAATATCCTCGGGTGTGATGGAATCCGCCAGTGAACACCCCGCGCCCAAATCTGGGATCAGCACCGTCTTTTCCGGGTTCAGCAGCTTGGCAGTTTCCGCCATAAAATGTACACCAGCCAACACAATGACATCGGCATCAACCTCGACAGCTTCGCGCGCAAGCGCAAGGCTGTCGCCCACGATATCGGCAACTCCGTGGAAGATCTCCGGCGTTTGGTAATTGTGGGCGAGGATGACCGCATTCCTCTCGCGCTTGAGATCAAGGATGGCTTCCAGATCATCTTCAAACAGCATCCATTCGGGTTGCGGGATGATCTGCTTTACCCGGTCGTAGAGGTCTGGAAGGCGAAAATCTTTCATTGGCTTCTCCATTTATACTCGAATCGAGTATATTGAAGTCATGCTTATTCTCGAATCGAGATTATGTCAAGCGAGGTTCAGGACCGGGAGAGAGGTAATCTGACGCCCGACAGCATGCGAGCCTCTAGAATGGCCGGCCTATATCGGAACAGGCGCGCCGGGCGACCACCGGTGCCGCTGGACATTTCGCCGGTATCTTCAATCAATTCCTGCTGATCAATCTGGCGGCGAAAATTGGGTTTGTGCAGGTGTAGACCAGACAGCGCTTCGACTGTGCGCTGTAACTGCAGCAAGGTGAAGCTTTCGGGCATGAGCTCGAACACAACCGGAGAGTATTTTATCTTGGCCCGCAAGCGAGATATGCCGGTGGCGAGAATGCGACGGTTGTCCGCTTCCATGTGACGACCGAATTCAGGAGTGTCAACAAGCCCTGCTTCGTACATCAGCTCATAACGTTGCAAAACCAGTTCTTCGTTCCAAGTCTTCCCATTCAAACCAAACAGATAGTCCACACGCTGCAGTTTTAGCGGATCACTTCCTGCCCAAGCTGAGATACGTTTGATAATTTGCGGTAGCTCTTCTGGGCTGCGATCACGATGATCCTCCCATGGGAAGTACTGATACCAGCTACGCCATGCCGGACGTCCAGCACCGGTAGTATCCTGCTCTCGCACCAGACCGAGATAGCTGATCGAGATACGCTGAGAGTTGTCGGCATAACCCGAGCGTGGATCGCGATCCCTGTCTGCAAAGGTATAAAGCTGTTCAAGATATCCCACCGGATGGCCGGTCTGCGCCTCAATCCAGGCCCGCAAGCCGCTTTGCAAGCTGCGGTGTGAAGATTCGAACGGTCCCGAAGGTAGCGCGTTACCGCCACGCAAGGTCATGACACGCGGCTGATCATCAGTCACGGCGATTAGGATTGCGATCAGTTCGGCAGGGGCTAGTCCACTTGGCAAGGAATTTCCTGTTTGTAGAATGTCGCGAAGCGTTGGTTAGAATGTGCGTTCTAACCCAAATCTAATACCTTGGCTTGAAGAAAAATACCGTGTGACGGGTGCTTCTTAAGAGAACAAGCTTTTCTGGCCCAGTTTATCGCCCCACTGATCAACCATCAGGCTACTACTTTCGGTCCAACGAACTCGAAATACAGTTTCGTCTCACGACTTGAGCAGTATCGCAAGATATGGGTTCGGGCTGACCAAACAGCCCGTTGAGGTATTCGTTTCGCTAAAGTAGTTCTCGGACCGGTCTTACGTATGATCTTTTTGAAGGCTGCCGTTTCCGCAAAGACATTATTGATTACACTAAATACTTCGATTTGCGACACACAGTGTCTTATCGAAATTTGGAAGCGATCATAGCATATCGCAGCTAAGGTCTGACCACGTCACATTCGACAGTTGGGTTGTGAAGCTTCCTCCAGTTCGAAGATACCCATCCGACCCGCGGCGCTAAGCAGCCAGTTCTTTGAATCGTTGTACGGGACAGGGTCCAGGAGTGAATTGAAATCTACGGATCGGGACCTCTGGGTAGTTTGATATCTTGGCTGATGTTCACAAATTGCAAGTTTCAGAACATCCCAGTTTGATTTTTGCGTCATGCGCTTTGGCTTTCTTAGGCTGAAGATTCTGATCCCGCATTGACACCACGGATGAGAGTGTCCGCGCACGGCGGTAACAATCCAGCAGTCGTTCGGGCGGGGCATTCTGCTGCTCCGATACCAGCACTACTGGTCGAAAACTTCTCCCGGTCCAATAGTTAGAAAGAGAGAGGCCCAGGGCAGCAAAACCCTGAGCCAGCTTTCAATCGGACGGTCCCGTCTCAGCCGCCACTCGAGTTTGCTAACCCGGGCTGGGCAAAATCATTGGCGGGTGGTGTCAAATCCTGCACACCGGTGCCGGGCATCAACTCGAAACCCAAATCGAATTGATCCAGGGTCGAAGCCAGTTGCGCTACGATCTCGGGGTTGCCCTCAGACTGCGCGGTGCCATCAGCGAGCATCTCGGTCAATCTGCGCTCACCGGTCATGACCTTTTCCAGGTCCGTGCGGCTCAGACTGATCGAAAGATCGGCGTCTTCCGCCACCTGATCGACGATATGAGTCAGAGTGGCATTGCTCATCTCGACAACGATGTTCTCGTCCCGATCGGGGATCGACAGGTTGATGGTGAACTCCATATCGGCGGCTTTGGCGCTATTGACGCGAATGGCCAGAAAGTCGAGCCACATCGTGGTCTGCATCGCCTTGATCGTATCGGGACCGGTGGTCTCGATGGTAGCGCCCTGCGGAATACCGTTGCGCAGTTCGAACGCCGCACCAAGGAACGAGTTGCGGACCGAAGGGCTTTCCTTCTGATACCCGATTTGCTCGAACGCGTCGGCCAACAGGTCCTTGGCGGCCTGGTTCTGTGGCTCGGCGTAGACCAGTTTGTTCAGAATCTCGGTTGCTTCAAGGTATTTGCCGGTGTCGACTAATTCCTGCCCTTTCGACAGGATCGGTTGGGCGCCGCCCATCATCTCGACAAACAGCGGAGCGCTGTCTTCTGGCGACAGGGGTGTCAGCGTGGTGGGGTTGGCATCCCAGTAGCCCAGATAACGGTTTATCACCGCCCGGCTGTTATGCTCGACCGAGCCATGATAGCTGCGCGCGGCCCATTGCTGCTGCAGGCTTTCCGGCACGTCATAGACGTTGTGAATCTGATTAATGGTCACGCCTTTGTTGGCCAGATTCAGTACCCCGTTGTTAAGATTGGCGTAAGTGTCACGCTGCGCACGCATCACTTCCTGAATGCGCTCATTTCCGTAACGGGGCCAAGAGTGAGAGGCGAACATCAACTCGGCATCCTGCCCAAACTTGTACAGCGCGTCATTGACATGCTTGGACCAGCTCAACGCATCGCGCACCAGTGCGCCACGCAAGGTATAGATGTTGTGAATTGTGCCAGTGATGTTTTCCGCCGCCCAGAATGCCTTGAGCTCGGGGAAATAGGTATTCATCTCAGCAGGTGCTTCAGTACCCGGTGTATTCTGGAAGATCATACGCACGCCGTCTACGGTGATCTCTTCATACGCGTCCGAGACATAGCGGGTCGGTTCGATCAGACCCGTGGTGCCAGCCGAGATGTTCTTGCCGATGGACTGATCCACATGGCCGAACGGGCTGCGTGGCAGCAATACGCCGTATTGAAAAAACAGCCGGCGGTTCATCACGTTGCCCGCATAGACGTTTTCGGAAACCGCATGTTCCATGAAACCTTCGGGCGCGATCACCTCCACGCCGTTTGCCACGTCCTCATCGGTGATCACTCCGCGCACACCGCCATAATGGTCGGCGTGGGAATGCGAATAGACAACCGCCTTGACCGGCAGTTCGCCCACGGTGTCGTTCAGCAGCTTCAGCGCTGCGGCGGCAGTTTCCTTGGAGGCCAGCGGGTCAAAGATGATCCAGCCGGTATCGCCACGAATAAAAGTGATGTTGGACAGATCGAAGCCACGCACCTGATAGATGCTGTCGTCGAGAATCTCGTACAGGCCGAAATTCATGTTCAGGATCGCCTGACGCTGCAACGACGGGTGGATCGAGTCGAACTCTTTGCCCTCGAGCAGATAGTTATAGCTGCCGATGTCCCAGGCGACGGTGCCATCCTCGGTTTTGATCTGGCGGTATTCTGGAACCGCAATTAGCCCCTTGCGGCTTTCTTCAAAGTCACGCTCGTCATCGAACGGCAGGTTATTGCGTTGGGTTTGCTGGAATTCGATCGTGTAATCCGAGGGCAGCTTGCCCTTCGGGTCAAAGTGCTGAGGACTATCATCCTGCGCGACGGCAAGGCCTGAGGTCAGCGTCAAAAGGGTGACGGTCAAGAGTAAGGTGGTTCGACGTGGCATATATAATCGGTTCCTATCATGAACGCTTCAAAAGAGATCGCAGCGCAGGAGGTCTGACGGGACAAACCACGAGGTTGAAATTCGTCCCGCCGGTGCATTGACGTCCAGAAGTGCCGAGATGCGCGATCTTTTGGAAGCCGGGTGCCTGCCTGTACGACCAGCAGTGCGGCCCTCTTATCCGCAGAATTTTTCCCGAGAAGTGCAAACATGTTGCCACCTGTCGAAAAACACATGTATCAACGAGGCCAACATAATGGTTTTCCTTGGTTTTCCCGAGGCAGAGGGATATTGAAGTGGATACTACCGAGCGCGAAATTCGGGTACAGATGCAACGTATCCTGGATCATCCGGATTTCACCGCCAGCCCCAAACGCCGCGCATTTCTGAACTATATCATCGAGGAATATCTGGCCGGTCGTTCAGATCAGATCAAAGGCGTGTCGATTGCCATGTCGGTCTTTGACCGCGACGAAAGCTTCGACCAGCAGGTCGATCCGATTGTCCGACTTGAGGCGCGGCGACTACGGCAGGAGATTGACACCTATTATGCCGGGCCCGGTCGGGGCGATCCGATACGCCTCACCATGCCCAAAGGAGGATACGCGCCGCGGTTCGAAAAATCTTCACTGCCCGGCCCTGTTCCGGCACCTGCTGACGCCCGGCCCAATGCCGGGCTCAGAGGGCGACGACGCGCTGGGATTGGACTGGCTGTCGCCTTTGGCCTGGCATTGTTTGGGCTGATCTGGGGATTGGCCCGTTCAGGGACGCCCGAGGAACAGGCAAATCACAGCTTGCCCAAAGGACCCGTCGTGGCTGTACTGCCCTTTGAAACTCTGGGAGAGGGCCCCGAGTACCTCGCCGATGGTCTTACCCGGCAGTTGACGACCGAGTTGATCCGGTTCCGGGACATCTGGGTCTTGCCCCTTGGCAGCACACTGCATTCTGGTGAAACTGAGATTGATACGGCGAGCTTGCGTACAGAATTCAACGCTGATTTCGCGCTGGAAGGCAGTGTGATGGACAGGGGCGACACCTTGCGCCTGTCCGCACGCCTCATTGATCTGAAAGACCGAAGATATATCTGGTCGCAAAGCTATGAGGTCAGCGATACCTCCAAGGAGATCTATGCGGTACAGGACAGCATTATCCGAGATGTAATGGGTAAACTGGCCGGGAAATACGGGCTACTGACGCTTGGCGCGATGCGAGATGCCGATAGAATTCCACCCAACAATCGCGATGCTTATGACTGTGTGCTTGGTTATTACAGCTATCAGGTAACCATCAATCTGGATCGCCATGCCGAAATCAAATCCTGCATCCTGAACGCGCTTGAGAAGGCTCCGGATTATGCCGAGGCCTGGGCGGTGCTGTCGAACCTGTATCTGCAACAGATACGTTTTGGGCTGGGCGGAAATCGCGAACAGATTCTGGCCGCAGCCGATGCCGCAGCACGCCGGGCGGTCGAGATCGACCCAAATCTGGCGGCGGGACATCTGATGATGGCCAATATGCGGTTCGTGCTTGGTGATTTTGCCGGGTTCCGCGAGGCCGGGCAACGGGCGATTGACCTGAATCCGAATGATACCGACGTTCTGGCCCATTACGGGATGCGTCTGGCGTTCAGTGGCGAATGGGACAAAGGACTTGCTATTGTAGACCGGGCAATCGCTCTGAACCCTGTGCATCCTCAGTGGTATCTGTTTCCGCGGGTTTTTTACGAGTTCGACCGGGGCGACTATGAAGCGGCGCTGGCACAATTGGAACAAATCGATATGCCAGGTTTCTTCTGGACCCATCTATGGCAGGCCGCGCTACACAGCAAACTGGGAAATGGGGAACAGGCCCAGGCGGCCCTACGCAGCTTGTTGGTTCTACGCCCAGATTTTTCATCTGTTGCATCGGATATACTTGCCATTTGGCAACTTGACGCCACATTTAAGGAGAACCTGTTGGCCAGCCTCCAGAAGGCTGGTTTGTCAGATTCTTGACCGGCTTATCCAGTTTCCGCACACTTATTCATCGGTGGGTTTCACAGTTATCTGGAATCGCATCACCCTTGTACGCAGCAATAAGTAAACCACGTCAGATGGCTGACTTTATATCATCAGATCGTAGTTCGATTTTCTAGCTTTCACGCAAGCGGGCCAACGGTCGCTGCCGGTCCATGTCTGGAATGGTTTGTCAGAGTTGGCGCATTTTGGGGACGGCCTTTTACGTAGTTTCGGCATTGCAAAGCACTTTGCTCATCGGTGCTCAACATGCGGAAGTTGATTATCTGTAGCCTGAAAGAAGCGCGCTTCTGGGTGGGATATGTCAATTCGATGCGCCAAAATGCAAGGCAATCGAGACGCGTCTTCGGAAGATCTGCGCGACACAGTTCACCCACCCAATCACGCCGGTTTCTTTATCTGTTACAACTGAAACGTTTATTCGGCATCAGAGCACTCCTTCTCTGGTCAGAGTTTGCCCCAAATTACGAACTCTGTTCGGACCCTTTTCTGAGTCACGGCCAAGGCCCCTTTCGATAAACCACTGAGTAATCTGCAGCCATTACTAGCCCACCACTCCGTGACCACGCACCTGCATGCAGTTCACAAGCACATGACGCCGCGCCATTTCGTCATTGTACTGGCCGCGCACAGATCCGACTATGCCACCTGCGATCGCACCTCCGATGACATCTTCCTTCTCGCCAACAACCCAACCAGTGACCGCGCCATCAATAGCGCCGAACGTAGCATCCATTTTACGCTGCCCGGGATTGAAACTCGCGGCCATCAATCGGCATTCAGCCTCATCTGTGTAGAAGGTCGCATTCCTGGTTCCGTCAACCATCAGTGGCTTCTGCATCGGGTACTGAGTGCATGCGGTAAGACTGATGAGAGCAACAAAAATGAACTTTTTCATCGCAGCTTTCCTTTCGGGAATCGAAGTAATTGCTTGGCGTACACGATAAACTTGCCTGCCTAGGCAAATCTCATTTAGGAAGTTTACGATTGTCGAAAAATAGCCCAGCCATTTTACGCAGCGTAAAATTGCATTTGTTTCGCTGGCTCGGTCGCAAACTTCTCTGGCGCATGAATGCAGCGCCTTTCTTGCGCAGCTAAGTTGGCTAAATAGGCAACTAGATTAACGCGAAAAAACCGTCGGCCGAGCATGCCGAAGGCGTGACGGCACGCAGCCGCGTAGGGCTGCGGCACAAGAAAGTCGGCGGCCCGAAAGACCTTTTTCAATTTTCATAGGGTCTTCTATTCAGCCGCGTAACGCTCCATGTCGGCAAGGCGCGTGTATCCGTCCCGCGTCTGTGGTGTTTTAATGCCTAGAATATTTCCGGCGATTTGGGTCCGGAGAATCTGTGCGGTCCCGCCGCCGATAGTGAACATGCGCACATCGCGATACATCCGCTCCAGAGGTTCACGATCGCTGTAGCCGCGCGCGCCGAACATCTGCAGCGCATCGCTGACCACCTTAATAGCCATCTCGGACGCAAAAAGCTTGGCGCGGGCGGCCATGGTCATATCGGGATACTGACTGCCGTTTTGGCCACGCGATCGTGCCGCTTCATGGAGCAGCAGCCTAGCTGCATGAACTTGCGTGTCCATATCGGCCAGCATCCATTGAAGCCCCTGGAATTCTGCAAGCGGGCGCCCGAACTGTTCACGTTGAACGAGGTAGCGTTTTGCATGTTCAAGTGCCCCTGCCGCAACACCCATAGCAACTGCTCCCGCACCGACGCGTTGCGAATTGTAAGCGTTCATCAGGTCGGCAAAGCCACGCTTCAATCCTGAAGGCGGTTTGACCAGCCATTTCTCGTTGATCTCGACATTTTCGAACCGCAATTCTGCTTCGGGCATACCGCAAAGGCCCATCGTGTATTCGCGACCCACCACGGTGAACCCCTTGGGCGAATCTCCTGACATCGGGTCGGCAAACAGAATGAAACCGCCAATCCCCTGATCGACGCCTGCCTCATCGAGCACGCGGGCAAAGATCAGGTACAGCTTCGAGACCCCTCCACCAGTGATCCAATGCTTGGACCCGTTGAGGATGTATGTGCGACCCTGTTTCCGCGCGGTAGTCTGCATATCGGTCGCGGCACTTCCCGAGTCAGGTTCGGTTATGCAGATCGCAGGCTTATCTCCTGCCAGGACATGCTGAGCACAGAAAGCCTTCTGCTCGTCATTGCCGTACCCCATGACCGCACTGATGCCGCCCATGTTGCCCTCGACAACGATGCGGGCGGTCAGGGTGCAGGTTTTTGCGATCTCTTCCACCACCATGGTGACATCCAGAAAACTCGCGCCCTGCCCACCATATTTCTTGGGAATGGTCATACCCATGATGCCAGCATCGGCCAATTCGCCAACATTCTGCCAGCAATACCTGCGCGATCTGTCCCAATCTGCGGCACGTTTCTCAAATTCTGGGGCCAGTTCTTTCGCAACGTTCACAAGCGGATGCGGCATGCGTGTCCCTCGTCTCTGTTTCTTAACAGAATACGCTTGCAGTAATACAACACAATCGAATAAAATTGGATATCTAATCCAATATACCTTAAGTTATGCAGACACGTTCTCTCAGAACCCTCATACGGGTCTCGAATGTCGGCTCCTTTGCAAAAGCGGCCGAGCAGCAAAACATGACATTGTCTGCACTTTCAATGCAGATGAAGGCGCTTGAGGTGGAGCTTGGCGTCGACCTCTTTGACCGCACCGTACGACCACCGCGACTTACACCAATCGGCCGGAGCATCGTCGCGGCATCGATCCCGCTCCTGCAGCACGAAGACAGCCTTCGCAAAATCTGTCGCCCGACGGACACGCTTTTTGGGCATTTCCGAATAGGATTTGTCACAACTGCTGCCGTTCGCTTGCTGCCGAACTTCCTGAACAACGCAAAACGTCAAGCACCGCAAGCGACCTTCTCATTCGAAACCGGCCTGTCCAAGGTTCTACAAGAAAAGGTTGTAAGCGGTCAGCTTGATGCCGCCCTTCTTACAGATGCAGAAGGTGTTCCCGACACGCTTGCGGAAAAGGTGCTTCGAGTGGAACCCTTTGCCTTTGCAGCCCATGAGAAATTGCTGAAAGACGGCCTCGCGGGTTTATTGAATGCGCAGCCCTTCTTTCACTTTATGCCCGACACCGGGATCGGAAAACTCATTGCTGGAGAGATGCTTAAGCACAAAAGACCAAAGGGTTCCGAAACCATTGTCCTTGATAACCTTGAAGCGATTATGGAGTGTGTTTCGGCAGGCTTGGGTTTTACGCTTCTGCCTGTCCCCGATGTTTTGCGGTATCGGTCTGACGACGTCAAAAGTATTTGTCTTCCACAATCGTCGGCTCGGAAACTTGTTCTTGCGACCGTGCGCAAGGGCGCGCTGGCTGGAAGTGAGGCGATGCTTGCCGCGCTATTTTCGACAGGCGAGGCCGTCGCTGCGAGCGAATAAGAAACACCTTTCCTGCACTCGCGGCTTCGGCTTGATCGACTAAGGTCTTGAAACCCTCTTTTGGGTTCAGGCAAGAACGACCGGAACCGGCCTTGGATAAACCGTTTAGATGCTGCGATGCAGCCTGTCTAACTAGCCACTCGCTACGGGAGCGATGGCCGCATTCACGGGAACTCAAAAATCGCGGAACAGATCAGGCTATTGCAATTGTAAAAGGCGTGTCCGCCTCGTGCATTTCTCCAAACTGGCGCCGTGATGTCTTAAGGCGCGCTTGACCAATATTGGGATCATGTTTCCCAAGGTGGATTTGAGCCAATCTCTGTGATCAGAAAATCCATGAATACCCGAACTTTGGGAGATAATACGTTGGACTTGGGATAGATAAGCCATAGAACATTGTCTTCCGTAGCCTCAAAGTCTGGCAGAATTTGCATCAACCGGCCCGATTTCAGGTGATCATACACGCTCCACAGTGCGTTTAGGGATATTCCGGCGCCGGCCAGAGTGGCGCAGACCTGACTTTGGCCGTCGTCGATGATCAATTGACCCTTGGCCATCGCTGGATCAAATGTGGCTTTCTCACCTGCCTTTCCCGTTAGCGTGCGCAATTGGCGATTTTGGAAAGCGATCAGGTGGTGGCTTTTCAGATCGGCAGGTGTTTTGGGTGTGCCGTATGTGTCAAGATAGTGCGGCGCGGCGCACAGTATGCGTCGGTCATCAGCCAATTTTCGGCCTTTCAGGCTGGTGTCGACAAGCGGCGCATTTCTTAGTGCAAGGTCGTAACTCCCCTCGATAAGATCAAACTGCACATCCGACAGGCGCAAATCGAGCGTCAGATCGGGGTGCTGTTGAAGAAATTTCGGCAGGATTGGTGCAATGTAGAGCTGAGCAAAGGTGCTGGGTGCAGCGAAGCGCAATGTACCGCGGATGGTCGCTGTTTGTTTGCCCAACGCCGTAAGTGCCGCCTCTTCCTGCGCAATAATCTCTCGGGCGAAGGGCAGGAAATCGGCACCTTCAACAGACAGCGACACTTTGCGCGTTGTGCGATGTAACAGTTCGGAACCCAGGCTTTGCTCCAACTTGGCAAGCTTTGCGCTCGAGACAGCTGGAGCCATGCCCAAAGCGCGCCCCGCCGCACTGATGTTCAGCCTTTCTGCCGCCGCTACAAACAATCTCAGCGCGTCTGTATCAAGCCCCATTATATCGCAAACCCGAATTATCAATCCATGAATGGGCAGTTTATACGCAAATAGATTAGCGTTAAATCCCCTTCATGGATGCAACTCGGCATGGGAAGGAGACGCAGATGACGCGGACAGCCACAGTCAACTACCACGTTCACAAGCCCTGGCGGCAAGCCTTTGAACTAGATGCAGGCGGGATTGCTGGTAATTTGATTTCGCCCGAACTGGCCAGCACGGCTGTTGCATTGACAGATGCCCGCACCACGAGCAACACAGTTACATTTGCGTCTGATGCTGTTGAGTTCGCGCTGCTGGAAACGCAGGTACAAGATTTTACCGGCGAGGTCTGGAAACCGACATACGATGCGGAACTAACGGCAATGCTCTCGAACAAGTTAGGTGCGCGCGAGGTTGTGGTTTTTGATCACACGGTTCGGATAGATGACCCAGGAGCGACGCGCAAACCCGCGCGCAACGTCCACAGTGACTATAGCAAGGACGGAGCCGAACAGCGGCTTGTCGATCTTTTGGGTGCCGAGGCCGCAGCGGAGTGGGCGAGCGGTCACTATGCTTTTGTTAATGTGTGGCGCCCTGTGGATCATCCTATCAACTCAGCACCCCTGGGCTTTGTTCGCCCGTCATCAGTTGAACCGTCTGATTGGATTTTGCTGGACCTGATCTATCCCGACCGCAATGGGCAAATAATGGGGCTGGTAGGAAACCCCAGGCATGAATGGATTTATCAATCGAAGATGACGCCGGATGAGGTCGCGATCTTCAACATCTATGACAATCAAGGTGCTCCGTCGATCGCGCATAGTGCGCTTGATATGGTCGAAGATTCAAACGTCAACACCATTCGCAAAAGCATCGAGAGCCGCACCTTGGTGCGCTATTAAAGGAGAGCCGGACATGTTGGATAAAATGCAGCCTGCTGATTTTGCCCAAATCAACGTGGCCTATAACCGTGTATTTCGACCGGGACGGCTGAGCGTTGGCCTTGTGTTGCCGCTCGAAGCATATGCAGTCGGTGCAGAGCCGACGCTTCGGGATCATCTGGAAGCGGCTCGGAAAGCGGAGAACCTCGGGTTTGCATCACTTTGGCTGCGCGACGTGCCATTCAACGTTCCAAGCTTTGGTGATGCAGGACAGATTTTCGATCCATTTGTCTATCTGGGTGCGCTTGCTGCGGTGACGGACCGAATTGCCCTTGGAACGGCGAGCGTGATCCTGCCATTGCGTCACCCCGCTCATGTAGCCAAGGCGGCGGCGAGCGCGGATGTGCTCTCGGGCGGACGGTTGCTCTTGGGTGTAGCCTCCGGGGACCGGCCTGAGGAGTATCCGGCTATGAACCAGAGCTATGATGACCGCGGGGCACGTTTCCGCGACAGCTTTGACTATATCCGCGCCGTTGGATTGGACTATCCCGAGCGTGAAAGTGCACAGGGTACGCTGTCTGGCGGGATTGACCTGCTGCCAAAGCCGCATGGGACCCGCCTGCCGATGATTATTACGGGTGGTAGCCAGCAATCCCCCGATTGGGTGGCGCAGAACGGCGATGGTTGGTTGACCTATCCGCGCAATGCGACTGCCCAAAGGCAGGTTATTGCGGACTATCGGAGGCGCGGGAAGGAAGCGGGCCAGCCAGACAAGCCTGTCATGCAATCCCTGTATATCGATGTCGTTGCCGATCACGCCGCACCGCCGCGCCCGATCCATCTTGGGTTTCAGTCTGGCACCGATTTCCTGCGTAGCTATTTACGTGAAATAGAAACGCTTGGGGTCAATCACGTTGCACTGAACCTACGGTTCAATCAAGCGCCCATCGATACAACGCTCGAACACCTGGCGGATACCGTACTGCCCGACTTTTCCTAAAGGATCAGATCAATGAACAAGACTATACTCATTACAGGTTCAACCGACGGCATTGGTTTGCTCACGGCAAAGAAGCTGGCCGCCGATGGACACAAAGTACTTCTGCATGGACGCAGTACCTCCAAATTGGACAGCGCTGCCACCGACGTCGGCGGCGATGTCGAAACTTATACCGCTGATCTGAGCGATCTGTCCGCAGTGCGAGAACTGGCTGAAAGCGTAAAGGCCAAACATGACAAACTGGACGTGTTGATCAACAATGCAGGTGTGCTGAAAGCTCCGCAAACCGTGCTTGCGAATGGACAGGACATCCGCTTTGTCGTCAACACACTCGCACCCTATCTGCTCACAGAATTGCTGATGCCGATCATTCCCGCCGACGGGCGCGTCGTGAACCTGTCATCGGCAGCGCAGGCCCCGGTGAATTTAAATGCACTGGAGGGCAGTGTTCCGCTGGATGATATGGAGGCTTACGCGCAAAGCAAGCTGGCGATCACCATCTGGACCCGGGAATGGGCCAAATCTCTGTCCGATGCACCCGTCATGGTCGCGGTAAATCCGGGATCGCTGTTGGCCTCAAAGATGGTGAAAGAAGGATTCGGCCTAGCCGGGAACGATATGAACATCGGCGCTGATATCCTGATTGACGCAGCATTGGGTGATCGGTTCGCTGATGCGTCAGGTGCCTATTTTGACAATGACAGCGGTGCCTTCGCGAATCCACATGCCGCAGCACTGGACAAAGCACATGTTGCCGACGTCATGAACTCGATCAGAGGTTTGATTAACCAGACCAACTGACCCGCGCTGCGCTAAATCCAGACGCGCTTCCAACTTTAACCTCCCTTACCCCTCGCGCGTGCCGCGTCGAGGCCCAAGAAAGGACTGTCTGATGAAATATGAGAGCTTTCAAACCTTTGACGTTGCTGTTGAAAACGGCATCGCAACAGTCACATTCAACTTTGGCACCGTAAACGTGCAAGGCCAGGAAATGCTGGCCGACCTCAACAGTCTGGCCATGCGGCTAGAGCGAGACCGCGAAACCAAGGTCGTGATCTTTCAATCCGCCAACCCGGAAATCTGGGTCTGCCACTACGATACCGAGCTGCTCAAGGATATGTCGACTGAGGCCGTATCCCGGGAGGACGCACAGCTTTTGGACCTTCAATCGGTCTGCGAACGGATCAGCAAGGTGCCACAAGCCACCATCGCAAAGCTGGAAGGGTTCGCACGTGGTGGCGGACACGAGTTGGCGTTGGCGCTCGACATGCGATTTGCGGCGCGGGGTAAGTACAAGTTCATGCAGATGGAAGTTGGAATGGGCATCCTGCCTTGCGGCGGCGGTGCTTCGCGCATGGCACGTCAAACCGGCCTTGGAAAAGCGCTTGAGATCATCCTGAGCGCACAAGACTACGATGCGGATGATGCAGAACGTCTGGGCACCATAAACAAGGCTTTGGAGCCAGATGAGATTGGCCCGTATGTGACAGCGCTCGCCGAGCGGATCGCAAAATTCCCGGCAGAGTCGATCAATGCCTGCAAGCAGATGGTCTATGAATCCATTGACAAACCAATTGATGAAGCGCTGAAGGCCGAAGCCTATTGGCTGTATCAGGCCACAAGCAAAACCCCGGCGGTCAAACGGTTCACCATCGCGGATGAACAGGGTCTGGAACACGACATCGAAAACCAGCGCAAGTGGGGCGATCTGGTTATGCAGGTTCAGGATATCAACTGATCCGTCCTCCAACACAATGATCACGTCAGGCGTGCGCTGTTCAAAGCCGCGCCTGACACTTCGCTAAAAAAGGAATATCCCAATGAAAGCAATGGTTCTGAACGCCTACGGACCCGATGCACCGTTCGAGCTTGTAGAAATGCCTGACCCGGTCGCAACGTCTGGGCATGTAGTCGTCAAAGTGGCCGCGGCCAGCGTCAATACCGTCGATACAATGATCCGAAGCATGGGCGCGGATCTACCTCTGTCCCCCAATTTGCCCGCGGTCCTTGGCATGGATTTTGCTGGCACAATCACAGCCGTTGGCGAAGGTGTTACAGGTTTTTCCATAGGCGATGAGGTGTATGGCTGCGCCGGTGGTATGATGGACCTCCCTGGTTCGCTAGCCGAGTACATCAATGCGGATGCCCGCCTGATTGCACACAAACCCAAGACGCTGAGCATGCGAGAAGCCGCGGCGCTGCCTCTCGTAGGCATCACCGCCTACGAAGGATTGACGCGCGCCGGTGTCGGCGAAGGGCAGACCGTTCTGGTTCAAGGCGGTGCCGGTGGCGTTGGTCATGTTGCCGTTCAAGTTGCGCGCCACCTTGGCGCAACCGTGTCGGCAACAGGTCGCGGAGCGGATCAGTTAGCCCTCATCGAGGGTCTCGGTGCGCGCCCGTTGGATTTCACAACCCAAAAGGTCGAGGACTACGTGGCCGAACACACTGATGGCGTGGGCTTCGATGTGGTGTTTGATAGCGTGGGTGGGCAGAACATGACGAACTCGTTCGAAGCGGCCAAGCTCAATGGCCAAGTCGCCTCAACCGTCGCGATGGTCGAGATTGATCTGACACCTGTGCATTTCAAAGGTCTGTCTCTGCACGTCGTCTTCATGCTGATCCCGATGATGCATGATGTCGGGCGTCAATCCCATGGTGACATCCTGAAAACTCTGGCGGAAATGGCGGACGCAGGCCAACTCAAACCAATTGTTGACGAACAGAGGTTTGGGTGGACCAATGTCGATGCAGCCTATGAGCACCTGACAAACGGAGCGGCGGTCGGAAAAGTTGTTGTAGAGCTGTGAACGGAACCGGCCGGGATTGGTGCGCAGAGATAAAATTGCGCACCATTCCAGTATGGCCTGATATTGATATCGACCATCAGTACTCAGCCAAGCTGAATCCAAGTTGCAGCTCAGATTGCTATGAACTCAAAGCACTGGTCGGAGCTGACGCAGCACATGGATCCCCTCCGCTGCTGGCGATACTAACTGATACCGCCATTGCGGATTCCAGTCCCAAGAACCTTTACTTCCAGCCAGTGGAAACCAAATGCGATCACGCCCGCGACGAGAATATAGAATACGGCCAACAGGATTAGCGGCTCGTAAATAATGAAAGTGTCGGAGCGCACACGTGAAGACACGGCGTAAATGTCGACGACAGTGATCGTCGCAACCAATGGAGTTGCTTTGAGTTGCAATATGGTTTCACCGCCCAATGTCGGCAAGACGTTGCGGATAGCCTGCGGCAACCAGATACGGCGAAACATGGTGAAACGTGGCATGCCAAATGCCTTGGCTGCCTCAAGCTGACCCTTGGCGACCCCTTTGAAGGCACCGCGCATCACCTCTCCTTCGTAGCCGGCATAGGACAACGTCAGCGCCAGTACTGCATATGGCCAGGCCTGTCGCAAATAGGGCCACAACTCGGAAGAGCGTATCCAGGGGAACTGCGGAAACAAAGACCCAAGCCCATAATACAATAACCAGAGTTGCAGCAGCAGCGGTGTGCCGCGGATGATAGTGCAAAATGCCTTGGCCGGGGCGGCAAGATACCAAGGCCCTACCGCCTGTGCCAATCCAAGAGGAACGGCGAGTAGGAAACCCAAAACTACGGTGACCACCAACAGCCAGATTGTCGTCCAAATGCCCTGAAGGGCGAGCGGCGCATATTTCGGGATCCAGTCCCACTGAAGAGAGACGGCGCACCAGACAACGATTCCAGCGAATATCAGCATTATCACAATGCGATGTGGTTGCATCAACGATCTGAAATCAATCATCTGCCCCCTCCTTTAAGGGAGGGTTGGCCGCGACGCGCCCATTTCTCAATCCGAGCGAAGATGCCGCCCGAACACAGCGTTACCATGAGATAAAGAAAACCCGCTGCCAGAAAGAAAGTAAAATAGGCGCGTGTGCTGCTTGCAGCCTGGCGGGTTTCCAGTGTCAGTTCATTAAATCCCACAACAGCGAGCAACGCGGTATCTTTGGTTGCAATCAGCCACAGGTTGGCAAGACCTGGCACGGCGAAGCTCATCATGGCCGGGATTGTCACGCGGCGCATGGTCATGAAGGCGGGCATACCGTAGGACTTGGCCGCTTCGATCTGACCGGGCGGAACCGCCTGAATCGCGCCGCGCAAAATCTCGGTCGCGTAAGCGCCCTGGACCACACCCAGCACCCATATGCCTGCGCCAACACCACTGACCTCAACCCGACCCCCGCCCATTGCGGCGGAGATTTTGTTTATGATGTCAGATCCCACGTAATACAGGATCAGGATCAGGACCAGCTCGGGCACAGCCCGGATCACCGTCGTGTAGATGGCGAGAAGATCGCGCGTGACCTTCCCGCCATAGAGTTTGCCATAAGCTCCGAACAATCCGATCACGAGACCGAGGGCGTAAGCGCCGAAAGCGATCTGCAATGAGTGGGACAATCCGCGCAGCAGATTGGCCCCCCATCCCGGCGGCGAGAGCGACAAAAGCTCTGCGCTCTGCGCCAATCCAAGTGAATCCAACAGTCCGTTCACAGCAGCGGCTTAGTAAATGCTGGCCGAGAAATAGTTCGATGTGATCTTCTCGTGCGTGCCATCGGCAAGAATTGCGGCGATGCCTTTGTTCAGCGCCTCACGCAGGTCATCTTGCCCTTTGCGCACGCCAGCCCCAACGCCGCGTCCCAGAATAGCGGGATCATCTGCAACGGCGCCTTTAATTTCACAGCAAGCGCCCGCATCCGAGTTTACAAAGTCGGCCATGGCGATGCTGTCTGCTTGAGTTGCATCAATACGGCCTGCGAACAGGTCCTGATTGGCCTCATCCTGTGTCTGATAAACCCGCAGTTCAGCATCCTTGAAATATTCCTGCGCATAGGCCTGGTGGATGGTCGAAGCCTGAATGCCGACAACTTTACCCGCCAGCGACTCTGGTGTCGCTTCGATATCCATCGATTTGTCCGCAACGATCACAGCGGGTGTGTTGTAGTAAGGATCGCTGAAATCAATGGTTTTCAGCCGCTCCTCGGTGATCGACATAGAGGCCATGATGGCGTCGATTTGCTGCCCGGTCAGCGATGGGATGATACCATCCCAGGCTACAGGCGTTATAACACAGTCCAGTTCGGCAGCGGCACAGACAGCATTGATAACATCGATCTCCCATCCAACCCAGTTGCCTGAGCTGTCAAGCGAAGCGAATGGTGGATAAGGTTCAGCCGCGATACCGATCTTGACCTCTTCGGCTCTGGCGACACCAACTGAAAGGATGGCGGCGGCAACTCCGGACGCAAGCAGTTTCTTAAGGTTCATTTTGTTACTCCCTTTTGGTTCATTAGTTTGTTTTGACTGAATCAGGCGACCGAGCTGAGGAACTGCCTCAACCGCTCTGATTTTGGATTACCGAAGACCTCGGCAGGTGGACCCTGCTCTTCAATGCGGCCTTCGAAAAGATAGACAACGTGGCTGGCAACTTCGCGCGCAAATTTCATTTCATGGGTGACGAGCAGCATGGTGCGTCCTTCACCAGCGAGATCACGGATCACGTTCAAAACTTCGCCGACCAACTCGGGGTCCAGCGCCGATGTGGGCTCATCGAAAAGCATCACCGAAGGATCTACGGCAAGCGCACGGGCAATGGCGGCGCGCTGTTGCTGACCGCCAGATAGATAGGCCGGAAAGGTGTCTGCCTTGTCACCAAGCCCTACCCTTTTCAACAGGTCGTGCGCCCGCGAGATAGCCTCTGCCTTTGGCACCTTTAGGACATGTATCGGCACTTCGATCACGTTCTCCAGAAGCGTGCGATGCGTCCACAGATTGAACTGCTGAAAAACCATTGCCAGCCGCGTTCGGATACGCTCGATCTGGCGGCGGTTCGCGGGGCTACCATCGGCGTGCATTTCAACCAATTCACCGCCTATGGTGATTTTTCCCGAGCTCGGCGTTTCCAAGAAGTTGATACAGCGCAGCATGGTGGATTTGCCCGAGCCTGACCCCCCGATGATTGCGACAACGTCCCCCTTGTTGGCAGTCAGGGAGACACCCTTCAGGACCTCTAGCGCACCAAAGGATTTGTGCAGGTCCTCAATCTTTATCGCCTCAATGGACGCAGTGGCTTCGGGTGTGGGTGATGCTGCTTCGGCTGTGTCCATATCTAACAATCTTCTGATTTCAGCTTGCAGTAAGCCTCGAATCTCGCAATTATGCAAGTGTATAATAACTCCATGCCATGGATGACACTGACGTGCAGGACGACAGCCGCAAATTTAAACGTGAATCTGCTGAGTTTCGGCGCGAGGCGCTGATATTGGCGACTTTGGACCTGATCGCCGAGATGGGCGTCCGCGGTGCCACGGTGCGTGAGATTGCAGCCCGCGCGAACGTGACCCAAGGGTTGATCCGTCATTATTTCTCTTCAAAAGAAGAGTTGGTTCAAGCGGCGTATGAGCACCACATGAATACGCTAACCGATCAGACAGCAGCTTCGTCAGGAACGGGAAGCGCAGTATCTCAGTTGACCAACTTCGTTGACGCGTCGCTACGACCACCAATCGTTGATCCAAGCGCCGTGGCGTTGTGGGCCAGCTTTCTGAACAAGGTGCAACATGATTCAAAAATGCAGCGCATTCACCAGCAGACCTATAACTATTTCCGGGGTCACCTCGAGGAACTGATCGTCGCCGCATTGCTGGAAACCGGACGTTCAGTTGCTGCAACGGAGGCAACGCAACTGGCCATTGCTTGCAACGCGGTAATCGACGGCCTTTGGTTGGAAGGCGGTGCGCTTCCGGACGCGTTTTCCGAAGGGCAACTGGCGCAGATCGGCTTAGACTCGGTAAGCGCCATCTTAGGGATTCCAATAAACAAAGAGGCGGAGCAGCCATGAAGACCACATCTGTGACTGAGCGTTTAGCGGGGTTGGGTGGTGCCAAATGGGGTGTACACCTGAAAGCACGCGATCTTATCAAAGCCGGAGCGGATATCGTCGAAATGACGATTGGAGAACCGGATGTGCCCGTGCCAGCCGCATTGGTAGAAGCCACCGTAACCTCCTTGCGGGCACAACGGACAGGGTATTCCAACGGGCGCGGTGAAGCCGGACTGCTTGACGCGCTTGCTGCTCGCTATTCAACCTCTCGTGGGCGGCCCTTCGGACCCGAGAACTTTTTGTGCTTTCCCGGGACGCAAACCGCCCTTTTCGCAGTGATGTCCGGGATTGCAGAGGCCGGAGACGAGGTTTTGGTTGGTGATCCGATGTACGCGACATACGAAGGAGTCGTGCGTGCATCCGGGGCGGATATGGTGCCTGTGCCGCTTCGGCCAGAGCACGGGTTTCGCATGCAAGCCGAAGATATTGCCGCACGCATCACTCCACGCAGCCGCGCCATTCTTCTGACAACGCCACACAACCCGACAGGTGCAATTCTGACTACCACGGAAATTGCCGAAATCGGGCAGCTCGCCATGGCGCACGATTTATGGATCATCTCGGACGAGGTCTATGAAGAACTGATCTTTGACGAGGCCGAATTTGCTTCACCATTGGCAGACCCGAAACTGGCGGATCGTGTCATAGGTGTATCATCCATCTCGAAATCACATGCTGCCCCAGGGTTTCGTAGCGGTTGGTGTGTCGGACCAGCAGCGTTTTGTGAAGCGCTGCTGCCGTATTCCGAAACAATGCTCTTTGGCAATCAGCCCTTCATCGCGGACATGACCGAAATGGCAATCCGCGACGGGTCCGAGGTTGCGCCCGGCATGGCCGCTCGTTTCTCTGGCCGCGCCACCCTGCTGGCTGATCGTCTTGAAGCAGAAACGGATCTGACGGTTCATCGCCCAGAGGCGGGAATGTTCGCCCTCATCAACGTTTCCGCCACCGGGTTTGATGGCGAAGCTTATGCGTGGGATCTGTTACAGGCCGGGGTGGCTGTCATGCCAGGGTCCGCCTTTGGCGGCGGTCTGAAAGACTGGGTCCGGGTCGCGCTGACGATTAGTGACGCCGATTTTGCCACAGCGGTTTCTCGCATCATTGATCACGCCAACAGCAAATCACGCGAGGTTGCATGAGCGGAATGACAATCGGTGAAGCTTTGGTTGCCAAGCTTCGCCAAAGAGATGTGACCTGCGTCTTCGGAATTCCGGGCGTTCACACGGTCGAACTTTACCGCGGTCTTGCTACTTCGGGCATTCGTCATATCACGCCCAGGCATGAACAGGGTGCTGGTTTCATGGCTGATGGCTACGCGCGTGTTTCGGGGAAACCGGGTGTGACCTTTGTGATCACCGGCCCCGGATTGACCAACACCTTGACACCGATGGCGCAGGCGCGCGCTGATTCAATTCCGATGTTGGTGGTCTCTGGTGTCAATAAAACCGCTTCACTTGGCAAGGGCTTGGGACATCTGCATGAATTGCCAGACCAACTGGGGCTGGCCAGAACAGTTGCGTTGGTGTCAGAACAAGTTCCCGACTCCAACGCTCTGGACCCGGTCTTGGACCGTGTTTTTCACGATCTTGCCAACGGTCGCCCAGGGCCGGTGCATATAGAGATCCCGTTGGATGTAGCAGCAGAAAAATATCAAAAAACACCAGTCGAGACGCTCGATCCAGCACCCCCGTTCAATCCAGATTTAATCTCACAAGCGGCAAGGCAACTGGCTAAAGCAAATCGAGTTGTCATTCTGGCGGGCGGTGGCGCGAAAAAAGCGGAAACCGATTTACAGACATTGGCTGAAACCCTCGATGCCCCCGTCGTGCAAACCGTCAACGCACGGGGCCTGATGCACGGACATCCACTGACCGTTCCTGCCAGCCCCAGCCTCAAAGCAGTACGCGAGCTGATTGAAAGCGCTGATTGCGTTCTGGCTTTGGGAACCGAATTGGGGCCAACCGACTATGACATGTACGCCACCGAGCAAATAGCAGGAAGGTCAGGCCTGATCCGGGTGGATCGCTGCAGCGATCAACTGGCGCGACATGAGGCAGCGCTTACCATTCAAGGTGACGTTAATTTGGTTGTACCGGCGCTGTTTGGGGCATTGTCCAATGAGGCCAAGCAAGACGACGGTGCCGAACGCGCCAGCAAAACACGCCGCGCCGCCTGGGAGGAAATTGGTCCGGACTATCGCCATCAGGTCGAAATCCTGAATGCCATTCGCTCAGAAGTTCCGAATGCATTGATGGTCGGAGACTCAACCCAACCAATTTATGCCGGCAATCTTTTCTACGACCACGACCGGGCCGGTGGTTGGTTCAACGCAGCAACGGGATATGGCGCGCTCGGCTACGGGATACCCGCTGCCATCGGCGCGTCGATCGCCGATCCGACTGCAAGGGCGATCTGCATTGTCGGCGATGGAGGTGCACAGTTTTCATTGCCTGAAATCATGGCCGCAGCAGATGAAAACCTGCCGGTCACCTTCGTGATCTGGAACAATCATGGATACCAGGAAATTGCCGCGTCGATGCGGGATGTGGGTGTGACCGTCATAGGATGTGATCCTTCGCCCCCGAATTTTTCTGCATCAGCCAAGTCTTTTGGCATTCCATTCACCAAGGTTCCGGCCGAACCACAGGCTGTCGCGCAGGCGTTGCGCGAAACTGTCGCTTTAGATGGGCCTGCAATGATCGAAGTCATCGCTCCGAAATGTGAACCTCAGAAAGATTGAAACATGTCAGACCCGACCTTTGAGTTCTCCCGCGCAATCACCCGCCGCCCGGCTGCGACCATTGCTGGTGGTTTGCGTGCGAAGGATATTGGAAACCCCGATTTCGAAGGGATGATGGCGGCACACAAGGCTTACGTGGCTGCACTGAATAGCACCGGGGCTGAAGTGATCGAACTTGATCCCCTTGACGCGTTCCCCGACGCACAGTTTGTCGAAGATACAGCCGTTTGCCTGCCGCAAGGCGCTGTGCTGATGCGGCCAGGCGCACCATCGCGGATGGGTGAGGTGGCAGAAATGGCGCCAAATCTTCGCGCTTGCTACGAGACGGTTCTGGAAATCAACGGCCCCGGCCATATCGAGGGCGGAGATATTCTTGTAACGGGTCGCGAAATTTTGGTGGGCAGATCAGACCGCACTGATGCTGAAGGTGTCGCCGAGCTGTCTAAAATCACCTCCGCGTGGGGCCACAAACTGCGCGAAGTGTTTACACCGGAAGGCGTTTTGCACTTCAAGACAGATTGTTCACTGATGGATGCCGAAACAATCCTGTCAACCCGAAGACTTGATGCATCAGGCTGCTTTGAGGGCTACCGAGTGCTTCATGTTGCTGATGGGGAAGAAGCTGCTGCCAACGCGATCCGCTTCAACAATCTGGTGCTGATGGCCGCAGGCTTCTCGCGCACAGCAGACATGTTGGATCGTGAAGGGTATGAGATCGTAGAAATTGACAACACCGATTGCGCCAAGCTGGATGGCGGCATGTCATGTCTCTCGCTAAGATTTTGAAGGGTTATTCGTCAACTTTTGGTTATCGGCGGTCTTTTAGTTGGCGAATGAATATCAGCCGCGCGCTATCTGCGACAGCCGGGGCCGTTCTCTGAATCTGATCATTGCGGCAGGATAAGTCAGCTATGCATATCCGCATCCATGATGGCGCGGATCCGTTGTAAATCCTCAAGTTCGATGCTGGTGATCTCGTCATAAAGGTTGCGAAACTCGGGCTCATCCATCAAAAACTCAATCTTAGCCTGGTGCCAGGCAACAGCTTTTTCGTGTAGCTGCGCAATCTGCGGAATGGCTAGCAACGCTTCCATCGCCACTGACAATCTGGCCTGGTTGCGTTGGATAGTGACGTCCTGATACTGGTTCCAATCCATCCGTATCCAATAGTTGCGCCCGACAGTGCGATCCACATGAAGGGCCCGTCCGCGTTGACGCTTGACCAAGAAAGACTGCGCAGATCTTAGTGCGTAGTGGTTTAGCTGGACCAGTTCATAACCGATGGTCTTGATATCGGATCTCCAGCCATTCTTTGCCACTTTGAGCGTGATATCCTGACCCGATCCATTGACCCATAGCACCTGTCCGGCTTTTGCTTCTTTCAGCTTATTGGGCCGGTGACAGCTTAGTTTACGATAGGCACGAATATTCCTGGTGGCGGTCTTGAAGCCCCAAGCGGTATGCGGTTTGGGCAGATATGACGGAGCGCATCGGTCAAATTGCGCAATGACCGGCCTGTCCTCGTAGGTCTTTATCCCGGCCGACCCAAATTGCCGCCAGGTCATGGCAATATTGCTGACCCCCTCGGGCAGGCGCTTATAAAGTTCCGGCAGTGTCCCGTTACCAAAGCGGATGTTGATAAACTCATCCACATCAATATGGATAACCCAATCAGCACGTTTGACCACCTTGAGCTTTGCAGACTGGTTCAGAGCCCACTGTTGCGGGGAATTGCCCTTCCATTTGTTGTTGTCGACATGCGTGACAAGACCGGTTTTGGCCAGCGCATCCAGCATCAGATCCGTGCCATCCTCGCAGCCATTGGTATATATAACAAAGTGATGCACCCCGATCGATTGATGGTATGCAATCCATTCCAATAGGAAAGGGCCTTCGTTTTTCATGCAACCGATCAGCACCGTGCCGCTGGTACCCTCTGGCGGCCTGAGGTCCACCGGCACCGTGTCACCCATGGGTTGACTTTCGTCAAAACTGGTCAGGTCATTGCGCGGCAAGAAGCGACGGGCAAATGGCAGCACTTCTTTTGGAGTGGATTCTTCTTTTGCAGAGGATGCCAGGGTAGAGAATGCAGGAGGCTGCGCAGTCAGATCATCTGGCCATTCAATCCGGTTAGCTATCGCATCGGCACCAAATTGTGTGGCCCAAATTCTGGCGCGATCAGATCCTGAATCAAGATCAGTCAAAATCAGGATGTCAGCCGCCAATTGCCCCAAAGCTTCGTGGACTCGACCAACAGAGACTTCCGTGGTGAGGTTTTCTGCTAGCCCTGGCATGGCCAAAAGCATGAACCGCGGTCGCTCATTAGCAATCGCACTGGCGAGTGCGGGCAAAAATTCGGGCGGCTCGGCCTTTGCACGTCTTCGCCGCGTAATCTGCGCAAACGTAACCAGTTGCTGCTGCAAACCTGCATTATCGATACTCAAAACAGACGCAACCCCATTGGCTTGGCGCGCCTGATCCCGAGCTGTGTCGCGTATATCCAGGATTAGCTGCATTAGTCAGCGGGCTCTTGATGGATGGGAACCAGCTGGTCGCCAAGGGCTTTTTCCAGTTTTCGGATGGTTCGCCGCCGCTGCCGCCAGAACATTTCTTCCCAGGCCAGATCAGGTGAGACAAATCCTGCATCGGCAAGCATTTTATGCAATCTGGACATGTCAAGCTCTCCAAGTGAATGGCGGTTGGGCCGACCGCGCGAAGCCAATACCCAATCAGTGCGAATGGCATTGGCGACTAAAGGCTCTTGCCCGCAAAAGGCCGCTAGCTGAGCCGAGATATTGTGATGCACCGAAGAAGTGCGGCGCGGGATCATTGCAACCTGCTGATCTGGACGGCCTACCAGAGCAAAAAGATGCAGTGCCGACCCGTCTAGTGCAACGATCTGACGGGCGGCTTTGTAACGCGCGATCTGCTTTTCCATCGGGTGTTGTTCCGGATAGAAAATCTCGTACCCGTTCTGGCGCAAATTCTCTTCGAGAAACTCTTCTCCGATAACGCCACCCCGCCGTATTCCAAGACCTGCGCGCGAGATATAAAGCCGCTCCGGCCCATCAGGGGGAACGTCGGCGCCAAAATTTTGATGGATCAAGGCACGATATTCAGGCGTTCCCGCCACAATCGGACCCAGCCCAAACCCCTGACCGGGCACATGCAGATGTTCTATCTGAGTTGGCTCGGTCACCACTTTGATTGGAAGATCAATACCCAGAAGCGTAAAAAAATTATGCTGCATAGGGCGTGTTTCATCCCCATTGGCGGGTCGCTTGGGGGTAAAGAGGACCCCATCAATATCCTTCGCGATTGCCGGCAGCGGCCAAAGACGTGCGGTGCTTTCAGCCAGGAAATGACCAAAGTGTACCCATAACAGCCCGGCATAAAGCCAGCGACCCGACAATTGCGGCAAAGGGTCTGTTGGCGATACCGGTTGGGTGGTCATGGCACGCTTTCCCCGCCAAAGCGCCCCATGCGCGCAATATTCCCGGTCTTCAGTCAGAACACCGGCTTCCTGCACCGTATCGGAGACTGCGGGCGGAACCACGATAGCCCGCTCAAGTGCAACAAGTTCACGTGACCATCCTTGATCAGGCTGAGGAGGTTGGTTCAGATCATTATCGTTAAGCGTAGACATCTTTGTTCACACCCGGTCAGAGCGACCGGGTCGACAAAGACATGCTTTTAGTCGGTCTTCTGGTGTTAAAGGCCGGGATAGATGATCGGCGAATATCCTTGTGATCTGTAGCCAGCTTCTTTGACATTCGCCTATCCCATAAACTGGACCCCAGATTAATCCAAGATCTGTGTTCGGGCTTCATAACATTCGGCCCTATTCACCCCAGTATTCTGATATGGCCGTACCTGCGCCGCTGCAAGTAATCGTAGTGAAATTTCTACGCCAGAAAAAGTAAAGGCTCTATCCGTAGGAAGACAATCGAATATGTTGACAGTGTCGCAGTTTATCATCCTTGCCTGAAGCGACCGCCATTACTTTGATTGCCAAGTTGTTGCACGTTGTACTCAATACAGTGGCCGGTTGGGGAACTGTTTGCCGAACAACTTGGCACTACGGTGTTAGCAGATGACGCCTAGTGTTTTTGATTCCGATCGTCCGAAACTTGGACACATACTGGCGCTTCTGACTTGCCCAGACATTTTAATCTTGGTCAACAGACTTCAGCACATCCTGTGGCATCGCCTTAGAGGGATCGATGTCATGTTTCTTGCATAGCTTGGCGACCTGGCTGTTGGGATGCGGCAAAGGAAACCCACCGTCCATATTGTATTTCTTGCGCATGCTTGAGCCGCCAATGTGATGAACCCCCAACGCGTTTTCATCGAGCGATATGCGGGAAAACCGCGGCCGAAAATAATTCAAGCGCATGGCTGTTGGTTCTTGGGAATAGAATGACTCGGGTGGCAGGGCGTGTTTAACTTCACCGTTTTTGCCCAGAAAATAAGAGATAGCCTGAGGCCCGAACGTATAAAATGGCAGCTGCGACAGGTTTTCCAACGGTACCGAGAAAGAGCCGTCTTCATTGGACTTGCCAATGGAAACATCAATATTTTTTTTCCACGGCCAGTCATTGGGGATCACGATCTCGGACCCGTTCATAAAGTCATGCATACCCTGCAATGTTGGAGAACTGTGCGGCAGCCGGAGAGCCGCGTTGTTAAAATAGCGTTTCTCTTTTGCGAAAATATACGGAATGTCGGGGATCGGCTGCATACACAACATATCGCAATCCATCCAGATTTCGTCGGATTCCCGAAGCATGTTGATCCTGAAAAAATCCGACAACGGGGCATAAGCGCTGTTTCGCTTTTCGTTTCGCCATATTTTCAGGTGGTCAGGCAAGAAAATACGTGCATCCGCATTTTCAACGCCCGGTGGTGTGTTCGTGATTTCTTTCAAAGAGTACAACTTGACCTTATGGCCGTGATCCACAAAGCTTTTGAGGCAGAGTTGCTCGAAAAAAGTCAGACTGGATCCATGCCAAAACGATGAAATTACTGGAGAAATTTCCATGCTGGATCAATGCCCGTTATATTTTTCGCTTGCTCCGCATTAGCATGGCTCCGGAATTCGATCCACTGGTTTAATGATCCCGATACAAGCGCAATTGTGATGGTGACCCAACCGTCCAATATGAACTGTCTGTAGCGCAGGTCCGCTAGTCAGAATTCTCGCACCTTTGTGTTTCGCGAAAAAGAACGAGCGGTAACGATCAAACTTTAGGGGCTCGCAATAAGCAGTAATTGTTTGGTTACCTCAACTTTGATCCAATTTTCTCAGTCCTCCCCGACAAAGGTCGCAAGATCACCCAAACTGTCTTAAATCGGATCGTCCAATAAGACCTCAGGATGCTCTTGCTTAAGGCGGAAAATTCACCGATCAAGGTTGCCACAAATCCAGACTTTTTGGGCAATAGAGGAAGCCGGTGACTCTAAAGACGTGCAATCAGGGATTTTGGCCCTTCCCAAACACAGGACTCCTTTAAAGATGGCCACCTGGGGTGTCGTTACCATGGTCAAAGAGCCGCCAGAGCTGGTGGCTATATTTGCTTCCTATTATGCGTCACTCGGCGCGCAAGAGATCTTTATCTTTATGGATGGTGATGATCCGAAAGCGCGGCAACTTCTGGCTCAGATACCGAACTGTCGCGGTGAAGTGATGGATGACACGTTTTTTCGAAGAAACTGGGACTGTGCTTATCCGGAGAACGTTAACAGACGCCAAAGACTGATAGCGACAAAAGCCTATCGAGAAGCAAAAGTCGATTGGATGCTTTTCCTCGATGCGGACGAGTATCTGCAAGCCGATGATTTTGCGCAAGAGCTTGCTGACCTGCCCTCGGATGTTGATACGATTTCAATTCCTAATGGCGAGCGTGTGTTTTCAACCGAGGACACCACACCCGGACTTTTTGGTGGTCTTATGCTGAAGCCTAAGCACACCCGCGGCTATGTCGCCCGAAGCTTATTCGGAGAAGAACGACTCAAATACAGCGACAGAGGATTTTGTGCGCATCGTTTCGGAAAAAGCGCCACCCGAACGGGGAAGAACATCAAATTAGGTGTTCATGCGCCACAGCGGTGGAGAGGCAACATCAAGCGACATGTTTCTCAACAATCGGTCATTTGTCACTTTGACGGACTGACCGAAATTCACTGGATGCTCAAATTGCTGAGATATCATGATATGGGAACATATGAATCACCTAAGGGCAGCAACGATTTCCGCTATGAACAGGTCCAATTCCTGAAAAATTCATCTTCTATGAATGCTGTTCAAGAGCTTCATGACATTATCCGAAAATACGACAAGGACACCGAAGAAAGACTGAGGGGTCATGGTCTTCTCGATGATGTGCAGGTCCGCCCTTTCCGGGGTTTGGATACTTATTATCCTGAACACGAGTTTGACTTGTCGGTTGAGTGGTTCAACGAGGTTCTGAAGACGAATATGTCGGACCTCTATGCGAGATTACCGACATGATGTTTGATGCAAATAGTCTGACCTTATGCAAAACATGCTCTACCGGCCGCTCATCCTTGGAATGGAGCAAGAATGACCGAAACGAACCCTGATGTTGCGATCCAGTACCGTGGATTGAAGATACCTTCATCGCCATTTCTGGACGAAACGATCATGAATCTGATCGAGCAGGACAATTATGAAAGCTGGGAAATGGATGGCGCTTTGAGCGTCGTTCAACCTGAGGATCGTATTCTGGAAATGGGCGCCGGGCTGGGTATCGTGAGTGGTGTTGTCGCGCTCGAGAACAAACCAGAGGCTATTCCCAGTTTTGAAGCCAATCCAAATCTAATTCCACACATCCGTCGTTTACATGCCCTAAATGGGCTTTCAGACCGGATCGAAGTCCGGAATGCGATACTAAGCGCCAATCCAAAGGATCCCGACTCTATTCCGTTTCATATTGACGCTTCATATCTAGGGTCTTCAGTTTTTGATAATGAAGGTGAATCAACAACATCAGTGCGCGTAGCTAAAGCGGACTTCGAAGCGGTGAAACGAGAGTTCGCTCCGACGGTTCTTGTGATGGATATTGAGGGGGCGGAACTGGATTTCTTGAGGAATGCGGACCTGTCGGGCATTCGAGCCATTGTTATTGAATTCCATCGCCTCATTTATGGGCACAAAGGTGTCCGGGCCTGTAAAAGGATTCTTTCGAACGCGGGTTTTCTACGGCTGGACGATTTGTCCTGGAGGGTTGTTTGGACCTGCACACGAGATCTTGGCTGAACCGCGTCATTGAGACGAGCATTTCCGAACTATGCGAATTGGCCAAGGCAGTTGAGCGCCCTGAAATGAAACGTTTAGCCGACTTGTGACCTGAATTTGCCCATAGCAATTTATTCGTTGCAACTATGTGCATCTGCGGACGGGAACTTGTGACAGGACCTCAAAGAACTGTTTCTGCCTTCAATCTCGGATCGCGGGGCTGGGTCAACGACCACGATGTCGGCGCTGGGTGTCCCTGTCTTATTGTGCCGTTTTCCGGTCATAGCATCTGGAAACACCACCATTTTGCGACACCGGCAACACCCCGAGTTAACTTCAAAGCTCAAAGCGAAGCCGCACCCATCATACGGTGTGCAACAAAACTGTTGACGAGACCTGATCTCATCAATAATCGGTAACCATCTGTTGGGGTGCCCCTCGGGGCTGAGATGCAGACATGCAAACCCATTGAACCTGACCCGGTTAGGACCGGCGGAGGAAACAGGCATACCGGGCGCCCCGTGTCACAACTCGTGTCACAACGCAGGCTACGGGTCTTTCCACGCACATCCTGACCATGACAATGAGGGATGTGCCATGGTTGCGACAGCATTGACGATTGCCGGTTCCGACAGCGGGGGCGGCGCGGGAATTCAGGCAGATCTTAAATCCTTCGGTGCAATGGGCGTGTTCGGTTGCAGCGTGGTGACCGCGATAACCGCGCAGAATACCTGTGACGTGACCGCAGTACATCCGGTACCCGACAATGTGGTCGCGGCTCAGATCAAGGCGGTCCTAGACGACATCCGCATAGACGCCATCAAGATCGGAATGCTGGGTACGCCATTATTGGTCGAAACAGTGGCCCGTGCATTGGAAGGTTTTTCCGGACCTGTCGTCCTCGACCCCGTCATGGTGGCGAAATCCGGGGTCGCCCTGCTTGAAGATAAAGCGATTGCCGCGCTGAAGCAGTATCTTCTGCCGCGCGCTGACCTGCTGACACCAAACCTGCCCGAGGCGGACAAGCTGCTGGGACAAACCCATAAGGGCGACAGTGCCGGACTGGTTGCGCCGTTGCTGGCGCTAGGTCCTAAGGCAGTTCTGATCAAGGGCGGCCATGCCGATGGCATTGATTGCCTTGATGTGCTGGCAAAGTCAGGGTTCGTTGTCACGCTGGGGGCACCGCGGATCGCGACCCGCAACACGCATGGTACTGGCTGCAGTTATTCCGCAGCAATTGCGGGCTGCCTTGCGCGCGGCATGGATCTTGAGACTGCGGTGCGGCGGGCGCATGGCTGGCTGCACGCTGCAATAAAACGTGCCGACGGGTTGGAGATTGGACAAGGCCATGGCCCGGTACATCATTTTCACGAGATGTGGGCATGAGCGCTGTCACCATTCTGGGTGCCGGGGTTGCCGGGCTTTGCGTTGCAGCCGAGCTGGTGTCACGCGGTGTTTCCGTACGGATGATCGACCCGGCAGGTCCCGTGAATACGCATTCCTGCAGCTGGTGGGCCGGGGGCATGTTGGCACCGGAATGCGAGGGCGCAGTCGCCGAACAGCCCGTTGTGGAACACGGGCGCAAAGCAGCGGATTGGTGGCAAAAGCAGGGGGCGCAGTTCGGCCAGGATGTGATCCGGAACGGTACCATGGTTGTCGCTTTGGGTCGGGATCAGAGCGAGCTGGTGACATTTGCACGGCGCACCGAAGGTGTGGAATGGCTGGACCGTGAGGGCATCGCCCTCCATGAGCCACATCTGGCCGAGCAATTCGGCAAGGCGTTGTTCATCGCGAGTGAAGCGCATCTCAATCCCCGCCCGATGTTGACCGGGTTGCATGCGCAGCTGGTGGCCTCGGGCGTTGAGTTTCTGACCACAAGCGAAACGCTGGGTCAGGTAATCGACTGCCGTGGTCTGGCCGCGCAGGATCGGCTGAGCGATTTGCGCGGGGTAAAGGGTGAGATGCTCATCGTGCGCTGCCCGGACCTGTCGCTATCGCGTCCCGTGCGGCTGCTGCATCCTCGTTTCCCGCTCTACATCGTACCGCGCGGCGATGGCGTATTCATGTTGGGCGCAACCCAGATCGAAAGTGGGCAGCGCACCCGCGCAAACCTGCGATCCGTGATGGAACTAATGAATGCGGCCTATGCGCTGCACCCGGCATTTGGTGAGGCCGAGCTGCTGGAAATTGGCGTCGATGCCCGCCCGGCCTTCGCGGACAATCAGCCGCGCATCCGCCATTTCGAAGATCGCATCATGGTGAACGGGCTGTTCCGGCATGGCTATCTGCTTGCTCCGGCGTTGGCGGGGATGGTGGCAGATCTGGTGACCTGCGGCACGCAGCCCGCGCTTTGGTACGAGAACTGCCAAAACACGAAAATCGCACACAAAACACTGGGGAGAACCACATGAAACTGATGGTGAATGGTGAGGCCGTCGAGGCCAAGGGCCCCAGCCTTGCCGATCTTCTGATCGAACTAGGCAAAGGCAATGACAAACTGGCCACGGCGGTGAACGAGGTGTTCGTTCCGGCATCAACACGTGCGGCGCAAATGCTTTCCGATGGGGACCGGATCGAGCTGGTTTCGCCGCGGCAGGGGGGCTGACATGCCGGAATTCTACGGCAAGGAAATAGCGTCGCGCCTGATGTTGGGCACCGCGCAGTATCCGTCGCCCGCAGTGCTCGCCGATGCGTTTCGACGTTCGGGCGCAGGCATTGCCACGGTGTCGCTGCGTCGCGAGGCGGGTGGTGAAAGGGCCGGGCAGGATTTCTGGTCTCTGATCCGTGATTTGGGTGTCGCGGTGTTGCCCAATACCGCCGGGTGCCACTCGGTACGCGAAGCGGTCACCACGGCGCAGATGGCGCGCGAACTGTTTGAGACCAACTGGATCAAGCTTGAAGTGATCGGCCATGCCGATACACTGCAGCCCGACCCGTTCGGCCTTGTGGAGGCGGCGCGCATCCTTGCCGACGAAGGGTTCGACGTCTTCCCCTATTGCACCGAAGATCTGGTGCTGTGCGAGAAACTGATCGAGGCAGGCTGCCGGGTACTGATGCCCTGGGGTGCGCCGATCGGCACCGGATTGGGGCTGAATAATCTCTACGGCCTGCGCTCGGTCCGGGCTCATTTCCCCGAGGTGCCTCTGGTGGTCGATGCAGGGCTGGGTCTGCCGTCGCAGGCGGCACAGGCCATCGAAATCGGCTATGACGCGGTGCTGCTGAACACGGCGGTCGCTAAGGCAGGTGATCCGGCGGCGATGGCCGAAGCGTTTGCGCGCGCGGTCGAAGCGGGGGCTTTGGCCTTCGGTGCCGATGCGATGGAACCACGCGACATGGCCGCGCCCTCGACCCCTGTTTTTGGAAAGGCCATGTTGTGATCTTGCCGTCGTTCTACCCGATCTTCGATGACATCTCATGGCTGCGCCGAATGCTGCCGCTCGGGGTGCGGTTGGTGCAGCTGCGCATCAAGGAACATCCCCTGGATGCGGTGCGCGCGCAGTTGGCGGAGGCGCGGGATTTGTGCCGCGACCACGGCGCGCTGTTGGTGGTCAATGACTATTGGGAACTGGCGATTGAGCTAGACTGCGACTGGGTGCACCTAGGGCAGGAAGATCTGGATACCGCTGACCTTGACGCGATCCGAGCTGCTGGATTGAAACTTGGAGTCTCAACCCATGACGAAGCAGAGCTTAAGCGTGCGCTGGCTTTGCGGCCTGACTATGTGGCACTCGGGCCCGTTCATCCGACCATTCTTAAAAAGATGAAATGGCACCAGCAGGGTGTCGAAAAGCTGACCGACTGGAAGGCGCGGATCGGACCTATTCCGCTTGTGGCGATAGGTGGCATGTCGGTCGAGCGCGCGCAGGGTGCGTTCGCCGCCGGGGCCGACATCGTGTCCGCCGTGACCGACATCACCTTGAAGGACGACCCAGAAGCCCGTGTACGCGAATGGCTAAGGATCTGCCTATGAGCCGCTATGCACGCCAGATTGCTGTACTTGGCTTTGGCGCGTCGGGGCAGGAAAACCTGCGCACCGCGCATGTACTGGTGATTGGCGCAGGAGGGCTTGCCGCACCAGTGCTGCAATATCTGGTCGGGGCCGGTGTGGGACGTATCCGTTTGGTTGATGCTGACAAGATCAGCCTGTCGAACCTGCACCGCCAAACGCTGTTCCGTGAACGCGACATAGGGCAATCCAAAGTGCAGGTGGCAGCACGTGAAATGATGGCGCTGAATGATGAGGTGCGGATCGAACCGGTCGAAACCCGCTTTGATCCGGCCAATGCCTCGCAACTTTGTCAGGGCATCAATCTGGTGCTGGATTGTGCCGACAGTTTTGCCGCCAGCTATGTGGCCTCGGATGTTTGCCTTGATGCCGATTTGCCGCTGATCAGCGCCAGCGTGGTGGGCTCGGAGGGCTATGTCGGGGGCTTCTGCCACAAGGCTCCGGGTCTGCGCGCGCTGTTCCCGGATCTGCCTGCAAGGCTGGGTTCCTGTGACGCCGATGGCGTGCTTGGCCCGACGGTGGGTATGATCGGCAGTCTGCAAGCGCAGATCGCGGTTGCGGTGCTGAGCGGGGACCTTACGCCAATGGGGCGTCTGGTGACCTATGAGGCCACCAGCATGCGCTTTGGCGGTTTTCGCTTTGACGGCGCGCCGGATCCCGCACCAGAGCCGGACTTCATAGCGCAAGAGATGCTTCGGGCCGACGATCTGGTAATCGACCTACGCGCCGCAGATGAAACTGGCCCGGAGCTGGCCGGGGCTCAGCGTCTCAGTGTCGATGAAATCGATCCGCGTGACCCCCTTTTGCAAAACAACAGACGCCTCATCCTTGCCTGCCGTTCCGGTCTTCGGGCCTGGCAGGCGGCGATGCGGATTTCCACGAAAAACGGGCCCGAAATCAAGCTTCTGGCCCTTGGTGACAACAACTGAAACGAGGAAACCGAATTGAAACATTTTCTGACCGTAGCGGCGATGCTGATGGCTACACCGACGCTGGCACAAGACAAGATGACTCTGCTGCTGGATTGGTTCGTAAACCCTGATCACGGTCCGATCATCGTAGCGCAGCAAAAAGGTTATTTCGCAGACCAGAATCTTGAGGTCGAGATTGTGCCGCCTGCTGATCCCTCGGCCCCACCGAAACTGGTGGCCGCTGGGCAGGGTGACATTGCCGTGAGCTATCAACCAAACCAGCACCTCCAGGTAGCCGAAGGTCTGCCGCTCATGCGTGTCGGCACGTTAGTGGCGACACCTCTCAGCTGCCTTTTGACGCTGAAGGACGGCCCAATCCAGGAAATCAGCCAGCTAAAGGGCGGCAAGATCGGGTTCTCAGTTGCCGGCGTAGAAGAAGCGGTGCTGAGTGCCATGCTGGGCAAGCACGGCGTCGCGCTGGACGAGATCGAGATGATCAACGTCAACTTCTCGCTCAGCCCCTCGGTCATGTCGGGGCAGGTCGATGCGGTGATAGGTGCCTATCGCAATTTTGAGCTGAATCAGATGGAAATCGAAGGCGCCGAAGGCCGATGCTTCTATGTCGAAGAAGAAGGGGTGCCAACATACGACGAGTTGATCTATGTCGCCAACCCCGAGCTGATGGACAAGGACAAGGTGCGCCGCTTCCTGCGCGCCACCGAGCTGGCCACGCAATACATCGTCAACAACCCGGATGAAAGCTGGGAGGTTTTCAAAAGCTACGCGGAAGAGCTGGACGACGAGCTGAATGCAAAGGCTTGGGTCGACACCCTACCCCGCTTTGCCTTGCGTCCTGAGGCGCTGGACGAAGGCCGTTATATCCGCTTCGAGGAATTTCTGGCCAAAAGCGGCCTAGTCGAGGGCACCCGCCCAGTATCGAAAATCGCGGTCGATCTGGGGGCACAATGAACTACGGCACCTCATTTGAGGCGTGGCGAGCGGCGGCCGGGGAAACCTGGCCTGCCTATACCCGCCACGCATTCGTGCGGGGCATGGGTGATGGAACCCTCCCGCGCGCGGCGTTTTTGCATTATCTCAAACAGGACTACGTTTTTTTGATCCATTTCGCCCGCGCTTGGGCGCTGGTGGTGACCAAGGCCGAGACCGTCGCGGATATGCGCCTCGCCGCGGGGACAGTGAATGCACTGATCAATGACGAGCTTGCCCTGCATATCGGCATCTGCGCCGA
Organism: Ruegeria sp. I3; assembly: GCF_056532525.1. Classification (NCBI taxonomy): domain Bacteria; kingdom Pseudomonadati; phylum Pseudomonadota; class Alphaproteobacteria; order Rhodobacterales; family Roseobacteraceae; genus Ruegeria; species Ruegeria sp. I3. The sequence continues at coordinate 430,680 of NZ_JBQFNI010000003.1, read as the reverse complement.
GGCTGGGATTTCCGAGGAAGAACTTATTGCAACGCAAGAGCGTCAGGCTAATCTTGCCTATACACGCTATGTGCTGGATGCCGGGCATTCAGGGGATATGCTTGATCTGCTGGCCACACTGGCCCCCTGCGTCATGGGCTATGGTGTGATCGGGGCGGAGCTTTCGGCGACAAAGACCTCGGAAACCTATGCCGATTGGATCAACACTTATGGCGGGGAAGATTACCAACAGGTCTGCTGCGATGTTGGCGCGCTGATCGATGGCGTGGTAGCGCGGCGAATCGGGGATGACCCGCAAAACTGCCCACGTTGGGCAAATCTTTGCGACCGCTTCCACAAGGCGACCGAGCTTGAGGTCGGCTTTTGGGGCATGGCATCGCAGCCATGAGCCCGGCCCCCGCCCTATATCTGCGCGGATCACTGTCGATTGGCGACACATCCATCGCGCACGGCATTGATCTGCGACTTGATGCAGGGCGGTGGACCTGTCTTCTGGGGGCCAGTGGTGTGGGCAAATCCACAGTGCTCAAGCTGCTGGCCGGACTGGGAGACCATGTTTCTTTGGACGGTGAAATCTGGGCCTCGGACGGTGGCGCGCTGGCCGGGCGGGTGGCCCTAATGGCGCAGAGTGATTTGTTGCTGCCTTGGCTATCAGCGCTCGACAATGTGGCAATAGGGGCACGATTGCGCGGCGAGACGCTTGACCGGGATCGAGCCGAGCACGTGCTGGAGCAAGTTGGGCTAGGCGCGCATCTAGACAAGAAACCGGGAGAGCTCTCCGGTGGGCAGAGACAGCGCGTGGCCTTGGCCCGAACCCTGATGGAAGACCGCCCCATTGTGCTGCTGGACGAACCTTTTTCCGCCCTTGATGCCCTGACTCGGGTGCATATGCAGGACCTCACCGCACAGCTGCTGAAGGGACGTACGGTGCTGCTTATCACCCATGACCCGGCCGAAGTGGCGCGGCTGGGGCAGAACATCATGATCATGACGCGCGACGGGCTGCACCCGGTCGAAACTCCAATGGGCAGCATCCCGCGCCCTGTTGATGATCCGGGCGTGCTGGGCATCCAGGCCGCGCTGCTTCAACAACTCAGGACGAACAGATGAGCGCAAGCGAAACTCTCAGGGCGCTGAACCAGAACAACTGGACAGCGGCCACGACACATGACTTTACCAATGCGCTGGCAACCGGAATGCTCGATCACGGCAAAATGGCTGGCTATTTACAGCAGGATTACCTTTTCGTGGAAGGCTTCGTGCGTCTGCTGGCCTCAGCAGTGGCGCATGCACCCAACCTCGCCGATGCTGTGCCGGGCGCGCGCTTTCTGGGCCAGATCTGCGGGCCAGAGAACACGTACTTCCTGCGTGCATTAGACGCGCTGGACGTGCCCCAGGCAAGCGAAGCCGCACCCGAAACCCTGGCGTTTCAGGCCCTGATGGACGAAGCCCGCACATCCGGGCGCTACGAGCGGATGCTGGCGGTGTTGGTGGTCGCGGAATGGGTCTATCTGGATTGGGCCAGCCCGGTCGAAGCCCGCGCCGAAGATCTGCCGTTCTGGCTGGGGGAATGGATCACTCTGCACTCAGGCGACGGGTTCGAAAGTGTGGTGGCCTATCTGCGTGAGCAATTGGACGCGATCTGGCCGACCCTTTCGGACCAGGCACAGGCCGAGGTCGCTGCAACCTTCGGCAAGGCCGTCGCCCTTGAGCGTGCCTTTTTCGATGCCGCATGGGCAGGCTTCCCGGTAGCCCGATGACAGGTTGGCGTGCGGGTATCGCCGCCACCGCAATGGCAGTAGCGCTTTGGCAACTGGTGGTTTGGGCCACCGGCTTGCCGCGTTTTATCTTGCCCCCGCCAGCGCTGGTTTCCGAAACCATTTGGAACAGCCGCAACCTTCTGCTGGAGCATGGGCTGGTCACCGCGACCGAAGTGCTGATCGGGCTGGCCCTTGGCGCAGTGCTGGGCGGGCTGTCGGCCATCGGCCTTGCCGCCTCACCGCTAGCACGCGCGCTGGTGCGACCAATTTTGGTGTTTTCCCAGACCATCCCCGTCTTTGCTCTGGCACCGATTCTGACCCTGTGGCTTGGCTTCGGGCTCGAGGCCAAAATCGCCATGGCGCTGCTGATCATTTATTTCCCGGTCACTTCGTCTTTCTTTGATGCACTGATGCGCAGTAATCGCGACTGGCTGGATCTGGCTCGGGTCATGGGGGCGTCGCCCGCCCGAGTAATGTGGCACATCCGTATTCCATCTGCTCTGCCCGGATTTGCCAGCGGCCTGCGTCTGGCTGCTGTCTATGCTCCCATCGGTGCCGTCATCGGTGAATGGGTCGGAGCGTCGCGTGGGCTGGGATATCTGATGTTGTTGGCCAATGGCCGTGCCAAAACCGACCTGATGTTCGCCGCGCTGATTGTGTTGGCGGTACTTACCATCATCCTGCACGCAACGGTCAACTCCCTGTGCAATCGGTACCTGGATCAGCGTGATCAGATATGAACAAAGTACTGACCATCGGTATACGCGAACGCGGAGATCGAATTTAATCGTGCCACCAGCTGTGATGAAAGAGCTCAATGCTAGAGTACATTGATTTCCAGAGCGTCATGTTAAACAAAGCTAATTGGTCGAGCGGCGAACACAAAGTGTGCCGCAGTCACTTGTCCAAGAGTCCTACCTTAAGGATCAACTTGAATTAAACCGAACCAGAACGCGTAGCGTCATGGTCTGAAGGTGGTTTATCATTGCCAGTGGCCACTACTTCCGCTGGTCAGGCCTCCGCATCCAGAGAAGTCGAATGGTTTCCGTAATTTTTGCAACGCGGATCACATAGTGAACGCCCCACACACCAAAGGCCTGTTTGGTTGAAAGGTCCTGGTTCCTCAGAAGGTTTTTCAACGTCTTGAAGGAAGGGATCAATTTCTGCACAGGCGGGATGTAATTTACGATGCCGCGCTTGGCATTGCGGCGCAGCCTAGCTCCCTCAATACGACGGGCTTTGGTGATGTGATCCCCAAGACTGTCGCGCGCCGGATGACGGACGATGGCGTCTTCGGCAAACACAATCGCTTCGCCCGCAGATTGAGCACGATCATTCCATTCCATGTCCCCGCCGGACAACACCGTGTCGTTGAACCGACCGATGCGATCCATAAGCTCCCGCCGTACGATCAGATTGGCCGTAACCGCACGCCCCCGTTCCACCCATTTTTTTTGCTCTAACCCCAAATGAACATCATATAGTTCGGTCGTCTTCCAATCCTGCCCGTTCGGGATCAGCACAACATTGCCGCCAAAGCGATTAACCTCGGGGTGGTCTTCGGCTATTTTCAACCCGGCCTCTAGATAGAGCGGGTCAGGCTGACAATCGGAGTCGGTGAAAAACAGCAGCTCCGAGGCGGCTTCTTCGATTCCTCGGTTGCGCGCTGCGTATGAGCCGGGTTTTGCCTCACTTAGAATGCGGGCGTTGGCGGGCAGGCGAAACCCGTTGGGCATGGGGTCGGTCGGGTCATTGTTGACTGCAAGTATCTCGAACTGGTTTGTGTTCAGTGTCTGAGAGGCGAGCCCATCCAGACAAAGCTGCAATTGGTCCCAGCTTTGATAGGTCGGGATGATCACTGACGCGCTCAGGGGCGAACGCGCCGGTGTAATGTCAGGCCGTTGGATCACGTCGGGATCATCCGGCATTGACGGCGTTCGAGTACTGATGGTCATACAGGGTTTTGAATGGCCCCGGTTTCTTCAGCAACTGTTGGGCGCTGCCCTGCTCAAGAACTTCACCAGCCTCAATCACCACGATCTTGTCCGCATGCATGATGGTTGAAAGCCTGTGAGCCACGATGATTGTCGTACGCCCTTCGGTCAGGCGGCCCAATGCCTCCTGAACCAGATGTTCCGACCGCGAGTCCAGCGCACTTGTCGGTTCGTCCAGCAGCAGGATCGGGCTGTCGCGCAAAAGCGCGCGCGCAATCGCAAGGCGCTGTTTTTGACCACCGGACAGGAAGGCACCATTTTCACCAACCAGAGTGTCAAAGCCTTTCTCAAGCGACATGATGAAGTCATAGGCATTCGCGGCCTTGGCAGCCTCGATCACATCGTCTTGCGAGGCACCCTCACGGCCAAATCGGATGTTGTCGGCGATTGAGGCCGAAAACAGAAACGTCTCTTGCCCGACGAACGACATGTTCTGGCGCAGTGATTTGAACGAGGCGTATTTGATATCCTGACCATCGATCGATACCGAACCACTGGTCGGGTCATAAAGGCGCAGGGCCAAATTCAAAATGGTCGACTTGCCGCCGCCGGACAGACCAACCAGAGCGGTGGTCTTGCCAGCTTCGAACGTCAACGAAAGCCCTTTCAGGATCGGATCGCGACGACGGTAGCCGAAAGTGACGTCGTCGAACACCACCTCTCGCGGACCATCAGGCAGGCTTTTGGGATTGGCCTCTTCCGGCAGAGTTTCAGGCTCGTCCAACATATTGAACAACATCTGCACCCGGCGCAGACCCAACTCCATCTTCACCCGCACCTTCGTCAGGCGCTTCGCGGGCTCGTAGGCCATCATCACAGCGGTCACGAACGACATCAGTTCACCCGGAGTGGACGCTGCAGCGCCAAACAGCTTACCAGCGCTCAACCCGATGACCGAGGCAATTGCAAACCCGGCCAGGATATCCGTCAGCGGGCTCGTCGCAGCTTGCAAACGCGCAAGCTTATTGCGCCGCTTCTCGACGCTTTTCACGGCCGAGTTCATCTTATTGGCCATGCGCTCTTCCAACCCGAAAGTCTTAACCACGCGAATGCCAGACGAGGTTTCCTGAATGACTTTCATGATCGCGCCCATCGATTGCAGTTCCATATCTGCAATCTCGCGAATCTTTCTGAGCAGTATCCTGATCCCTAAAACCGCCAGCGGGCCGACGATCAGGGTAAAAAGGGATAATATGGGTTGCTGATAGAACATAACAGCCAGCAGACCGATCAGGGTCAGCATATCGCGAACTGCCGTGGTCACCATTATCTCAATCACCGTACGCGCTGCCTGGGCCGTTTGTGTCACCTTCAACAACAAATCCGAGCTTTCTGTCAGGTTGAAGAATGAAACACCCTGCCGCAAAAGCTTATCGTAAAGCTTGATCTGTTGTTTCGAGACAATCCGGTTCCCGGCACGCGTAAGGGCCACAATCTGGACGTAGGTTGCAATGCCTTTGACCAGGAAGATCGTGAACACGGTCATCGAAACGCCAAAAATCTTGGCTGAGTTTTCACTGTCAAACAGCGAATCCACAACATCGCGCATGATAAAGGCGATACCCGCGGTTGTTGCCGCAACAAATACCATCGCGATGATCGCGATCGTATAAGGTACCGCTTGCTCGCGCATATTCTCGGAGAGAAGTCGCCACAGGACGGAATCACTCAATACAGCCGCAAATTTTGATTTGATCTTTTGCAATGCACATGTCCACTGTGATCAGGATTGAGCTTTGTCACATCTGACGCGCTCATAAACAGTTTCCGCTAGATAGTCGCCTGTTGCCAGTTGAGCAAGCCCGCGCCCTATTCTGCCGCTTCAATGCGAATTGTTCGAACCGAAGGGTCTACACGTGAATAAGCGGCCAAAACCCTCCCCGACCATTTCTGTGCAATGTAATCCGCCATGAAACGCGTTGGCGCAATCAGCGTCGCCAGGCCCCCTGCCCTTTCAGTTTCGTTCAGATGCTTGAACCAACTGGACCAAAGTTCTGGGTCACGCTCATGTAGGATCGATTGAACCTGTGCCCAAACGTCTTCACCCTGTGGCGGCGGAATCGATGGCTTTGACTGAAATGGCACAACATTGGTATCGCGCTCTGGCTTCTGCTGCATTCGTTCCTGGAAATCCGTTCCGATCACGGGCCAGGCTTCCATTGTGTCCAGCATGATCTGCTTGAGGTCGAGTTCATAAACCGCAACCCGACCCCGAGCGGCGGGTCGTTTGACCGCAATCCAGCCTGCGCTGCGCAGCTTAGCCATCTCACGTTTAACTGTGCGTTCGTTCACGGACCACAACCGAGCGATCTCTTCCCGGCCAATCGACAGTTCATTGGAGCGCCAGTTATAGCGCGTGGTAATTAATGTCATGATGCGAAGAACACTGCGATGACGATGCTTGTCACCTGATAAGGCGTGAACGGCGAGCGCCGACAAGATATCGTACTTCAGTGCAGGCGCATTTCGCCCGACCGGTTTCGCAACCTGCATCCGTTTCCTCACCGCTCTTTTATTGCCTCATGCGGGCTGATCCCGCCGTAATCGCGCCGTTTCCCAACGCTTTTCGTGATTGTTCACTGATTAGCGTCCAATACTTCGATTCTGTCAAGAGTTCGTTGAGATCACGCTATTTGATAGCTGCTATTCGCCATCAAAAAATAAAAGAAATAGGTGAATTTATGGTGATGGGGGGCATACAGGGTGTCCCCTTATAGAGTAATAATGTCCCCCTATATGCCGTATTTGCTTGAGTTGTGTCCCCCTAAATCTGGTAGGATATCCGAAGTCAGGACGATTGCAGAGAGCAGCAGCGTTCCGAATCGGTCAGCACTAGATACGGCCATATTTTCTTACCCGTGGGTAACATCACAACCTTACAATAATTTCTTTTGCCAAATATGCAAATCGGGCGTAAATAACAAAAGAGAGAAAAATAACGTCCAGAAGAATGAGAACTGAGGCATGTACACGCACGAAGACCTGAATGCATTGCGCACCCAGTCCCTGAAATTGCAGGGCTGGATTCGCCAGCAGACTTTCAGCCCTGAGATGGAGAAGACGCTAAGGCGGTTCTCAAGCTGGGAGGTGTCCGAACTGATCTTTAAGGTGAACCAATCGACTTTCCGAGGAAAGCTGGCCGCCGATCCTTCATTGCCGGGAGGCGAGGTCGAGCCTGATGGGCGGCAGCGTTGGTTTAGTCTGGAAGAGGTAAATGAGCTCAGGCGGCGGCTTAAGGTTAATCGCAAAGCGCTCACTCCCCCACGCCCTGCGGGCAAGCGGGCGGTTCGGGCCGCTGTTGCCAATTTCAAAGGGGGGGCCGGCAAGTCGACCGTGGCGTTGCATCTTGCGCACGCCGCTGCTCTGGACGGCTACCGAGTATTAGTGGTGGATTTTGACCCTCAGGCGACGCTCAGCCATTCGATGGGTCTGACCGATGTCGCTGAAGATTTCACCGTCTGGGGTATCATGGCGCGGGATCTGATCCGTGAAACCGAGCGCATGAATAACCGCCCTGCGGCTGCGGAGTCAGGAACCGCCCTGCCCCGCCGAGAATTACCACCTTCTATAACGGATATGGGCCTCGGCGAACTGCGCATTTCTGATTTTATCAAGCAGACCTCATGGTCAACGATTGATGCGATCCCTTCTTGCGCCAACGCTGCTTTCGTCGAATTCGCATCAGCACAATATCGGCACCTGAATCCTGAGTGGTCTTTTTTTGCAGCTGTGTCCCGCTATCTGGATCAAATACCGAATGATGCTTATGACCTGATCCTGTTCGATTGCCCGCCTGCGATAGGATACCAATCGATGAATGCGGTGTTCGCAGCAGACATGTTGTATATCCCGTCGGGGCCCGGATACTGGGAATACGATTCAACCACCTCATTCATTGGACAGTTGGCTGAAGCCCTCGAAGATCTGGCCTATGGTTTCGACAAGACCTTACCCACGGGTAAGATTGGTTTACCCAAGACATTCTGCGAAATTCGGTTTTTGCTTACGCGCTACGAACCGGGGAATGCACTGCACACAGCGATGTATGACGCATTCCGCAAAGTCTTTGGTGAGCACCTCGCCGAGCACCCGGTCGAGATGACGCGTGCGGTCGAGCAATCTGGTCGGTTCCTGAGTTCAGTTTATGAGATGGATTACCGTGAGATGACGAGGGAAACTTGGCGTCGCGCGCGTTCGACATTTGATAATGTTTATGATGAATTCCGGGGCGTCATGCTATCGGCCTGGGACAAGCTGGAGGATGACGTATGAGCCGAAAACGCAGAATGTTCGATATCGATATGCCAGCGATGGAAGAAATCCCGGTTGGCAAGGTTCCGGATAAAGCGCTTGAGAAAAGGCGCGGACCAATGGCTACTGCAATCTCCGAGAACGCTAATGCGCTACGCGACCAGCAAACTACCGAAGATGCAATCAGAGTCGAAAATGACAGGTTAGCGCACGAGCTTGTACGACTACGTTCAGAAGGGTATGTTACTGAACAGATCGCATTGGCGGATGTTGTTACCGAGCGCCTGACGCGCGACCGCAAGCCTGGCCCTGATCCTGAGTTGGATGAGTTGAAGGCTTCCATTCAGGATGTGGGTCTTTCGAACCCGATTCGGGTCGAGCGTCGCAACGATGGACGCTTTGAGTTAATTCAAGGAATGCGCAGATTATCGGCATTTCGCGCATTACTTGAGGAAACTGGCGACGCGCGATTTGCGACGATTCCGGCCGGTGTTTCTGACGTTGCAGAGCTGGATGATAGCTATCGTCGCATGGTCGATGAAAACCTGATCCGAAAGGATATCTCGTTTGCGGAAATGGGCGCGCTTGCGCGTGCCTATGCGGAAGATCTCGCCAATGATTGTCCGGATGTCGACAAAGCGGTTTCAACCTTGTTCAAATCTGCAAGCTATACCAAGCGCAGCTATATTCGGGCGTTTGCGAGTTTGCTGGCCATGTTGGAAAAGGTTCTTATGCACCCAAACGATATTCCACGGAATGTGGGTGTTGAGCTCAAACGAAAGCTCGACTCTGATCCCGGATTGATCCGACAAGTCAGTACGGCTTTGGTGAATGAACCAAATCGCGACAGCGTGCGCGAAGTGGCCATTCTTCGCGATTTTCTCACAATCGAAAATGCGACCGCCGCCAAGCCAAAGGCTGAAGCCGTTGGTAAACCACGCCGCGCGAAGACAACGTTTCAGGTAAGGGGCAGGGCAGGGATTGCAAAGTGTTCTGCATCCAGCGGAAGGATCGAACTTCGCTATGATCTCGATTTTACCCGTGTCGATAGGGCTAAATTAGAACGTGCTGTGGCCACCTTGATCGAGGATCTGCGAGAAGAAGACGATCTTACCCACGGGTAAGACGGGCTTAGCGAGATAGATCCGAAGCGCGGCGCTGGTTAATTTCAGCGCCGTTTTTTTGCACAAACAGACCAATCGTGTAATACGGTACCCTGGGAGACCATCTAAACGCTTAGCTTTTACCGCCCGGCCTCAAATTCTTGTTTTGTAGTTCGGGCAGGTATGTTCCGAGCAGAGTTGACGACTAAAAGTTCAGGCCATCAGTAGAAGGTTTCTTAACGTATTGATATGGAACTAGGGCAGATAATCTACAATTTATGTAGTTAGTCGCGGCTGAACAGATACACAGTTTTCGCGGCAGGGCAGGGACGACGCGATCGCTTCTATCTTCGAGCGCCCCGGCACTACATTTCAATGGGAAGACCAACATAGCGTACCGAAACATATTCGAGGCGCGTGAGCATATAACGGATTGGCCGTGAGCACCTATCAATGATGGATATGATTGCGCTGTGGCTTGCCAAAGAAAGGGCGGCGATGGGTTGAATGATTGACCGAGTAGAAGGTCATTTGGGCGTAGTGTGCAAAATACTTTAATAAGTATTATTAAGAGCTGTATCGGTCTGCCTACTTTAATGCGAAGGCGCCCCATCTAGCCGGCTTAGGGGCCTGCTGAATCGTGATTTAAGGACAGGCTTTGTTAAAGCTTGCTAAAAAAACAATGACTCTTCTCAGTATTGAAACGCCCGAAGCAACCAGAAAGATGTTCGGTAACCTGATCCGATACTACAAATACCGGATTAATCGCGCGAGAAGCGCCTATAAGAATATATACTGGCCTGATAGATAATCAGTATACGGGCGGCGTTATCTGAGACAAAACCTTCTCGCTTACTTTTGTTGCTTCAAGGCTACATATGGCATTCGCCAACAGCGCGCTCTCATCCCTGGATGACGTTCTGACGTTGCGTGCCCAGACCCTGAATACCAAGCTCCATTTTGTCGCCGGGATTCAAGTAGGTCTGCGGGTTCTGTCCCATACCAACACCCGGGGGTGTGCCTGTAGAAATTACGTCACCGGGTTGCAAAGACATAAATTGCGACAGATGCGAGATGACCGTCGCTACGCCAAAATGCATCGTTTTGGTTGATCCGTCCTGATATCGGTGCCCGTTTACCTCAAGATACATCGGAAGGTTCTGCGGGTCGGGGACTTCGTCTCGTGTTACCAGCCAGGGGCCAATTGGGCCGAACGTGTCCGCAGACTTTCCTTTGACCCATTGGCCAGAGCGATGAAGCTGAAAGTCACGTTCTGACAAATCGTTCACCACGCAGTAGCCGGCGACGTGGTCTATGGCTTCCGCCTCAGAGACATATTTGGCCTCTTTGCCGATAACAACTCCCAGCTCAACTTCCCAATCGGTTTTGACCGATCCGCGCGGGATTTCTACGGTATCGTCGGGGCCGGCGATGGCCGAGGTGGCTTTGAAGAAGATCACGGGCTCAGCAGGCAATTCCATGCCGCTTTCTGCTGCGTGATCGGCATAATTCAGGCCAATGCATATGAACTTTCCAACATTGCCAACGCAAGGACCGATGCGCGGGTTGCTGTCTACCAATGGCAGGCTGGCCAAATCTAGTGCGCGGAGCTTTTCAAGAACGACATCGCCAAGAGTATCGCCCGAGATATCATCCACCACACCGGAAAGGTCGCGAACCGAGCCGTCTGAGGCCAAAATGCCGGGTTTCTCAGCGCCCTTCGGACCATAGCGTAGTAGTTTCATTGTCAGGTCCTTCCTGCTCAGATCGTCCAGCCGCCATCTATGGCAAAGGGCTGGCCCGAAGTGTATTTGCTGGCATCACTGGCCAAATACAGAGCCAGTTCAGCGATCTCTTCCGCTGTGCCAATACGGCCCATCGGTTGACGGGCGATGAAATCAGTCATTGCCTGCTCATAATCCCCGGTGGTGCGAAGCCGGTCATGCAGGCTGGGGCTGTCCACCGTACCTGGACAAATCGCGTTGCACCGAATGCCCTGGGTCACAAAATCGGCTGCCACAGACTTGGTCAGGCCAATCACCGCTGCTTTTGACGCGCAATACGCAAATCGGTTGGGCACGCCTTTCATGGACGATGCGACCGACGACATATTGATGATCGATCCTCCGCCTGCTTTCAGCATTCCGGGTAGAGTCAGTTGGATCAGTCTGAACATGGCCTTTACGTTGAGGTCAAAGCTGAAATCCCAATCCTTTTCAGTGCATTCAAGAATTGATCCCCCCGCTACATAACCTGCGCAGTTAAACAGAATGTCCAGTTGCGGCAGATTGACCGCTGCATCTGTAACGGCCTTATCGTCCATTACGTCCAGTTGCAGCGGTTCGATACCCGGAATACCGCCCAATTCGGCAAGCGCAGCATCGTTGATGTCGCTGGCTATCACCCGTGCGCCTTCGGCAGCGAACAATTCGGCGGTTGCACGGCCAATGCCTTGGCCAGCTGCTGTGATGAGAGCGGTCTTATCTGCAAGCCGGTTGGATGGGTTGATTGTCGACATGAACAACCTCACAATATCTCGGGTAGAAGCTCGGATGGGATGTCCTGATAACAAACCGGCCGCAGGAAACGGCGTATCGACAATGTTCCCACGGATGTTGCGCCAAAGTTGGTTGAGGCGGGGTAGGGGCCTCCGTGAACCATGCTATCGCAAACTTCGACCCCGGTCGGAAAGCTGTTGGCCAACAATCGCCCAGCCTTTCGTTCAAGCAGCGGTAGCAGTGCCTGAGCGTCGGGTTTGTCGCCAGCGTCCAGATGTAGTGTGCAGGTCAACTGCCCTTCGATGGCCCGCGCGATCTGTTGCATCTGAGAGCTGTCGTTCACGCGTACGATGATGCCCAATGGTCCGAAGACTTCTTCTTGCAGCTTCCGATTGGCGAGCCAGTCATCACCTGAAACAGTGAACAGGTATGGGGCCGCATCGCGTGACTTGCAGCTTGTGCCGATAATCTTCGATACACCGGTACCAGCAGCTACACGCGAAACTCCGTTTCGGTATGCCTCCGCAATTCCATCGGTCAGCATTGTCTGCTCGGCCACCGAAGACAGGCCAGCCTCTGCCGCTGCTTGAAACGCGTCAGCATCAGGACCGTCGATGATCACGGCGATACCGGGGTTGGTGCAGAACTGTCCAGCGCCCATGGTTAGGGACGCGGCCCAGCCATTGCCGATTTCAGCACCGCGCGCGGCCGCCGCTTGCGGCAGTATGAACATCGGATTGACTGAACCCAGTTCGCCAAAAAACGGAATGGGTTCATCGCGTTGCGCGCATAAATCGAACAGCGCCCGTCCACCTCCGAGGCTGCCCGTAAAGCCAACCGCCCGGATCAAGGGATGTTGCACCAATCGCGTGCCCACATCCCGTTTGCCACCCTGTACCAATGAAAACACTCCGGGATGAACTCCGGTCGCCTTGATGGCGGCGTCGATGGCCTGCGCCACGATCTCGCCCGTGCCGGGATGGGCCGAATGGCCTTTAACGACAACCGGACATCCTGCGGCCAGTGCCGCGGCGGTATCGCCCCCAGCAACCGAGAAGGCCAATGGGAAGTTCGACGCGCCGAACACCGCAACAGGACCCAGCGGGCGCTGGATCATGCGCAAGTCGGGGCGGGGCAGGGGTGTACGATCCGGCATGGCCGGGTCATGGCGCATGTCCAGATAATTACCCGCTTCGATGTGATCGGCGAAGAGGCGCAGCTGGCCGACGGTACGGCCACGTTCCCCCTGCAGGCGCGCCTCGGGCAAGCCGGTTTCCTGAGTGCCGATTTCGGTGATGGCATCCCCGCGGGCATCAATCTCATCTGCGATCTTGCGCAACAGCGCGGCACGTTCGGTACGAGAGGACCACCCGAAAGTGGCAAATGCCGACTCTGCTGCCTCCACCGCGTTATCAATCATCGCCGCTGTCCCCACAGAAAAGTCATGGCTTGGTCCATGCGCTGGTTCTGACGCAAAAGTGGTGTCTGCGCCGATCCATTCGCCAGCTATCAGGTGTTTTCCGGTCAACATATTCGTTCTCTCTTACAGCAGGCCGCGATGGGCGAGGTTTCGCATCAGGTGTGATGCCCCAAAGGTCCATTCGGGGCATTCCGTCGACAGGCGCACGGTGTTTGTCAGCGCTCCAAGGCGCGTATTGGAGATAGTGACGACATCGCCAATTTTGTGAGTGAACCCACCGCCAGGTGTGTCACGGTCTTGGGTCGGGGCGAACAGGGTGCCAAGGAAAAGCATCAGCCCATCAGGATATTGGTGATGGCGCCCGATAGTCTGCTTCACAAGGTCTGCAGGATCGCGACTGATCTGGGACATAGATGAGCTTCCGTTCAGCACAAATCCATCCGATCCGGTCACGGTCAGCGCAAGTTCAGCCTGGCGTACATCGTCCAGTGTGAACCCATCATCGAACAACCGGATCATTGGTCCGATCGCGCAAGAGGCATTGTTGTCCTTTGCTTTGCTCAGCAATAAAGCCGAACGACCTTCAACGTCACGCAGGTTGACGTCGTTCCCCAGCGTAGCGCCCTTAATCTCGCCCTTAGAAGTAACGGCCAGAACGACTTCGGGCTCGGGGTTGTTCCAGGTCGAAATCGGGTGAAGACCGATTTCTGAACCAAACCCGACCGAAGACAAAACTTGTGCTTTGGAGAACACCTCGGCATCGGGGCCGATCCCGACTTCCAGATACTGGCTCCAGAGGCCTTCGGCGATTAATGCTTCTTTGACATCTGCGGCGGCGTTTGATCCCGGCACGATGTTCGAAAGGCTGTCGCCGATCCGGTCTCCGATGCGCGCCCGGATCGCGTCGGCTTTGGCAGGATCGCCTGCGGCCTGTTCCTCGATCACGCGTTCGACCATGGAGCCCGCAAATGTAACACCACAGGCCTTAACCGCCTGAAGGTCGCACGGCGCGAGCCATTGGTGGTCGGCGTCCAAAGGGCCGATTTCTTCACCTTTCGCGTTGCGCACATAGTCTGCCGAATCTTCGCGTTCCAGAATGTCCCGGACGGTTGGCGCCGTTTTCGACGTAATGTCGATAACCTGCCCATTGCGCAGGGTGACCACGATGGGTCCGACCCCAGCACGCTCAACACGCCCGAGCCACAGCCCGTTTGGTTCTAATGTAGATAAAGTCATTTCAGCCCCTGAGGTTATAGGCTCGGGCGGTGTTACCCCCCAAGATCGCCTGGCGTTCTGTGTTGCTCAACTGGATCAGCAGCGCGTCGGTGGTTTCACACCAGTGCTCGTAACTGCTGGCCAAGGTGCAAACCGGCCAATCGCTGCCCCAGATCAGACGCGACGGGCCGAAGGTGTTTAGCAGGTGGTCCACATAGGGGCGTAGGTCTTCGATCGTCCAATCTGCGGCAGCCTCGGTCACGAGGCCGGACAGCTTGCACCATGCGTTTGTATCCCGAGCCAAGGCCGCCATGTTGTCAGCCCAATCATACAGGATTGCGTCTTTGATCAACGGTTTCGATCCATGGTCGATGACAACGCGCATATCGGGGTGACGTTCAAGAAGTTGCCTGAGCGGGCCCAGATGTTGGGGCACGGTCAACGCATCGAATGTAAGGTCATGCTGTTGGACAGCCTCAAAAGCTGGTGTCAGCGTGTCGCCGAGCATCCAAAAAGGGTCAGCGATGTCCTGTATCATCGGGCGAAGGCCAACTAGTGCCGGGTGGGCGTCTAACGCAGAAATCTGTGAGCCAACATCATCGGCTTCAAAATCAACCCAGCCGACAACACCTTTGATAAACGCATTCTGGTCGGCCAGCGAGAGCATGTATTCCGTCTCAGCCACAGTGGGCGCCGCCTGGACAAGGACTGTGCCATCGATCCCGGCAGCCTTAAGCAGGGGCATTAGATCGTCCGGCGTGAAATCCCGGTAGATCGTATCCAGATCGGGCGTCAGCCAGCCATAGTCGCAACGCGCCAAAGCCCAGAAATGCTGATGCGCGTCGATCCTCATGCGATCACACCCTTTTTCAGGATGATGTTGCCATAAAGCCTGCGTTCGCCCGTTTGAACGATGGCAAACGCGTTGGCCGCACGCTCGTAGAATGCAAACCGTTCCAAGCCCTGAACTTTGGCCGGGTTGTCGGCGGTCGTGTCGATGATGCGTTGAAAGTCCGCGACTGCGTCGGGAACCGCCTCTGCGTCGCCGACAACCTGCATGGTCAACGCCGGATCAGGAACGAACGTATCCAAAGGCATCACAGAAAGTACGGCCTTCAACATTTCACTGGCTGTAGACCCATCGGCCCTGATGCAGTCTAGTCCCATGCTGGTGCCCGGAAAATTCGCATCTGCGATAACAATCTCATCCCCGTGGCCCATGGCCCTGAGGGTGAAAAGCAACTCCGGCGACAGGATCGGATCGATGTTACGCAGCATCTGCAGTCTCGCTTGGCAGAGGCGCATCCGGTCGGATCAGACCTTCGGATCGTAGGTCCGCCCACAGGCCCGGGGGAATGTCACGCTCCATCAATGCCACATTGGATTGGACTTCGGATGCGTTTACGGCTCCGGGAACTACTGTTTTGACGCAAGGATGACCCAGAACAAATTGCAGTGCTGCAGCAATCAACGGAGTGTCGTGCGCCGCGCAAACGGCTTCGATTTTGCGAACCCGGTCCAGAATGTCTTCGGGCGCGTCAGCATAATTGTACTTGGCGCCGGGCACTGCTCCGGTCGCGAGAATGCCTGAATTGTAAGGTCCTCCGAGGATGATTCCGACATCGCGCTGGTCGCAGAGTGGCAGGAAACTGTCGAGGGCCTCTTGTTCAAGCAATGTATAGCGCCCAGCCAAAAGGAACCCGTCGAAGTCGCCCAGCCCAAGAAGTTTCTCGCAAACCTGCCATTCGTTTACACCTGCGCCGATTGCTGCGATTTCACCCGCATCGCGCAGCTCGGTCAAAGCCTTGTAACCTCCGCCATCAAACAGTTCACGCACCTTGGCGTCCGAAACCTCTTGGCTGCCTTGGCTGAAGACACAGACATCATGGACCAGAAGAATGTCAGAATTGGCGACACCGATCCTGTTGCGGCTTGCCTCGTAAGACCGCATTACGCCGTCATAGGTATAGTCAAACACGATCCGTTTCTGCGGTACATCGACGAAAGCTTCGGGCGTTACTTCATGCGGTTCGCAATCCAGTAACAGGCGACCGATCTTGGTTGAAAGCTGGATGTTTTCGCGCCCGAACCGACCAATCGCCTGCCCAAACCGATGCTCTGATCGGCCAAGCCCGTATTGCGGCGCTGTGTCGAAAAACCGGATGCCTGCGTCAAAAGCGGTCTGCAATGCCGCCTGCGCGTCCTCGTCCGAGACTTTTCGGTACAGGTTCCCCAATGGTGCCCCACCGAACCCCATGCGGGTCAGGGGAACGGGCCGCGTGGTCCGGTTGTTCAGTAATTCTGTTTGGGAAACGGTCATCCTGCCTCGCTATTCAGCTGTGGGGTGAGGTTGAACAGATGCGGCTTCAGTTGCTCCAACTGCTCAATGCGCGGCATCAACTGCCCGAGGTGGGCGCGCATAGCGACCTGCGCGGCCTGTTCGTCGCGATTGCTGATTGCCTCGAAAATGGCCCTGTGTTCTGCCAGTGTTTCAGCGATCCGGCCAGGGGTGGGCAGCAATAGCATGCGTGCGCGACTGACCTGTAAGGAAACGGTTTGGGCAACGTCGGCGAGGCGGCGGAAGCCTGTAAATTCCATCAGAAGACTGTGGAACTCTTCATCAGCCTGATAAAAGCCTGGGATATCATCATCCATAATCAACAGTTCCTGCAGACGCATGTTGCGGCTTAACCTTTTACGCTGAACGTCGGTTATGTCGCGCGCGACTTTGGCGACAGTTGCAAGTTCAAGCGCTTCACGCAGGAATACGCCTTCGCGGATCTCGTCCATCGAAAAGTAGGATACGCGAGTGCCTGATTGCGGCACTACATCCACCAGACCTTCCGAGGCCAAACGCGCGATCGCATCGGCCACAGGTGCGCGCGACACACCCAATCTTTCACACACAGGTGCCTTCCTGAGGTTCGCTCCGGGTGGGAAATCCAGTGAGAGAATCGCCTGCTTCAATGAGTGGTGAACCCGCTGAGCGAGCGGTCCTTCGATCGTTGTGATCTCGGGCAACAGTTCGGCATCAATATCTTGGTGTTTGTTCATACTGCATAAGTTAGCATTCTAACATGTTAGTTGACAAGTAGAGATATTGGATTTAGCAACATTGACCAAGCAAGTGGAGAAGAGATGCGAGCGAACGGCAGCATAAACGTTTTGGAAGAGGCGGCTCGCGATGTCGTGAAGCTAAATCCGCAGGACAACATCGTTATTGCTTTGCGTGACTTGCAAGCGGGTGAGCAGCCGGCACATGTTCCCGTGCAATTGGCTGCGCCCGTTACCCGCGGTCACAAGCTTGCCGTGTCATCAATCCAAACTGGCGAGAATATTGTCCGCTACGGTCAGATCATCGGGCAGGCCAAATGCGATATAGCGCCTGGCGAACATATCCATGTGCACAACCTTGGCATGGGGGCGCATCAGCAGGATTATGCGCATGCCAGCGCCAACACCCCGCTGCCTGTTTTGACTGAAAAGCGTACATTCGACGGATACCATCGATCTGACGGTAAAGTGGGAACCCGAAACTACATCGGGATTCTAACCACCGTGAACTGCTCGGGTTCAGTAGCGCGTTTTATCGCCGACGCAGCGGAAAAGACCGGGTTGTTGGAAAGCTATCCCAATGTTGACGGTGTGGTCCCGATTGTGCACGGGACCGGATGTGGAATGTCCAGCAAGGATGAGGGCTATGCTACCCTGTTTCGGACGTTGGCCGGCTATGCACAGCATCCGAATTTCGGGGGTATTCTGCTGATCGGTCTGGGCTGCGAAGTCATGCAGGTGGCAGATCTTGTCGGCGGTCGACCAATCCGCGCTGACGGTGCGCTGCGTTACATGACCATTCAGAACGAGGGCGGAACACGCCGCACTATCGAACGGGGGCTGGCGGAGTTGCGCGGCATCGCCCATCTGGCCAATCAAGCCGAACGCGCTCCGGCTCCGATCAGTGCCATCACGGTCGGTATGCAATGCGGCGGCTCGGACGGGTATTCTGGGATAACCGCGAACCCGGCGGTGGGGTATGCGTCGGATTTACTTGTGCGCCATGGAGGAACAACGATCCTGTCGGAAACCTCGGAAATCTACGGTGCCGAACACCTGCTGACCCGGCGGGCCGAGACTGTTGAGGTGGGTGAAAAACTGATCGAACGCATCCACTGGTGGGAGGACTACACGGCCCGAAACGGCGGTGAGATGGACAACAACCCAAGCCCAGGCAACAAGCGCGGGGGGCTCACAACCATTCTTGAGAAATCGCTTGGTGCCGTAGCTAAGGGAGGCACCGCGCCACTGCGAGACGTCTACAAATTCGGTGAGATGATCGACAAGAGCGGGTTTGTCTTCATGGACAGCCCCGGTTTTGATCCGTGTTCGGTCACCGGGCAAGTCGCTTCGGGTGCGAACCTGATTGTGTTTACCACCGGGCGCGGTTCGGTGTCTGGATATCAGCCAACGCCCTGCATCAAGCTGGCCACCAATTCCGAAATGTATGCCCGCATGGCCGAGGATATGGATCTGAACTGCGGTGACATCGTGACAGACGGGATCAGCATCGAGAGCAAGGGCGAAGAACTGTTCGAAATACTGATCCGTGTCGCCTCAGGCAAGAAAACCAAAAGCGAGGAACTTGGATTTGGGGGCGTTGAATTCGTCCCCTGGCAAATTGGTGCGGTGATGTAAACCGCGTTGGCCCAAGGGGAGAGGGGCAAATGGGAGGCAACAAAAATAGACTGGTCGAAATGACGGGGATTGATAAGTTTTTCCCCGGCGTGCACGCGCTGAAATCCGTGCAATTCGATCTTGAACCGGGTGAAGTTCACGCGCTGATGGGCGAGAACGGTGCCGGCAAAAGTACGTTGATGAAAATCCTGTCGGGTATTTATCAACGTGACGGCGGGACCTTGAAGATCGAAGGGCGCGAAGTCAGCCCGACAACCCCGCGCGAGGCGCAGGATCTAGGTATTGGGATCATCCATCAGGAACTGAGCCTGATGAACGACCTGACTGTAGCCCAGAACATTTTTATCGGACGCGAACCGCGTAAGAGCTTTGGCCGTTTGGACGAGGCGGCGCTGAATGCGCAGACTGCCGAAATCTTTGCTTCGATGAACCTCAGCCTTGATCCCAAGGCGTTGGTTGGCAGCCTGACCATCGCAAAACAGCAAATGGTCGAGATCGCCAAGGCACTGTCCTTTCGGTCCAAGGTGCTCATCATGGACGAGCCAACAGCGGCCCTGAATGACGCCGAGATTGCTGAGCTGTTCGTGATCATCCGCCGCCTTAAGGCTGAAGGTGTAGGCATCGTTTACATTAGCCACAAGATGGACGAGCTGAAGCAGATCTCGGATCGCGTGACGGTTATGCGCGATGGGGAATATGTCGGAACAGTTGGGGCTGCTGAAACCCCGATCAGCCAGATCATCGCCATGATGGTGGGCCGAGAGGTCAAGGAAGAACCGCTGGACGTGCCCGACCTGGGTGATGCGGAGATGTCTTTGCAAGTCACCGGGCTGAGCCGGAGCAACGAAATTCAGGACGTCAGTTTCTCGGTCCAAAAGGGTGAAATTCTGGGATTTGCCGGTCTGATGGGCGCAGGTCGTACAGAGGTTGCACGGGCTATCTTCGGGGCCGATCCCAAGGATTGCGGCGAAATCCGGGTACATGGTCAGGTGGTGTCGATCAAATCACCCACCGACGCCGTCAAAGCGGGGATTGGATACTTGTCCGAGGACCGAAAGCATTTCGGTCTCGCCACTGGTATGAATGTACGCGACAACATCGCGCTTGCCTCGATGGACCTATTCACCGGCGCAGGCGGGGTTCTGCACGATGGTGAAATCAGCGACACCGCCAAAAGCTACATCCAGCAATTGGGCATTAGAACGCCATCGGATGTGCAGGAGGTTCGCCTACTGTCAGGCGGCAATCAGCAGAAGGTTGTCATCGCCAAATGGCTGCTGCGCGACTGCGATATTCTGATCTTTGACGAACCGACCCGCGGTATCGACGTCGGCGCGAAATCCGAGATTTACAAGTTGCTGGAAGAACTGGCAGGGCAGGGCAAGACGATCATCGTGATCTCGTCTGAACTGCCCGAAATCATGCGCCTCAGCCATCGCATCGCCGTGATGTGCGAAGGGCGGCTGACCGGCATTTTGCCCGGCGGAAAAGACACCACTCAGGAAGACATCATGCATCTGGCCACGCAACGTGCAGCGGCGATGCAGGTAACAGGGACAGTCCAATGACCACAGCAACCGACATCGAAAAGAAAAAGCCACTCTCGGGTCTTGCGGACAGCGGCGCGTATCAAAAGCTGTTGGCCTTTGCCAGTTTGATCGTTCTGCTAATCGGTTTTTCCATTGCTTCACCCAACTTCATGCAGACGTCGAACATGATTGCCATCCTACAGGCGACATCGGTCAATGGCGTTCTGGCCGTCGCCGCGACACTGGTTATCATCACCGGTGGGATCGACCTGTCTGTCGGCACACTGATGACCTTTTGCGCGGTGATCGCCGGCGTGGTGCTGACATATTTGGGAATGCCGTTGCTGTTAGGCGTGGCCGCAGCCATTGCAGCTGGAGCATTCTGCGGGCTTTGCTCCGGTACTTTCGTCGCCAAGATGAAAATCCCGCCCTTCATCGCCACACTTGGGATGATGCTGATTCTCAAAGGCCTGTCGCTGGTGATCTCTGGGACACGGCCAATCTACTTCAATGACACGCCGGGCTTTGACCAGATCTCGCGCGGGTCGCTGATCGGTGAGGTTTTCCCGTCACTGCCCATCCCCAACGGTGTGCTGATCCTGTTCCTGGTGGCCATCGCGGCTTCGTACATTCTGGGGCGCACAGTTCTGGGTCGTTACGCCTTTGCGCTTGGCTCTAACGAGGAAGCGGTGCGTCTGTCAGGCGTGAACACCGACATGTGGAAGATGCGCATTTATGCGCTGGCCGGAGCGATCTGCGGCATCGCCGGTATCCTGATCGCCTCGCGCCTGAACTCGGCGCAACCGGCATTGGGTTTGGGATACGAATTGGAGGCGATCGCAGCCGTAGTGATCGGTGGCACGTCTTTGTCCGGTGGGCGCGGCACGATCCTGGGCACGTTGATCGGCGCCCTGATCATGGCTGTACTGACCAACGGATTGCGCGTGCTGTCAGTCGCGCAGGAATGGCAGACCGTTGTCACCGGCGCGATCATCATTCTGGCCGTCTATGCCGACATGGCGCGGCGCAAGAAATCGGGATGACCAAGCAACTAAATCAAAGACCAAAACGACCAACTGGAGGAGAAAACATGTTAACACGTCGTTTCATTCTGGGTGCGCTCAGCGCAGCCACCCTGGCAGGTCCCGCCTCGATGGCGGTAGCCGAAGAGATTTACATTCCACTGGTATCCAAAGGGTTCCAACATCAGTTCTGGCAAGCGGTGAAGTCCGGCGCCGAACAGGCAGCAGACGAGTTTGGTGTCACCATCACGTTCGAAGGTCCGGATAACGAAACTATGGTGGACCGCCAAATCGACATGCTGGCTGCCGCTTTGGCCAACAACCCCAAAGCCATTGGGTTTGCCGCTCTGGACAGTCAGGCCGCAATTCCGCTTTTGAAGCAGGCCAATGAAAAGGGCATTCCGATCATCGCCTTCGACAGCGGCGTTGACAGTGACATCCCGCTTTCAACTGCGACAACAGACAATCTGGCGGCGGCTGGGCTTGCAGCCGACAAGATGGCCGAAAAAATCGGCGGCAAGGGTAAAGTTGCGGTTGTCGCGCATGACCAGACCAGCCGAACCGGCATCGACCGCCGCGACGGTTTCGTCAATCGCATGGCTGAGAAGTACCCGGATATCGAAGTCGTCACAGTTCAGTACGGTCAGGGCGACCACCTGAAGTCGACCGAGGTCACAAAGGCGATCCTGACAGCAAACCCCGATCTGAATGGCATCTTCGGCACCAACGAGGGCTCGGCCATCGGCGTTGTGAATGGCGTTCAGGAGCTGGGCACCGAGGGTTTGGTGATCATCGGTTATGACAGTGGCAAGGCCCAGAAAGACGCAATCAAGAGCGGCCTGATGGCGGGTGCGATCACGCAAAACCCTGTGGGCATCGGCTATGAGACTGTGAAAGCAGCGGTTGCGGCTCTGAATGGGGAAGAGGTTCCAGGTCTGATCGACACAGGCTTCTACTACTACGATGCCTCGAATATTGACGACCCGAAGATCTCGGCCGTTCTGTACGACTAAAAGTACTTATTAACTCTGTTCGGCCTGCCTTTTTGGTGGGCCGGACAACCAATGTTCATCGTTCGGGTGGGTTATGTCAGGTTTTGCGGGGCAACGGCGTTTGGGTCGCAACACCGGTCTGTCGCTGCTCTGCGTATGTCCTTGGTGCGTCGATGATGGGTTTAAGCCTAATTAGCAGAAATTTTGGCAAATTGATTTAATACTCGAAGTCTGGACATAAGCTAACCTGTTGCAGGCGATTAACTTTTCAGCTTTCAATCAGCAAGCTCTATACACCAATATGTTACAAGCTATTGACCATCGACGAATGCGCCACCAGCGCGTGAGTGGTTCGCGGTATCGCCGCGTCGAAGGCAAGTTCGTGATCTCTTACAATGGCGATTAGTCAGGTCTGAAAGGCGTGACGAAATCCCAAACTGCTGTAAACAAATGCATGAATCGCTATCTATCTAAATACCCCAGCCGATATGGGAATATCTGGGATGCAGGATGCATGCCCGCTTCTACGATGTCTGGTTTGTGATGGCGGTACAGGCTGCGCCAATGAGGTTGGATCGTCACTCTCTCAACACCGTCCTGCAAAGCGATGTCTCTAGAACAACGCTCAGGTTACAAATCGTCGGCCTGACCAGCGGTTTCTCAACCAAGCGAAGGCATGCGTGAGGGTGTGATCGGGCCGACGAAATTGAAATTCGCGAACCATATTGTTCTTGTGGCTGAGCTCTCTTGGCTCGATGGTCTCAATTTCCACCCACAATGCCCCAAGTTTTTTTGTGAGTAGTTTTGCAAAAGGGCGCATATATCTTGCCAGAATGACATTTTCGCAGGAATGGTTCCCGATGACCAAAATCACTCCAGAATTGCTTGAACAAATCCGTGCCCGATTTGCGCAGGTTGACCACTGCCCGCAGCAGGGACCGCGTATTTTCTTTGAAAACGCGGGTGGGGCGCTGACGCTGAATTCGGTTGTGGGTACCTCGCAGGCTTATGCTGCGGTCCCTGACAATCAGGGCCGCGACAACCCGGGAAGTCACGAACTGGTGCGGGTAATCAACAAGGCCAAAGAAGATATGGCCGTGTTCATGAACGCCCCCGGTGGCCAGTTCTTTGTCGGCGAAAGCGGGACCGAGCTGCTGTTTCGTTTGATCATGAACGCCTGTCTGGGCACCGCCACCGGTCGGGTACTTGGCACAACGCTGGAACATCCCGCGACCCGAAGCGCTTGCGCGCGTTGGGCCGGGGTGGCCGGGCAAGATCATGTTCTGGTGGTCCATGACGACGCCACAGGCACCGTCACCGCAGATGCTTATGCGGCGCAGGTAACGCCGGACACAAAGGTTGCGACTATCGTGCACACCTCGCCGGTGACCGGTATGGGCGTGGATGTAGCGGCTGTGGCTGCCGAAATCCGCACCGTTGCGCCCAATTGCTTCATCATAATCGACGGTATCCAGCACGCCGCGCATGGCCGGATCGACCTGACCGCCTATGATGTCGATGGCTATGTGATCTCGCCCTACAAGGTGTTCTCGCGCCATGGTTACGGGGTGGCCTGGATTTCTGACCGGCTGACCAAGCTGCCACATAACAGCTTGATCGACGGCCCCGCCGACAATTGGGAAATGGGGACACGCGATACCGGCTCTTACGCTACAATGTCTGACGTAATCAGCTATTTCGAATGGTTGGGCGCACAGGTCAGCGACGCCACCGACCGGCGCGCAAAATTCGTTGCTGCCGGAGAGGCGATCCATGAGCAGGAAAAAGCGCTGACTGATGCGATGATCCGCGGAACCGGCAACCTGCCTGGGCTGGCCGAGATGGAGAAGGTGACCATTCTGGGCGGTGTCGATAACCCTGCACGCGAGGGGCTGGTGTCACTGCAGGTCGAGGGCGTGCCGTCGGTCGATGTGGTCAAGCAACTGAACGAACAAGGCATCCGTACGCATTTGCGCAAGGCCGATCACTACTCGGGCAACATCTTGACACCGCTTGGCATGGACAGCTGCGTGCGTGTTTCGATGTGCCACTACAACAGCGTCGCCGAAGTGGCCCAGTTTCTGGGTGCAATGAAAACCATCGCCGCCTGAGGCATTTGAGAGGGGAAGCACATGAAAACGCATGCGCAAGCGGTTGTAATCGGCGGTGGCCTAGCCGGCTGTTCAATTCTGTATCATCTCGCCAAGTTGGGTTGGACCGATGTGGTCCTGCTAGAGCGGGACGAACTGACCAGCGGCTCGACCTGGCACGCGGCGGCCAACATTCATGGGCTGCATGACAACAACAATATCACCCGCATCCAGCACTATACGATGAATCTGTATATAGAGCTGGAACAGGAAACCGGTCAAAGCTGCGGTGTGTTCCAGCCAGGTTCGCTCTATTTAGCGCAAACCGAAGAACGTGAGCATCAGCTGCGCCTGCAGGAAGCCAAGGCTAAATTTTATGGTTTGAACTTCCACGAGGTCAGTCGCGAGCAGGCCAAGGAACTGCACCCGCTGGCGCAGTTCGACGATATCCGCTGCATCATGTATGAACCCGATGGCGGCAATGTGGATCCCTCGGGCGTGCCCCACGCCTATGCTGCCGGTGCCCGCGCCATGGGAGCAACCATAGAACGGTTCTGTCCGGTGCTAGGTACGGATCAGCAACCCGACGGGTCTTGGATCGTGCGTACCGCAAAGGGCGATATTCACACGCAATGGGTGGTGAATGCCGCTGGTCTTTGGGGCCGCGAAGTTGCGGCGCTGGCGGGGCTGACTCTGCCGTTGCAACCGACCGAGCACCAGTACTTCGTGACTGAATCCATCGAAGAAGTTGCCAATCTGGGCCGTCGCCTTCCGTCAATTGCAGACCGGGATGGCGAGTACTATTTCCGTCAGGAAGGCAACGGATTGCTCATCGGGGCCTATGAGAAGGACATGAAGTTCTGGGCCGAGGACGGTACGCCGCTGGACTTTGCCCATGACCTGTTCCCCGACGATTTGGATCGGATCATGGAAAACGTGATCCGCGCTACCGAACGTGTGCCAGTTGCCGCCACCGCAGGGGTCAAACGGGTGATCAACGGGCCGATGATCTGGTCTCCGGATTCCAGCGCCTTGTGGGGTCCGGTGCCCGAACTGAAGAACTATTTCCTCTGCGGCGGACTGATCCCGGGTTTCTCGCAATCGGGTGGTCTGGGCCTGCTGGCGGCGCAGTGGATGATCGAGGGCGAGCCGCAATACGACATGTTTGCATGGGATCTGGCCCGCTTCGGCGACTGGGCCGACAAAAAATTCACCAAGGCACGGGTTGAGGACCAGTATACCCACCGTTTTGCCATCCACTTCCCGAACGAGGAGCGTAGTGCAGGTCGCCCCGCCCGAGTCCGCCCTGCCTTTGAAATGCAGAAAGACATGGGCTGTGTCTTTGGTCTGAACTGCGGCTGGGAGCATCCCCTATGGTTCGCCGATCAGCCCGGCGTGCAGGAAACCAACGGCTTCACACGCCAGAACTGGTGGGAGCCGGTGGGACGTGAGGTACAGATGCTGCGGGAGAATGTGGGCGTCATCGACATATCGAATTTTGCGAACTACATCATCAAAGGACCCGGTGCGCAAGATTGGCTGGATCACTTGGTCGCCAACCGCGTACCGACCGTGATCGGGCGGTCTTGCCTGACGCCGCTGATCTCTGTCCGTGGCGGCGTGGCTGGAGATTTCACCATAACCAAGGTGGCCGATGACGAATACATGATGATCGGATCGGGCATGGCCGAGCGCTATCATCAACGCTTTTTCAACATGATCGACCTGCCAAAGGACACAACCTTCGAAGTCGCCACCGACCGCATAGCAGGGTTCAACGTCGCCGGTCCGAAAGCGCGTGACCTGCTGCAGCGGCTGACCAATGCAGACCTGTCGAACGAGGCGTTCCGCTTTATGCGCTCGGCCACAATCGAGGTTGCAGGTGTCACCTGTCTGGCCATCCGCGTCAGCTTTACCGGCGATCTAGGGTGGGAGTTGCACTGCGCCGAAGAAGATCAGACCCGCCTGTACGCTGCGCTGCTGGATGCGGCCAAGCTGCTGGATGGCGGCCCCGTTGGCGGCCGCGCGCTGGGGTCGTTGCGGATCGAAAAAGGTTATGGCTCATGGGGCCGTGAGTATTCGCAGGAATACTGGCCGCAAGAGGTCGGGCTGGCGGACCTGATCAAGCTGGACAAGGATTTCCTGCACAAGGATGCGTATCTGTCGGTCAAGGACAACGCCGCGCGCGAAGTGCTGTCAATCTTCGAGGTCGAAGTCTCCGAGGATGCCGACGCTACCGGCGGTGAGCCGATTTTTACCCCGGATGGTACCCCGGTTGGCCGCGTGACATCCGGTGCATACGGCTATTCGGTCGGCAAATCGCTAGCGCTTGGCTATATAAACCCTGGGTTCGCGCAACCTGGTGATACGGTCGAAGTGTTCATCCTTGGCAAGCCCCATAAAGCGAAAATCCTGTCCGAGCCTCCTTTTGACCCGGATGGAAACCGCCTGCGTGATGTTAAACCGGCACTGGAAGGGGCTGCCTGAGAAGCCCCGTTGCAGGTCAGCGGTTCATGCTGGCGGCGGCGTTTAGCAGCCAGTCCTGAAACAGCCTGACCGACGGTGAAACGGGTTTTTCCTTGAGACGCACGAAATAGGCCCAGGGGCTGTCCAAATCGAATTCGAACGGTTCGATCAGCAGCCCCCGGTCCACATAAGACCCGGCCAAAGAGCGGGGCAGAGCGACGCAGCCCAACGACTTCGCCGCCATCTCCATTGCCAGATTTGAAGCGTTGGTCCGCAGCCCTTCCTTCTGGTTCAGGTCTGCCAGATCAAAATGGCGTGCGACCCGTTCCCAATAAGCTGGACGACCCAGAATATGGATCAGAGGTGCCTCTTGCAGTTGCGCCGGATCGGTCAGCTGCGCGCCATTGACTGTGAATTCGGGCGCGCACACGACCGCAAGCTTTTCGGCCCACAGCTGCCGCGCGCCCACCGTCACATCGTCAATATGATTGACCGTTATCGAAATGTCCGAGACGTTCGGCTCGACATCAATCCAGACGGTGCCGTGTACCGTCAGGTCGATATCCGGGTGCTGGTCGCTAAAGCCCCGGATTACGTCTGGTAGCCAATTCTCGGCCAGGCTGACCGGGCAAGACACGACGACTTTGCGGGTGTGTGACCGCTGGATGACCGATTGTGTGGCCACGTCAATCTCATGCAGAGCATGCCGCACTGAAGGCAGATACGCCTCGCCCACGTCGGTCAGCGACAATGACCGGGCATGGCGCACGAACAGAGGCCGCTGCAAAAACTCTTCGAGCGAACGCACATGGTTGCTGACGGCCGATTGGGTGCAGTTCAGCTCATCTGCCGCGCTGGTAAAGCTGAGGTACCGGGCGGCGGCCTCGAAGGATCGCAGGAAGATCAGGTGGGGCAGGTTCATCATGGCGACATATTCCTGGGCGGGCGGATGGGTGGTGCGCCGGGAATCCTGTTTCGCGGCGGGAATTGATCTGGTTCATATGCTACAATGGAGCGGAGCCAAAGCTACAAATTTTCCGGGGCCATTGCCCTCGTATTGTTTTCGTGCTGCGATGGGCAAACACACTTAGGTTTTGGCCGAACCCGAAACCTCATCTGTAGGGCATCGTGACCAACACATTTCAAACTATCGCAAAGTTTGCGCTAAATCGAAGGGTGCAGGATTTCCCCGACAGCGCGCTCGAAGCGGCAGCACTGATGCTGCTGGACACGATGGGGATCACCATCGGGTCCGGACCGATGCAGGCCGGTCAGATCGCGCGTGACAGCGCAGTGGCGCTTTACGGTGCGGGCGATCCGGGCCTCAGCGCACGGATGCTGTTCGATGGCCGCAAGGTTAGCGTTGCCGGCGCGGCTTATGCCGCTGCGACTCAGACCGATAATCTGGATGGCCATGACGGCTATAACCCCACCAAGGGCCATATCGGTGTTGCCGTTGTGCCGGTTCTGGCGGCTTTGGCGGAAACGGTCGCGGATTTTTCCGGCCCCGAGGCGTTGGCGACCGTAACTATTGGATACGAAATCGCCGGGCGCGCCGGGATTTCGTTGCATGACACAGTCAGCGACTACCACACTTCCGGCGCATGGAACGCGTTGGGAGTTGTGGCCGTTGCCGCCCGTCTGCGCGGGCTGAGCGCGGAACAGATGCGGCAGGCCATGGGCATCGCCGAATATCACGGGCCGCGCAGTCAAATGATGCGCGAGATTGCCAACCCCACCATGCTGCATGACGGCTCGGGCTGGGGCGCGCTGGTGGGTGTATCCTCGGCAGTGCTGGCCGAGAAGGGATTTACCGGCGCGCCGGCGATCACCATAGAGGCGGATGAGGTCGCGCATCACTGGCGGGATCTGGGCAGCTTCTGGCAGATGGAACATCAATATGTGAAGCCCTATCCGATCTGTCGTTGGGCCCATGCAGCGATCGACGCCACCAGGGCGCTGATGCGTGAATATGGCCTGTCTCATCAGGACATTGCCGCGATTCAGGTGAACACTTTCCACGAAAGTGCCTGCCTGTTTCAGGGTATGCCGGATGACACTTCGAAGGCGCAGTATTCGCTGCCCTTCGCTGTGGCGACGATGGTGGCGCACGGCCGTATCGGGGTCGAGCATATCACCGGCGCGGGCCTCTCCGATCCGCTGGTCGCGGCGATTGTCGACCGTATCTCGGTGGCCGAGACCGCGCGCCATTCCGCCCGATTTCCTCAAAGCCGCGTTGCTGATGTCGTCATG
Source organism: Ruegeria sp. I3 (assembly GCF_056532525.1). NCBI lineage: Bacteria > Pseudomonadati > Pseudomonadota > Alphaproteobacteria > Rhodobacterales > Roseobacteraceae > Ruegeria > Ruegeria sp. I3. The sequence goes on along the minus strand of NZ_JBQFNI010000003.1, from coordinate 401,395 downwards.
ACCTTGACGGATGGGCGGGAACTGGCGTCGGGCGACGTCCACGCGCGCGGCGGGCCCGAGGCACCCATGGACCGTGACGAAGTGATTGCCAAGTTCATGGAGTTCGCCACTCCACCGCTGGGGGTCAGCCGTGCCGCCGCCATACGCGACGCGGTTCTGGGGTTGCAGTCGCCGGACGCCAAATTCTCGGATCTCGGCGCGCTGATTTATGACGCCGCTGACAACCGCTGAAATCAGGACAACAAAAATGCCGCTAAGGCTGCTGAAATACGGGCTATCCGCCGATTACCCTGTCACCGGAGACATTCCGGCCACGCCAGAGCTTAAATCCAGTTACGATGTGGTCATCGTAGGTGGTGGCGGCCACGGAATGGCCTGTGCCCACTACCTATCAAAGTATCACGGCATCACCAATGTGGCTGTGCTGGAAAAGGGTTATCTGGCGGGCGGCAACACCGCGCGGAACACCACTACCATCCGCTCGAACTACATCACCAAAGAGGGCATCGCGTTCTACAAGGAAGGTGTGCAGCTTTACGGGGAGATGAGCGAAGAGCTGGATTTCAACGTCATGTTCAGCCAGCGCGGTCAACTGACGCTGGCCCATACCGAGGCGACGATACGCTCGTTCCATCTGCGGGCCGAGATGGGTAAACACGCGGGCACCCGGATTGAGGTCGTTGATGCGCAGACGGTCAAGGACCTGTCCCCGCATCTGAATATGGATGAGGGCGGGCCGTTGGAAATCATCGGCGGATTGTGGCACGCCGATGGAGGCACTGCGCGGCATGATGCGGTGGCCTGGGGCTATGCAGCGCAAGCCAGTAGGCGCGGGGTGGAAATTCATCAACGTACCGAGGTTGAAGGGTTCGACGCTGCCGGCGGCAAGATCACAAAAGTGCGCACCAATCGCGGTGATATCAGTGCCGGGCAGGTGATGATTGCTGTCGGGGGCATGAACTACGATATGGCGATGAAAGCCGGGGTAGAATTGCCGATCCGTTGCTATCCGTTGCAGGCGATGGTCTCGCAGCCGCTGAAACCGTGGCTGCACACGCTGGTCAGTTCGGTCAGCCTGCACACCTATCTGGTGCAGTCATCGCGAGGCGAGATCGTGATCGGCGGTGGCTCGGACCCTTATCAGCTGTATTCCACCCGCTCGACACTGGACATGAAAGAACATCTGGCCGAAGGCGCGGTACATTTGTTCCCGTTCCTGCACGGGGTGCGTCTGCTGCGACAATGGGCCGGGATTACCGACATGACGCCCGATTACTCACCCATCATGGGTGCCAGCCCATTGTCCAACCTATGGCTAGATTGCGGTTGGGGCACCTGGGGGTTCAAAGCTACTCCGGTGGCGGGCAAGTACATGGCGCAGTCCATCGCCAACCAGAAGGTCGCGCCGATACTCGAACCCTTCACAATGGAGCGTTTCGCCACCTTTGATCTGCTCAATGAAATGGGCGCAACTGCCGCGAGCCACTGACATGAAGATCCTGATCTGCCCGATGAACGGGCCCCGCAATATTAATGAATTCCAGAGCTTCGGCCCCCTGCGCGCCAACCCCGACCCGGATGCAACCAGCGATCAGGACTGGGCGCGTCACCTGTTCCGCGCCGACAATTCACGCGGAACGCTGGTGGAATGGTGGCGGCACGTGCCCTCGAACTATTTCTTTCTGGCCGAGCGCAACGCCACCACGAACGAGGTGATCCGCACTTTTGACCCCTCAGAGCTGGAGCAAAGGTGATGGCCCGACTTCCCGCACCCTGGGGCAACAGGATCGATCGAGATGCGACGGTATCGTTCAGCTTTGAAGGGCAGGCGTTTCAGGGATACGAAGGTGATGTGATCGCCTCGGCTTTGGCCGGGCAGGGGAAGTGGATGCTGTCGCGCTCGTTCAAATACCACCGACCGCGCGGTGCGATGTCGATGGCGGGCACCGAGGCCGATACGCTGGTGCAACTGCCCTCGGACCCGAACGTGCAGGCCGACCGGCATCCGATTTCGGCAGGGCTGCAAGTTATGGCGCAGAACGTCAACGGATCACTGGCGCGAGACCGCGACGCATTCATGGACAAGCTGGGGCGATTCATGCCGGTGGGGTTCTATTATCGCACCTTCATGGGCCCGACGCGCAATAGCTGGCTGAAACTGTGGGAGCCGTTGATCCGCAAGAAGGCGGGGCTGGGCGTTCTGGATATCAACGCACCGAATGAAGACTACGAAAAGGCCAACCTGTTTTGTGACCTGCTGGTCGTCGGCGCGGGGCTGGCCGGGTTGACCGCTGCCATCGAAGCCGCCGAAGCCGGGGCTGACGTCATCCTGGCCGAGCAGGAGCCGGTATTGGGCGGCGCGCTGACCTATGGCCGCGATGTCGACAGGCTGTCCGACCTACTGGCGAACGTGCAAAGTCTGCCGAACCTTCGCATCATGACCGATACAGTGGTGAACGGCTGGTTCGAGGACAACTGGCTGTCGCTGATCCGGGGCAACAAGCTGTTCAAGACGCGCGCGCGCGAGGTTCTGCTGGCCACCGGCTGCATCGAACAGCCTGCGATCTTCCGAAACAATGACCTGCCGGGCATCTTGCTGGGCACTGGCGCGCAACGGCTTATGCGGCACTATGGTGTGAAACCGGGCAAGCGCGCGGTGGTACTGGCCGCCAATCTCGACGGTTATCGGGTGGCGCAGGATCTGTTGGACGCAGGCGTAGAACTGGCGGCGGTGGTTGATCCGCGCCCTGGCGGCAGCGGCGGCGAGCTTGGCCAGCAACTGTCAACAAGGGGGACGCGTGTCATTCACGGCACCGTGGGCGAGGCGCGTGGCAAGACCCATGTCGCGGGTGTAAAGGTCGGCGGCGACTGGCTGGATTGCGATCTGTTGGTGATTTCGGTCGGCTATACGCCAATGTGGCAACTGCCCTGTCATGCTGGCGCGAAACTTGGGTACAATGAAACGGCGGCGCGGTTTTCCCTGTCTCTGCCAGACGCTCCGCTGGGCATTGCCGGGGGTGTTGCCGGGGTCTTTGCGCCTGATGCGGTGGTGGCCGATGCGCAACGCGCGGCACAGACGGCGTTGACTCGTCTGGGGCTGCCAACCCGCGACATCGCGCAGGTCGAAGATGTCGAGGCTTCGTTGACGAATTTCGAACCGGCAATCGCCGGGCATCCCAAGGGCAAGGATTTTGTCGACCGGGACGAGGATATTCAGATCAAGGACCTGCAAAACGCGGTTAAGGAAGGCTATCGCGAGCTGGAGCTGATCAAGCGCTTTACCACAGTTGGTATGGGGCCGTCACAAGGGCGGCACTCGGCGCTGGCCACCGCCCGGGTGGTGGCCAAGGCGACCGACCGCACAATCGGGCAGATCGGCGTGACTACCGCCCGTCCGCCCTTTGGCCCCGAAACGCTGGGCGTGCTGTCTGGTCATCATCACCCGGCAGACAGGCGCACCGCGCTGCATCACGAACATATCCGGTTGGGGGCGGACATGCGCCCGGTCGGAGCGTGGTGGCGGCCTTATTTCTACGGCCCCAAACAAGACGCCAAGCGCCTTATCGAAGAAGAGGTGCATGCGGTGCGCAATGGGGTCGGCGTGCTGGATGTTTCAACTCTGGGCGGGCTCGAGGTGCGTGGCCCGGATGCGGGCGAATTCCTCAACCGCATTTACACCATGGCCTATAAAAAGCAGCCTGTGGGCCGTTGCCGGTACTGCCTGATGACAAACGAAATGGGCACGGTGATCGACGATGGCGTGGCGTATCGGCTGGCCGAGGATCTGTTCTATGTCACCGCCACCACCGGGGCCGTGGCGCGGGTTTATTCGGATATGTTGTTCTGGAATGCGCAGTGGCGGTTGGATGTGGATGTGCTGCACGTCACCTCGGCCTTCTCGGGCTTCAACATTACCGGTCCCAAGGCGCGCTCCGTGGTCGAGGCGCTGGACAGCGATATCGATTTCTCGCGCGATAGCTTTGCCTATCTCGACGGGCGCAGCGGCATGGTGGCCGGGGTGCCAGTGCGCGCCATGCGGATTGGGTTCACCGGCGAGTTGAGCTACGAGCTGCACTGCCCCACCAGCTATGCCCACACCCTGTGGGATGCGGTGATGGCGGCGGGTCACGCGCACGAGTTGCGCCCTTACGGGCTGGAAGCCAGCCGGATTCTGCGGTTGGAGAAAGGCCATATCCTGATTGGTCAGGACACCGACGCGCTGACCTCGCCGGATGAGCTGGGGTTCGAATGGGCGATCTCGAAGACCAAGCCGTTTTTCGTGGGCAAGCGCTCAACCGAGATGCGCCGAAACAAAGGCCTGCCGCGCAAGCTGGTCGGGCTGACATTCGACGGGCCAGATGTACCGGGGGAAAGCTGTCTGGTACTGAGGGACGATGTACCGGTGGGGCATGTGACCTCGGTCCTGTGGTCGCCGACGCTGAACACCCATATCGCGCTGGCATATGTGCATGGCGATGACGCTACGCAAGGATCGCAGGTCACGGTGAAGTGCCGCAATGGCAAGCGCGTCGTTACAACTGTGCGCGGCCACACCTTCTTTGATCCTGAAAACAAACGGCAGGAGGTGTGATGATGCGAACCTATCCGCTTGACCCAAAGGGCGCTGCTGAAGGCACACCGCTGGTTTCCGGGCAGATTTTCCTGCAGGACCTGACCCATACGCCGCGTTTTGGCCTCAAGGGCCGAGGCACCGTGGCGTTTTTGCAATCGCGGGGCCTGAAGGTGCCAGACGTCAACGAAACCGCCGATGGCCTTCTGCGTCTGGGTCAGGAAGAGGTGGTGGTACTGGATGCGCCTGCCGACCTGTATGCCCGGTGGCAGGTCGCCGCCACGCCAAAGGGCTATTATTCCTGGCGCGAGGAAACCTGGGCCATGATGCACCTGACCGGCCCGCGCCTGTTCGATCTGCTGGCCAAGATTTGCCCGGTCGACCTGTCGCCCGGTGCCTTTCCAGTGGGAAAGATCGCCCAGACCCGCGTGGGCTATGTCGAGGCAATCACATGGCGCAACGACCGCAAAGGTGTGGGGTTCGATGTCCTTTTCGACGTCGCCGCCACTGCTTTTTTCGCCAACGCGGTAGCCATTGCCAGCGCCGAGTTCCAACCGGAGGTACCCGCATGAAATCCCCCACCGTGATCTTGCACACCGATAACCCCGACGCTGCCCGTGCGGTTCTTGCTGAAGGTCATCCCGATCTGCCGATCCACACCTGCGACAGCTACGAGGCGCTCACGGGTTTGATCGAGGATACAGGGGCTGAAGTTGTCTATTCCGTTCGCTTTGCGGGCACCCCCGGCTTTCCACGCGCAGCACTGGTCGAGAACCCGCAAATCAAATGGGCTTCGGTCGGCGGCTCAGGTACCGATCACCTGAACCCTTGGAACCCTGATGAGGTAACGGTGACAAATGCCGCCGGGGTCGCCGCCGATATGATGGCACAATATGCGCTGGGGGCGATGCTGCATTTCACGCTGGATTTCCCGGGCTTTCGTGCCGCGCAGGCGCGGCGGGACTGGATCGGCGGCAAAGTCGAGCCCATCGACAGCAAGACGGTGCTGATCATCGGCCTTGGCAAAACAGGAGAGGCTGTTGCGGCACGAGCCAAAGCTATGGGGCTGAACACAATCGGTGTACGGGCCCGCCCGAAACCGACCCCCAACGTGGACGAGGTACACGGGATGGAGGCTTTGCCTGATCTCTGGCCACGCGCTGACTTTATCGTCGTTTGCGTACCACTGCTGGACAGCACGCGCGGTCTGGTCGGGGCGGAGGCTTTTGCCGCCATGAAACCGACGACGGTGATAATCGACGTCTCGCGAGGTGGGGTAATTGACGAAGCACCTCTACTGGCCGCGCTGGAACAGAACCGGATCAGAGGCGCGGCGCTGGACGTGTTCGTTACCGAACCGCTGCCTCAGGGGCACAGGTTCTGGGAACTGGACAACGTGATCGTCACACCGCACTGCAGCTCGGTCTATGACGGCTGGGATCTGAAATCGGTCCGCATGTTTTCCGAGAACCTGATGCGCTATCGCAAGGGCGAGGTGCTGAACAACATCGTAAATCCACAACGGGGATACTAGGTCAATGGCACGAGACAGACGCAGCGGCGGGCGACGCGGCAAATCCGGGCGCGCGGCGGCGGGAATCGAACAGCTGCCCTGGCAACAGGTGCGCAACAGCTATCCGCCGTTCGAGCTGTTGAACCCTGAACAGATGGATCAGCTGCATACAACCTCGATGCGCATTCTGTCCGAGGCCGGAATCCGGGTGATGGGCGACAATGTTATGGACATTTTCGAACGCGCGGGGGCCATCGTAGACCGCGACACCAAGACCATCCGTATGGACGAAACCATTGTCGCCGAAGCGTTGAAAACGGTGCCCTCGGAATTCACGCTGACCTCTCGCAACCGCGCGAAACAGATTACGCTGGGCGGCGATCATGTGAATTTTGGTTTGGTTGCCGGGCCGCCGAACGTACATGACTGTATCAATGGCCGCCGTCAGGGTAATTACGATGACTATTGCAACTTCATCCGGTTGGCGCATCACTTCAACGCTATCCATCTGATCGGCAATCAGGTGATGGCCCCGATCGAAATGCCCGCCAACAACCGCCATCTGGACACCTACAACGCCAACCTGAGCTATAGCGACCTGAGCTTTCACTGCACCGCTATCGGGCGCGGGCGGGCGATGGATGGCATCAACATGATGGCGATTTCGCGCGGTCAGAAACCTGAGGACATGCGCGGCGATCCGGGAGTGATCACAATCATTTCGGTGAACTCTCCACGCCTGTTCGACGATGCCATGGGTGACGGCCTGATCGCGATGGCCGAGTATGGTCAACCTGTGACGGTCACGCCATTCACTCTGATGGGGGCAATGACACCGGTCACGCTGCCTGCCGCGCTGGCGCAACAGAACGCCGAGGCGCTGTTCGGTGTGGTGCTGACGCAGTTGGTCAGCCCGGGAGCGCCTGTCATGTATGGCTCGTTCACCTCGAATGTGGACATGAAATCTGGGGCTCCGGCCTTTGGTACACCGGAGAATGCCAAGGCGAATATTGTCGGCGGGCAGTTGGCGCGGCGCTATGGCATTCCGTACCGGACATCGAATGCAAATGCGTCCAACGTGGTGGATTTGCAGGCGGCATACGAAACGATGATGGCCACCTGGGGCGCGGTTCTGGGAGGGGCTAATATCGTCTATCATGCCGCCGGCTGGCTTGAGGGCGGGCTGACCGCATCTTACGAGAAATTCGTTATGGATATCGAGATCATCCAGAACATGATGGAATTCCTCAAACCGATGAAATTTAACACGGATGAACTGGGCCTGGACACCATCAAATCGGTGCCCACTGGCGGCCATTTCTTTGGCGTCGATCACACGATGGAACGCTATGAAACCGCGTTCTACAAACCGATGCTGTCCGACTGGCAGAACTATGAAAACTGGGAGGCGGCCGGAGCCAAGGACGCCCTGCAACGCGCCACCGAGGTTTGGCAGCAGGTGCTACGCGAGTATCAGATGCCCGAGATGGATCCCTCCGTGCGTGAGGAGCTGGATGCCTATATCGCCAAACGCAAGGAAGAGATCGGCAGCGGCGAACCCTGATGGAATATCGGGGCAAGGGGGTCGACCGCTGCCCCGGTTCGGTTACAGCAGATCGAACAACCGGCCCGGCAGCGCCTCGTGGCGTGGCAGACCCAGCGCCCGCATCAGGCAGAACATCATCGCCTGATTTGAGGTCACTACCGGCTTGTCCAGCGTGTCCTCGATCCGCGCGACCGCCTCGACCGCGCGCATGTCAGTACAGCTGAGCACGATGGCCTGCGCGTCCGGATGGTCGGCCTGACAGGCGAGGTCATAAACTTCGTCCGGGGTCAGCTCTCCCTGCCCGTAATTGCCCAGTTCGCGGCCCACATCAGCGCAACGCACGGTTTCGATACCGTTTGCGGCCATGAAATCCATCGCCTGCGTGTTGATCTCGCCCAGATAGGGCGAGGAAAAGCCCACTTTCGTTGCCCCAAGCGCCTGAATGGCGACGATCAGCGATCCGGCGGCGGTCAGCGATTGCGCCCCCGATCCGGCCTTGATCTGTTGCGCCAGATCGGCGTCGAAAGACGGCCCATGGGTCAGTGTGGCCGAGGTGCAACCATACAGCACCACATCCGGCCGCACGCCCGAGATCATCCGCAGATCGTGGCTGATGTCCGAGGCCCCAAGCCCCGCCATCTGGTCAGAACCGGGGATTTCATCCACGTCATAACCACCCATGCGCTGGAAATGCACGGTGGTGTCCGGGCAGCGCATCAAGGCCATGTCGGCCTCGAGGTTGGTGTTGGTGAAGGGCACCAGCACTCCGATCTTGGCCCGGGTACGCGTTTCGTGGCTCATGACGTTACCTTTCTCAGAACGGCCAGACAGCGATCCATCACCGGCGTGTCGCAGATCGTGGCGCGCAGGCAGTCGGACAGACCATAGCCGCCCATACCGCGCATCAGCAGTTTCTCGGCCCGTAGCGCGGCGTCGGCCTGTTGCGCCTGCTCGGTCGAGGCAAAGTGGATCAGCACGAAATTGGTGTGGCTATCCGGCACGATCAGCCCCAGATCGCGGCAGTCCTGCGCGAACCGATCGCGAATGGTTGCCGTTTTCGCGACCACGTCCCGCATATGCACCTGATCGCGCATCGCTGCCGCTGCCGCAGCCTGCGAGGCAATCGAGATGTTGTTGGGGTTCAACAGCTTGCGCAGCTCTCTGGCGATGTCGGTGGGGAAATAGCCCCACCCGGCGCGTGCCCCGGCCAGCCCGTAAGCCTTGGAGAAGGTGCGCGTGATAACGGTATCTCCCCGGTCCGCCAGCCCGAAAACCTCAGTCGGATCGTTGGCGGCATCGGCGAACTCGGCATAGGCCTGATCGACCACCAGCAGCACGTCGCCGGGTAGCGCGTTGCGCAGGCGCAGGATCTCGGAATTCGGGATCAGGGTGCCGGTGGGATTGCCCGGATTACAGACAAACACGATACGGGTCGCCGGGGTGACGGCGGCCAGAACCGCGTCGACGGATACGGTCAGATCGACCTCGGGCGCGGCGACGTATTTGGCCTGCGCCTGCGCCGTGGCCGAGGCCACGAAGGCATAGCCATACTGCGTGCCCAGCACGTGATCGCCGGGCCCGGCAAAGGCGCGGATCAGGCAGCCGATCAGCTCCATCGAGCCCGCGCCACACAGCACCCGCGCCGGGTCGACCCCGTGTACCCCGGCAATGGCCGCGCGCATGTCGGGCCATTCGGGATCGGGGTAGAGCGTCAGATCAGCCAGCGCTGCCTGCCCGGCCGCCACGGCGGACGGACTGGCCGGAAAGGCGCTTTCGTTCTGCGCCAGCGAGATGGTGCCTTCACCACCCAGATCGGCCAGCGCATAGGCGCCCATGGCGCCGACATGAGAAACCGGACGGATCATGCGTCACCTCCGTAGGCTTTGGCGCCCTCGGCGCTGACCAGACCGCGTTTGAGGTCCAGCGCCAGCGAGTCCCGATCACGGTCTGCCGGGTCGCCGAAACCGCCGCCGCCCGGGGTGTCGAAGATCAGGTAATCGCCACCTTCGACCCGCAGCTCTCCCTTGCCGGGAAAGTCGCTGTCGCCATCACGGAACCGGATGCGCCCCGGCGCGCCGGGCTGACCGCCCATGCGGCCCAGGGCGGGGAATTTCAGCCGCTCGACCGACAGGAACACGATGAAGGGTGCGCCGTTGGCCGATGTCATCTCGATCCGCTGCCCAAGCCCGCCGCGATACTTGCCCGCGCCACCGGAATCCGCGCGCAACTCGCGTCGCCAGATGGTCACCGGCGCGACGCTTTCGGTGATCTCCACCTGCGAACCGAACACGCCCGAGGGGTAGGCGGTGGCTGACAGACCATCCGCATGCGGCCGTGCACCGGTGCCGCCATTATGTACCGGTTCCACTGCGAATTCGCGCCCACCGTCGCGGGCCACCTCGGGGGCGTGGCGCATGGGCAGGTCGAACATGCAGCTTGCGCCCTCGGCGGGCACTGCATCAGGCAGTGCCTGATGCAGACATCCCAGCACCAGATCGGGTGTCACCTGACCCAGCGTGTGCCGCATCGCGACCGGCACCGGGCGCTGTGCGTTAAGGATGCAGCCCTTGGGGCCGTCGACGGTGAACGGCTCCAGCGATCCGGCATTGTTGGGGATGTCCGAGCCGACGATGCAGCGCAGCGCGAACACCGTATAGGCGGTGGCATAGTTCAGCGGCACGTTGATGCCCTTGCGCGAACAGCCCGAGGTGCCGGTGAAATCCACATGCATCCCCGATTTACTGACGGTCAGCGCGGCGTGCAGTTCCAGCTCATTCTCATAGCCGTCCATTTTCAGGACGTTTTTGTAGATACCTTTGGGCACCTCGGCGATGGCCTCAAGCGTGCCACGGCGCGAAGTGTCGATGATATAGGACCCCAGCGCATCCAGATCGGTCAGGCCGAACTCTTCCATCATCGAAACCAGCCGGTTCACCCCGGCCTCGCAACAGGCGATCAGGGCATAGATGTCACCCTCGTTGGCGATGGGCTCGCGGCTGTTGGCGCGGATGATGTCCAGCAGCAGCGCGTTTGGGGTGCCTTCCTCGACCAGTTTGCAGGGCGGAATCAGCAGCCCTTCGTCATAGATGTCGGAGCCTTCGGGGCCCATGCCCAGACCACCCAGATCAACTAGATGCGAGGTGCACGAGGTAAAGCCCACCACCTTGCCATCCTTGAACGCGGGCATCATCAACAGGAAGTCGTTCAGATGCCCCGAGGCCAGCCACGGATCGTTGGTCATGTAGATATCGCCCGGTTTCATGGTCTGAACCGGGAAGGCGGCGCGCAGATGCTGCACCGCTTCGGCCATGGTGTTAATATGGCCCGGCGTGCCGGTTACCGCCTGTGCCAGCATCCGACCATTGACGTCGAAAATCCCGGCTGAGATATCGCCGCACTCACGCACGATGGGGGAGAAGGCGGCGCGTATCAGGGTCTGGCCTTGTTCTTCGACCACCGCCAGCAGACGGTTCCACATCACTTGCAGGCGGGCGGGGGAAAGATCGGTCGTCATCATGCGCCTCCTTTCTGGTCCTGAACCAGGACGAGGTTTCCTATGGCATCCACATGGGCCGAGAAATCGGCCGAGACCAACGTTGTGGTCTGCGGTTCGTGGATCAGAGCGGGGCCGTGTATGTGATCGCCGGGGTTCAGGTCAGCCCGCGCCACGAATGCGGCCTGTTTCAGCGCCCCGTCCACATCGCAGGTGATCGGGCAAGTGTCGGGTGCGGTGATGGTCGTCAATGCAGGTGTTGCGGGCACTGGTGGCACGGCGCTGTCAAGGGTCGCGGCGCGCACCGCCCAGTTGAGAATCTCAATCTGCATCCCCGGCACCGGGCGTGAGAACTGCTTGCGATATTCTTCCTCAAAGGCGGTGGTCAGCGGTGCAATATCGTCTGCCGTCAGATGCCGGTCGGGCAGGGTGATCTCGATCTCGTGACCCTGACCGTTGTAGCGCATGAAGGCGGTGCGCTGGGTTTCGGTCGGGGCATCGCCCGCGCCCTGGGCAACCACGCCTTTGGCTTCGAAAATCATTGCGTCGAACAGCGCGTTGATCTCATCCATGTCCATGCTGTCCAACAACGAATAGCGCGAGCGGACGATTTCGAACGACACGGGTGCGAACAGGAAGCCCACGGCAGACCCCACGCCCGGATTGGGCGGGATTACAATGCGGCTGACCCCGGCGGATCGTGCCACCCGGCTGGCATGCAACGGCCCGTTGCCGCCAAAGGCAATCATCGTGCGTGGTCCAAGATCCTTGCCCGATTCCACCGCGTGCATCCGGCCCGCGCTGGCCATGCTTTCGTCGACGATGCGGCTGACGCCGTCGGCTGAGCCAACGGCATCGAGATCTAGTTTCGACCCGATCACCCGGCTCAGCGACTGTTTGGAGCCTTCGGGGTCCAGCTTGATATGCCCCTCGGCAAATGTGTCGGGCACGATGTAGCCCAGCGTAATGTCGCTGTCTGTCACCGTGGGCTCGGTGCCGCCGCGCATGAAGGCCACGGGTCCGGGTTCAGACCCCGCCGATTTCGGACCCACGGTCAGGCGTCCCAACCGATCCACCCCGGCGATGGAGCCACCGCCCGCGCCGATCTCGATCATCTCGATCACCGGGATGCGCACTGGCATGCCCGAGCCCTTTATGAACCGCGCGGCGCGGGCGATCTCGAACTGGCGCGAGGTCTGCGGGCGGGCCTTGTCGATCAGGCACAGCTTAGCGGTGGTGCCGCCAACGTCAAAGGACAGCACCTGATCCAGCCCGGTGCGGGCGGCGATGCGGGCGGCCAGAATGGCCCCTCCGGCGGGGCCGGATTCCACCAGCCGGATCGGAAAACGCGCGGCGGTGCGCACGGTGCACATGCCGCCGCCCGCCGTCATCATCAGGATCGGACAGGTCACGCCCTCGGCCTCGAACCGGTCGACGAAACGGGCCAGATAGGTCTGCATCAGCGGCTGGATATAAGCATTGGCAACGGTGGTGCACAGCCGGTCGAACTCGCGCGCCTCGGGGCTGACCTCGGACGAGATCGAGACGGTCAGATCGGGCCGCTTCTCAGCCAGCACATCGCGTAGGCGGCGTTCATGGGCGGGGTTGGCATAAGCGTGCATCAGGCAGATCGCTATGGCCTCTGCGCCGCTCGCGTCGATATCGGCCAGCAGTGCGTCGATGGCCGAGTCTTCGAGCTCGATCAATACCTGACCACCCGCCGACATGCGTTCGCGCACGGTCAGAGCACGCTCGCGCGGCACCAGCAGGTCAGGCTTCTCGAGGTTGATATCGTATTGCGAATAACGCCGCTCATACGCGATTTCCAGGATGTCGCGAAAGCCTTCGGTGGTCACCGTCGCCACCACCGCGCCGCGACGTTCGATCAGCGCATTGGTCGCCAGGGTGGTGCCGTGGATAAAGCCGGTCACCTGATCCAGCGTCCGGCCCGATTGCTGCATTACTCGCGCGGCCCCTTCCATGGCGCCGTCGGCAGGGTTCTGATGGGTGGTCAGGGTCTTGGTGGAGGCCAGGATTGTCTCTTCGCCAGAGACAAGGACCGTATCGGTGAAGGTGCCGCCAATATCGATGGCCAGGCGCAGCGTTTGAGTTGTCATGAGGTCTTCCGAAATTTCTGTAATCGCAGCGTAAAGCAAAAGGCCCGAGGCCCTGCTTTATGCAAGGATCACAAGATCACAGCCGGTTGCGCGGCGGTCCGTAGGATTCGGAATGTCAGTCTGTGTCATGGGCGAAATGTGCAGTTTCAAGATAGCGGCAGCAAGCTGGATTACGACAGAAAGGCCTGCAAGCGACATCTATCGTCTCTGCAGGCCAGAAATCTGCCGACACGGGCCACCAGACGGAGAGCGCGCGATCAGGCAAGCCACCAGCGTTCAGGGGCTTTGGCACCATCCATTTCCCAATTCGCGGCGATCTCGCCCTGGGCGACGGTTTTGGCAACACCCATGATATGATTGGCGAACATCGGAACGATCGCACCGCCATCATCATGAACCAAAGTCTGCGCTTCGGCATACAGAGTGCGGCGTTTGGCGTCGTCCAGCTCTGCACGGGCCTCGACCACGATGGCGTTGAAGCGATCGGCGGCTTCGCCTGTGCGCCAGGCGGTCTCGTTCCATTCGGTGTCGTTGGTATAGGCCGATGCAAACATCCAGTCCTCGGTCGGGCGGCCCGACCAGTACGAGAATGACCAGGGTTTCTTGTTCCAGACATTCGACCAGTAGCCATCCGAGGGTTCGCGAACCACTTCGATTTCAATACCTGCTTCGGCCGCGGATGCGGCGATCAATTGAGCCGCATCTACTGCGCCAGCAAATGCCGCGTCTGAAGATGACAGCTGCAGCGCGCCGCTATGGCCTGATTTCTTATAGTGATAGGTGGCCTTTTCAGCATCAAATTCGCGTTGCGGTAGATCGCCGTCGAAATAGCGGTTGGCGGTCGAGATCGGATGATCGTTGCCCAATGAGCCATGACCCAGCAGGATCTTGTCGACCAGTTCCTGACGTTTGACTGCCAGCTTCAGCGCCATGCGCAGATCGTAATTGTCGAAGGGCGCGGCATCGACCCGCATTGGTATCGTGTAATGCAGGGTCGAGGTTTTCTCGAGGATGTTGATATGTGGTGCCCGCGATAACAGGGCGACCGTCTTGGGATCGACCCGGTCGATTGCCTGGACTGATCCGTTCATCAGCGCAGTCTGGCGCGCAGTCGGGTCGATGATAGTAAGGAACTCGACCTCATCGAAATGGGCCCGATCCTGTTTGAAGTAATTCGGGTTGCGGCGCGCCTTTACCCGCACGCCCGGCTCGTACACCTCAATGATATAGCCACCGGTGCCGATACCGGATTGCGGGTCGGTCAATTTGCCATCGGTCGAAGGCATTATGACCAAGTGATAGTCCGACAGGATGTATGGGAAGTCGGCATTGGCTGATTCCAGCTCGAACACCACGTTGTTGCCATCGGCGCGCATTGATTTGATTTGGGCGACCAAGCCGTTCACCGCAGATTTCGATCCCTCGCCACGGTGGTGGTCGATAGTGGCGATGACATCGGCAGGGCTAAGGGTTTGGCCATTGTGGAACTCGACCCCTTCACGCAGGGTGAATACCCAAGTGATCGCGTCGTCCGAGGAATACTCGGTCGCGAGTTCGGGCACCAAATTGCCGCTTGCATCTACTTCGACCAAGTTGTTGCCGAACAGATAGGCGACAGCGGTGTTGATCGTACCTTCATAGGTTGCTGGATCTAACGAGTCGGTGGTCGAACCGCTGCCAAAGCCAAATTTGATTGCTCCGCCTTTTTTGGGGACCTGCGCAAGTGCTTGTCCGGATAGGCTCAATGCTGCTGGAACGGCAAGGCCTGCAGCCAGTGCGCTTGACATGAAGCTGCGACGTGAAACCCGACCGCTCTGCAGTTTCTGCATCTGAGAGGACAGGAAAGGTGATCCGGGCTTTTTCATTTGAGGCCTCCTGGTTGAACCTGTTGTTCACAATGTTCTTTGAACCGCAGCACGCAGGCCCGTTCCGAACGTCCAAGCGAAGATCACTCGGCTGTACGGCTTCAACAAACGAAGAAAACGGGGACATAGGTCATGTTTTCTTTGTCAGTGTTGCGGAGATGATCTGTCTAGACTGCGCGCACCCGCCGAATGAAGCCCCGCAGACGCAAGGAGTTCAGATGCATCCGGTTCTGGTGACGATACTGAAACGCCTGGGACTTGGCGTAGTGACCCTAGTTGTCGTTTCCATCATTATCTTCTGCTCAATCCAAATGCTGCCCGGCGATTTTGGTGAGGCTGTACTGGGCCAGGCCGCGACCGAGGAAACGGTGGCGGCGTTCCGGGCCGAGCTTGGCCTCGATAAACCTGCCTATATCCGATATTTCGACTGGATCGGTGCGTTGGTGACCGGGGATCTGGGAACGTCGTTCTCAGGTCGGGCGAGTTCGGGTGTGGATCGATCACGTCCGGTAGTGGAACTGGTCGCACCGCGCTTATGGAACACATTGTTTCTTGCGGGTATGGCGGCGCTGATCTCGGTTCCGCTAGCGCTGTTTCTGGGTATTACCACCGCGCTGTGGCGCAATTCGCGCTATGATAAGCTGGCCAGCGCCAGCACCTTGACGGCGATCTCATTCCCCGAGTTCTTCGTGGCCTACATCCTGATTTTGCTGTTCGGAACGCTATGGCCGGTGTTGCCGTCGTTGGCCAATGTGGAGCCAGGGATGCCGCTGGTCGAGCGGATCTTCAAATGCATATTACCTGCGCTTACACTGACACTTGTAATCGTCGCGCACATGATGCGTATGACGCGGGCTTCGCTGATCAGTCTTCTAGCTTCACCCTATGTCGAGATGGCGCGGTTGAAAGGAGAGAACGCCCGCCGCGTGGTTCTGCATCACGCGCTGCCCAATGCGTGGGCGCCAATTTCAACGGTGGTCGCGTTCAACCTGGCCTATCTGGTAGTTGGAGTGGTCGTGGTCGAGGTGGTGTTCGTGTATCCCGGCGTCGGCCAACTGATGGTCGATGCGGTCAGCTCGCGCGATATCCCGGTGGTTCAGGCGTGCGCCCTGATATTCGCCGCCACATATGTCCTTCTGAACCTGATTGCCGACATCATTGGAATCGTCACCAACCCGAGGCTTCTGCACCCAAAATGAGCCAGACAAGCAAGGCATATTCAGCCGCCGCCGAGGTGGGTCGCGTGCGGACCCGTCGCAGCAAGCGCGAGCGTATTTGGATCGAGCTGAAGAAAGCGCCGCCGACAGCAATTTTCGGCATGTTTGTGATCCTGTTCTATCTAGTCATGGCAATCGGAGCGCCGGTCATCGCGCCTTATGGTGAGGCCGAGGTATTCCCGACGCCTTACGCACCCTGGTCGTCCGAGCATTGGCTGGGTACCGACCAGATCGGGCGTGATATTCTGTCGCGGCTGATCTATGGTGCGCGCAACACCATCGGTATCGCTTTTGTCACTACGCTGCTGGCGTTCTTCATCGGAGGTGGTCTGGGGCTGATCGCTGCGATTAACCGCAGTTGGCTGGATCAATTGATCAGCCGGGGCGTAGATGTATTTATGGCCATTCCCAGCCTGATTTTCGCGCTGATGCTGCTGTCGATTTTCGGCTCGTCGGCGCTGTCGTTGATTTTGATTATTGCGATTCTGGATTCAACCCGCGTGTTCCGCCTGACTCGCGCTGTGGCGGTGAACGTGGCAGTGATGGATTATGTCGAGGCAGCCCGGCTGCGCGGCGAAAAACTGCCTTGGGTGATGCGTCGCGAGATTTTGCCCAACATCATGCCTCCGCTGGTGGCCGAGTTCGGGCTGCGATTCTGTTTCGTGTTCCTAACCATCGCTGCGCTCAGCTTTCTGGGCGTCGGTATTCAGCCCCCCACCGCCGATTGGGGAACCATGGTGCGCGAGACCGCCAACCTGATCCAATTCGCCAAATATGATTTCAAGGCCGGGGTCACGCCGCTGCTGCCCGCTGCCTCGATCGCGTTGATCACTGTGGCGGTCAACTTTGTCGTCGACTGGTTCTTGCACAAAACAAGCGGATTACGCGATGAACACTGAGACTGACCTTCTGCTGGATATGCGCGACATCCGTATCGAGGGGTTCTCGGACGAAAAGTGGAATCCGATCATCAGAGGTGTCAACCTGACCCTGAAGCGCGGTGAGGTGCTGGGCCTGATAGGCGAAAGTGGCGCGGGCAAGTCGACGCTGGGCAAAGCGGCTATGGGATACACTCAGCCCGGCTGTCGTATCACGGGCGGTTCGATCCGGTTCAAGGGGCAGGAGTTGCGGGATCTGGACGACCACGTGCTGCAGCATCTGTGGGGATCGCGGATAGCCTATGTGGCCCAATCGGCGGCTGCGTCGTTCAACCCGGCGCATAAGTTGTTGGATCAGACCGTTGCTGCAACGGTGCGCGAGGGACTGCAACCCGAGAATTTCGCGCGTGAGGATGCCCGCGCGCTTTATGCCTCGTTGTCGTTACCGCATCCCGAAACGATTGGTGACCGCTATCCGCATCAGGTCTCCGGGGGCCAGTTACAGCGGATCATGACAGCCATGGCGATGTCACCCCGTCCCGATTTGATCATTTTCGACGAACCGACAACTGCGCTGGATGTGACGACCCAGGTCGAGGTTCTGACTGCTATGCGCCGGATCGTCGAAGAATTTCATACCGCCGCAATCTACATAACCCATGACCTGGCGGTGGTCGCGCAGATGGCGGACCGGATCAAGGTGCTGCGCTATGGAGAAGAGGTAGAAGAGGCGGAAACGCGCAAAATGCTGTCTGCGCCCGAGCAAGAGTATACCAAATCCCTCTGGTCCGTGCGGCTGTTGCAAAAACAAGCCGAGACTTCGGATGATATCATCCTTAAAATTGACGGTGTGGATGCGGCCTATGGCAAGAGCGCCAAGGTGTTGCACAATGTGTCAATCAGCCTGCCGCGGGGGCGCACGGTGTCGATTGTCGGCGAATCCGGATCTGGTAAATCGACCACGGCGCGGGTGATCACCGGCTTGCTGCCAGCCACAAGCGGGCAGGTCACGTTCAATAGCGAGGTCCTGCCAAACGAACTGAAAAATCGCAGCCGTGATCAGCTGCGCAGAATTCAGATGATTTATCAGATGGCCGATACCGCGATGAACCCGCGTCAAACCGTAGGTGAAATCATTGGACGTCCGCTGGAATTCTATCATGGTCTGCGGGGCCGGGCGCAGGAAGGCCGGGTCATCGAACTGCTTGAAGCCATCGAGTTGTCGGAAGACTTCTACGATCGTCTTCCCAGCGAATTGTCCGGCGGACAAAAACAGAGAATTTGCATTGCGCGCGCTCTGGCCGCGGACCCTGAGGTGATTATTTGTGACGAAGTGACGTCCGCACTGGACCAGATTGTGCAGGAAGGCATACTGCAATTGCTGATGCGCCTACAAAAGGAGCGCGGAATTTCCTATCTGTTCATCACGCATGACATTGCCACGGTCGAGGCTATTTCGGACGAGATTGTTGTGATGCTGAATGGTCAAGTCGTCGAGCAGGGATTGAAGAATACCGTTCTATCCGAACCCTTCCCGGACTATACAAAGCTGCTGCTAAGTTCGGTTCCCGAGATGGACCCGGATTGGTTGACGAACCTGCTGAAAGAGCGAAAAGAAAATCACTTAGATACAAAACATGACACTGCGTAGGCGCGGGCAATAACAACACTTGCGAAGCTCAGTCGCAGTGGACTTCTCATTCTGCTTGTATTCCGAAACTCTTTTTTACCGGCACAACAATAGATCGATACGCAGAGAACCTGAAACTCAGGAGCAACTCGCGAATTAAGGTGGCTTTTGACTGGATCGCATTGATGTTCTTGGTCACGATCAGTTCAATACTCTTTTGGGCTGCCATAGGGTTAATACTTGAGGTCACCGCAGGCCGTGTAATTGCCCCGTTCTTCGACACCCCGTTGGTGACATGGGTTGCAGTCATCGCAACCTTCCTCGCCGGTTTTCCTCAGACAGTGCGCGCGAAGCCTTGTCGCAAAATACGAGTGCAAGGCTGCGATCAATAATGTGCGAGCGGCGCTTGTCGTGATGACTGTCCCAATGGCATCATCTCCGACGGTCATGGGACTGCTCTCCGTAATGGGTGCTCAAGTAGTGGCTGGAATGCTGCAGAGCGCACCTTACATGCGTCGCAAAGATCTTATCGACTAAACCTCCTAGCACGACATCGTCCAATTTGGTGATGCCTTATGAACAATAGATCTGGGACCGAGTGAACGTCGATCTCAATCTGGCATCCCCTGTCTTGTTCGTTGGAGGTGGTAGTAGCACTTTGCCCACCAACCTGCTCGCACCGCGACCACTGATGCAGGTCGCCCGGTTTTTTTCTGATCGACCCTGGCGAGCGGGCGCAGAGCTTTTACATCTCGTTTTCGCCCAACCTGACTCATGGGGGCAACGCAATCCTTCGAACGCAGCATTGGGTGCAAATGCGTTATGCGGGCCCGATCCCGGTTTCCGAATTGGCCCGCACCGCTCGACTTTAGCTGCGCACTTTTGGATTCCGATTCCTGACGGCCACGGGTTTCACGCCATCGGAATACCTGCGACAGCTTCGCATCACCAATGCCTGTCAGAGGCTGGAACTATCCCAGTCCAGTATCGAAACCATCGCGCGGGATATGAGGTATATGGTTGTTTCAGCATTCCGCCGAATGTTTCACGAAGTAGTCGACCTCTCGCCGGGAGATTACCGCAAGCGCTTTTCTTTTCTCAAAGACGCTTCGCATTTAAGAAAATGACGTCTGAACAGCCTTTCTTGGGTCTGTTTTTGCTTTGGCCAAGCGTAATTGCGAAGGTCTGATACCTCTGCTTTCTTTTGTAATCACGACCTTGACGATATGGCGGCCTCGATGCTTCGATTGATTGCCTCGATCGGTCCCATTGCGTTAACACTCGCCAAAACGCCCATATGGCTATAGTAGTCGATCAAGGGTGAAGTCTGTTCACGATATTCAATCAGACGTGCAGCGACTGTTTCGGCCTTGTCGTCAGCACGGCGCTTAAACTCGGAGCCTCCGCAATTGTCGCAGCGTTCCGCTGCCTCAAGCGGTTTGAATGTATCATGGTAACCTTCGCCACATCCTGCACAAGTAAAGCGACCGGAAATGCGGTCGACCATCTTCTTGTCATCCACCGCAAGACTGACGACAGCACTGATCTGCTGCCCCGTTTCCGCCAATAGTTGATCCAATGCGCGCGCCTGGCTAAGCGTGCGTGGAAATCCGTCTAATATCACCCCTCCGGCACAGTCCGAATCCCTCATACGGTCACGCAAGATCGAAATGACGATGTCATCTCCGACGAGCCTGCCTTCAGCCATGATAGCTTCCACCGCCTTGCCTGTTTCGCTGCCGCTTTCAATCGATCTGCGGAGCAAATCGCCTGTCGACAACTGAACCAAGCCAAATTTTTGCTCAAGCAGTCGGGATTGCGTTCCCTTACCGGCACCAGGAGGGCCGAGAAGGATTAACACTTTAGACGTATTCGGGCTGGTCACTCTTTTTCCTCTTAGAGAATATCGTAAACACGACTTGGAATAGACCGCTCAGTGCCATTTCAGATGTATTAGCGGTGTATGACGGTCGTGTGTGGGCGTTGCTTCTGATCCCTAGACCAGACTATCGCACCACATGTACGGAACAGTTTGCATGCCTGACTACGCGTGCCGCTGTGGACCCCAGAAGATAATCCTGCAATCCAGGCTGGTGGCTTGCGATAACGATGCAGTCTGCATTGTTATTCGTTGCATAATCGAGAATTCCACGGCCCGACTGTCCTTCGACAATTTCAATTTTGGAGTCCGCTACCCCGTCCACTAGTGGGCCCAGTTTGTCAGTAACACTGGTCTTTGCGATATCCAGATGGTTTTCTGGAAGCAGGTCGCTTGTGTATTGCGGAAGGTGCTCAATGACATGCAATAGAGTGATATGACCACCATCCGAGCGGAGAGTTTGTGCGACATCCAGCGCTCTTTGCGCGTCGCGGTCGGTATCAAAGGAAACAGGGACTAGAATATTTCCATACATTTCTGGTTCTCCAGCAGGTAGAAAAATTCAACAACCAGAGCAGGGAACAGGTCCGCCTGCCCTGGTTGTTGAAGTTAGGCCCGTAGCATTATCGAGAAGAGGGGCTACTGGGCCGGGGAGGGTCATCTTACGCTGCCACGAACATGTCTTTGTATCGGTCGCGCAGGATGTTCTTTTGAACTTTGCCCATGGTGTTGCGGGGCAGTTCGTCCAGCAGGATCAGTTTGCGTGGATGCTTGAACCGCGCCAAGCTACCGCGCACGGCCTCCATCATTGTGTCCAGATCGGGGGTTTGGCCCGGCTCTGCAACGATCACGCCCAGAACAGTTTCGCCGAAATCGGGATGTGGAACGCCCACCACGGCGCTTTCCAGCACGCCGGACTGGTCATCCAGAACCAGCTCGATTTCTTTGGGATAGATGTTGTAACCGCCTGAAATAATGAGGTCTTTGTTGCGGCCAACAATATGAACATAGCCGTCTTCGTCGATCCGGCCCAAATCGCCAGTGATGAAGAACCCGTTCTCGCGCAGTTCGGCGGCAGTCTTCTCCGGCATCTGCCAGTAACCTTTGAACACGTTGGGCCCGCGTACCTCGATCTCGCCGATCTCGCCCTGAGCCAGCGCATTGCCGTCTGAATCACAGATCTGCAGCTCGACCCCAGGCAATGGAAAGCCCACCGTGCCTGCGCGGCGGTCACCGTCATAGGGGTTCGAGGTGTTCATGTTAGTTTCGGTCATGCCATAGCGTTCAAGGATGCGATGGCCGGTGCGTTCTTCGAACTGTACATGGGTTTCGGCCAGCAAGGGTGCCGAGCCTGAAACAAACAGGCGCATATGTGCGGTCAGATTCTTGGTGAAGCGGTCATCGTCCAGAAGGCGGGTGTAGAAGGTTGGCACGCCCATCATGGTCGTGGCATTGGGCATCCGCCCGATGATCTCATCCAGATCGAACTTGGGCATAAAAACGATGCTGCTGCCTGCAGCCAGCGTGACATTGGTGGCCACGAATAGTCCGTGAGTGTGAAAGATCGGCAGCGCATGCAGCAGCACGTCGTCGGATGTGAAGCGCCATTCTTTGACCAGCGTCTGTGCATTCGACAACAGGTTGTTCTGGGTCAGCATCGCACCCTTCGATCGGCCTGTAGTCCCCGATGTATAGAGGAATGCGGCAAGATCGTCGCCATCACGGTCAACGGTCTCAAAGCTGGCAGGCATTGCTGCAGCCTGCTCCATCAGGCTGCCGCTGCCATCGGCGTTCAGGGTTTCCACCTTCGCGCCTAGCTGCGCACCAACCGGGGCGAGTTTCTCTTCGCTGCGGCTGTCACAAACGATCAGCGAGGCGCCACTGTTTTCGATGAAATAGGTCAATTCATCCACAGTGTAAGCGGTATTGAGCGGCAGGAATACAAGACCTGCCTGCGCACAGGCAGCATATAGCGCCAGCGCTTCGGGCGATTTCTCGATCTGTGCCGCAACCCGGTCGCCGGGTTTCAGGCCCAGCTGCGTCGCCACATGGGCGATTTGTGCGGCGGTGCTCAGGAAGTCCTGATGGGTGATGGTCGTTCCGTCGAGCAACTGCAAAAAGGCTGTGTCTTTACCGGCATGTGCGCCGAACAAACCGTCATAGAGAGGATTGGCCATAAGGGTTACCTTTCCTGTGTCGTGGTGAGAGAGGCCGACGCGGCAAGCGATTTGGCCTCGGACGAGGCGATTATCTCGCGGGTGTTGGCGAACTGTTCGTGGTTCTGCGCTACGCGGCCAAGGTCATAAAGATAGTTGACCATGGTGCCACCGGACTGTGCCCGGCCCTTGTCCGAAACATCTGCGTCGGCATGAACCGCATGGACCAGCGCACCGTTGCCAAGATGGAACCGTGCCACCGGATCGAACGGCAGATCGCCCCGACCTTTGGCGTTCAACAGGTAATGTGCGGCCAGTGCTTTCATCTGATCGGGCTCTTCGATGTTCCAATCGATGCCTTCCTGCGACAACCATTTGGTCAGCCCCGGAATTGGCGAGAGCGTGACGAAGGTTTTCAGCCCCGCCAACTCAGCCGACAGGTCCGAGGCCACCTGTTTGATCAGCGAATTGCCGAAAGAGATGCTGGCCAACCCGGCCTGACAGTTGGAGATTGAGTAGAACACAGCCGTATCGGCCTGATCTTCGGGCAATGGATCGCGGTCTTCGGCGAGCAAGGCCTGTACGGAACCCGGAATACCGCTGTTCAGCGCCACTTCGACAAAGATCAGCGGCTCATCAGGCATCGAGGGATGAAAAAAGGCAAAGCAGCGCCGGTCAGTGGGTTCCAGCCTGCGGCGCAGGTCGTCCCAGCTGTCGATGGCATGGACCGCCTCATACGCAATGATCTTTTCCAGAATATGCGCCGGGCTTTCCCAGTTGATCGGGCGCAGCACCAGAAAGCCACGGTTGAACCAGCTGGCAAACAGGTGCCGGAAGTCCAGGTCAAGCGCCTGCAATTCGGGCTCCTTGCCGCCCAGCCGCAGCAGATCAGCGCGCATCTGTACCAGTGCGCCGGTGGCACCGGGCACGCGGTTCAACCGGCGGATCATTTCCTGCCGGGCCGGTTCCACCGCAGCCGCAAAGCTGCGATAGGTCGCTTTCGATGGGTCGCGTTCGTATTCATCCAGCGACGACCGCACCGCCTCGGGGTCGATATTCATAGCCGAGGCGATATAGCGGAAGAACTCCAGCTTTTCGTCGTCGTCCAGAGTATCGAACCGGGTCAGGATTTCCTCGGCCAGCGCCAGCCCCGAAGTTTCTCCCGCTGACCCAACCAGCGCGTCGGCCAGTTCGGTCAGCGGTCGGCCATCCGGAGCCACCGCGCTGTCGCGGCGGTAACGCCGCTCGAACACGGTGGATAGAAGATCCGCCAGCAGGGTCATACCGCTGCTCCCATCACCAAGTCAGGCAGCCATGTGGCCAGACCGGGGAACAGGCACAGCAGGACAATCGCGATCACCATGCAGGCCACGAAGGGGAGAGAGCCTGTCAGGATGGTCTTGAGCGAGATGTCGGGCGCAATGCCGTTGATCACATAGAGGTTCAGGCCGACAGGGGGCGAGATCAGGCCAATCTCCATGTTGATGGTCAGTACAACCGCAAACCAGATCGGATCGAAGCCAGCGGTGGTGATGATCGGCAGCAGGATCGGTGCTGCCATCAGGATCACAGCGACGGGCGGCAGGAAGAACCCGGCGATCAGCAGGAACACGTTGACCGCACCCATCAGAACCCAACGGTTCACGTCCAGCGTACCGATCCATTCGGCAATCGCCTGTGTGATGAACAGCGAGCTGAGCATGTAAGAGAACACACCGGCAGCGGCGATGATGAACAGGATCATCACGCTTTCCTTGGTGCTGTCGCGCAGCACGACCCAGATGTCCTTGGGGTTCCACAGCTTGTAGATGATCATCGCGATCAGCAGGCAGAGCAGGGCACCGACAGCAGCCGTTTCCGACGGGGTGGCGATACCGCCATACATGGCGTAAAGCACACCCAGAATGATGCCGAGGAAGGGCAGCACGCGCGGCAGAATCTCGAACCGTTCGGCCCAGGTGTAGCTGCCCGAACCCAGACGGGTCGCGTCACCGGATTTCCAGGTCGAATACAGCGACCAGGCCATGAACAGACCCACCAGCATAAGGCCCGGGATCACACCGGCCAGAAACAGACGGCCAATCGAGGTTTCGGTGGCAATACCGTAAACGATCATGGTGACCGATGGCGGGATCAGGATTCCCAGAGTACCGCCTGCAGCGATCGAACCGGCGGCGACGCCGTCAGGATAGCCACGTTTGCGCATCTCCGGGATACCCATCTTGCCGATGGCGGCACAGGTCGCGGGTGACGAACCGGACATAGCCGCAAATAGGGCACAGGCACCGAGGTTTGATACGACCAGACCGCCGGGAACACGGGTCAGCCAGCGTTCCAGCGCTTCGTACAAATCCGCTCCAGCTCTGGTAGAGGCGATTGAGGCCCCCATGATGATGAACATCGGGATAGACAGAAGGGCGAAGTTATCGAGTTTGCCGAACAGGATTTCCGGCATCAGTTCCAGCGAGCGCGGTCCGTCAAAGACGATTAGGAACCCAGCCGAGACGATCAGCAGGCCGATGGCCACGGACACGCCCGAGAAAAGAACAAGGATGGTGGCGATGGCGACAATAGCGCCGAGCAGAAGGGGATCCATCGGCTTTACTCCAGACCAAATGGTTTATCGATGCCAAGCAGGACGGCGACGAGATCGGCGAGCAATTGCAACAGCAGCAGACCAAAGCCAACTGGGATGGCGAGGTAGGGGATCCACAGGCGAACGCCCCAAACGGTGTCGGATTTCCATCCGCGCTCCCATGCGAAATGCCAATATTCGTAGCCGTAGAACAGCATGACTGAGACGATGGCGATGGACAGGACCGAAGTCAGGATCGCCATGTAAAAGCGGGCTCGAGGTGCGAGCGAAATCGGGATCAGGTCAACATTCACGTGACCGCGCAGACGCTGCACATAAGGCAGACCGACCAGGGTTGCGGCGATGACCAGATAAATGACCGCTTCGGTTTGCCAAATGGTCGATTGATTCAGCACGAAGCGCACGATGATCATCTGGCAGGTGATTGCGACAGCAGCGACGATCATGCCTGCGGAACACCATCCAGCCAGAGTTGAAAGCGCAGCGACAAAGCGAAGGAAGGGATTGTTCCCTGTGTGGGAAGCAACGGCAGAGCTATGACCGGCCATTTGCGCCTCCTGTGATTGAGATGCAATTAAGTCTGAAGATCAGAGAAGATCAGAACCAAGATCGGATGCCGAGCGGCGGCAGGCCGCCCGGCAAGTTGGGGTCATTCGACTGCCAGAGCCTTGTCCAGCAGGTCCTGCCCATCAGGAACCTCTTCTACGAAGGCCTTGTAAGATGTTTCCATTGCCAGCGTACGCCATGCTTCGAAGTCTTCGGCGCTCATCTCCGCAATCTCAACACCGGCGTCGGCAAAAACTTTCGCCGAGTTGGCGTCCTGTTTCTTGGCCTCTTCCAAATAGAAGGCCTGTGCCTTTTCCGATGCAGCCAGCAATGCGGCTTGCTGATCTTGGTTCAGTCCGTCGAAGGTGGATTTGTTCATCAGCAGCGGCTGATACATGAACCACAGCGCCACATCGCCCGCAGGGGTATAGCAGGCAACCTGCTCGTAGATGCGGTAGCTGACAAAGGACGAGGACGACGTGTTGGCCGCCTGCAAAACGCCGGTTTGCATGGCGTTATAGATTTCCGACGACGCCATTGATGCGATCGAGGCATCAGCGCCGGCCAGCATCTGCTCGAAGGATTTACCTGCCGCGCGAGTCTGCAGGCCTGCGACATCCTCAGGGTTCGTGATGCACTT
The DNA here is from genome assembly GCF_056532525.1 of Ruegeria sp. I3. Lineage (NCBI taxonomy): Bacteria > Pseudomonadati > Pseudomonadota > Alphaproteobacteria > Rhodobacterales > Roseobacteraceae > Ruegeria > Ruegeria sp. I3. The sequence goes on along the minus strand of NZ_JBQFNI010000003.1, from coordinate 374,749 downwards.
GTCTTTACCGGCGAAGCCACCGGCCAGATAGCCATGCACCAGCACCATCACGTCGTCCTGAGCCATTTTCTCTTCCAACGCCTCCATGAAGGGCGAGTCGGCCAGACGGGCAGCGTGATCGTGGTTTTTCACCAATCCCGGCATCAGCGTCAGATTATAGGCAGGCTGCTGACCGCCGGCGTAGGACAGCGGCAGTATGGTCATATCCAATTGACCGCGGCTGAGCGGCTTGTACTGCTCGCGCGGCTTGAACAGCGATTTCGAGCCGAAAATCTTGATTTCCAGATCAACGTCCGCCGCCGCAACCTCGTCTGCAACAATCTGTGCTACTTGATGGCGAATGTCCTTGTTCGACCACTGATGTGACAGGCGCAGTTCCTCCGCTGACACCAATGTACCTGCGGATGCAAGCGCCAACGCAGCGACGGCCGTTTTGAACACTGATTTCATTTTTTCCTCCCGTTTTCAGTCCCGGATGAGCCGGGGATGAATAGAAGCATAGGGCAGTAATGTTTTTTTAGTCAAGGTTTTTGTATACAAGATATGATTTCTTGAGTTCTCGCCTAATCACAAGTAAAACAGAAACCTATGGACCAACGACTTGCAGATACCATCGCTCAGGATTTGGAAGAGCTGATTTTTGACGGGACATTTTCGGACGGTGACCGTCTAGATGAGGTCAAACTGGCTGAGCAGTTCGGGGTCTCACGAACGCCACTTAGGGAAGCATTCCAGAGACTTGCCTTGTCGGGGTTGGTCGATCTGATAGCGCGGCGGGGCGCTTTTGTCCGACAGCCCGGCCCGGTGGAACTGATGGAGATGTTCGAGGTCATGGCCGAGCTTGAAGCCGTTTGTGGTCGACTTGCGGCGTTGCGCATTTCCGATGAAGCTTTGCTTGAACTGACCGAAGCTAACAGCAAATGCCAACTGGCCGTGGATGCGGGCAATCCCGATGCGTACTACCTGGAAAACGAGCGGTTCCATCGAATCATCTATCAACAGTCCGGCAATGCATTCTTAGAGCAAGAAACTTCCAAGCTGCACAGAAGGCTCAAACCATTCCGTCGACAGCAGCTTCGGTTCCGTGGTCGTATGGCCCAGTCCATGGCCGAACACGAAGAAATTGTCAGAGCCCTGAAAAAAGGCGTACCGGAAGAAACAGCGAATGCGCTGCGTGACCATGTCGCCGTACAGGGTGAGAAGTTTCGCAACCTTATGGCTTCACTAAAGAGCGCAGCTGAGTAGCAGTTGCCGTTAATACACGCGGAATTTCATTGTGAGCGCGACTGAGCTGGTCAGCTAGCGTTGATGCCAGTGCGCCATTGAAACAGATCTCAAGTATAATCGAGTCAAATTTCGAACCCATATTGACGCGGCAGGATTTCCTATTGTCCTATCCCCCTGGTAGGGATATGTGGTTGCGATATGAATCACAAGCACACCTCACACCCAACGATTATCGCGCGGCTTAAGCGGGCCGAAGGCCATCTTGCGAAAGTCATCAAGATGTTAGAACAGCAGAGTCCCTGCACAGACGTCGCGCAGCAACTACACGCGGTTGAAAAAGCAGTTACGAACGCAAAACGAGCGCTTATTCACGACCATATCGATCACTGTCTGACGGGCAGCGATGATTCCAGGCAAGCCGCGGAAGAATTGAAGAGTATTAGCAAATATCTTTGATCCGATGCTTTCAGTTCTGAAAAATCGAACATATCGCCATCTGTTCTTCGCCCAAATCGTAGCGTTGTCGGGCACTGGTTTGGCAACAGTGGCTCTCGGCTTGCTCGCCTTTCAGCTTGCCGAAGATTCTGCTGCGTTGGTGCTGGGAACTGCGCTTACGATCAAGATGGTCGCATATGTCACAGTGGCGCCTTTAGCTGCCGCATTCTCGGAACGTCTGGACCGGCGCGCAATGTTGGTCGCGTTAGATCTGGTCAGAGCGGCAGTTGGCTTGGCGTTGCCCTTTGTTTCCGAGGTATGGCAGATTTATGTGCTGATCTTCATCCTCCAATCGGCATCCGCCGGGTTCACACCGACCTTTCAGGCAACCATTCCTGATGTCTTGCCGGATGAGAAAGAATACACCAAAGCACTTTCTCTTTCGCGATTGGCCGTGGATATGGAGAGCTTGTTGAGCCCGATTTTGGCCGCCGCACTGCTAACGGTCATGAGCTATGATAATCTGTTCTGGGGCACCGTCTTGGGCTTCCTTGCATCAGCCGTTCTGGTTGCATCCGTATTACTGCCATCGCCGAAACCTTCCAAACCGAGAGGTATCTACGATCGGACAACACGCGGAATGCGGTTATATCTCAGGTCGTCCCGATTGCGAGGATTGCTGGCGGTAAATTGGGTCATCTCGGCTACGGGCGCCATGGTCATTGTCAACACAGTTGTCATTGTCCGCAGTGATTTGGGATTGTCAGAAAGTGCCGCCGCTTTGGTTCTTGCCGCTTTCGGGGCAGGGTCAATGATGATGGCGATGACTATCCCGAGCTTGCTGGATCACCACAGCGAGCGCGCGGTCATGCTATCCGGTGCGATACTGAATATACTTGCATTGGCGCTATTGGCCCTCAGCGTCGTAGCCATTCCTATATCAATGTCGACCATCATGGTTGGCTGGTTTGCGATCGGCGCGGGATACTCAGCAATGCTCACTCCTGGGGGGCGTGTTCTGACGCGGTCCGCCCATCCTGAAGATCGGCCTTCCGTGTTTGCAGCGCAGTTTGCATTGTCACACGCCTGCTGGTTGATCTTTTACCCGGTTTCCGGCTGGTTGATCACTGAATTCGGAACCCTGGTTACGATGCTCGTGCTGGCGGTTCTGGCGTGCCTCGGCTTGATTACGGCATGGCGTATCTGGCCAATAGACGCAGATCTACCTGTAAAGCATGAGCATCCAGATTTGCCGCCCGACCACCCTCACCTGAAAGGTGCGGGGCCGCACAAACATGTGATCATCGTCGACAGTTTGCATCGCCAGCTGACGCGCTCGGTGCGAGCCTCTGATCGCCTATGAGGTGCTGCTATTCGAAAAGCACTTAAAAAATGTGTAGATATAAAGATATATTGCATGTTTATAAAAGATGGTATTGGACGTGTTTATCCGTCTTCACTAGGCATTCAGTGCCAAAGTTAAACGCCTTTTGTCTAAACCACCCATGGATGGGAGCGAAGTTGGTTGCAGAGCTACAACGTATAGAAGCACCACCCCGCTTCGCTTTACGGGCTGTCTATACTGGGCCCGCACAGTGTATTTTGGACTGCTTCTTGATTGTCTGACAGCCTCACTTGTAGCTGGTTCTCATGTTCATTAAGATCCGGCAGTCACCCATCAGGCAGAAGCGTCAGCCAAATCGGCTCCTGTGGCTTCTGGGCTGGGTGCTCAATTCGCTTCACGACATGTGTCGCACAATCAAAGTAACAAATCCTCGGACGACGACAGTGCCCCGGTAAAACTCACTGCCAACCACAGCACGACGCATGTACATGAAGTACCTTTTGTCGCATTTCAGATGGCGACGGCGGCTGAGCGGGGTTATCGATCGATCTGCCTTATGTCGTCACGGTGTTCGCAGGCAACAGACATTTTCCATCCTCCAAGACTTGGGTGATCGCACGCATGAAGTTCACGTATCGCACGGGCTGAAATCTTCTTCAGACTGATAGCGACGTGTCCGCCCACCCAGGCAATCTAATGCGCAATCAAAAGTCACATCAGAAGCTCTGAGTATCGATGTCGGACTTTCTGACCCAACAGTTTTGGAGAATCGAAATGCCAATTCTTACCCGCCGCGCCGCCCTGATGGCCGAGCGTGTCGCCGGCCCTTCGGCTTCGGCGGAACTGGTTGCACAGATCGAGGACGAGCTGGGCCTAAACGACCCTCTGCCCGTCCGCTATGTCCGGTGGCTGGGCGATGCACTGACCGGTGATCTGGGCATCTCGCTGCGGTCCGGCAAACCCATCGGGCAGGAGTTCGCCGAACGCCTGCCCATAACCGCCGCCCTGCTGATCTGGGGTGGTGTGATCGCCTTTTTCCTATCGCTGCTGGTCGGCCTTGCGGGCGCAATCAGCAATGGTGGCTGGATCGACAGGCTGCTACGGGCGTTTTCGCTGCTGGCGGCCTCAACACCCAATTTCTTTGTCGCGGCCCTGCTGGTGATTCTGTTTTCCGTCACGCTGAGCTGGCTGCCCGCATTTGGCGGCGCAGGCGTGGCCAGCTGGATCATGCCGTGCCTGACCATTGCGCTGTTTCCCGGCGCGGTGCTCAGCCGTGTGGTGCGCGTCGGCCTGCAAGAGGTGATGGCTCGCCCTTTCGCCACCACTGGCTTTGCCAAGGGATATGGCCGGTCAGGCGTGCTGCTGCGCGAGGCGCTGCCCAATATAGCTGTGCCTTACCTGACCACATTCGGCGCGCAGTTCACGCTGATGATCATCGGGTCGATCGTGGTCGAGACGGTCTTTGCCCTCGAAGGCGTCGGCGCGTTTTTCATCGAGGCGATCCGGTTCCGCGATTTCGTCTCGATGCAGGCGATCCTGCTGACCTTCATCGTGTTCTTTGTGTTCGTTAACCTGTTTGTCGACCTGCTGTGCATGCTGATCGACCCCCGCATCCGGAGGCAGAAGAATGCATATCCTGAAAAAATTGCCGTGGCTGGTGATCACCCCTTTGGCCCTGTTCACCTTGATCGCCATTCTCGCTCCGTGGATCAGCCCTTATGATCCAACTGCGCAGAACTATGGCGCCATCCTGCAGGGTCCTAGTGCCGCCCATTGGCTTGGCACCGACTATCTGGGCCGCGATATGCTCAGCCGTCTGATCAATGGCGCGCGTGTGTCTCTGTTTGCCATTTCGATGGTGCTGGCCTCGGCGTTGTTGATTGGCGTGGTGATCGGGTCTTTAGCAGGCTATGTCGGCGGCAAGGTCGAGCTTGTGCTGATCAGCGCCATCGAAATCGTACTGTCGCTGCCCAGCCTGATCGTGGCGCTGGCTTTCATCGGCATCTTCGGCCCCGGCTACTGGTCGATGATCGCGACGCTGACCATAGCATGGTGGGCCAACTATACCCGCATGAGCCGCTCCGTCGTCGCATCAGAACTGCATCAGCCGTATATCGGGGCCGCGCGGATCATGGGTGCGGGCCATGTACGCATATTCTCGCGCCATATCCTGCCGTATGTGCTGGCGCTGGTGGTGGTCTATGCCTCAGCGGATTCAGGCGCGCTGGTGCTGGCGATTACCACGCCGTCCTTTCTGGGTTTGGGGGTCGAACCCCCCACACCGGAATGAGGCCAGATGTTGGTCGACGGCATGAGCTATCTTGAGGAATATCCCCGCCTCGTCATCGCGCCCGGTCTTGCCCTGACCATGGTGGTGGTCAGCTTCAACCTGCTGGGTGAACATTTCGCGTTGCAAAAAGTGCCGCGCGCGCTGAACCCGCGCCGTTTGCGTAAGCTAAAACGGGAACGCCTCGGCGACGAGGCCGAGATTCAGGCCAAGGAGGTCAAAGCATGACCCAACCCGTTTTTCAAATCGAGGATCTTGTGATCGATCTTTATACTGAGCAAGTCTCGGTCCGGGCGGTCGATACCGCCTCGCTGTCGGTGATGCCGGGTGAGATTCTGGCAATTGTCGGCGAAAGCGGATCGGGCAAAACGGTGATGACGTTGGGCCCGTTGGGCCTTCTGCCCGAAGGCGTATCAGTCGATATTCGCGGCAGTGCTGTGTGCGGCGGGCGATCGCTGCTGAACCGCTCCGACCGGGCGCTGGCGGGCAATCCGCGCGTGCTGATCGCGGATGAGCCGAAAACGGCACTGGACGCCACCGTGCAGGCGCAGATTCTGGAACTGATCAAGGATATCCAGCAACAGGAAGATATCGCGGTGGTGCTGATCACCCATAATATCGGCGTGGTCGCTTCGGTCGCCGACCGCGTGGCGGTGCTCTATGCGGGTCGGGTGGTGGAAAGCAGCACGGTTGCGTAGGTGCTAACCGCACCGGTGCACCCCTATACGCAGGGGTTGCTGGCCTCGGTCCCCGATCTGCGGGCCAACAGCAACGAAGTACCCGAGGGCATCCCCGGATCGCCCCGTGATCAGTCGCGGCTGCGCACCGGTTGCCCGTTCGATACGCGCTGTTCGCGCATGCTCCCGGTCTGCGCCACCCAACGCCCGGCGCTCATCCCGGTGCCTTGGACGGCACTCATGTCACAGCCTGCCACGCGGCGCAGGCGGAACTGGAAAGGGCCTGAGATGGAGACGCAAAACGCAATCGAGGTTCACGACTTGAAGGTTCATTCCCCGGCAGCGGCCCCGACCGGATGGTGCGTGCGGTGGATGGCGTAGATCTGATCGTCGCGTGCGGTGCTTTTCGCGCCATCGTTGGCGAATCCGGCTGCGGCAAGACCACATTGGCGCGAGCCATGGTCGGGCTGCAACCGGCCAAATCGGGTTCGGTGCGCTTTCTGGGGCAGGATCTGGCCGACGGGATGCGCGACCGCAAGGCGCTGGCAAAACAGATGCAGTTCGTGTTCTAGAACCCGCAGGGTGCGCTCAGCCGTCGCCAGACGGTTTATCAGTCGCTTGAGGAACTCCTCTCGATCCACAGGTTCGGTCGCAAGGATCGTCAACAGCGCATCGCCCGACTGATGCATCTGGTGGGGCTGCCTGAAACGGCGGGTGAGCGTCTGCCACGGTCTCTGGCCGGCGGGCAACGGCAGCGTGTCGCGATTGCTCGCGCCCTGATGCTAGAGCCCGAAATTCTGATCTGTGACGAACCGCTTTCAGCGCTGGATGTCTCGACTTAGGCGCAGATCGTGAAGCTGTTCGTAACCCTGCAGCAGGAACTCGGCCTGACGGTACTGATGATCTCGCACGACTTGGCGGTGGTGCGGGAAATGTGTAGCGACATGACAGTGATGTATCTGGGTCGCGTGATGGAGAAAGGTTCAACCGAGAACCTGTTTAACGATGCACAACATCCTTATACCCAAGCGCTTTTGTCTGCTGTCCCGTCTCCCGACCCGCGTATTGAGGCAACCAGGCAGCGCATCGTACTACACGGTGACCCGCCCAGCCCAATGGACCGGCCACCCGGATGCCGTTTCCAGACGCGCTGTCAGCGGGCGCAAGACATATGCCGGCAAAAAGGGCCAATTCTCACAGGTCAACACAATGAACACGCAGTTGCGTGCTATTTTCCTGGTTCGGCTGCACCGCGAGAACACGCAAATTGAAGTCCTGATCTGTCGAGAAGGAGATCTTTAGGCCTTTTCGGCAGATCGGAGACTTCCCGCTGACAATGATATCCAGGGTTGCGAGACAACGATTATTGACGCTAAGTGATTACGATAGCGCATGAAGAAAAACGGACGGAAAACCGTCGCGGGCAGGAACAGTTATGCAGATTGTGTCGGGCAGACAACTGGCTGATTGGATCAGACACGCGTTTATCGCGATGATGGTTCTATGCGTATTTGCCTGGTCAGTGGCCCCGTCTTTCACACACTCTGCCAACTATTTGCTTAGCGTGTCAGAACGCAGCCAGATAATGGGTGATCACGGCCATTCCCATGGCGAAGCACTGGACAATTACTGGGCGCTGCATGGCCATAGTCACGATGCGGTCGATCATGATCACAGCTCGGCGATCCTGTTCCTGGTTGCCGAGGCGGAATCGGTCGACAGATTTAGGTTGCCTGATGCGCTGGAACCGTTTCTGGACAAACCTGACCCCATATATAGGCTTGACCGACCTCCGCGCGTGTGACCGAACCCGCTTTTGCGGGGTTTGACGATCAATCACACAACATAGCGGAGAAATATCTCATGCAAACCGTCCAAAGGGGCCGGTTAGGGGAGGCTATGCGCCAATCCCTGACGCTGGCAGCCCTTGTCTTTGCGGCGCTCGCCTACAGCGCGTCTTATGCCGCAGCCCATAACGTCACGGCTGGCGATGCCGGCTATATTCAACAGATCTGGGGCGTCAAACTGATCCCCTTCGCCTATCTGGGTGCCAAGCACATGGTGACGGGATATGACCATATCCTGTTTCTGTTAGGGGTCGTGTTTTTCCTGTACCGGGCCAAACATGTCGCCACCTATGTCAGCATCTTTGCCGTGGGCCATTCCACGACCATGCTGCTTGGCGTCTACTACGGCTGGAACGTCAATGCTTACATTATTGATGCCATCATCGGTTTGTCTGTCGTCTACAAGGCGCTGGACAATCTGGGAGCGTATCAGCGTTGGTTCGGCCATCAGCCCAATACCAAATGGGCCACGCTGATCTTCGGCTTTTTCCACGGCCTTGGTCTCGCAGCCAAGATTTTGGACTATGATATGCCCGAAGACGGGCTGTTGCCCAACTTGCTGGCCTTCAACGTCGGCGTCGAAATCGGCCAGTTCATAGCCCTTGCCCTGATCCTGATCTTCATGGGGTTTTGGCGCAAATCCAAATTCTTCTGGAAACACGCCTATGGCGTCAACGTCGCGATGATGGCGGCTGGTTTCGTGCTGATGGGATATCAGCTGACCGGCCTGTTCGTCTCAGCCTGAATAAACGGAGATACACATGTACAATTCTGAAAAACCAAGCCCCGAAGAACTGCCTAGCTCGGCCCAGTTGATCAAGTCCACTATCATTGCGGCCGTGGCCGCTGTGGTTTTGCTGGTGACCGTGGTTCTGCCCGCAGAATATGGCATTGATCCCACTCGGATCGGCAGTGTTCTTGGTCTGACCGAGATGGGAGAGATCAAGACCGATCTGGCCGAAGAGGCCGCTCGGGACGCGCAGCAGGCACCAGAAGATCAATCCAGCTTGTTTAAGGATATCTTTGGCGCCTTTGTGGGCGCCGCCTATGCGCAGCAAAGTGCCGAGCCCTGGGCGGATGAATTCTCGTTCACTCTGACCCCTGGAGAAGGAATCGAGTGGAAGCTGGTCATGGATGAAGGTGCTGTGACTGAATTTGATTGGGTTGCCGAAGGCGGCCAGGCAAATTTTGAACTCCATGGCGACAACGCTGACGATTCCATCAGCTATGAGAAAGGCCGTGGCAAAACCGGTGCAAAGGGAACATTGGTTGCCGCATTCACCGGCAATCACGGCTGGTTCTGGCGCAACCGTGATAAGCAGGACATCACGATCACCGTGAAGCTGCGCGGTGCCTACAGCGACATCAAGCGCACCTATTGATATCTTAACGCCCCGTTTCGTCTGAAACGGGGCGTTCCACAGATCATTTGGCTCACGACCCGTTGCGTGAAATTACTCTATCTCAGTTGCTTAATTTCATTCCTGAAAGCTTCGGTTGGGTTTGAACATCCGTGGCGCTTTCTTGTTCTCCTTCAAGGAATCCCAAACCGCTGACACATAGGATACAGGAGCGGCGATGCCTGCGTCTAGCCGACTGTGAGGAACCGATATTCGCTTAGAATGTGTAGGTTTAGGCTGGCCGAGAATTCCGGCGGCGAGGATTTGTTTTCCAAGCCTAAGTATCCCCACACAAATGCTACCAGTTACTGTCCCCGATCTTGAAATGAGCGGTCGAAAGCGAATTCCAATCGAAGGGGAGAATCCCAATCCGTTCGAAACAGGCTGGCGCAATCACTTTCCTTCAATTCTATGATACGCGCAGCTGTCTTGGTGAGTGATGTACTTCGAATTCCCATCAAATTTCGAAGTCTTCTTCTACGCGAATTTTTACAGATTAACCCTACATAAGCAGTCGATACCCAAGCCTTATTAGCTTCATGATACCATACTAATAGATGACGGTTTCCGCGAGCGCCGGCTGCGAGCAAGACCTTTGGACATCGGTCAAAGCGCGTCGCCACGCGTCTCCAACTCTTGAGTCTGTCGGACATGATCTCGTTGCGGTTTTGCCGTTTGTAACGGCGCTTCCGTCGGCTGTTGAGAGTCCTGCACGGGCCATAAGCGACAGGAGCGCCACACCAGCGCAAGCCATTGTGATTGAAGAAAATTATTCCGTTAAATACACACCTATCGTCGACCCGGGGCTTTCCAAGCGAGTTCGGCAAGAAGGACTTAGACGTGCGATCTGCCCGCCAGCCAGCCTGAAAAGATCACGCATTTCAAAGTTCCGTTATCGATGCCGTGAAGCATGCAGTGCGATCTTAATCAATGAAGCCGGGCGTTGGTCTCTTCTTTAGTGAATTCGTCGACCGCCTTTTCTTAATGGCGTTGCGCTGGTGGCAAATCTGCGGAGGATCTCGAAAAACTGGTCAACAGTTTCCGGCTTGAGGCGGACGAGCGTTTCCTATCCGGCCGCCGCGAACCTCTGCGTCAAACAGACGATCATAAACCCTAAGAACCAGTTCGGCGCAAGGTGGTCGAGTTTTTCCTGCTACTGGCGGAATCGCCGATCAAATAGTGCTGGAACGGCTACATTGCGGATGCGGCAGATGGTCTGCCGCGTTTGCAAACTCTTACCTCTGGTCTCTGGACATCTATGGGGATTAACGTGTGCGGTTTAGGATATGCGACGGTGACTGGTGAACTGCTAGACGAACTGCTCTCGGGCCAACGCCGTGCAGTCTCCGATCTCGACTGTTACTGTTAAACCTATCCCATTTCGCGATTTTTACCTGATCAAGGCGTGTACGGCAGACTGGAGAGAAACCGACAGGACACGGCTAATCAGCGAAGCGAAAAACCCGCCATCGCGCATCGCATTTCTAGCAAAGAAAGTACTGTCGTCGCAGCATTTACCAGCCCGCGGATATTTTGATCCCATGGCCCTTTCCACTAAAAAGCCCTGTGCGTTTCACGTCCTCGCGGTGCCATGGAAGTTCTCCGCTTCCGCGTTTGCAGCGCGAAGCATGAAGGCGTGTTCTGAAGCGACGAAGATCATGGTCACCCCATAGTCGCGCAGCTTGACCCCTGCTTCTGCGCTGGCTGCAAAGGTCATCAGCGTCTTGCCATGTGCTTTGGTTGCATCGCCCGAGCGTCGCATTGCATCAAGAACCTTTGGGTCGGACTGATCAGTCACGCCGTAGCACACCGCAAGATCCGCAGGCCCTACAAAAATCCCGTCGATGCCCTCGGTCCCGGCGATATCATCGACTTCTGCGACGCCTTCTGGTTCTTCGATTTGGGCAATGATAATTGTCTCTTCTTCGCTTTGCTTGAGGACATCAGCCATGGATCGAGTCGCAAACCCTGCCCACCGGGTTGATCCGGCATAGCCGCGACCTCCATGGCCAAAACGACCCTCGCGCGCAATGCGACGGGCCTTTTCGGCGCTGTCAACATGCGGCACAACAATACCTGTCGCGCCACTGTCGAGCGCCTTGAGAATTTCGTCCGCAGACCCAGTCGGCACCCGCACCAACGTCGGCAACCCCAGAGCCCGGGCGACGGCGAGGCAAACATCCAACCGACCCCGGTCAAAGGGTGCGTGTTCCGCATCCAGGCACAAGAAGTCCAGTTTTGACTTGGCAATTATCTCGACCAGTTCATGGGCTGGTGTCTTGAGAAACGTTCCGACGAGAGGCTCGCCAGAAAGCATGCGTTGTTTGAAATTCATGGGAAAGTCCTGAAGGTTTTGTTTGGGCGGCACATGGCAATTGGCAGCCAAGCGGTTTGGAAACATCGGCCATAGCGTAGAGCATTGAAGTTGGCAGGGCCAGACTATCGAACAGTCGTTATTGCGTTTTCACCCGAAACGCTGTTCTTGTCGAGGCTTGCCGGTAGTGTTGGCAGGCGCAACTCTGAAAAGGTGTTCACATGGTATTCGATATCCGTTCCAAATGCTTCACAGATCTGGTGCACCCTGACGCTCAACTAGAAGAAATCGCTAGCGGTCTGGGGTTTACCGAAGGGCCAATATGGCACCCCGAAGAGCATTGGCTAGTATTCTCGGACATTCAGGAGAGCCATCAATACAAGTGGAGCGAGGGTGAAGGAGTTCGCGTTTTTCGCACCCCATCCAACCAAGCGAACGGAAATTGCTTCGACAAAAGCGGGGCAGTGATCTCTTGCGAGCACGCCAGTTCGCATTTGGTACGCCATGATCACGGCGGCAAGCGGGTTACTTCGATCGCCACGCATTTTGATGGCAAAGAACTAAACAGCCCCAACGATGTTATCTGCGACTCGCACGGTCGGATTTGGTTCACTGATCCCAGTTTTGGTCGTATCCGAGAGGATCTTGGCATTCTGAGAGAGCAAGAACTGCCGGTGCAAGGCGTGTTCCGGCTGGATCCCGACGGCACGTTACACCTTGTCGCGGATGATTTTCAGCAACCCAACGGGTTGTGTTTGTCAGCTGACGAAACAAGGCTGTTTGTCAATGACAGTTGGGGTGGCCATATCCGCGTCTTTGATGTCGCCGCTGATGGCTCACTGACCGGTGGGGTGGTCTGGGCCGATGTTGTTGGCGATGGGGCAGGGGTACCGGACGGTATGAAGTGCACCCGCGACGGCCAGATTTTGTGCAATGGTCCCGGCGGTGTACATCTGTTTGATGCCCAAGCGCACTGCCTTGGTGTCATTCTGACGCCGCAGAAATCTACCAACTTCTGCTTTGGTGGAGCCGAGTTCAGCATGCTGTACATCACTGCCAGCACGTCCGTTTACCGTATTCCGACCAAAATGATTGGCCTGCCTATGATCTAAGAACCACCGTGGGTCATGCGGTCCAGAATATCGACACCTTGTTGCTTCCAGAAATGAAGCAGATCGATGAAAATCCAGTTCTCGGCCAGTTTATCACCTTTGCGACGATAAATGTCTATCACCCGGAACTCACCGGCTTTGTCAGTGGCAGGCATCCCCATGAACCCGCCGGTTGGTCGGGCGGTAAAGTTCGGCCAGCCAAAAAAGCCGCCATAGTGGCCCTCGGCCATGCGGCAGATATGGTTGGTTTTTGACCGGTCGGCAAACCCAGCACGGAACGGGCCAGCGTGTTGTTTGGCGTAACGTTCGATTGTGTAGGTCGCACCGATACCGGATGGCCCCCACCAGATCATGTCTTCGCACCATGTGCGGCGCAACTCATCTTCAAGGCTGAGCCCGCTGTCCCACCGCCCAAGATCGGAGATCATCGCGTTGATAGCGGCCAATGTCTTTTGGCCGTCTTCGGCGGGTTGAGGCGTGAACATCAGGCCGTCATGGGTCATGGGCCCGGGCTGGACAAGTTGTGCGGCGGTCTGCGGCGGGAAGGGCTGCAACCCGGCCTGAATCATGAAATGCGGGATGTCGAAATACATCGCGGTTTCGACAATCTTACCGTGCTCAATCCTGTTGAACTCGCAATAGCGCAGCAAGGCCATTTTTCCGGTTGGCGCAATGCCCAGCCAGTCCTTGTCGAACAGCCCCATGAGATGGCCCATCGAAACAACCCAGACTGAATTGAACCCGTCGATTTCATTTTGACCAGCCATGAACACGTCCATCCGACGCTGCAAGTTAGTTAGGCTGTGATTCAGCGGCTGCCAGAATTTTTGCGCCACGTTGCTAGCGCCACGCAGCTCGTTGAACGGGTGAAAGCCGCGCCACAGGAGGTCCTCGGCGCAATACTCAGCGATCACATCAGAGTGGGCTGATTCCTCTGCATCGCTCAGAGCTTTGTAGAAGTTCAGGACGATTTCTTTCTCAGCTTCGTAAGACATATCTTTTACTTTCAATGCTTTGCCCGGAGGGAAGCGTCAGTCTTTAGCAAGATTGCGGGCGCTTTTGCATTCGCTTGCAAAAAATACTTGCCAGATGTTCCTTTGGATGTCTATGCTTTTGCAAACGTATGCACTCAGGTGCAACTGGGAGGACAGTATGGCCGAGATTCAACTGCGCAATGTTGGAAAACGTTGGGGTTCGTTTGTTGGAGTGGACAATTTCGACCTGACAATATCCGACAAGGAATTTCTGGTGCTTCTCGGCCCGTCGGGTTGTGGCAAGACCACGACGATGCGCATGATCGCAGGTTTGGAAGACGCAAGCGAGGGTGATATTCTGATCGACGGTACCCGCGTCAACGATATGGAGCCAAAAGACCGCGACGTCGCGATGGTGTTCCAGTCTTACGCATTGTATCCGAACATGAATGTCTACGAGAACATTCGTTTCCCGCTGAGGGTACGTGGCATCGACGCTTCCACCCATGACGAAAAAGTGCGCCGTGCGTCGGCGATGGTAGAGTTGGACGACTTTCTGCATCGTAAGCCGGCAGAACTGTCAGGTGGGCAACGTCAACGGGTGGCTCTGGCGCGTGCGATTGTACGCGAGCCCAACGTGTTCCTGATGGATGAGCCGTTGTCCAACCTTGACGCAAAACTGCGCGTTTCGACTCGCGCGCAGATCAAGAACCTTAGCCATGAACTGGCGGTGACTACGATTTATGTGACACATGACCAGATCGAGGCGATGACACTGGCCGATCGCGTGGTGATCATGAAGCAGGGTGTTGTCCAGCAGGTTGGCTCTCCGACGGCGATCTACGACGAGCCTGCGAACACGTTTGTCGCCAGCTTTATCGGCAACCCGGCGATGAACCTGGTTGATGGCGATGTTCAGGGCGGTGTGTTCCGCGCGCAGAATACCGAAGTGCATGGTCTGAATGCTCCGGATGGCCCAATAACTTTGGGTTTCCGCGCCGAGGACGCCAATGTCGTAGAAAGCGGGGGCGAGATTAACGCGCCCATCTATACGCAGGAATTGCTGGGCGACAGCACCATGGTCTCGGTTCGGATCGGCGGAGCGCTGGTCTCGGTCAAGGCCGACAAAACCTATCGTGCAGAAATCGACGATCAGGTGTCGATTCATATCCATACCGATCACTGCCACCTATTCGATGCGCAAACCGGCGCGCGCCTTGAGATCTGAGAGACGAAAACCAATCCCGCAATGACGGGACAATCTCGGGTGCAGGCTTCGAAGATGCACCCAATCACCTAGGGAGGAATCAAAAATGTTTCTAAAGAAAATCGCATTGGCCGGGTCACTGACCGCCTTTGCTGCGAGCGCGGGTTATGCCTGCGAGATCACGGATCGGGTCAACATCGTCGGCAACGAATTTGCCGCCATTCAGGCTGTGGCCGCTGCCGCAAAGGAATGCACGGGCGCATCTGTTGAATCCAACCTGACATCCGAACACCAAACCATCAACGTGGCCGGTCTGTCGGGCAATCCGTCGGAATACACCTCAGCCATCATCGCCAACAGCTCGATTGTGGCGTTGATGAATGAAGACGTTATCCGACCGCTCAATGACCTGGTCGAAAAACATGGTCAGAACCTGCAGCCGGGACAGTTAATCAAGATCGGCGATGACATCATGGCCATCGCCTTCATGGCGAACGCTCAGCACCTGATGTACCGCAAGGACGTTCTGGAACAGGCAGGCGTCGAAGTGCCGACCACGTATGAAGAACTGCTCGAAGCGGCCGAAGCCATTCGCGCGCAGGGCATAATGCAAAACCCGGTTGGCGGTGCTTATGCTGCGGGATGGAATCTGGCGCAGGAATTCAACAACATGTTCCTTGGCTATGGAGGTACTCATTTCAAGCCCGGCAGCGCAGAGCCCAACGTCAATACCGAGGCCGGTGTCAAAGCGCTGAACATGATGAAGGCTTTGTCCGAGTATATGAACCCCGACTTTCTGACCCATGATTCCAATGCCACCAACGCGGAATACCGCGCGGGCAATGTGGCGATCATGAATATGTGGGGGTCACGGGCGTCACAGCAGACCACAACCGAAGGTGTCTTGCAGGAAGTAATCGATGGCCATGCCATTGCAGCGCCGCTGACCGTGGGTGGCGGCACGACTCCGGCCTCGACCCTTTGGTGGGATGGATGGACCGTCGGCAAGAACATCTCGGATGAAGAGGCTGAGGCGACTTTTGTCGCGATGACGCATGGCGTCCGCCCCGAAATGTTGAACGATGAAACCACGCCGCTGGCAGTCTGGTTGATCGAAGGGTACGAACCTGCAGACGACGCGCAGGGTGTATTTGACGCTGCCAAAATGGGCACGACTCCTTATCCGATGCTGCCCTACATGGGTTTGATGCACAGTGCACTCGGCAATGAACTTGCCGATTTCATGCAGGGCAAGGAAAGCGCTGAACAGGCGCTGGCCGATGTCGAGGCCGCCTATCGCGCCGCGGCAATCGAACAGGGCTTCCTACAGTAAAACGCCCCTCGCGGGTGCCCAATTTGGGCACCCGCCCAATCAAGCCGACACGGGAATTGCGACATGCGCCATAAGACATTCCTTTGGTTTTTCCTGCCCACAGGACTTGCAATGCTGCTGTTCATTGCAATGCCCATCGTCTCGGTGGTGATCCAATCCATTTATGCCCCACACCCGGCGGTTCTGGTGGAAGTCGAAAACTGTACTCCGCTTGTCGGGTGCACAACCGAGACCACCATCGATCAGGAAGCCACCGCAGCGCTTCGTGCCGAACAACCATTGGGCAGGTTTGTCGGGCTGGATATCTACTTTGATCGCGGCCACCTGGCGATACAGGAGGTTGGCGAAATCTGGGCGGCGAGTGACACGTGGGGTGACCTTTTCTCAGAGGTCGGAAACTTGCCCTTCTATCGGGCCATGGCCTTTACGCTGACCTTCACATTCATTGTGACACCCCTCACGATCATTCTGGGGCTGGTGATTGCGCTGGCGGTCAACTCACTGCACCGGCACCTCAAGGGTTTGATGATCTTCTTCTCGCTCTTGCCCATGATTGTGACACCGCTGATCGGCTCGCTCATTCTGTTTTGGATGATTGACAGTCGTGGCGTCATCGGCAATGCCCTTGTAAACTTGGCCGGAGATCCGGATTTCAGTCTAAAGGCTTCGACCGGGCTGATGTGGGTGGCGCTGATGGTTTATGGCGTCTGGAGTTCGGCCCCCTTTGCCTTCGTGGTGTTCTATGCCGGTTTGCAAACTTTGCCCAAAGATCAGATCGAGGCGGCCCAGATCGATGGGGCAACCCGCTGGCAACAGGTCAAATTCGTGGTTGTTCCCCATCTCATGCCACTGGTTACGTTTGTTGCGCTGATCCAGTTGATGGATAATTTCAAGGTGTTTGAACCGATTATTGGCTTCAGCGCCGGTGCCCATGCGCAATCGCTCAGCACTTTCATCTTCAACGACCTCGGCGGTGAAACGCGACAGCTGTCCTCTGCGGCCGCTACGTCTGTGATCACGATTATCGGGGTCGCCATTCTGTTGTCGCCCGTGCTTGTCCGCACCTGGCGTGACTTCAAAGGAGCAAGATAACATGGCCAGTCGTGCGCAAAGAATGCCCAAAAGCCTTCGGATTGCTTCGTCGCTTTTTGTGATCCTTTGGTTCATCCTGGCCGCTTTCCCGTTCCTCTGGACGGTTTGGGGGTCGTTCAAGGTAGAGCTGGATTTCTTCTCGATCGCCGATTGGACGAACGCTCTAACCGGCGCGCGGACCGAGGCAGTTTATGGCTCACCCTTTACCACCACCGGTTACGAAGGGGCCTGGATTCAGGAAGAATTTTGGCGGAATGTTCTGAACACGGGGATCGTTTGCGTCTTTGTGGTCGCCATCTCGCTGACCATCGGAACGCTGGGGGGCTACGCGCTTTCGCGGTCGAGCTATAACTACACATTCTGGCTTTTGATCACGGCGCTGATCTTCCGCGCAATGCCGCCGATCACGTTGGTTTCGGGTTATTTGTTACCCTTCTTTGAATGGAATATCTGGGGGATACTGCCGACGACAATCATCGTACTTGTCGCGATCAACCAGCCGTTCACCCTGTGGATGCTACACGCCTTCTTCAAGAACATCCCCAGCGAGCTTGACGAAAGCGCAAAGGTCGACGGCTGCAACCAGTTTCAGGCCTTCCGCCGCGTGATCATTCCGGTGATGTGGCCGGGTGTGATCACCACGGGGCTGTTCTCGTTTCTTCTGGCCTATAACGACTTTGCCGTTGGGGCGATGCTGTTGTCAGAAAGCAACCGCACAATGGTTCCAGCCATCGCCGCGTTCCTTGGTACAACGCAAACCGAGGGCAACGTAATGTTCGCCGTTGCGGCCGTGGTTTCTGCGACGGTTCCGCTGTTCATCTTGGTGATGTTCTTCCAGCGTCAGATTGTGGGCGGTTTGACCGCCGGGGCTGTGAAAGGCTGACGCTGATGGGACGCACGCATCCTCAGTCCGTATTTGCCCATGCGCACGCAGCCAGCCTGAATATGGCTGCGTGCCGGGCAAGGCGACCAGGGCGAATTCCTTTTGCTTTGATGCGCGCAGGGCCTTGCGGGGCGTTTCTCCGCAGACGCCTTGAACAGATCCTATAGAGACAAAGTTAATGGAACGCCTCGACCGTAAACCCTTTCTGAATTTCATCGCCGCGCAACGCCATCCAGGCAATTTCCGGCCAGCCTATGAGGGATTCTTCGCCCCCGGTGCACATGTCAACGTGGTGCATCCTTTCAACGAGGTCGCGGGTGGCCTCGGGCTGCACGATCACGTCATCGCCCCGCTCGCAGCCTCCTTCGATGGGCTTTTTCGGCGCGATGATATCGTCATGGCCGGTGTATTTGAAGGACAGGGCTGGATCAGCGCCACCGGCTATTTCGTCGGTCGGTTCTCGCGCGACTGGCTTGGTATCCGCGCCACAGGTGAGCTTGCCTATCTGCGCTTCGGCGAGTTCCACCGCATGCAGGATGGCAAGGCGGTGGAGAGCTATATCTTCTTCGATATCCCAGAACTGATGCTGGCTGCAGGGCAATGGCCGATCACCGATAGCCCGGGCAAGACCCGTGGCTTCACCGGGATGATTCAGGGTCCAGCAAGCCATGATGGCATCTTGACCACGCCGCAAGACCCAGTCGAGGGGGCCAAGAGCTATTGTATGGTCACAGAAATGCTGGCCAAGCTTGCCACCAAGAACGAGGCCTGGCGCCCGTTCTGGCATGACAACATGGTCTGGTACGGCCCCGGCGCCTTCGGTTCTTTCGTCGGGCTCGAGAGTTTTGCAAGCTTCCAGGTGCCTTTCGAGGCCACCTTCGAAGGTTGGTCCGGAGGTAGTGCGGGAAATGGCATGACTGCGCATTTCACCCGCTTCGGCGAAGGCAATTACGTATGCTCGGGTGGCTGGCCTTCCTTGACTGGTGTCCAGGTGAAACCCTTCCTCGACCAGCCCGCAAGCGGAAAACGCGTCTTCATGCGGGTCTGCGACTGGTGGCGTCGAGAGGACGATCTGTTGGTCGAAAACTGGGTTTTCGTCGACATCCCGCATGTGTTGTTGCAGCTGGGATATGACCTTTTTGCCGACATCGCCGAGCAAGCCGCATGAGCAGCTCTGCAAGACATAACGCCGTTGGCCGCCACCCGGCGCTCAACCGGATGCCGAGGGATTTTCTGTCAGCTGATTGAGCTACCCGATGAAGACAGAATTTCTATTGGCACCAATACAAGGATGAGAAAGATGAAGGGTTCCCGCCCGGAACAGGCCGTGCTGACACGTGATACGGACCTCGACAAAACAGAAGACACCCGCCGTGTGATTGAAACCATGGTGGATGGTCTGAACGATCACCGCATAGATGACATCGGCGAATTCTTCTCGGAAGGCTTCCGCTGGATGGGCAATCAGGGCTGCGGCACAAAAACTGGCCTGAAACAGTTTCAGGACAATTGGCAACGCCCGTTTCAGGCGGCTTTTTCGGACAAGACCTGCATCGACGAAGCGCGCCTTTACATGGGCGAGTGGGCGGCTGCGTTTGGCCGACAGGAAGCAACCCATTCGGGTGAGTTCCTGGGGATCGCCCCCACCGGAAAGCGGGTCGAGATCCGATATATGGATTTCTGGAAAGTGGTCGACGGCAAGATCGTCGACAATTGGGTGAATGTGGATTTCGCCCATGTAGCGGCACAGCTGGGTGTCGATCTGTTTAACGGTGAAGGCTGGGAAGCATTTGACCGGGGTGAGAAGTCTCCGCCCCGGCCTGAAACTAAGGATTAGGACAATGACAATCGAGTATCTGAAACGTGGTAAGTCCGATGCTGACCGGGCCGAGGATGACGCCAAAACACGCGCTGTCGTCGAAGCGACACTGAAAGACATCGAAACACGTGGCGATGCTGCGGTACGCGAGCTAAGCGAGAAGTTCGATAACTATTCGCCAGCATCGTTTCGGTTGTCTCAAGACCAGATCGACGACCTGATCAATCAGCTGACGGATCGAGAGCTGGCGGACATCAAATTCGCGCAGGAACAAGTGCGCAACTTTGCACAAGCTCAGCGCGACTCGATGCTGGATATCGAAGTTGAGACTCTGCCGGGCGTCATTTTGGGCCACAAGAACATCCCCGTACAATCGGTGGGCTGTTATGTGCCCGGTGGCAAATTCCCGATGGTGGCCTCGGCGCATATGTCGGTGGCGACCGCCTCGGTGGCGGGCGTACCACGCATCATCGCCTGCACCCCTCCGTTTCAGGGCAAACCCAATGCAGCGGTGATCGCCGCCATGTATTTGGGTGGGGCGCATGAGATTTACGTGATGGGCGGCATTCAGGCTATCGGCGCCATGGCGTTGGGAACCGAGACGATTGATCCAGTCCACATGCTTGTCGGTCCGGGTAACGCCTTTGTCGCAGAAGCTAAACGTCAGCTATTTGGTCGCGTCGGTATCGACCTGTTTGCCGGCCCGACCGAGACCATGGTGATTGCTGATGAGACCGCCGCAGACGCAGAGCTATGCGCGACCGATCTTCTGGGTCAGGCCGAACATGGTTATAACAGCCCCTGCGTTTTGCTGACCAACTCGCGCAAACTGGCCGAGGACACGATGGCCGAGGTCGACCGGCTGCTGGGCATTCTGCCGACAGCGGGCACTGCAAAAGTGTCGTGGGAGGAATATGGCGAAGTGATCGTCTGCGATACGTATGACGAGATGCTGCAGGTCGCCGATGACATTGCATCTGAACATGTGCAGGTCATGACCGATCGCGACGACTGGTTCCTTGAGAACATGACTTGTTATGGCGCATTGTTCCTTGGACCGCGTACCAATGTCTCGAACGGTGATAAGGTTATTGGCACCAATCACACGCTACCTACCAAAAAA
Source organism: Ruegeria sp. I3 (assembly GCF_056532525.1). Classification (NCBI taxonomy): domain Bacteria; kingdom Pseudomonadati; phylum Pseudomonadota; class Alphaproteobacteria; order Rhodobacterales; family Roseobacteraceae; genus Ruegeria; species Ruegeria sp. I3. The sequence goes on along the minus strand of NZ_JBQFNI010000003.1, from coordinate 353,674 downwards.
GCTGGCCGCTATACTGGTGGTCTATGGGTCGGTAAATATCTGAAAACACATAGCTATCAAAAGGTTCTGACTGATGAGGCGGCAACCTTGATCGGCGAATATGGCTCGCGCCTATGTATGCTCGAAGGTTTTGTGGGGCACGCCGAGCAATGTAACGTCCGCGTACGGCGTTACGGCGGCATCAATGTCCCCTACGGCGCGCCTGCACCTTACAGGGACGCCGCAGAATGAGTGACAGGCATACTGAGCACAAGACCCTGATCGCACAGATCAGGGCTGCGATGTATGACTTTACCGAAGCCGGTGTCCGGCAGGCGTTGGATCAGATTTGTTCTCCCGACGCTGTGTTCCATCTGAGCTATCCGTTTGGTGACACCAATGGGAGTAGTGCTTATTACGATTGTTGCTATCGCGATCTTCTGACCGCATGGCCCGATCTTGAGCGCCGCGATTATATCGTCATGGCTGGACCTGATGAATTCGGGGCTGATTGGGTTGGATGCGGCGGGTACTATACCGGCACTTTCGCGGGGCCATGGCTGGAGATTCCGCCGACAGGCCATCAGGTCACCATGCGGTTTCACGAGTTTTACCGGATCGAAAATGACAAAGTCGCCGAGGTGCAGGCGCTTTGGGATATCCCCGAAGTGATGGTGCAAGCGCAGGCCTGGCCCATGGCACCCGGTTTGGGGCGGGAATGGCATGTTCCGGGACCCGCGACGCAGGACGGGCTGGTGCCCGGCCCGTATGACGAGGCCAAGGGCAAAGAGACTTGCCAGCACATTGTCGACATGCTGAATCATCTGACCAAACATCCCGCAGAAGGTGGTCCGGAGGTGATGGAGTTGGAGCGGTTCTGGCATCCTCGGATGAACTGGTACGGCCCCTCGGGGATCGGCACAGGGCGGGGTATTGCGGGGTTCCGTAATTGGCATCAGATTCCATTCCTCAACGCAATGCCGGATCGCGGGCAGGATGTAGATGACATCACCTGTCATTTCTTTGGCGACGGTGACTATGCGGCTGTTACGGGTTGGCCCAACATGATCCAGACTGTCACTAATGATGGCTGGATGGGGATCGCACCGTCGGGCAAGAAGATCACGCTGCGCAGCCTCGATTTCTGGCGGCTTGAAAATGGCAAGATTCGCGAGAACTGGGTTCTGGTTGATCTGCTGGATACCTATCGCCAGCTGGGTGTTGACGTCTTTGCCCGTTTGCGAGAGTTCAACAAGGTGCGCGTTCCGGGCCGCATTCCATTTCCGGTTGGCGAGGTCTGATATGTCCCAATTTCCCAGCACCCCAAGTTTCAATCTTAACGGCAAACGCGCATTGGTCGCGGGCGCGTCGTCCGGTATCGGCATGGCCTGTGCCGTAGCGCTGGCAGAGCATGGTGCCGAAGTGACACTGGCGGCGCGGCGCAAGGATGCGTTGCAGGATCTGGCAACAGAGATGACCGCTCGGGGATGGTTGGCGAATATACTTGAACTGGATGTTTCTGACGTTGCAGGCACTGCTGATGCTGTCGCGCAAAACGGGCCGTTTGATATCCTGCTGAACTCAGCCGGTCTGGCCCGACACAGCAGGGCCGTGGACACACGGCCCGAGGATTTTGATGCGGTAATGGATGTCAATGTCCGGGGGGCCTATTTTCTGACCCAAGCGGTGGCGAAAGGATTGTTAGAAGCTGGGCGCCCCGGATCGCTGATGAACATCTCCAGCCAGATGGGCCATGTAGGCGGGCGGGAAAGGGCCGTCTATTGCGCGTCAAAATTCGCAGTCGAAGGCTTTTCCAAGGCGATGGCGCTGGAGTTCGGTCCTGCAAAAATTCGGGTCAACACGATCTGCCCAACTTTTATTCTGACCGATTTGACCAAGTCGACTTTTGATGACCCGGACAAGCGCGCATGGATATTGGACAAGATCAAGTTGGGCCGCCCGGGCGAGATCGAAGACATCATGGGGGCAGTGGTTTATCTTGCAGCGGATGCATCGGCTTTGGTGACGGGCACCGCGTTGATGATAGACGGAGGTTGGACAGCAGACTGATGGCGGCGCAAAAAGTTACATCCATGGAGGTCGCCCGCCTCGCCGGGGTCAGCCAGTCTGCCGTTAGCCGTGTGTTCACTCCGGGGGCGTCAGCCTCGAAGAAAACGATTGAAAAGGTGCGTCAGGCCGCCAAGCAACTGGGCTATCGGCCGAACGTCCTTGCGCGTGCCGTAGTGTCCGGCAAAAGCCGGATCATTGGGCTTGTTGTGGCGTATCTGAATAATCAGTTTTATCCTGAAGCACTGGAAAGGTTGACGAATACGCTGCAGGAGCGCGGCTACCATGTGATGATATTCATGGCGTCGAACCAGGCCGAAAACGTCGATAGCGTGGTCGAGGAATTGCTCGACTTTCAAGTCGACGGCATAATCGCGGCATCGGTGGCCCTGTCGTCGACCTTGTATGAACGTTGTCGGACCGTTGGCGTACCGATGGTGTTGTTCAATCGGGCACAGGATGACCTCACTATGTCATCGGTTACATCCGACAATGTCGCCGGTGGCCGAAAGGCAGCCGAGTTTCTGCTGGCTGGCGGTCATGAGAAGATCGGATATATCGCCGGGTGGGAGGGCGCTTCGACCCAGCGCGATCGTGAAGCGGGGTTCGTAGCGGCCCTGCAAGAGGCGGGTGTCAAACTGCACGCCCGTGGAGCCGGAAACTTCATCGCAGAACAGGCGCGTGAGGCAACGCTACGCATGTTCGCGTCCGATCCACCGGACGCTGTGTTCGTGGCCAATGATCACATGGCGATCTCTGTGATGGACACGCTGCGGTTCGAGTTGGGCCTGCAAATTCCGGCCGACGTCTCGGTTCTGGGATATGACGATGTCGCCGTTGCCTCTTGGCCAGCCTACAATCTGACAACTATTCGTCAGCCTGCCAATCGGATGGTTGCCGAAACCGTCGATATTCTACTTAGCAAGATCGAAAATCCCGCTGCTGCGCCCCGCCGCACCGAGATTGACGGACCTTTGATCGTTCGCGGCTCCGCCCGCATACCTGAAGGATGGAAGACATGAAGGGATTTGATCCCAAATTCAAAGATTTCCCGGATTATATCATCGGCATCACCAAAGAGATTTGGGAAGACCGTGGCATTGCGACTCTGCATCAATATTACAGCCCAGACATCGTCGTCCGCTCGCCCGGTTCGGTTGTGTTGGGTAACCAGAATGTCATTGGTGCAACAATGGCCACGTTGGCCGAGTTCCCCGACCGTCAGCTGCTGGGCGAGGATGTGATCTGGTCGGGCACCCCGGAAGAAGGCATGCTGAGCTCGCATCGTATCCTGTCGACCGCCACGCATCGGGGCAATGGTGTCTATGGCAAAGCCACCGGAACTCGCTTGCGATACCGAATTCTGGCCGACTGCCACGCCATCGACAACATGATCGATGACGAATGGCTGATCCGAGATCAGGGTGCGATTGTCCGGCAAATGGGCTGGGATCCCAAGGAATATGCCGCCGATCTGATAGCGCGTGAAGGTGGGGCCGAGGCCAGTGTGAAGCCTCTGTCACCCAAGAACGACATCGAAGGCCCCTACAAGGGGTACGGCAATGACAATGAATGGGGACACCGCCACGCGGATCTGCTGACACGGATAATGAATGCAGATATGGGCGCGATTGAACGAGAGTATGACCGAGGCGTGCAGACCGAATATCCCGGCGGTGTCACGGGCCATGGCTGGGATTCGGCTGATCGGTTCTGGATGTCTTTGCGTGCAGCCATGCCAAGCGCAACCTTCACCATCCATCATCAGATCGGGCGCGATGATCCGAATATGCCACCCCGCTCGGCCCTGCGCTGGAGCTTGCATGGCAAGCATGACGGTTGGGGCGTGTTCGGCAAACCAACAGGTGCTGAGTTGTATGTGCTGGGGATCAGCCATGCCGAATGGGGCGAGTTGGTTGGAGGCGACATCAGGCTGCGACGCGAATGGACCTTGTTCGATGAAACCGCGGTCTGGAAACAGCTTCTGTTGGAAACCGGGGATCTCTGATGCCTCAAACGCGCGTCGCATTGGATGCCAGTGAAGGAACCCGGCGGTACCACGGCCACCGGGCGTCCTTGCGGGCGCGGCGGCTGAATAATCGCCCTCCGGGTGCATGAGGATCGAGACCTCTTGTACCAATTCAATGAACGGAGACTATTATGAGCACGATCCAACAACGCATTGTCCGCTACGGCGAACTGCAGCCTTGTAAAACCGCATTTATTGACGCGCACACGCCTGGTTCGGACCAGAAGGAAAACTTTACCATCGTAGGCGGTGGCGTATCCGAAAGCCCCGATCAGCATGTCCACATCACCGACAAAATCGGTTTCAATATTGGCGCGGCGGGGCAACCTCCGAAATGCCGGAATTCGCTGCACAGCCACACCACGGCCGAGGTGTTCTTTGTCGCCAAAGGACGTTGGCGGTTCTTCTGGGGTCGCTATGGCACTGCGGGTGAGTTTATTGCCGAGGAAGGTGACATATTTAACATTCCAACTGGCATCTTTCGCGGTTTCGAAAATGTCGGGCAGGATTATGGGATGATCATGTCGATCCTGGGCGGCGATGATGCGGGTGGCGGTGTCACCTGGGCACCACAGGTGATCGAAGACGCGCAGGCGCATGGGCTGATGCTGGGCGACAATGGCGTGCTGTATGACAGCAAGAAGGGTCAGGAACTGCCCCACAACGTGCGCCCCATGCCGCTGCTGACCGAAGAAGAGCTTAAGAGCTATCCGGAAGTTCCGGTCGAAGATGTTATCGGCAAATATGTGGCACGCTATTGGGATCTGATGGCGCTTTCCGCTAACAAGCCAGCCAAAGTGATTGGCGAAGATGCCCTGATCAAGGATAAGCCTGGGTTTGAGGTCGATTTCCTCGGGCGCGGTTCTTGTTTGAACGAACCCGTCGCGGCGCATATGCCCGTCGTCCTCATGCCTGCGAGTGGTCATTGGCGGATTACAATCGATGGCTATGAAACAACTTTGTCCGCAGGCGACACAGCGCTGGTTCTGTCAGGTGAAAGCTACAGTATCGTGCCCTCAATGACCGGAGAGGCCGGTCTGTATCGTATCACGGCAACGGACGATCCCGCCGGTGCTACCTGGACCGGTGCATAAAGGCAAAGTTGCGCGCTCCGATCTCCTTCGGGGCGCGCAGTATGTGACCCGTTCTTCACTTTGGACTCGGCACAGGGAAGTAATTGAATTGGAGATGACATGATGACCCGAATTTCAACCACCCACGTGGGGAGTCTGCCGCGTAGTCAGGAAGTCGTCGATTTCATCTTCGCGCGCGAGCGGGGGGAACCGTTCGATCAGACAGATTTTGATGCCTGCATGACGAACGCGGTGTCCGAAACCGTAGGCAAACAGGCTGCAGCGGGGATCGATATTGTATCAGATGGCGAGACTTCGAAAATCTCTTACGCGACCTACGTCAAGGACCGCTACACCGGGTTTGCAGGCGACAGCCCGCGCAACGCTCCGGCTGATCTGAAGATGTTTCCGGGCTTTCTTCAACGTTTGGCGAATGATGGCGGAACTCCGCAATACGCGCGGCCCATGTGTGTAGGCGACGTGCGCTCGAAAGGGCAGGGCGAGTTGCAGAAGGATATCGACAACCTCAAAAGAGCCATGGCTGAGCACGGGATTGAGCGCGGATTTATGAATGCTGCCAGCCCTGGTGTGATCTCTCTTTTTCTGCAGAACGACTATTACCCGACGCGCGAGGCGTATTTGGCCGCGCTGGCCGATGCGATGAAATCCGAATATGAAACCATCGTCGCGGCGGGCCTGGATCTTCAATTGGATTGTCCCGATCTTGCCCTGTCGCGCCATATGCTGTTCACCGACCTTTCTGACGAGGAATTTGTCAGTATTGCCGAAATGCATGTCGAAGCGCTGAACCATGCATTGCAGGATGTGCCCGCCGACAAGGTTCGGGTTCACATCTGCTGGGGCAATTACGAAGGTCCGCATTGCTGCGATATCGGAATGGACAAGGTGTTCTCGACTTTGATGTCAACCAAGTCGCGCTATGTGCTATTTGAAACCTCGAACCCGCGCCATGCACATGAATGGACGGTGTTCCGCGACCGCAAGTCCGAGATACCGGATGACAAGGTACTTGTGCCGGGTGTGGTCGATACCACCACAAACTTTGTCGAACACCCCGAACTGGTCGTGCAACGCCTTGAGCGGTTCGTGAACATCGTGGGAGCGGAGCGGGTGATTGGCGGATCGGATTGCGGTTTTGGCACTTTTGCGGGGTTTGGCGCTGTCGATCCTGATATCGCCTATGCCAAACTGGGCGCGCTGGCCGAAGGGGCTGCTCTGGTCTAATGACACCACTTGTCCTTTTGCCGGGCATGATGTGCGATGCTCGGCTATTCTCGCCGCAAATTGGTGCTTTGTCTGGCAGATATCCGATATTTGTCGCCCCCATTGGTGCGCATGATACGATGCAGGCTTTGGCCGCCGAGGTTTTAAGACACGCGCCCGACCGGTTCGCATTGGCCGGTCTTTCCATGGGAGGCATTGTTGCGATGGAAATACTGCGGCAAGCACCGGGGCGTGTAGCGGGGATGGCGTTGATGGACACCAACCCGCTGGCAGAGGCGGATCAGGTCAAGGCGAGGCGTGAGCCCCAGATTGAGGCGGTTAAAAACGGTCGGCTACGCGATGTGATGGCCGAGGAAATGAAGCCCAACTATTTGACCGATGGCCCTGATCGACAGGCAATTCTGGACCTATGCATGGATATGGCTATGGCCTTGGGGCCGGAGATTTTTGTTAACCAATCCAAGGCCCTACGAGATCGCCCGGACCAAAGTCACACATTGCGCGCTTTCAAGGGATCTGCGCTGGTCCTTTGCGGCCGTCATGACGCGTTATGCCCAGTCGAACGCCACGAATTGATGCATGACCTGTTGCCGCAAAGCCGGTTGGAAGTCATCGAACGCGCGGGGCATTTGCCAACTCTGGAACAACCGCGGCAAACCGCGGCGGCGCTGCTGCGCTGGCTGGAGACTATCGAAACAATCTAAGCCGGATTTCCGCAAGGCCGTAGATAGCTCTGGCGGAAACTGACTACGATATTACTCTGTCGGACTTGGAGCCTCTTTCGTAGCGTGGATGCAGCAGTAACATTTAAGGGTTTCAGAAGCACCCAAATCTGGTTCAGAGCCTGCTGTCGCAATCAAAACTGCACTTAAGTCGGGGCACACGCGATACACCAAATACAAAGCCTGCTACCAAGTCTCTGACGAAGATTGCCTCGTTGCACGCAGCCACCCGCGGAAAGTGGTGGAAGAGGGAGGAATTTGCTGTTTGGCGTGACAAGCTTTTCAATCGTCCGGAATGCCCCGGTGGATGATTGTCTGGTTTAGCCATGAGTGGCGATTGCGGTCGCCGCGTACCGGACAGTTTGATCGTTCTCTGCAACATTGACAGCTTCGAATAGCAAATGTTGTTATCGTAACGACAGGCATCGTCCCGAGGAGAAGAGCTATGCAAGACGTCGCGGATCAATCCGCTGGCTATGATGAGCACATTCTGATTTGTGACGATGACATCGAGTTTGCTCAGGGTGTTTGTGCATTTCTGACTGACAAAGGGTACAAAATCGAACACGCGCAAGATGTACCCGCTGCGCGGTTGATGATGGCTGATGAAACCTACAGCTTGTTTCTGCTGGACCTCGTGATGCCAGGAACTAGTGGTAAGGTGTTATGTCACGAGATCGCTTCGCGCATAGATGCCGGGATCATCATGATCAGTTCGATTGATGACGACGCCGAGCGGATTTCCCTGCTGGAACTGGGCGCGGATGATTACATCATTAAACCATTCAACGAGTTGGAACTCCTCGCGCGCGTGCGTGCTGTGCTGCGCAGGCGTGCTGGTGGAACGCAGGGAAAATCCAGGGTTACCCGGTTCGGAGAATGGGAGCTTGTTGAAAACGAGCGACATCTCAAAAGCGAGGATGGTCGTCTCATCACACTCACCTCAAGCGAAGTGCGGGTTATGCGCTTCTTTGCTGAAAACCCGGACGTGTTGTGTACCCGAGAAGACCTTCTTGCCGTTGCCCGGACCCGACAGCATGGCGGTGCAGGAGACAGAAGCGTTGATGCTCTGATCAAACGGTTGCGATCGAAGATTGAGAGCGACCCTTCAAATCCGGAATATATTCGAACGGTCTGGGGGCAGGGTTACATCTTTCGTCCAGGCTGAACTCCGGAATCAAGCGGCAAAAGCACATTAGCCCTAAGGCCCCCGCTAGGGCGGTTTTCAAGCGTAACAGTGCCCCCCTGATCGACAACAATCGCCCGGACAATAGCAAGGCCGAGGCCTGTGCCGGGTTCGGTGGCTCCAAGTCTCTGGAAAGGCTCAAACGCTGTTTCAAGTTGTTCGGCTGGGATACCTGGTCCTTCATCGTCTATGTGAATTGCGGCCAAATCGTTCGACGCGGTCAAAGAGACATTTGTTCGACCCCCGTATTTGACCGCATTCTCCAACAAGTTTCTAAGAACCCGGGTAAGCGCGTTATGTCTTCCTTTGACCACCGCAGATTGTTCGATTGTGCAGGTCACATCGCGACCCGCCTCAACCTGTTCATCTACAAGCGCCTCAACCAGTGAGCGCAAATCCAGGCGTGCAAGCTCTCCATCGTGATGCGTTTCGCGGTTGAGGTTGGTGACGGAGTTTACAATATCGCTGATGGTTTCCAACCGCTTGAGCAGTTGCTCTTTGGGTGCTGTTGGTTCCAATTTCTGGATCGCATCGTGCATCCGTGCAATCGGTCCCTTCAGGTCATGCCCGAGGCTACGAAGCAAGGTTGTCTTGTACTCAAGCGCCAGAACAATCCGGGCTTCCATGCGATTGAACGCAATAATTGTGTGGCGGATATCAATGGCACCCGCCTCGACGAGTGGGCCGACTTCTTCACCCCGGCCGATCAACTCGGCATTGACGGCCATCGCGCTCAGCGGTCGCATCACTTTCTGAATAAGAAACGCAAGTGCGCAAAGCAGGGTAAGCGCGACCAGACTGTCGATTGAGCCAACGATGACCAAAGGTACGATGTTCTTGTTTTTCATGAGCAAATAGCAGTTCAGCCATTCGTCATCATCCTTGAGCCGGACCGAAAAAACGCTCACCAGAAACGCGTCAACGCTTTCTGCATCGATAGGTTCGCCCGAGTGGCTCTTGAACAGTTGCAACAGCGCGCTTTGGTCGTGTTTGGCGTCAACGACCGTGTCTGCCACGGACAGTTCCGCGACGGCGATCCCGCGGTGTTCCAGCCGCGCCGTCAGCCAGTTAGCCAGATTCGGGCGGTCGCGGCCATTGGCCAAAGTGGTTGCTGCATCCTGCGTGTCGACCCTAACACTCCATTCTGCAGGAAAGAAACCAAGCGCTGCTTCGGAGCGGCTGTCAGGAGGCACGCGGGCCAGGGTTGAAACCACCTGCGCAAGAAAGGCATCGCCCCTGTTTCGGATCTCTTCAGCGCGAGAGTTTCGGATCTGGACCACGTCGGTGACTACCGAGAACACGCCGACAATCGTCCAGCTGATAAGCACGATGCTCATAACTTGTGTTCGAAGTGTCAGATCATTCCAGCGCATTGCGCGTAGGCTCCCTGTCCCATCCCCCTGACTTGGGACGCTAATTCAAATACCGCCGCATTCCCAAGCGGAAATTGCAACCGCCATGCCGCTGATGATGCAAAGGGGTTTCACCCACCGGTACCGCACTTCCGGGCACCCGGTTTCGTCAGCTCGGTAAACAACCGGCCAAATTCGTCAATTGAATCAAAGTGTGACAAGCCCTTGGGGCATCGGCGGCTGGTCTCCAAGTATCACCCACAGAGTTTTTATTGGGAGCCAGCTATGTCAAAGCATTCATCCGTTCATCCACAACTTGCCAGCGCCCGGCGCGCGCTGAAGGGCAATCTGATTGCCACCGGCGTTTTCAGCGGTGTTGTGAACCTATTGATGCTGACAGGGCCGATTTTCATGCTTCAGATCTATGATCGCGTGATGTCTAGCCAAAGCGTGAATACGCTTGTCGCGCTCAGCACACTTGTCGCCGGTCTGTACTTGTTCATGGCCTTGATTGACGGCGCGCGGACCCGTGTGCTGGTTGCCATGGGGCATCGCTTTGAACAAAGGCTCACCCGAACAGCGTTTGATTGCACTTTGTCCGAGCCGTCGCGCAACCGTCCGGGTGGCAACCCTGCGGCGGCAATTCAAGATGTCGAAAAAATTCGCGGTTTCCTGTCGGGTCAGGGTGCCGGAGCTTTGTTCGATCTGCCGTGGATCCCGGTCTATCTGGGATTGGTTTTTGCCATGCACATGTGGCTGGGTATGGTCGGTGTAATTGGCGCGCTGGCATTGGTTGCCATTGCCATCGTTACGGATATCAAGGTCCGCGCTGCCGCGTGCGTTCAGTCTGAGCATTCAGCCAAGCGCAATCGTCTGGCAGAAGCCGGCCGCCGGAATGCCGAAATGGTTCGCGCGATGGGGATGCAGTCCAATCTGGGCAAGACCTGGCAAGATGTGAATGATCTCCACCTTGGTGCGAGTGCTAAGGCGGCCACTACTGTCGGAGTGTCTGGTAGCTTTACCAAGGTGTTCCGCCTGGCACTTCAGTCCGCCGTTCTTGCGGTCGCCGCTTATCTTGCCATCCATGGACATATATCGGCTGGCTCAATCGTTGCGGCATCGGTCATCATGTCCCGTGGCTTGCAGCCTATCGAGACTCTGGTCGGTAGTTGGCGCAATCTGGTTGCTGCCCGGCAAGCATGGGCTCAGCTGAAGCAAACTCTTTCTGGTGACGAAGCTGACCGTCGTATTTCCATGCCCAAGGCACAGAAGTCGCTGACCGTTGACGGCCTGATCGCTGCCCCTCCGATGGCCACTGCCGCTGTTCTCAAAGGTGTTGGTTTCGATATGAAAGCAGGCGAGGCACTGGCTGTGATTGGAACGACCGGCAGCGGAAAATCAACCTTGGCGCGCACACTTGTTGGTGCATGGTCGGCGGCCAAAGGCAGCATCAGTCTCGACGGTGTGCCGATCGACCAGTACCTGCCTGAGGAGCTTGGCCCCCAGATCGGTTTTCTGCCGCAGGATGTTGAGCTCTTTGACGGAACGATCGCCCAGAACATCGCGCGTTTTGATCCCGAGGCGACGGACGAGATGGTGATTGCCGCCGCCAAGGCAGCGGGTGTTCACGAACTGATCGCTAGTTTCAAAGACGGCTATGCCACCTCGGTTGGCGAGCGTGGCGCGGCCTTGTCCGGTGGTCAGCGACAGCGTGTTGCCCTTGCACGAGCGCTTTATGGTGATCCATTTCTGGTGGTTCTGGACGAGCCCAACTCGAATCTGGATGCCGTGGGCGAGGCTGCACTGAACCATGCCATTCTCGCCGCCAAGGCACGCGGGGCGATTGTGATCGTCATCGCGCACCGGGCGAGCGTGCTGGGTTCAGTCGACAAGATTCTGATTATGGAAGACGGTCGCGCCGGAGATTTTGGTCCTCGTACAGAAGTGATGGAGCGGTTGCGTCAACGCAATCAGGCCGCCGCCGGAGCTGCACAGCCTGCCGCTGAACAGAAGACCGTCGAACAACCCCAACAAACAGAAATCGTTGCCGCCACGGGCTGACCCAGGCCGGCGCTGTAAACAGAATGAATGGAGGAAGTCATGAATACCAACAAGAATTCCAACACGAACAACAAAGGGTTTAGGGATTGTTCTGCCCAATCCATCGGCTTTGGTCTGGTCGCAATTGCTGTGCTCGCCATAGGATTCGGTGGTTGGGCGATGAAAGCCCCGATGTCCGGGGCGGTCGTGACGGCTGGTAGTGTGGTGGTCTCGTCCGACCTCAGAGCTGTGCAACATCCCGACGGAGGTATTGTCGGCGCGATTCACGTCAAAAACGGAGATAGGGTTGAGGCTGGCGATGTTGTTCTGACACTTGATGATCAGCTGTTGTCAGGCAGCCAAGCCTTGGTCGATGACAGGCTCGTGGCGCTTGAAGCGCAGTTAGTTCGTCTGACGGCCGAGCGCGATGGTCTGGACGATCTCGTACTGTCCGAGGAGCTTGCGGCCCGAAAAGACGAAGACAAAGTTGACCGCGCACTCGCAACGCAGCGCGCGGTGATGGAAGCACGTCGTCTGTCGCAGGATGGTGAAGTCGCGGCCTTGGAAGAGAAAATTGAACAGGCAGAGCAGGAAATTGTGGGCCTGGAGGCGCAGCGCGAAGCTTCCGAAGAAGAGATCAAACTGATCGACAGCGAATTGGAGGGTCTGACGCAGCTCTTTGAAAAGGGTTTAGTACCTGGTACCCGGGTGACGACTTTGCAGCGTCAAAGAAGCAGTCTTGTCGGTAATAGTGGCGGCCTGACCTCTCGGATCGCAGTCGCCCGTGGTCGTATCAGCGAGACGCGTATCCATATCCTGCAACTGGAAAAGACCTTCCGCGAGCAGGTGATGAACGAGATCTCCTCGCTGGAGGTCGAACTGGATGGCTTGAAAGAACGTCGGAGCGCGGCCGCGTTGCAGTTGGCGCGGGTTGACCTTCGGGCTCCGGCGGATGGCATCGTGCATGAATTGGGTGTACATACAATCGGCGGCGTGGTGTCTCCGGGCGAAACGCTGATGCAGATTGTGCCCGAGGATGACGGGTTGGTGGTGACCGCTAGTGTCATGCCACAGGACATCAACAATGTCGCCTTGGGCCAGGCTGCGAGCGTTATGATCGGGGCGTTCGATCAACATGTTGCCCCTCGCTTGGATGGGCACGTTGAGTTTATCTCGGCTGATTTGAAAACAGATCAGATGACTGGCTTACCCTACTACGAGGCGCGGGTTGCTCTAAGCGAGGAGGCTGTCGGACTTTTGTCTGACCGCCAGTTGAGCCTGCTGCCGGGTATGCCGGCTGACGTCTTCATCGAAACCGGCGAACGTACCCTGTTCCAGTACCTTCTTGATCCTCTCAGTAAACAAATCCGGACCACGTTCCGGGAGGTCTGATCGACCGCATGATGTGAGCTGCCCAATAGGAAGAAACAGCTAAAACCAGCGCCAGAAATGGCGCTGGTTTTTTCGATCCTGAAGGCGAGGAGGGGCGTTGGTGGTACCTGAGCGGGTGCTGGTCCACATCTTGGAAGCGCGTCCTGTCAGAAAAGAGATGATGCCCGGCTTGAGAGCCTATTTTTGTCATACTTTGTAACAATTTAGCCCCCTTTTTCGCGTTGTAATGAAGGGGTCGGATAACCACCTTTTTGTTATACCCGAGGAGGAAGTTTCTAAGATTTTTTGGGTGCTAAACAAAGTGTGTAACAAGGAGAAATACAATGAAACATGTAACCGCTACGAGCTTCGAGAAAGCCAACGACGATGTCATCGCCGTGCCCCCGATTCAGCCTTTTCCAAAGTGCGGAACCGAGGTGCCAAACGATGGTGAAGACCTGGTGGCTGTAAATCCGTTGCCGATTAATCCGCTGGTTGCCGATCCCATCGAAGATCTGGTTGCCGTGAACCCGCTGCCTTTTGGTGCGGTTCCTGCCGGTGAAGGTGACGACGTCACCGCAGTTTCCCCGATCATGCCTGACCCCCGGTGTGGTACCGAGGTTCCGCAGGATGGTGAAGACCTGATCGCAGTAGCCCCGCTGCCTTATGGTGCGGTTCCTGCTGGTGAAGGTGACGATGTGACCGCAGTTTCGCCGATCATGCCTGATCCCCGTTGCGGCACCGAAGTGCCACAGGACGGTGAAGATCTGGTTGCAGTGAACCCGCTGCCCTTTGATCCGATCGTTCTGGATCAGGGTGATGACGTCATCGCTGTACCCCCGATCCTGCCGCTGCCCAAATGCGGCACCGAAGTACCGGAGGATGAGTATGACCTGACGGAAATGGCGCCTCCGCCGCTGTGCGAGATCGTACCGACTGCAGGCGGCGAAGACATCTGCGGAACCCCCGTTCCGACCGACAGCTTCTTTGTCGATATGGTCGCCTAAGTGGGGCGAAAACTCAGCGATTATCTATCGCTGCACAACCAAAATCCGGGCGTCTTAGTTCCTGTTGAAACGGACGCCCGGGCAAACAAAGGGAAAACCAAACTCACCGGCTGGGGCCTGAAACAGGCGCCAGCCGGATTGCTGGTTTTCTCAGGCCGTGGATTCCATTTTTGTCATACTTTGTAACAACTTAACTGGCTTTCGCCTGTTGAGATCAACAGCCTGAAAAACCACATCTTTCCTATGATCTGTGATGCGTATGGGCCCGAACCTCGGGTGTCGACCATCCAGGAAACAGGAGGAAAGACATGAAACATGTTAGCAAATCAAAATTCCAGCCCAACTCGGCGAGCACGCTCAACATATCGGTTGGTCTTGGTGAAACGGATGACGATCCTATCGTGATCCCGCCGGTTAGTCTGCTGTCGGAAGAAAGCAGCGAATTGCAGGACTACGTCTGGGAAGATTCAGCCTCGGACGACGAGACTGTAGCCAGCAACAAACCTGATATTCCCGTCTGGACCGGTGGTAAATCACCTGGCGATGGCCACAGCGGTTGGTGGGATAACTATGGGACCCATCTGCATGACACCAGCGGCACCTATGTCGGCCGCGATGTCAAAGCCCGTGGTGAATACAATATGGCCGATGGTGAGGTGAGCTTTGAAAACCTGATGCACCGTCTCTCAAGTGGGCAAAGCAAGGGGACATATCTTTACACCCGTATCGAAGGGAATGACGGGGATAACATCATCCACGGTTGGAACCCCGAAAACTGGGATAACTATGATGGCGGCACCTCGATCAAGAATTACTATTCCAACTATCATCATCGGGACAATATCTCGGGCGGTGACGGAGATGACATCATCATCGCCTACCGTGGGAACGACCAGTTGTTCGGTGATGGCGGTAATGATGTCATCTATGGTGGCGGTGGCCACGATTACATCGATGGAGGTGAAGGTGATGATCAGCTGTTCGGCGAATCCGGCAACGACAAGATCATTGGCGGCGGAGGCAAGAACATCCTTGTTGGCGGCGAGGGCGATGACATCCTGATTGCCGGGAATGAAGGCGACAAACTGTACGGTGGTACTGGTAACGACCTTCTTGTTGGCGGTGACGGTGATGATGTCCTGTTTACCGGGCATATCGACGAAACCTCTGCCGACACGCTTTACGGTGGAAAAGGGGCCGACACCTTCGTTATTGGCTCTGTGCCTGAACCAACAACTCATGATCCCAACCATAACCAATCGAATGGTCTGGGCGAAGAGTGGCTGGAAGAGGCAGGTAATCTGGCACTCGCCAAGATGCTGCCAGGCGCGAAGCTGTTCATCAACCTTGCCAGAGGCCTGATCGACGGGATCAAGAACATGTTCAAGACAGAGGAGCAGGTTGTCGAAACCGTCAACCCGCCGAAGGTGTCTCTGGTCGAGATCCTCGACTTCAACCCGCTTGAAGACAAGATCATTGTACCAGTCAACGTGGAGGGGCCAGTAACGCTGGACCTGCAGGCATCGATCGTTGATGGCGCGGCATTCGATCTGGTTGCGCTTGATCCGGCCGACAACAAGTTCAAGGTGATTACAACCTTCTATTGGGATGAGGCGTCGAACATCTTTCCGGGCGCAACAAGTATCTCGCAGCAGAACACAGATGCCTTCATTCAACGGTTGAAAGAAACTGCTCTGATCACGGGGCCGGATGGTGCGCATTATGGCTTGGGCCAAAAGATCGACCTTGGCCTGAGTAGTGAAGACCTTGCAGGTCTTGGAACCAGCAAGTTCGTCACATTCGGGGCGTTCGGCGGTGTTTCGATGGTCGGCTTTCACGACGAGGATCGTCAGTTGGGAACAAACCACAACGACGTTCTGCAAGCCTATACGTCCGAGCGCGATACCCACGGCGGAAACGAGGCCGAAATCCGTAATGACGGCAATGATGTTCTCTACGGCTTTGGCGGTGACGATATCATGGCTGGCGGTGGCGGCTTTAATAAGCTGTATGGTGGAGAAGGCAATGACACGGCCTGGTATGGTGACAGCCTGAGCGGCATCTATATCGACATGAACAACAAGGCGGAAGATGCCAGCGGTGAGTATTACTGGGCCTGGCATGGCAACAGCGCCAATCCGTTCGATCTCAATGACGAGATTCGCGACAAGGAAGGCTATGATCTGCTCTGGAGCGTCGAGAACATCTATGGCAGCGACCATGATGATGTGATCATCGGCGACGACGGCGATAACGTCTTCACCTCGGGTGATGGTAAAGACGTGCTGACCGGTAACGGAGGAGCTGACACCTTCATTCTGAACGGCGGCGGGAACACGATCACCGATTTCGATGCCAATGAAGGCGACCGTATCGAGATTGACCTCGACGCCTACGGGATGACCGGCTGGTTCGATCTGGATCACCGCATTGAAAACGGCCAGATCGTGCTGTTCAACAAGCTGACAGACGAGATCATCGTGCGCTATGACGATGACGGGAACGGATTTGACCCGTCATACATCGACCTGCGCAGCTTGGTTGGCAACGATGAAGAAGGCTATCAGGTTGTCTACGAACCGCCCTTTGGTGCAAACACGCTGGAGTGGTTCGAGAAGTATGGCAACCGGATTGATGCCGAGGTCGGCGAAGAGCTTGTTACCGTAGATGGCACCGATAGTTGGGACTACATGATCGGTGACACCGGCAGTGGTGGATTGACCCTGAATGGTGGTGCTGGTGATGACTACATTGTTGGCGGTGCGCTCAATCAGTTCGCTACTCTGAACGGCGGCGACGGCAATGACACCATCTTGATCCGCAAAGGCGCGATGATCACCAATGCAAATGGTGGAGACGGCGACGACGTCATCATCCTTGATGCAGACCAGTCTTCAGAAGCCGGGTTTGCCAATATGTTCGGTGGCGAAGGCAGCGATACTTTTGTCATCACCGGCCCGGGCAGCCAGTATGGTGGTCAGGTGATCCGGGATTTTGAGGCTGACGACTCGATTGTTATCGATCTGGAAGGGTTCGGGATCTCGTCTCTGGATCAACTTCAGATCGAATGGCGTTCCAGCACTCACTGGGTCACGGCAAATGGCCAAAAGGTGATCAGCGTACAGGGTGTTGATGAGCATTTCGATGTCATGCAGCACATCAGCGAGCTGACGGCTCAGCAATCACAGGATTGGGGTCTCTGATCATCGCCTGATAACAAAAAAAACGCCTCAGCCGGTCTGGATCGGCTGAGGCTTTCTTAACAGTTCGATCTGGCAATGATGCAAAGTTAATTATTGCGACATTCCAAATTTGGCGAAGACTCGCGCAACTGCACCTATCTTTTGCTCAAACCCCGCTATAACCCACTGACGTACAGCGTTTTTTAGCGCATCAAAAGGTTGGCCTAGGCCCGCATCCGCTCAGATTAATTCGTTAATGAACTCTTAACGTGTCCTGAACTTCTGACTTGTTACGCAAGTTGGGCCTGAATTCATCGGGCTAATAAAGCCGAAACACTTGGGCTGAAACAACGACAAGATGGGAGTCTGTTTCAAGATGAGTAATGGAACATATGAAGAATTTCGCGACGCTTTGCGTGCATTTGAATCTGGTTGGGATCGAGATCGATACGACGCAGGAATCATTCAGGATTGGCAGCTGAACCAATGGGCCGGTGGGGCCGTTGCTGACTTCTATCCAAGCTATTCCAGCTGGTCTGATCTAAGCAGTGATGAATGGGACGCGATGTCCTATCGCTCGATGAACTCGCTTGGTTTTGTTGGATATCAGTTCGGCGAGGCGCTGTTAATTGACCTCGGGTATTACACCGATGATGTCTATTATGGGAATGGCGCGGCTTCGAACACCTGGGATGGCACATGGACCGGTAAGAACGGGGTGAATTCGCTGGCAGAGTTCACAACCGCCGAAGCGCAGGAGCGCGCGATTCAAGAAGCTTTTGGCTACAATCTTCAAGTCATCGAAACCGGGCTGGGCTATCAGGGAGAGAGCCTGTCCGACTATCTCGGCACGACACGCACTTATCTGGAAAATGGCCAGGCCGTCTCTGTCACGCTCAGTCTCACTGGCATAATGGCCGCCGCGCACCTGCGGGGGGCATGGGGTACGTTGGCTCTGCTTCAGGGTGGAAGTGTATCCACCGATGAATACGGTACTTCGATCCTGCGGTATGTCTCGCAATTCGGCGGTTATGACGCGCCGAGTATCGAAGACGCTATCAAGGTATACACCGACGGTGTCTTGCCCACGGATACAAATGGCGGCACCGATAACGGGAATACGTCGCCGCCCGTTGTCCCACCGGTTATACATCCGGAACCCACGGAACCGACCGGCAACGGGACTGCTGACACCACAGAAGATACTGCGGATGTGGTGATTAACTGGGCTTGGGGCACGAATGCAACGATCCCGGATTTCGACCCTACGACCGATACGATCTTCATCGCATGGGTCGGTGCAGACGCGTTGGAGGTTGCCGAGATTGATGGCGCGGTTGTGTTCTCGATCCCGTCCAATAACCAGGCCACGACCCTCAGCGGTGTGACACTTGCTGAGCTGAGCCCGGCAAACTTCACTATTCTGGACAATACCGCCGCAGCTGAAGTGCTTGGGCTGATAGGCACTGATGGTTCAATGCCGACCAGCGGTGGCGATGGTGGCGGAGATGGTGGTGGCGGTGGCCATAGCCACCAACATATGCACGTCATGCTGGGCCTTGCCAGCGAGGCACAGACGGTCGAAGGCTTCCTGCCCGCGATGGGAGATGTCATCGAAATCGGACCGGACATTGGGGCTGATAACTTCTCGATTTTCGAAGAGAGTGGGGACGCTCTGGGGCAGACCGTTAGAATTGAGCTGACCTCGGGCAATGTAACCAAGCAGATCGTATTCACTGGCTTTGGCCTGTCCGATCTTTCGCTCAGCAATTTCTCTATCACGGATCAGACGGTGTTGAACGAAGTGTCCACAGCTTTGGGGCAAGTTATCGTCTCGCCGGGAGACGGAGAGGGCTATGACCTCAGTTATGATGCAGACGGGTCAAATCCGCCCGCGATCACCGGCAATACAGACACGGGCGGGGTGAAATACCGGGCCGATAGCAACGCTGACGACATAACCGGATTCCACCCCGGTGTGGACGAGTTGGACTTTGGCGGTACGTCGGTTCACGGCATGATCGTCACCAAATCCAAGGCCGGCGAGATTGTTATCGACAGCCCATGGTCGGACGCGGCGCAAATCGTGCAAGGTGTCACCTTCCAGGACGTGACCATCGACAGCTTTGGTGTGGTCGGCAACGAACACCTCCGTCAGGATATGGGCGGCGTTCTTAGTTGGGAGCAGGGCGTAGGACCTCGCGATGCTGACACAGTCTATGTTCGCAGCCACGAATATGGCGTGCACGAAGTTATTGACGGCTTTGATCCTTCAACGATGAAGATCAGCTTTCTGTATTTCGGAACCCGCGAGCGGCTTAGCGTCGAGGACAGTGGCGATGGTCTGGTGATCTCATCCTTGCCGACCGGACAAAGCATCACGCTGACCGGCGTGACCAAGGCTGACCTGATCCCGGGTCTGGTCGAATTCCATTTTGATCAGGTGATGGAAGACAATCTTGAGGTACCATTTGGCTTTGACCAGAACGATGTGACGTTGGTTGATCGCACCATACTGCTGACCCCACAGGCTCCTGTCGGGGCGACGACAGACGGTTATCAGACACGGGTCGGAGATCTGACAGGGGGATCGACCCAACCAGATATCGGTAGTGGAACCAACGAACCCGGAAACAGCCAAACCCCAGGAGTTGTGACCTTCGGCGCTGAAGCGGATGTGGCAGAGCTTACCTGGAACTGGGGGGTAAAGACCCAGATTATCGGTTTTAATGCCGATGAAGATATCATCGATTTCAACGCTTTGAGCGAAAGCGATGTGTCGGTCACCGAAATTGATGGCGATCTTATCTTTGAAGTTATCGGAAATGGCGGCCATACCGTTACACTTCAGGATGTTCAGGCCGAGGATCTGGATCTTGGCAACCTGACGGCTGATGACTGGAACAGTGTTGCCGAAGCAGAAAGCGCCCTGACAGACCAACTTGAAGCGCTCGGCATGTCCATCGCCTGAGGCTCTCCAATAAGTGGTTCCCGGTCTGCGCTAGGCCGGGAACGAAAACAAACACATGAAAATCGATGGGCACTGGCCTCGTTTCCGGTTCGGTTCCGTGATCAAGCCATGCGACCATAATATTAATGCTCGGATCGCTTGCGCTAGGTTCTCGTGGCTGGCTTTTTTATCGTTTGTCCTTCCGGCTCTACTTAAACATTACTCCAATAGGCTGCCGGGCGGAGCGTTTAGCATATCAATTTGCTAAGCCAAACTAATCGGATGTCTTTGACAGAATTTGGCCACCGCTGCAGAGTCGGGTTGCAGGCGTTTCCAGTGCGGAAGAAACCCATGATCGCAACCGTTAGAAGTGTGAATCCGATTAAAGCCTTCTTTTTGTTCGTTTTGTCCTTCGCTTGTTTTTGCGCTACAAGCGCTTCGTCCCAAAACTCAGTGCCGCAAGTCGTTCTAACGGATGAGATCGTGCAGCGCATAGAAACACAGCGCGCAGCCGATCAGGTATTCGCGGCTGACTATCAGGCATTGATTGACAGTGCAGAAGCGCATTTGCAGTCGCCTACTATTGTTGAGGCAGTTCGGAATGGAGATGGTCAGCTTCACGAAGCTTTTCGTGGATTTGGACAACGTCCGGTCGAACGCCTCACCACACTGGCTTTGGCTTGGCGATTGACTGGTGACAGTCGATATGTTGATCGCGCCAGAACCGAGCTCTTGCAGTTTTCGGAACTGGAAACATGGCAGCCCGCACACTTTCTGGGATTAAGCCGTGTCACATTGGCGGTGTCGCTCGGATACAGTTGGATTAGTGACAATCTGGACGAAGAGGATCATCAAATCATTCGATCGGCACTTGTCGAGAAGGGGTTGAAAGAAGCCGCAAAAATCTACGATCTGGATACGCTTTATTATGACAAGGGTTGGGTCGCCCCCCAACGCTGGGTGAATCCAGTATCTGTTCCCGCGTCGCTTCCTGATGGGACGGCTACTGCGGATATCGCCTGGCCCGTTGCATCCTTCAACTGGAACATCGTTTGTAATGCGGGAATGATCGTCGCTGCTCTGGTTGTGTCAGAAACAGAACCGGAACTGGCTGATCATATTATTGAGCAAGCGCAGGTTTCACTTAGAAATGGGTTGGCAATGTTTGCTCCGGATGGGGCTTGGCCAGAAGGACCGATGTACGGGGCTTTGTCCGCCCGGGACGCGGCGGTGGCGTTTGATGCGCTTGTTTCCGTCCTCGGGCATGATTTTGATCTCTCTAGAATGGTAGGGTTGGAGGATTTTGGGGAGTTCCTGATCCATGCATCTGGGCCAACTGGCATGCTGTTTAACTTTGGAGACAGCGATACAAGCACTGACCTTGTTGTGTTGACCTGGTTGGCGTCGCGGTTCAATCGTCCGGGCTACGGCACTAAGATAAATAGCAAAATGCGGTCTTCCCATCCAGCATTTGAGCTGATCTGGCAGCAGCGTCGCAATAGTGAACCAATCACTGCCCGATCAACATCCTATTGGTCTGGAGGGCTTGGGATCGTAACCATGCGGTCTGGTTGGAATGACCCTAAGGCCAGCTATATCGGCCTCAAGGCTGGGCCGCTTAGCAGCCATCACAATGACCTTGATGCGGGCACCTTTGTGCTTGAAGCCGACGGTGTACGTTGGGGGGTGGATCTTGGGCTCGGAAATTACCAATTGCCCGGCTACTTTACTGACAAACGTTTTGACTATTATCGAACCGCCACGATCGGGCAGAATACACTGACCTTTGACATGGCAAATCAAATCGAAACGGGGCGGGCCTATGTTGAGGAGTTGGCGCAGTTTCCAGGCTTCGATTTTGCAATCGCCGATCTTTCAGACGCCTATGGAAAGCCCAAGGGAACGGTCAGACGAGGCATAGCTCTTGTCGATGGAACGACAGTGTTGGTTCAGGATGAAATTAGCTCTGATCAACGGGGGCGGGTGGCGTGGGCAATGCATACCGAAGCGCAGGTAACGGTTGATGGCTCCAGGGCCACATTGCGTCAGGATGGGAAAGAATTAACCGCGCGCATACTGTCGCCGCCAAACGCCACCTTCTCTCAACTTTCAGCCAATCCTTGCGAAACGGCATTCAATTCTGAATGTGCGATGCAGAATCCGAATTCAGGCGTTACACGGCTCATGATCCAGCTTGATCTTGATGAAAGCGACAAGCGTGAAATCATTGCCGTTACTTTTGAACCTGATGCACAGGCCGCAAACAAGCCGGTCATCCCGTTAGGTGAGTGGCGACTGAACGCGACCCTCTCGAACGATGTTGTGAAAAAGCACATTGATCGGTTGCCTGCTGAAAACTCACGATAGGTTTGGGTCAAACTTGAACGACCTCAACCCTGGATTTGGGCGATGCTGGGTGCGCTCAAGGAATGTAGTACGCACCAGAAGTCGCACTATGTTTGGAAACGAATAGAAGACGGCACCCTAGCGCCTGAAGCAGCGCATGGCGACCTTCAGATACGATAGACTCCGTTTCAAGTTGTCTGGCTGACCCGATCCAAATTATTAAGCCTATACAGCTTCGTGCTCACCACTGCTTAGATATCGGCGCAGGGTTACGCCAAGCCCAAACACAGCTACATCCCCCAGAACCGAGAGCGCGCGATGCGCGATCGCTGCGCTTAGACCGACTCGCTGATCAGTGAAAAGGCCAAGTCCGAGAGCAATAATTCCGTCTCGAATACCGATACCACCGGGTGCGCCCGGCATCAGAAAACCGATGACCCAGGCTGTCGAAAAGATTGCGATGCATTGCAATATACCGGCGCCATCCTGAGGGTAGATCGCCCGTGCGACACACCAAAGTGACAAACCCAGCATCAAAAAGTTGAAGCTATGCAGAAACAACAGGATCAGGCATTTTGAAATTGTGAGCTTCGGTTTTCCCGCTTTGCGCCAGATTACAATCTGGCCAATCATGATGCAGGCCAGAATTCCGAAGAAGATGATTGTCATCTGTCCATCGAGCCAGGATCCTGGAAGGTCTGCAATTACTGCGGCGACAAGATCGGGCATGGTCAGGAGCACAATTCCGACGACCAGAGCACCGCTGGCGAGCAGAAAACCGATCTCGAGCAACAGAGATGACGCAATAATTGCGGATGGCACTCCATCACTCTTTGCGAGGGCGAAACGTCCCAAAAGGTGGGCAACATTGCCGGGGATGTATTTCCCGATCTGCGATACCATTAACTGACTTTCAGCGCGCGTGCGCGGTAGGGCAACGTCATAGATGTTTAGCGTTACCCCCCCCCAAGTCACAGCACCTACGAGCTGCGACAGCACATAAAGGGTAAACCCACCTAGCAGTGCATAACGGGCGCGGCCTGACCCGAAGTCGAGCACTGCAATGTCTCCTGCGTGTCGAACCAGAATGATTCCGATGAAGATCAGGGCAGCAGCGGTGCCGATATAGCGCAGGGCGGTAGCCATCTCCTTATGTTTTGCGCGCCACTACAAGATAGCCATTTCCAAATTCGGTGTTAAGGAACGATCGCTACCGCTCTCGTTGGTAAGGTCGTTCGCTGTTTTACCCGATTTGGCGTTGGTTTCTAATATCTGCCCATAGGCTCGAGCACGCCAATACTCCATGATATTGGCCAAAGGAAAACCGTAGCACTCAATAGTCTCGACGGTGAAGCCGGCGTCCTGAACCGAATGTACTAAAAGTTCTCTACTGTAGCGCCGAACATGCCCGGCCCAAACGTCGGCCGCATTCCAGCGGGATGGGTGCGCAGGCGTAGACAAGATCATTCTTCCACCGGGTTTCAGATAAGTTTGCCATTCTCTCATGGCCTCAATATCTTGCTCCAAGTGCTCAATCACTTCAAATGACATGATCAGGTCGAAGGAGTTTCTCCAATCCGGGTCAAGCTCGGCTAAGAGTGTCATAGGGCTGGCTTGAGTGTTGAGCTTATCTGCCAGTTCAAGGGCTTGCTGCGAACGATCTATGCCATAAGCTTCAAAACCCTGTTCTGCCAGTTCTGACAATAGCGCAGCCGGTCCGCACCCGATGTCAAGCACTCTGCAAGGCATCAGATTTTTGAGATGCCGCATAACCCGATCACGCCTTAGAAGATACCGTGGCGCGGGCACCCAATTGGATTGCGGCAGGGCCGGGCCAAAGTGCCTGTGATAGATGGCAGAAGCACTATGCTCTGCGGAATTAATGGCGGTATCAGTCATGTCGACCACAGTTTTATCCGGCTTGAGGTGCACAATGAAACAAGTATCCGCAAAGGGTCCGCGCGATCTCATGCGGCTGGGCCATTTTCAGTTTGTCTTCAGGCATTACCGGATAGCCCTCGTGCCTCAATTCAGCGATGGCATCCAGCAGCGCTTCGGGATTTGAATGAGGGATAAGCTTCACCCCGAGAGCTTCGGTGCCGAATGTTTCGATCATGGCAGGTGAGCTTCGGGTGATCACTGAACGCCCTGACAACAGCGCCTGATAAACCTTGTTCGGCACCACTGACGCAGCCTTGCCAGAGGCGCCAAAAATGCCGAGGCAGATGTCGGCATTTGAAATTGCCTCGGTCAGTTCCTCATAGGGAACCCACTTCTGCCAGGAGATATGATTATGCTCCGCATCCACCAGAGCTGTCTCGAGCAATAGGCGCTCTTGCCCGGTGCCAATCAGGTGCCAATTGATATCGCGACCTCGATCCGAGGTAGCTGCCGTCAATATCGTTTTAAGCCCATGCAGCGGGATGAGCTGTCCGTAAAACAACGCTCTAGTGGGACCGTCGTGGCGCGCAGGAGGAGGCAGACGCTGGAAGGATCCCGGCTCAGCTCCCACCGGCACTGCTCCAATCCTGGATTCAGGCAAATTGAAGATCCGTGCAATATGCTCGGCATGCGCCTTCGTATCGAGCAAGACATGATGCGCTGCCCGGCAGGCCAGCCATTCAGTGACCCAAAGCATCCGGCCCGGCAGTGACTTGGCCCCAACCATACTTCGATCGTTAACGACAGTGTCGTAAAGCGAAAGGAACATGTCCCAGGTGATCTGCCGCCGACGTAGCAGGGCAAAGGGCCACAACACCAATGTATCGAGCGCGCCAAGATAGGGAACCATCACTGCATCATGACGAGGCGCACGCAAATAATGCAGGATCAGAAGGGGATAGGCCAAGAGCGCGCTGAACAACACTCGGATCATCACAGCCATGTTCAATTGGCTTTTATCCGCGTGTTTGGGCCAAATCTCTGCGTGGATTTCAATTACTTCTACGCCGAGCTCTTGCAATCCAGTTCGGAGAATTCGAGTACGCGGTTTGCTAAGATCATATGTTCCCCAAAAAATCACGCGCTTGTTGCCGGGCTCAGATGGTATCGGAGTGGTGCTGACCACCCGAGGGGAAAGAGGCATATCGGCATTCATAGCGAAAGCATCCGGAAGCCGGTATAAACCTCTCGATCCAAGCTTTCTGGCGCGACCGGAGCCACACCAGTATCCCAGATCAGCCTGACAGCAACACCTTTCGGTCCGTTGATTGTTACTGCCTCTGCCGCAATGCTGAGAATGTCTCCAGATGCGACGGCACTTGTATCAATCTGTACTGGCTGGCTGGTTTCGACCCGATACCTCCCGGGGAACGGAAGTGCCAATTCAACCGGTTCGCCGGTCAGCGTCACTGATCCTCCGGCAAGCCAGATCGATCCCGAATAGTGCACATATGACTCGCGTAATATCTTGTGGTCCTCAGGCAGCAGCACAGGCTCGGCTCCATTGGCCGAACTTGGGTCCATCGTCAGCGTCAGAGCAGTTTTGTTGGCGATAAGTAGAGGCGGCTGCTGTTCTGCGATGATTTTGGCAAATACGGGCTGGCCCGCCGCCTGATAGCGTGCAACGCCCCAGCCTGACATGAAGAAACCAGGATTCGGGAAACTTGCGATCATGTGGCTGTCATCAATATAGGCGACCGGATCTGGGAACAGGCGATGAATTTCCGCAATAGTGGCGCGCTGGTTTCCTGCACGATCTTGCAGTGCTAGGGCTGCCTGGACAAAAAGCCCCGCAAGCATCACCATCACCAGTTGTGCCGAGCGTCGTGATGATCCAAGCCTCTGTGCTCCGATCGCGACGGCTACCATCAGGAGTGGGGTAGCGAAGGGGTAAAAATAGACAAAGGCATTGCGATAGATCACCACCGAGAGGAGCGGTGCAGCAAAGAGCGCAATCAGCAGTACCCGCCGAGCATTCCGACCGGCACACAGACCGATCCCCACAAGAATGATCTGTGGGAGGCTGAGCATAGCCCAACTCATGAATTCAGTTGATCGTGGGAATATGCCGCTTTTCAACAGCGTCATATTCAGCGCGTCCTTTGCATTGTTTGCCGTCTGGTTGCCTTCGGCGACGCGAAGGCCAGACGCATGCCAGAGGTAGAATGACACGCAAATGCCAGCCGCCAAGATACCCGTGATAATGATGCGCCGTACCGCTATTCGATCTTCGATCCTCCATATCAGCACGGCCAGAAATGCGGGCAGATAGAGTGCCGATTTGATCGTAACCAGTACGGCCAGAGCGCTCAGAAGCGCTGCCGCCAGTGTTTGCCAGACAGACAGGCGCGTGGTCAGCAAGATTGCAATCGAAGAAGTCAGTAACGCCGCAGCAATGGGATCGGCACGGAAACTGGCGCCATAGGCCAAAACGTAGCCTGAAGTCAGGAAACCCAGAGCAGCGATATCGGCAATTCGCTGTTCGGTAAAATACAGGGCGATACGGTGCACAGAAATTGTGGTCAGCCCGACGCATGCAACCATCACAAGCCGGGCTGCAAATATCTGTTCCATCTCATGACCCGGCAGCGCATCGAGCCATGTGAAACCATGCACGAAGAAGGTCTGCATTGGACGGTCCAATCGACCGTCGAGGAAGGCATGGACATGTGACAGGAAATAGAATTCGTCCCAATTCACATTGTGAGTATACGCCAGCACCAGCATAAACACGAAGACAACGACAATGCTCGCACGTACCACTCGATCAAGAGTGATAGCCCCTACCAATCCGGCGTTTCGCTGATCGCCTAGCGCCGGATTATCCATTCTCTACCGCCCTGACCGGGTCGAGGGAAATTACTTCAGTAGGTCTAATCGGCGCGCGCAGCAACTCTCGGGCCCGGATGTCTTCCAGCAGACTACGGTTGGTGGCGATAAGATCGGCCAGGATACCAACGGCGAACAGTATCGTGGCCATTGCCAGCAGCACACCGGACAGAACCAGCGACTGAACATGCCCGGCCCCCCCGTCTGTCGCGTAATAATAGAGAAATCGCCCAACCCCGATTAAGCCAGGCAAGGCGAATACTGCCGAAAGCGTCAGGAAGAACTTCAATGGTGCATAGATCACAAAAACGCGCAGAATAGTTCTTGCGGAGCGGGTGACATACTCTCCGATACCTCTGAACAGACGAGACGGGCGTGTTACCTTGTTGACCCGAACAGGCACCGAGGTCTTCGGGATATGTTTGCGTCCGGCCTGAATGATGGTTTCCAGAGTGTAGGTATAAGTGTTGACAACACAGAGTCGGGCAGCGGCATCTCGGGAATAGGCGCGAAATCCGCTGGGCGCATCAGGGATTTCTGACTTGCTTGCCAGTCGCACGACCCAACTGCCCAGCCGTTGAAGGGTTTTCTTCAACGGCGAGAAGCCCTCGATCTCTCTGATCGGGCGAGCGCCGACCACGATTTGTGCCTTACGCTTCAGTATCGGATCAATCAGGGCGGGAATGTCGTCTGCGCAATACTGATTGTCTGCATCGGTGTTGACGATCACATCGGCGCCCAAAGAAAGCGCATACTCGATGCCGGCACTGAACGCACGGGCGAGGCCGACATGGCTGCTCATTTCCAGAACGTGATCAGCTTTGGCATTCCAGGCGACTTCAACGGTCCGATCGGTGGAGCCGTCGTCGATGACCAGTACTTCAACTTTACTGACGCCCGGAATCGATCGGGGAATTGCCGCGATCGCTTCAGCAAGGGTTTCCTCCTCGATAAGCGCCGGTATTTAGACGACAAGCATCCTGATCATGTCATATTGACAACTATTGAGTGCAATTACATCTTATTTTGGGACAAAATTGTGTCTATAAGGGGTAATTGTTGAGCCACCTGAAACGGTTGCACGCTCCTTTAAACGATTCGTATAAACGATTCGTATGAAATCTTGATGGTTGGGGCGTCATCGGAGTCGACCGAAAACTGCTTTACTCTAAATCAGTGGATTGCGACCAGCCGTCGATCTGCTCAAATCAGCTCGACGCTGTAAATCGCTTCGAGCGATCAAGAGATCAACTCATTGGGGCCGATCAGTTTTACTCACGCCCGGCCTGGAAAATCCATTCTGTGTGAGGGTTCGCCTTCACGTCTTCCAACATTTTTAAGACCTCGGCTTTCCATCCAGCTTTGATCTTTAAAGCCAGTTGAGACGGCGGCCGATGGTTGGGTTCAAGGATCGCGTATTCATATCTGAGCGGTTTCTTGAATGGCAAAAAAGCGACCTTTCCGTCGGACAGGTTCAATTCTTGCTCGGTCACGACGGTCAGCGGATCAACGATGCTGCAACATTGCCCGGAGCTGACGAAGGGGATGAGGGGCTGAAAATACTGGCAGGTCACTGTCGGATTGTACTCAGCACCGACCTCCTCGAATTCCTGCCGGATTTTGCGCTGGAATGGGTGTGACGCATGCAAGCCGCCCATGGGCGTATCGTTCAGATCAGACAGTGTCAGCCTCTTACGCGAAGCAAGTGGGTGGGTGCGGTCAATGGCACAGAAGCAATCTGCTTTGATTAGTTCGGCAGAGTACTGCGGTTCCTTGCCCGCCGAATGTTCGAAATCAGCAAAGCCGAAGTCTATGTTCTGGGTCCCTGCAAGCTCCATAATCTGTGGTGAACTGCGGGTGGAAAGAGTGATGCGAATATCGGGGTTTTCTCCGACCGACTGGCTGATGAAACGCGGGAACAAAAAGGCGGACGGGCCGGGCATCGTTGCGATGTTCAGGCTGCCTGCATGCCCTTTGATCAACCCTTCCATTGTGCTGGAGATGGTGGCGAGACGGTCCAGAATGCCTGTGGTTTCGGCCAAAAGGTAGTGCGCTTCAGGAACCGGAACCAGGCGTCTTCCCTTGCGTTCAAACAGGGTCAGACCTAGCGTTTTTTCCAGGTTTTTCAACGCAAGGCTAATCGCCGGCTGAGTGCGATTCAGTTTCTTGGCAGTTTGCGAGATAGAGCCGGTCTCCATCACTTCGCGAAACACTGTGAGCTGCATAAGGTTCATGATGAATGTATAAATAAAACCTTAGTTTTGTGAAGTATAAAAAATTTGCATTTATGCGAATCGTCTCTACGCTGAGAAGATCGAATTCGGGAAAACCGAATCCAGCGATCCAACAACGGAGATGATTATGAAATTCGTGAAATGTTTGACCGGACTGGCCTTGGCAGGCGCGCTTGCCGCCCCTGCGCTGGCGCAGGATCCAACATTCTTCCGCATCGGGACCGGTGGCGCAGGCGGAACCTACTTCCCCATCGGCGGCACCATCGCCAACGGAATTTCTGCCCCTCCGGGATCTCGCCCGTGCGAAGAAGGTGGCCAATGTGGCGTCCCGGGCCTGATCGCAATCGCGCAATCCACGACAGCGTCGGTGTTCAACAATGCCGCAGTGCAGAATGGTGAGCTTGAGGCCGGTCTGGCCGCTGCCGATGTGACCCGTTCAATGTATCTGGGCGAAGGCAAGTTCGAAGGTAAACCTCATCCTAACCTTCGCATCGTAGCAAATCTGTTCCCCGAGGACCTGCATCTCGTGCTGCCCGCCGGTCAGACGATCAACGACCTGGGTGATCTGGAAGGCAAGCGCGTCGGTATCGCACAGGCCGGATCGGGTACGCAGGTTGCTGTTCTGCAGATGCTCGACGCCTGGGGTGTAAACCGCGACAATATGGATGAAGCCGAACTGAACAACAGTCAAAGCGCCGAGCGTTTGGCTGACGGTCAGTTAGACGCCTATTTCTACGCTGCGGGCTGGCCAGTTGCCGCGATGGTACAACTGTCGTCGACCAAAGGCATGAACCTGCATTCGTTCAGCGATGAAGATCTGGCCAAGATCAACGAGATCATTCCGGCCTATATCCCTTCGGCTATTCCGGGTGGTGTCTATGAAGGCATAGATGCGGAAACCAAGACCCCTGCGGTCAGTGCTATGCTGGTTGTGTCCTCGGATCTGTCGGAAGATCTGGTCTATCAGCTGACCAAAGCCCTGTGGAACGACAACACCCGCAAGCTACTGGACAACGGCCATGCCAAGGGTAAGCAGATCACGCCCGATACCGCGCTGGATGGTGTAGAGGCGCTGGGTGTTCCACTGCATCCGGGTGCCGAGAAGTTCTACAAAGAAGCCGGACTTCTTCAGTAAACGCAACAAACTGAACCGTATCGTCGGTGCCCCTATGTGGGGCACCGCACACTGGAACTATGCGAAATCGGGAGGCCATCATGTCCGAGACCCAGAAACTTGATGACCACGAATTGACAGCCGAGGAACTAGCGGCCATCGAGGAACAGTTCGATGAAGGTGCCGCCGTCCGGCAGGTGACGCCCACCGCTGGAAAAGTTCTCCGTGTTGTGGCCCTGATTTTAGCGTTCTACGAATTCTTCACGGCCGGATTCGGCCTGCCCGCAGACCACTGGCACATGGGCATCTACCTCGCCCTGCTGTTCATTCTGGTCTACGCCACAATCCCGATTGTCGGGGCCAAAAGCCTTTATGCCCTTAAGGTCAGCCGGTTCCGCATCGGTAACATCCCATTATATGACCTGGTTTTCATGGCGCTTGGCATCGTTGCCGCGCTTTACGTCGGTGTTGCCTGGCGCGGCATTCCGTTTCTCGGAATCGAAGAACAGACCTTCCGAATGGGCAACCCAAACAACTACGACGTGTTTCTGGGCGTCATCATCATCCTATTGGTGCTGGACATCGCGCGGCGCACGCTGGGTTGGGTACTGCCACTGATCATCTGTGTGTTCATCTCATACGCCCTGCTGGGGCCATATTTTCCCGGCCTGCTGCAGCATCCAGGCGTGAACTTCAAAACCTTCGTCTCGTCGATGTATTTCCCGCAGGAAGGTATCTACGGCGTCACGCTCTGGGTGGTTTCGACCATCGTATTCCACTTTGTTTTGTTTGGGGTCATCGCTCAGCGCACCGGGTTGGGGCAGCTGTTCATCGACAACGCGACTATACTTGCGGGCCGTTATACTGGCGGTCCGGCAAAGGTATCAGTGGTTTCCTCGGCTTTCTTTGGCACGATCTCGGGCTCATCGGTGGCCAACACCGTATCGACCGGCGCGTTGACCATTCCCAATATGAAGCGTCTCGGATACCCGGGCCATTTTGCGGGCGGGGTTGAGGCTGCGTCTTCTGCTGGTGGCCAAATCACTCCGCCGATCATGGGCGCTGCGGCCTTCATCATGGCCGAGTTCCTTGAGGTCCCCTACACCACCATTGTAATTGCGGCGATCTTTCCGGCGATCCTGCACTATGTAGGTGTGTTCGCCGTGGTGCACCTGATGGCGCGCAAGCTGAACCTGAAAGGTCTGGCGAAAGAGCAACTGCCGCAACTCAAAGCCGTCTGGGCGGAAGGTTGGGCCAATATCGTGCCACTGATCGGCCTGCTGGTGGTGCTGTTTACGGGCTACACGCCATTCATGTCCGCTTTTTGCGGTATTTCTCTGGCGGTCATCGCGGGCATGTCGCGGATCAAACAGCCGCCAACGCTGGTCTATGCCGCGGCTTTCCTGGCTTTTGTGCTTTGGAAATTTTCGGATGGCGGGTTCGACCTGACGATGACCGCAATCCTTTGTGGCCTGTCGGTTATTGCCACGCTGAATCCACAGAAACGGATTGAAGTGCCCGAGATGCTGCAGGCGGTCGAACTGGGCGTGAAGTACTCGCTGGCCGTTGGTGCCGCAGCGGCTGCGGTTGGCATCGTGGTCGGAGTGATCAACACCACTGGCATCGGCTTTCGCATTGGCTTCATGGTGACACAGGGCGCGGGCAATCTGGCTTCAGATATTTACAACATGATCTCGTTCGGCAGCTTCCAGCTGTTTGCCATGGAAGACCTGCAGCTATTCATCTCACTGGTCTTCATAGCCATCGTCTGTATCCTGATGGGCGCGGGTATCCCGACCACAGCGTTGTACATCATGCTGGTATCGGTCGCACAGCCTGCTTTGGCGCAGCTCGGCGTTCCTCCCATCGCCAGCCACCTGTTCGTGCTCTATTACGGCGTGGTGTCAGAAATCACACCACCGGTCTGTACGTCGGCCTACGCGGCTGCTGCAATTGCCAACTCGAATCCGTTCCGCACTGGCCTGTCGGCATTCACTCTTGGATTGGGCAAGGTGATTGCGCCGATGGCTTTCGTATATGCGCCAGTTCTGCTGTTCGTATCCTCAACCGGCTTCAATTTCTGGGAGTTCACTTACACCGCCGCCAGCTGTATCGCCGGGGTTATCGCGCTGTCGGCTGCGGTTGTGGGCTACTGGCTGAAACCGATGAATGTTGCGGCGCGGATTCTGATGGCCCTTGCGGGGATTATCTTTGTCGCGCCCAGCCTGACGGCAGACCTGATCGCGCTGGCCGTTGCCTCGCCTGTCATCGTCACCCAATTGATCGCGCGCAACCGCAGTCAATCTCCGGCCTGAACTGATGACAGAACAAGTGACCATCATCGGCGCAGGAATCGTCGGCATCTGTTGCGCTTTGTCGCTGCAGGAACGGGGCATTCAGGTTCGGCTGATCGATCGAGGTGAGCCGGGTCAGGAAACCTCGTTCGGGAATGCTGGTGTGGTTTCGCCTTGGTCGATCATTCCGCAAGCAATGCCCGGTATCTGGAAAATGCTGCCCAAAATGCTGCTAGACCCTAAGAGCGCGCTGTCAGTCAGGCCCAGCTTCTGGCCCAAAATGATTCCTTGGGGGTTGCGATTTCTCGGAAACTCAGGAGAAAAAACTGTTCGCGAAGTTTCGGACGCGATGGAGGTTCTTTGTCGCCCCTCCGTCGATCTGTACCGGCGTCATTTACTTGGTACCGGGCACGAGAACCTGATCACCGATAGCTATTACATCCACGCCTTTCGCCGACCAGAACAGGCTGATCTGGACGGGCTTGGATATCTTATCCGCCGAGAAAAAGGCGGCGATCTGGAACGCGTCGACGGTGACGAACTGCGCCGATTGGAGCCCGCTATGTCCGAAGCGTTCAAAGGTGCGATCGTGATCAAAGGGCAAGCGCGTGTAACCGCTCCGGGACGTGTGGGAGCGGTTTTGGCCGAAAAGGCGCAAGTGCAAGGTGCTGAGATTGTGCAAACCGAAGTCACCAAGCTTACCCCCGCGGAAGAGGGTGGTTGGCAGATTGCAACTGCGCAGGATACGCTAACCGCCAGCCATGTTGTTCTTGCGGCAGGCGTATGGTCTGCCGACCTGTTGAAACCATTGGGATTGCCTATGCCCCTCGTGGCCGAAAGGGGCTATCATGTCGAATTCCCAACCCCTGCGGTCGAACTGAACAACTCGGTCATGGATGTGGATGCAAAGGTGGTCGCAAGTTCGATGCTTGGGGGGCTTAGGGTCGCCGGTACGGCTGAATTCGGCAGCGCCGATGCACCCGCTGACCCACGGAAGAAGCAAATCCTGTCCCGACAGGCCAAGGCCATGATGCCCGAGCTTGATACAGGTGAGGCGCGGTTTTGGATGGGTCGGCGCCCGTCATTCCCGGACAGCTTGCCCGCAATCGGGCAAGTAAAAGACCAAGAGGGACTCTATGCAGCGTTCGGGCATTCTCATTACGGGCTGATGATGGCCCCGAAAACCGGCGAGCTAGTGGCGGATATCGTCTCGGATCGCATCCCGAATATCGATTTAGCACCGTATACACCAACCCGGTTTTGAACTTTCAAATCAAAAAAGGACCTGATGACAATGCCAATTTATCAAGGCGGCCAGAATATCTGCGGGGCCTCAATCGGTGTGCTTTGCCTTGAAAGCTATTTCCCAAAGCCACCGGGCCATATCAAGAACCCGTCCAGCCTGCCATTTCCGGTTCTGTATGAAATGATCGACGGGGTGACTGTCCCGAAACTTCTGAACAACCCTACGCCGGAATTGCTTGAACCCTTCATCGAAGGTGCCAGACGGCTTGAGGCCGAAGGCGTGCGCGCCATTACCGGCAGCTGTGGCTTTCTTGCGCTGTTTCAAAAGGAACTCGCGGCAGCGGTTTCTGTTCCCGTCTTTGCCTCCAGCCTGATCCAAGTGCCGCTGGCTTATCACATGACCGGCGCGAACGCTCCGGTGGGTGTTTTGACTGCAGACGCGTCTGCTTTGACCGCCCGGCATTTTGAAGGCGTCGGTGCCGCCGGTGTTCCGGTGGCGGTGAAGGGACTGGAGGACACTAGTGAATTTGCAGAAGTGATCTTGCGGAATACCCGCACCCGTATGGACACAGACCTGATCGAGGCCGAGGTCCTGAACGCAGCCCGTAGCCTGATGCTTGAGGCCCCTGATATCCGCTCGCTGGTTTTGGAGTGTACAGACCTGCCGCCCTACGCATCGCGCCTTCAGGAAGAACTGCGCCTTCCCGTGTATGATCTGACGACACTTGCGCAAATGGCACATTCCGTAGCGGCCCGCGAGCTATACTCTGGATTGATGCCCTGGCAGCGTTAGTGCGTGCCAATCAATTCGAATGAAGGAATGACATGGACCATGGCCGTAACCTCAGGATATCTGAGGTCTTGCAACAATGCCAAAGCTGCAGGAGTGCTATGTGACCATTGATCTGTCTATTTTGATGGCCGCCATTTGCCTCGGGGCAATGCTGCAGGTTGGCGTGGGCATCGGTTTCAGTATCATCGCGGGTCCCCCGATGATGATCCTGCTCGGCACCTCGACGGCGGTTCCCATATTGCTGTTGCTGAATACCCTTGTGTCAGTAGTCGCGACGGACCGTCATGTACTGAAGAACAACAAGCCACTCATTCTTAATGCGATCATCGCATGTTGTGTCGGTGTAGCTGCCGGTCTTACTGTTTATCCGTTGTTGAACGAGACATTTGTTCTGGCCTTGACGGCCTGCTTGTTGTTGATCGGCTTGATCACCACCCTGCTTCCCTTGCGCGGCACAATCGGGCGTTTTGGGTTTTCAGCCATTACAGGATTGTCCGGGCTTGCAACCGTCTGGGCGGCAACACCGGGCCCACTTATGGTGTTTGGTTTGATCGCAAAGGGCCGTTCAGCAAAAGAGGTGGCCAAGCTGGTGCAACCTATCGCGCTGGTGGCTTATGGCATTGCATTCCTGTTGCACAGCCTGTCCGAAACGCAGGCCATCACATACGGGCCGCAACTGCTCGGCTTTGTCATAATCACGCTGGTAGGCAGCCTGCTTGGACGGGCAGGGGGCCCTTACTTGCCGCAATCGGTCGTCATAGCCGCGATCCGCGTGGTTTCTTTCATCGCTTGCTGTGTCCTGTTCCAGCGCGCCTATATGATTGCATAATCCCGGGAGGTACACGATGCAACGAAACGACAATCTGGAGAGATTTCCTCGCGCCCGGCTTATGTCGGGCCCGACACCTCTGGAACGTTTGGACAGGTTGTCAGCGGAATTGGGGATCGATCTCTGGCTCAAGCGCGATGATCTGACGGAGCTTGTGTTTGGCGGCAATAAAACACGGCAGCTCGAGTTCTACCTCGGCGATGCTCAGCAACAAGGTGCCGATACCATTCTAATCACCGGTGCTGTTCAGTCCAATTTTGTCCGATCTGCAGCAGCGGCGGCCGCTAAGCTGGGCATGCAATCCGTGCTTCAATTAGAAGAGCGTGTCCCAGATATGGACGAAGAGTATTACAGGTCCGGGAACGTATTTTTGGCACAGATTCTGGGTGCCGAGCATATGAGCTATCCCGAGGGCGAAGACGAAGTTGGGGCCGACGCGGCATTGCACGCGCGTGCTGACGAATTGAAGGCCCAAGGCCGCACGCCATACGTCATTCATCTGGGCTTGAATCATCCACCTCTGGGGGCGTTGGGCTATGTCGTTGGCGGACAGGAATTGTGCGCCCAGATGCCCAATTTCGATGCGGTGGTTGTGCCGTCAGGCAGTGGTGCTACGCATGGCGGTTTGCTAACCGGTCTAGCACTGGAAGGCAGCACGGCCCCGGTATTTGGAATATGCGTGCGCAGAGATCGCGAGAAGCAACACGCCCGCATGATGATCGTTCTACAGAAACTTGCAAACTTGCTGGATGTTGATGCCGCTCAATTGCGGGCGCGGATCGATGTCTATGACGATGCATTGCCGCCAGGTTACGGCAAAGTGAACGCAAGAACGCGTGCCGCACTGGAAAAAATGGCACGGACCGAAGGGGTTTTCCTCGACCCGGTTTATTCCGCCAAGACATTCGCCGGTTTGATGCATCTGGTTGAAAGCCAGAAGATTAAACCTGGTCAGAAGGTCATTCTGCTGCACACCGGCGGGCTGCCGGCCCTTTTTGGATATCAAAATGAACTGGCGGACAATCTGACTTGAATGAACCTCGGCCTCGGAATGCCGGCTTCTGATCTATGGCTCCCATTGGCATTTCAACGCTTGTGCCGTGGGCAGCTCAAATCACTGCTAAATTCAACAATGAGAAAGTACAAGTTATGACAATCACCCGCATCGAAACCGGTCAGCGCATGAGCCGGATCGTCAAACACAACGGCGTTGCCTACCTGTGCGGTCAGACTTCGGACGCGCCGACCGTGGCAGATCAGACGCAGGACATTCTGGCCAAGGTTGAGGATCTTTTGCAAAAGGCAGGCAGCGACAAGACCCGCATCCTAAAATGCGAAATCTGGTTGGCGGATATGGCAGACTTTGCCGAGATGAATGCCGTTTGGGACGCTTGGGTGCCCGAAGGCCACGCGCCCGCCCGCGCCTGCGGAGAATCCAAGCTCGCCCGTGATGTATTGAAGGTCGAAATGATCGTGACGGCAGCTTACGACTGAGCGGCGGCTGATTGCGGTTAATAGGGTAGGTTTTCTGGACCTTTGCAAGTCCAGTCCCTCGGAGATTGAGCTATTCATGGTCTAGAAAACACCCTAGGTCTTCGCTTCTGGGTTCGCGTGCCCACATTTGCGTCTCTGAAAGCGATTGCTGACGGGAGATGACGGCGATGCGTTAGTTTCGCAGTTTTACCACCAACTGGCATGTAATGAGCCCCCGTTGGGTTCTTATCGATTGCCCAAAGTCACTGTCGTGGATTCAAATCCTTACGCATCCTGGGTGAGTCAAGAAACAACACAGGATAAATAGCGCTATTCGAGTGTTATCTCAGATCATTTTGGCCGATTCAGGACTTCGCTATGCTGCTGTTAATACAGCAAATTATTGCTTTCCGAATTTGACCAAATAGCTGCGGCGCGTATTGCATCGACTTGCAACGAAACGAGCGATCAACTCTTTCTCTTTGCAAGATACGTCCAGGTTGGTCCGGCAGTTTCCCCTGATCCATCCGGCAAAGGAATACGCATCAACTTCTGCGCCAGAGACTTGATGTCATACATTGCTGGGACCAGTGACCTTAGCGCAGTCTTGTCCGTGTTGAACGCAATGTGCAGACCATCAAGCAGGCCGGACCAGGCCGCGTTAAATTCGGCAGATATTTCTTCGATCTCTGGCGCGTTCTTGAAGTCTTTTTCGGACGGATCATCCCGCATCGGGGATACCGCGCTCCAATCGACGATGAGGTCGCCACCGGTGGGCGGGCCGTCTATGCTGTCATCTGGTTTATAATACCGGCTGTGCAGGATTTCGTTGAACTTGAAATAGTGCGCAACATCCTCGCGGTGGTCAGGGCCAGGGATCATGTCTTTGTCACCAGCTCTGTGACCAAGGTCTGCGCCTTCCCCTTCATCCATGATTTTCTTTATCGCCTTCAGCGCGGCCTTACGGCGCTGCGACGGGGTACCAATCACCTCGATCACCTCACCTCCAGCTCCGAAATAGTCGGCGTTGGTGATTTGTCGTACCTCATTACCGGTAAAAATCGCGGCATCCCCATAAGTATTACAGGCTTTGCGCAACCTTTCCCGGATGTAGATGTAAAAACCTCCGATCGTATGATAATCACCGCTTTTCGCAGCTCTTTCATCTTTTGGTGCCGTTTCAACCGCACGAAAGCTCTTTATTTGGTCTGGTGTAAACCTGCGCAGATAAACAGTTGGACCGCGGCCGTTTAGCAGTGGCTGGGGGTATTTGGGCAGCAGCTTAGGATTGTTCAGCTCCGGAGTTCCGCCAATTGAATTCATGACATTCGCCGCAAGAACCATGTGGAGCATTTCTTCGACCATAACCTGCCGGATCACTTCGATGGGTTCGGCGTTTACGATTGTTGGCTCAGACCGGTCATACTGGCCTTGTTCGAGGATCGAATAACACGCAGTCGCATAGGGAGGAATGGTAGTGAGTTCAAGAATAAGCGCGTCCTGAAACAGTTTACACAGTGTCGCGCGCTCTTTCTCCAGTTTGTCTTTCGAGGTCATTTTGCCCCCCCTTTCCGAACAGCATCCGATATTGCTCTGGAGGCTCGGTAAGCCATTGCCGACATCGTGAGTGTCGGGTTCGATGTTGCGATTGTTGGCATCGATCCGGCGCCTACCATCCACAAATTGTCGTGATCCCAGGTTCGCATTACGTCATTAGTCACCGAATTGCGCGGGTGCGTTCCGATCCGATGGGTTCCGACAAGATGACCTGCGCCAAAGAACGTATATCCCCGGCCGTCATAGGTGAAATATCCGGCGTCAGACGGATTGTAGGCCGTGTGGTTTCGAATACCCAGGCGCTGAAAAATCTGCGTGCAGGTGTCGTACGCCGTCGCCAAACCGGCCCGCGAATAGTCATCCAGATCATAGCTGATCACAGGGCGATATTCACCCATCGGAGTGCGATAGGCGGGATCAATCGTGACTCGGTTGGTCGAGCGGGGCAGTTGTTCGACCATCGTACCGATGCGAACCTGTCTTTGAACATCGTGATATAATTGGTCACGAAGCGCTTTGCCAAAGAGGTTCTCCTGTTCAACAAAGCGCGCCACATCCGTGTTTGGGGCCCCGGTGGCAAAGTTCCAGCCCCAGTTTCCGATCTCGAGCCTATGTGCGGCAGTTCTGTCACGAAAGGTCCCGTCCCGGAAATTGGCGTAGCTTGACGTCGATCCCGGCCCACGAAACGGACCAACTGGCTCGGGCGCGGAGCCCCAAGTCATCATGTAGGGATGATCCATCAGGTTGCGGCCCAATTCGCCGCTGGTCCGACAAATCTCGGAAGCCAGTGCAAGAGTTACGTTTTCCACCGCTCCACCGGCAAGGACGTATTGTTTGCCTTTGGCACGGCGCAGTTCGTATTGCGCGACGCCGGGGAAAGGGTACTTCTTGTAAACGATACCCGAAACCCGACCGCTTTCGGCAAGTTCGACCTTGGACGCCACGGCTTGCGTGATTGTCTTCATGTGATGTTTGCGGAGATGCCTGGCATCATCCAGCGTTTTCATCGCATTGTATTTTGCCTGGATTGGGCAGATCGGGATGCAGCTTGAGTTGCCCTCGCAGCGTTGGCCCATATAAGCAAATGGACCGGTCGATCCTCGCGGGCGAAACTGATGCCGCATCTTGCGGCCCACGGGTATGCCATTGGCATTCTTTGGCTTACGCGGGGTTGAGTTGCGGCCTTGCGGCGTGCGTGAGACTTTCAGTTTGACCGTGTCTTTAGGGTCTTCGCCAATTTCAATGGGCATGCCGTCTGCCCGGGCAAAGAACCCGTCGATATAAGACGAGGGTATCGAGTGCATGGGGAAGTCATATCCTTTGGCAAAGTACCCACGGTTATCATGCTTGCCCGAGGTCTTTATTCCCAGCGCTCTGGGTGTCTGTTCCTCGGCGTCTGCTGAGACGCCGATTTCCCACTCGGCTCTTTCATAGTCGGATCGAATATCCTTGTAGCCAAATGGCCAATCGACCCCCTGGCCGAACCTGCTCTGCATTTCGAAATCTGCGGGCATCATCCGAAGGCTGGTGCCCAGCCAATGCAAGGAGGTTCCGCCATAGGCACGCAGATAGTTGCTGCCGAAGGGCAACGGGCCACGTTGAACAAAGTACCCGTTCGTGTCCGGTTCGGTGCCGCGAACCGCCGTGATGTCCAGCACCGAAGGTGACGGCAAAGTCGGCAGATCCGGATAGGGTGAGTTCGGTGTTTTCGCCAACGAGAGGTAGTACTGATCCAGATAGGATCGGTAGGTCTCCCACGTTTTGCCATGATCCGCACCGGCCTCGAGGATCAGAACAGTGTGCCCTGCTGACACAAGCTCTTTCGCCAGAATGGCACCGGAAAATCCTGCCCCTACAATGACCACATCATAAGTTCTGTCGTCGTCTGTAATCGCGTTCATTGGCCCGCCTCCCGTTTCCGAGGAGGTTCAAGCGCCCAAGCACCAAAACCCTGCTGCTTTGCCCCCATGGGATGGGCACCGATGGCGTCCCAGACCAACCCTTCCTTGTACGAGCGTGTCGAGATGATCTTGACCACATCAAAGCGAGAAGCGCCGTAGCTTTCGCGCCATTCTTGCGAAAGTGGGACCCACTGACCCGTGTACCAAAGCTGAATCAGCGAACGCGCAATCGGGCCAAGGCACCTGTCCGACAGATAAGTTTGGCGGATAATCTGATCATCGTCCCCT
The DNA here is from genome assembly GCF_056532525.1 of Ruegeria sp. I3. Taxonomy (NCBI): domain Bacteria; kingdom Pseudomonadati; phylum Pseudomonadota; class Alphaproteobacteria; order Rhodobacterales; family Roseobacteraceae; genus Ruegeria; species Ruegeria sp. I3. Next base: position 312,627 of record NZ_JBQFNI010000003.1, on the reverse strand, counting down.
TGCCCGAGGGATTGAGCGTGAGACAGAAACCGGCTCAAAATCTCTTCTGGTAGAACCTGTCGGAATTGATGCCAGTATTCCCCGGTGCACCCGGTCCCTTGCAACTCGGCACTATTGTAACCCGTCAATGCCGCGCTGACCGTCAGGAAGGCTTGATGGGCGGGACTGTTGTCATGCTGTGACATGGCGGTCTCCATCAATGGCATCCACGTAGAACCCGCGCGGCTCGAAGCAGGCGGGGGGGCTTTCAAAAACCTGTGCGGCGACAGGGGTGAAGTCGGTGAACAACCGATGCATGTCCCGTGTCATAGAGAAATCGTTGTTGCCGAGTTTCAGTTTGAATGTCTTGGCGATGCGCTTGCCGTCCTTGTTGTCCAGCATTGCAGTTTCGAAGAGGCCCGAGATTGTCCAGCGGGTCCAAACAGTACGGCCAAGGCCGGTCGCGAATTCTGGGATCGGAGTGCAATTTGTTGTCGTCCACTGATTACCACTGAGCTTTCCCAAATCGGCGGTCAAATCGTAGACGATGGTTTGCGGGTCGTCGGGGTTGACCAATTGAATCCACCAGGATTTCGGAGAGATTGGCGGATGGCCTTTCATCTTGGCGTTCAGCGACGGCACTTTGTAATTGAACTGCCCCAGAAACTTGGGCTCGCCAAAGGCCTGACGCCCAGCCTTGACAGCAACCGCATTGTCTGCGGCTACGTGTATTCGCAGATGCCCGATGGTCTTGGTCTGATCGCGGCCGTGCAGATACTCGGTCAGGGACATCTTCGGAACGCCGGGCACCCGGTTCGAAGGGTAAGCCAGAAGGTTAAATTCAACCTCGTTCACAAAGCCCAAGGAATTGTCATAGTGGGCGGTGTAGCGTTGAAAATTCAATAGAATGACAGCTTTGTTCTTTCCATTTTCATCGGGGAACTCCGCCACGCACAATCCTGTACCCTTGACGAAGGGTTTGGCGGCTTCGACCGAGGTATACCAATACATCCATTGGCATTGCAGAGAGGCATAATAGAAGGGAAATGTATCAAACTGCTTGGGCAGTTTTGGCATGACACCGGTGACATTCGTCTGATGGCAGCGGTCACCTTTTGATTTCTTCTTAGTCATAATGGCTATGTCCTCCCGACTGGCTTTGACTATCTCGTATTTTTCAAATGTCCTGTGATGAGCTCTCCGTTTTTGCAGTTCCAAGTTTATTCAGAATAGCGCGTGTCTCGGCCAAATCCGGACCATCGAACCCGGCGACTTCTTCAACCGCTTTTTTGATCCGGTTCAGGCAATCGGGGGGTGGATCAAGCTTTGCCAGCTCTTTGATCGTACGCAGCAGTGGACCAAAATGCCCGCGGTCCAGCGCCAAACTGACAGCCTGCTCGAAATGATCGATACACGCTTCTTCATGACCTTGGGCAAGCGACAGACGTCCTCTTAGCCGGGTCAAACCGACAATCCAGAATTGTTCCCCCCCACCCAACGTGATCTGCTCGGCTTCGTCCAAAAGCTCTTCTGCGAGTTCGAGATGTCCGTGCAGGATGGCCGCGTCTGCATAAAGATACAGAAAGAAACTCAACCCCAGCCGGCAGCCGGTATCCCGCCATTCCTGAAGACCAAGTTCGATTTCCTTCAGCGCGCCGTCGCCCAACTCGTTCCGGCGTGCCCATCCGTTCATGATCCGCGCCCATCCACGCCAGAACTGAAACGAGTACTCCTCTGACAGCGCAATCAGATTGGCCGAGCTTTCCAGTACAAGGTCTTCATCGCCGCGGAACTGCGAGATCCAACCCAGAAATGCATTTGCAAAGGATTGACTGAAGGGATGCGCTGTTTCTTCCGCGTGAAGCACGGCCTTTTCGATCGCGTCCAAAGCGCTTTTCGTGTCGCCCGACAACCAGCAAGACAGCGCACGATATCCCTGAAGCGCGACGGATAGATCAACGACGTCAAAATCCAGCCCCATGAACCGGTGCTCAAGCGACAGATTGACATCAATCCCTGCCTGCAGATGCGTTAGGGCGTCCTGCGGCTGGCCAAGATATGTCTGCAGCGAGCCAAGTGATCTCTCGGCGGATACAATGGCAAGAGGGCTTTTCAGATCCTGACAAAGCGACACCAGGCGATCCGCATTCTGTTTCGATACAGCATATTCGCCCCCCAGCATTGTCGATCGGAACTGGCCATAGACGACTTTGAACAACCGCTCTGTTTCGCCGTATTCACGACACAAGGTTTGTGCCCGGGCATATGCGGAAAGGACCGAATTGTGTGCGTATCCTCGTACAAACGCCAAAGGAACCGCGATGGTGATTTGCAGATCAATCTCGCGCCGGTCGCGGTCTTGCGACGCAGGCAGTTCCTGCAGACATTCCAGGGCGTGCTGCAGATGGGTGATGGCCTCAACATTTGCAGAATGATCCAATGCCTGGCGCGCGGCCCGCATAAGGTTGAGCTCGGCCGCCAAATAATCACCGGCCCGCCAATAGTGATGGCCCAGAATCTCTGGCTCGTGTTTAACAATTTCCTTGTAGTTCTCTTCAAGAACCGCCGCGATTTGACCGTGCCATCTGGACGCTGTCGAACGCAGCATGGATTGATACGCCGCATCCTGTACCAAGGCGTGACGGAACCGATATGTGTCTTCCACGCCTCTCAGCCCGGCGGGAACAATCAACTCTGTTTCAAGTAGCTGCTCCAGCGCTCTGGTGATTTCCTGATCGCTCCATTTCAAAACGTGGCTAAGCAGGTTTCTTTCAAAGTTGCGCCCGATTGCAGCAGCGACCTGCACGATTTCGCGGCTGGCGGATAATCGGTCCAGCCTGGCCATCAAGGAATCCTGCAGAGACTCCGGAATCGCCATGGACAACTCGGCCTTACTTTGCCCCCGGCTTGCCAGCAGACCGGATTCCATTGCCATTTTGGTCAGTTCTTCGACAAACAGCGGCACGCCATCGGTTCGGTCTGCCAACTGGGTCAGAACCTCATCCGAAGGCCGGATCCCCGAAATGCTTTCAACCAGTTTGAAGATATCGCGCCGGACCAGACGGTTCAGCTCCAAGGTGGTGACATGTGACTGGTTTCGCCAGGGTGACTGGAATTCACTGCGGGCGGTCATCAAGACCAGGCAGCGTCTACTTGATAGTTGTTCAACCCATCCGTCGACAAACTCAAGCGTGGAAGCATCGAACCAATGTACGTCGTCCAGCAACAACATCAGCGGTGAAGATTGTTCTAATCCTGCGCAAAGCCGCAGCAACGCTTCGATCAACGCACCCTTTTCCCGTTCAGGCGCCATTGGTTCAGCCGGGATTGAAGTGTCTTCCAGCGCCACTAGGCGCAGAATGGGCATAACACAGTCAGGATCATCGAGACCGAGTTCAGACAAAAACCCGATGATCTTAGCTCGGTTCTGTTCTGGAGTCTCATCAGGTGTCATTCCGGTCAACGCCGTAAGCGCGTTTTTTATCGGGTAAAATGCGCTGCTTTGATGAAGCGGTGAGCCGAACAGAATGAATTGCGACGCATCTTCTTCGGCCAGATCATCGCTCAACCCAAAGGCGATCTTAGACTTTCCGACACCCGCATCGCCGGTCAGCAACAGCACTTGCCCTTCACCTTCCAGCGCACCCTCCCACCGAGATCGGACCAAGGCAATTTCCGCCGTCCGACCGATGGTTGGTGTTTTGTCGTGTGAAAAGTCTTTGCGCCCCGTTTCGAACCCCAAAACCTTCTGCCGGGCCTCAAACAGCTCTAGCGGAGCGCTAATCCCTGCCAATTGCGGCGCGCCCAAAGACACAAAGTCGAGCCGTTCACCAATCAGGCGTCGCGTCACCTCGGAGATCACGACTTGCCCGACCTCGGCAACGGACTGAATACGGGCCGCCACGTTCGGTGTGTCTCCGAACAGCCACATCTTTTCGTCCAATGAAGAGCTGTTGGCGGTGCCAACAACAACGGGTCCAGTGTGAATTCCGATACGAACGTTGGTCGCAACCGGCTGGCTGGAAAATCCAACTTCAATACCCTCTGCCATCTGGGTAATTTCAAGCGCGCACAGCGCGGCCGAATAGTGACTCGCCTCTTGCGCGACGGGGTAACCAAAGACAGCTACAACACCATCACCCGCATAGTTTGCGATCTCACCGCCAAATTTCGCAACCGTGCTACCGACCAGATCGCGATATTGGGTGATAAGCTCACGATAGTCTTCGGGATCAAATTTTTCGGACAACGCGGTAGAACCAACCAGATCGCAGAACATGACGGTTAGTTGCCGTCGTTCCGCAACATTTTCGGGTGCGGGCGTTAGTGGCGGTGAATTGTCTGGCTCTGAGTTTTTGACCGACGCTGATCCGACCAAAGACGCACCGCAGGCCGTGCAGAACTTTGCCTTTCGCAAAGCTGGGGCTCCGCACGCTGTACACGTAAGGGACAGGGCGTTTCCACAGCTTTGGCAATATTTCGATCCGGCAGGATTGGCCGAACCACAATTTGGGCAATTAACGTCAGGACTTACCAAAATGGTCGCCTTCGTAAGTTTAGATAGATCAGGTCAAAATTAGAAACGATAGAACGAAATCACGGCTTCTTATAACATAATATCAACAATGCGTCGCCCAACAATTCCTGATGGATGAACCAGGCTGCAACTTTACCCGGCGCAAAGCCCCGTGGATCAACAAAATTACAGGGTTTCCTTGGGGCGGCCGGGATCGCCCGACCTAGCTTTAGCCGTTGCTCGACCCAGCTTCGGGGCGTACGAATCCCTGAATGCGATCAACGTTCATGACCTGAAAGAATGGGCTCTTGCTCCCTGGGGCAGAAAGAAAAAGGTGACCATTTTTTTTCAGGAACTTCGAAAAGTCCGATCCTTTGCTCAGGTGTTTTTTAAATGCCTTTTCGTTTTTGTAGATTTCCACGAACACAATCTTATCGTCATCGCATGGCGGGACCGAGTCCGCGCCACCTGAGTGCACAAGGTAACCCCAGGTATCAGGTTCGTTTTTCTTGACGTCCCTAGCAAGCTGCCGGAGTGCAGCAATACCTTCGGTCCGGGTTTCTGGGTTCAGATACCAAATCGCAATCGTGGTTAGCATTTCCTCGCTCCTTTCATGGGTTGGACTGATCGTCTAAATGCGGGTCCAACGGTTTGGTTGCCGCTCAATATTGGCAACGTCACCGGCGGAACGGGTCGCTAATCCTGGGCATTTGTTGAGTTCAATTCTTCACTTACTGCGCAGGTCTTTGGCTACCTTGAACCGGCGACACGGTTCCGCCGAAAAATAGTCTTTAACAAGTATCCAAGCGGTGATGGTTATGCATCCAGCTGCAAGTCGGCCGCACGTGGAAGAATGCGCGCGAACTCACCGCCACCGAGGCTGTGTTTGACCTGCGTGTATATCATAAAGACGGGCGTAAATCCCGAATTTATGTTGCGACCACGCCTTCTGCGACCCATTCGTCGAACTGGGCCAATACATGATCGCAAAACGCGGCATCGTTGATATGTGCGTCTATTTCGGTCATAGGAACGCGCCCGGGCATGACTTTACGGGCCTCATCCATCATCTCGGCCAGGGCTTCGGGATTATACGCCTCTTCACCCTCCTTGTCCCAGGCTTCGACCCCGTGAACGGGCAGAAAAAAGTGAACCGGGCCAGTTGCGGCCTCCAATCGGTTGGCAAGCTCCCGCACCCAGGCACGGCGTTCATCGCCATTGAAGACCGAGCTTTTTATCAGGCGATTATGTTCATGGAATGGGCGGTCGGCATACTGGTCAGGGATTTCCTGCCATCCAGCAAAATCCAAAAGATCCAACGCACCCGGTGCGACCAGTTGTGGCGTGCCGACACGCCCGGCATTTGTCACGCGATCCTCACCGCTGGAGACCACGGAACCCGCCAGCAGGTTCCCGAACTCTTGCATGCAGAAATCCATGACACAGGCAAAGGCTCCTTCACCCGCCAGCTTTTCGAAAGCCATGCCACCCATACCGGTGGAATGAAAAACGGCAACCTCGAACCCGCGCTCTTCCAGCGCCGGTTTGAGCGTCTTCATGTAACGCAGACACGAGGACCCAAGGCTGGTCATCCCGATCAGCGGTTTGCTGCGATCCGGTATTGTGGCAGCCTTTGCGGCACCAACTACAGCGCCAGCAGCTTGCGCAAGCGAGGATTGACAGATCGAATTCATACCGTAGAGCCCTCCGGCCCACAGGATCATCTGAATGTCCGGGGCCAGTCGGTGCGGCGGGATCAGCGGAGAAAAACTGACGGTCGACACGATGTATTTAGGCACCCCCATTGGCAAGGCCTGTGCACAGTCCAGGGCCAGATCGGTGCCCATAGTGCCCCCGGTCGCCAGCATCCCGTCAAATCGCCCATCCGCATAGGCTTGGGTAACGGCCTTTGAGGCACCGTCTGACATCACGCGAAAGGCTTTGTTCTCGTCCCCTTGTGCGATGACATCTTCGATGGTCATTCCAGCCGCTTGGGCGACGTCGTGCTTGGAGATGTCGGTTGGCTCCAAAGGGTCGCCCAATACCGAGACATCCATCGTCAACACATCCGCGCCCTGCGCCTTGATCGCCTGTTCGATGAACCGCATCTCGGGTTCTTTCGTGTCGTAGGTCCCAATCAGCAGGATTGTCTTTGTGGTCATTGGTTCCTCCTATTCATGCGACCTATGGGCCCCAGACAAAGCGGTGAAGACACGTCGTACAGACACCCCGCAGTCAGAGCTTTATCCAGGCGGTTTTCAATTCAAAGTACTTCTCAAGCGCGTGCAAAGATTTGTCATGCCCGTTCCCGGATTGACCCACGCCCCCAAGCGGAACGGTCAGGTCCGAGCCGCCATAGGTGTTCACATGCATGACCCCGGTCCGCACTTCGGCCACCATGCGATGCGCGCGACTGAGGTTCGAGGTCCAGACTGCGCCTGCGAGCCCATAGACGGTGGCATTGGCAAGCCGGATCGCCTCGGCTTCGTCTTTAAAGGGAGCCACGGCCAAGACTGGGCCGAAGACTTCGTTCTGGAACAGATGATCCGTTTCTTTGACACCTGCCATGACAGTGGGGGACATGTAGTACCCGCCGGTTTCGGTCAGAATGCGGTCACCGCCTGTGCGGAGTTCAGCCCCCTCTGTCTCGGCTGTTGAGACAAAATCCAGGTTGACCTCCAGCTCTGAAAGGCTGTGCACTGCACCGATCTGGCTGTTCAGGTCCAACGGATCACCAACACGAAGGGCTGCGGCGTGGCGCGTGATCTCGGCCACAAAATCCTCGTAGATGTCCTGCTGCACCAGCAGGCGCGAGCCCGCGATACAGACCTGTCCGGAGTTGCGGAAAATCCCGGCGGCCGAGACCTTTGCAGCTTCCGCCAAATCGGGCGCGTCAGCGAAAACAATATTCGGAGACTTGCCACCCAATTCCAGATAGCATCGTTTCAGATTGGACCGCGCCGAGTATTCCAGCAGTCGCCGACCTGTCGCGCCCGATCCCGTGAAGACCATGATGTCCACATCCATCGACAAGGCCAAAGCTTCCCCCACGACCGACCCGCGCCCGGTCACCACGTTGAAGACGCCATCCGGAACTCCGGCTTCGGCAGCCAGCTCAGCGATTTTAAGCAGGCTGAGCGATGCGCTTTCTGCAGGCTTCAAGACGATGGAGTTGCCCGCCGCAAGGGCAGGGGCGATTTTCCAACTGCCGATCATCAGCGGGAAGTTCCAGGGCACAATCGCCCCGACAACTCCGACAGGTGCATGATGCACAAGGCCCAGAACGTCATGGCTGGTTGGCGCAACCTGTCCGTAAATCTTGTCGACGGCTTCGGCATAGTAGCGGAAGGTGGCGGCGGCCGAGAGCGCCTCGGCCTTATAGGCCATATTGATCTCGGTTCCGTTGTCGCGTACGCCCAGCACCGCGATCTCGAGCGCGCAGGATTCGATCAGATCCGCCAGTTTCAGCAGAACCTTCTTGCGTCCTGCAGGGGCCATGCGCGACCACCGGCCATCCTCAAAAGCGGTCCGCGCGGCGCGCACCGCTGCATTCACATCCGCCGGGCTGCCCTCGGCGATTTGAGCGAGAGGCTGGCCGTCGATGGGCGACAGCACCTCATGCAGGGCGCCAGTTTCACCGGCACGGAAATCGCCATTGATAAAGTGTCCGCGTGGGGCAATCTCCTGCACGCGCAAGGCATCGATGGAAGACTGATCCATGAAAGCTATCCTTGTTGGTTCGGGTGGTCGGAATCCACGGCTGGGACATGGGGTTCGGGGCGCAGCTTGTTTTTGAACTCGTAGTACAGCGTGCGGAAATGCAGGATCAGGATCAGCACAATCAAGCCGAACAGAATGGCTGCGATGGGCCGGTCGATGAAGTCCAGCGGCGTCTTGACCCGAGCCATTGCGCTGCGAAGCTTGGTTTCCATGATTCCGCCCAAAACCATACCCAGGATGATTGGAACAATTGGCAGATCAAGCCGTTTGAGGATTAGGCCAAAGACACCAAACCCAGCAGCGATCGCGCAATCGGTGATTGAGTTGCGTAAACTATAAACCCCGACAAAGGCTAAGATCAGGATCATCACACCCAGGAAGCGTGTGGGAATCTGAATGATCTTAAGCAGCAGGTTTGTAGAGAACAGCAGAAAGACCAGAACGATCACATTCAGCAGGATCAGCGCCATATATAGGGCCATGACGAAATCCATCTGGTTCTCAAACAGTTGCGGGCCGGGGATCACGTTGTGAACATAGAAGACCGACAGCATCATCGCCGTAAGCGCTTCGCCGGGTATACCGAGGGCGAGTAGGGGGATCATTGCTGCCCCCGGCACGGCATTGTTCGCGGCTTCGGATGCCACCAACCCTTCGGGCGAGCCATCGCCGAATTTGTCGGGATTTTTCGAGCTTTTCTGAGCATAGGTGTAGGACAGAAACTGCGAAGTGAACTCACCTGTTCCCGGCACCATGCCCATAAATACCCCGATGCTTGAAGAAACGGTGGCGATCCGTTTTAGGCCCAACAGTTCCTTCAATCCGGCAAAGATATTACCGCTGACGTGAGTGTCTTCTGGTGCATGGTTCTTTTCCAACAGCAAAAGAAAAGCCTGGCTGAGCGCAAACAGGCCCAGCACAACCACGATCAGGTCAACGCCTGACGCCAGCCAGCTTTGATCGAAAGTATAGCGGCGCGTATATTTGACGGGCTCCAGTCCGACCGTGTTCAAAAAGACGCCAAAGGCAGCCAGCATGCCTGCTGCAAAGATCTGCCCTCGATGGGCCAATACGACCAGAACTATACCCAACAACGCGGCCAGAAAGATCTCTCGGCTGCCAAAATGCGGTGCGATCATGGCCAACACTGGCGAGAGCACCATAAGGCAGATGATGGCAAAGACCCCCCCGAAGAATGAAGCTGAATAAGCCAGCGATAACGCCCTGTGGCCTTGGCCGCGCTTGGTCATTGGATAGCCATCATAGGTCGTCAGCGCATTGACCGCCGTGCCGGGCGTGTTGATCAGGATGGCCGGGATCGCGCCGCCATACATGGATGATCCGTAAATCCCCAACAACAAGGTCAGACCGACGATGGGCTCAAAGGCAAAGGTTGCGGGCAACAGGATGGCGATGGCAACGGCAGCGCCCACACCGGGCAGCGCGCCGATGATGACACCACCGATCGAGCCTATGAACAAGGCCACGATGACCTGCCATTGCAGCAGGATTGAAACACCGGACAGAAGGGTATCCATACGTGCCTCCCTACAAATATGTCAGCGCAAAGGCGCGGATCGAGTCGGGAAGGTATTCATAGACAGCCCCTGCTGGGATTTTGACTTGCAGAAACGCTCGGAACACGATGGTGACGACGAAGCCGAACAGGGCTGCGATGCCGATCGCGCCCGAGCCTCGAAACCCTGAGCGCAGCGTCAGAAACACCGCGAACAACATGGTGGACGGCAGATAGCCAAGCTGTGGCACCAGTAGGACATAAATCAGGAAATAAGCCACATATTCCAGAGACCGGACCCAAAACCCGACCTCGGCCCAACGGCCATCGATCCGATCGGATAAGGCAGAGCTGAGCCAATGTAAAAAGCTGAACAAGACCATGCACCACACGGCGACGGTGGGCCACAGACCGGGTTGAGCAAACCATTTGGTCCGCTTGACGACCTGCGTCTGCTCCCCAAGCTGAGACAGCAGAAACACCGAGAAAGCCAGGAACAATACGGCAAAGACAATATCACCCGGACGGCGATACCGTTTGAACATGTCCTGAAGCGTTCTTGCGATCATTTCATCCTCCCAGCCCTATGAAGAAGGCGCGGAAATCACTGCCCGCGCCTCGATCCGGGGTGTTACTCGCCTAGAATCTCTTCTATTTTGGCGAATGACGCTTTATCTTGCTCGATCTGGGCATTCGAAGCATCGGGATCCTGCCAATAGATCAGCGCACCGGTTTCTTCGGCAAGCTTTTTAGCCTTGTCCGATTGCAGTGCTTTTTGGGCTGCGGCGGTGATTTTTTCGCGAGCCTCGGGCGGCGTGTCTTTGTGAACAAACAATCCGTTCCACAGCGCCAATGGCAGGTCTGGGTTAAGCTCAACCACTGTCGGCGTATCCGGTACCAGAGCGATCCGGTCGCCGCCGATGCTGGCCAGCACGTTCACTTCATCCAGACAGGGCAGAATAAGCTGGAGCGTGGTGTTGATGACATCAACGTCACCGGACGCCAAGGTGTTGCAGTCCAGCGCATCGAACGCGGCTTCGCTGGCAAAGTCGAAACCGCTGCTGACAGCGGCGGCAAAAGTAACCTGCGTGGGTGGCAGAACCGAGCCAAAGTGGCCGAGTGCCACGTCGTTTGACTTGCCGTGTTCCACCAACTCATCCCAGCTTTGGAACGGGGCGTCTTTGCTCGACGCGATTACGAACGGGTAGGTCAGGAAGATGCCGATCGGTTCAAACGGGTTCGGGTTCAATTCAGGAATACCAATCTCGGGCCCGATGACCGGAACACCAATCACAAACGACCCGATCGTATAGCCATCCGCCGGTGCTGTGGCGACTTCGACTGCGCCGGGGAAAGGACCACCACCGCCGCCGGGCTTGTTCACAACAGCTGCCGGTACCCCGTACATCGCCTGAAATTCATCTGCGATCATTCTAGTCAGGACGTCTTCAAGATCACCCGGAGGCCAAGGAACCACAAAGGATACCGGCTTTTCGGGGTATTCTGCCAAAGCGGCCGTTGCAGAGGCGGCCATCACGGCTGCAGCAATAAACTTTTTCATTTACACCTCCCAGTGATTGGTTCATTATTTGAACCGTGTTAACAATAATAATCTTGCTTTGTTAAGTTCATTCTGTCAAGGATAACCTCAGCGGAAGGAGGCAAAACACATGGGTGCCGCACTTAATGCCCTAAAAATGCTGGACTTATTCTCAAACACGATGGCCGAAATCGGCCTGAGTCAGGCCGCGCGCCTGTCAGGATTGAACAAGGCGACAGCCCTGCGTCACCTACGAGCGCTTGAAGAATTCGGGTTGATCGAACAAAACCCGCAGTCAAAGACCTATACCATTGGACCAGCTGCGCTGCGGCTTGCGGCACTGCGCGAGATTGCCAAACCCGGCCTTGAAGGCGCGCGCCAGAAAATGCACTTGGCCATGCAGGAGGTTGGCGAAAGCCTGCATCTAACGCTGCTGGAACAGGGCAGCTTGCAAACCGCCATCGTGGTTGAGACAACAAAGCACAGCGTTCGTGTCAGCCTTGATCCAAGCGAGATCATCCCGGTCAACGCGACTGCGGCGGGTCTATGTATGCTCAGCTTTGGCCCACCTTTCCTGCTGGATCGTCTGGATCAGGAAGCGCAGGTACGTTTCACCGAATCCACCCTGACAGACCCGGATCTGATCAAGGAAAAAGTTGCTCTGATCCAGCGGGCTGGCTGGGCCAACAGCAACGGCAGCTACGAAGAAGGTGTTTTTGGTTTTGCAACGCCAATCTTTGGCATCGATCAAATCGCCCTTGGAACCATTTCGATCGCCGTGCCCGAGATTAGAGCCACTCATGAGCGCCTGCCCTTGATCCTGAAATCCCTTCAATCCCTCTCGCGCGATCTGACCGCAAATTTCGGCGGCCAAATGCCCGAGGCCTTTCCAACCGAGTTCCACCCATGAGCGAAAGTGGACAACCCCGGAGAACCGCAACATGAAAGACTCCAACTTTCTTAAGGAGAACAACGCCCGCCATTTCTGGCATCCGATGGCGCACCCGGCCGACAGCCGGAACAACCCTCCGACCATTCTGACCGGCGGGGAAGGAGTTAGCATCATCGATGTGGACGGGCACAAGGCCATCGACGCCGTAGGTGGCCTTTGGAACGTCAACCTGGGCTATTCTTGCGATCCGGTGAAACAGGCGATCGCCGACCAGCTATACGCCCTGCCTTATTATTCGACCTTCCGGGGCACGAGCAACGACAAGGCGATCGAGCTGTCTTACGAGTTGGCACAGTTCTTTGCTCCTGATGGGCTGACACGCGCCTTTTTCACCTCGGGCGGATCGGATTCTGTGGAAATCGCACTAAAGCTTGCGCGTCAGTTCCACAAAGTCCGGGGCGAGCCTGGTCGCACCAAGTTCATAAGCCTTAAGCAAGGATACCACGGTACTCATTTCGCAGCCGCCTCGGTCAACGGGAACCAGAAATTCCGTGCCGCGTATGAACCCATGATGCCCGGCTGCTTTCATGTGCCCGCACCTTGGACCTATCGCAATCCGTTTGACGAAACCGACCCTGAACGCCTGGCTCAGCTTTGCGTCAAAGCGCTTGAAGCCGAGATTGCGTTCCAGGGGGCCAACACGGTTGCCGCCTTCATCATGGAGCCGATTTTGGGCGCAGGCGGCGTAATTCCGCCGCACAAAAGCTTTATGCCCATGGTGCGTGAGGTTTGTTCGAAGAACGGTATTCTGCTGATCTCAGACGAAATCATCACGGCGTTTGGTCGAACCGGTAGTGAAAGCGGAGCGAGACATTGGGGCGTCCAGCCTGACATCATGACGACGGCCAAGGCGATCACCAATGGTTATTTCCCGTTTGGCGCCGCGATGATCTCGGGGGCAGTTGCCGAGGTATTTGAAAATGACACAACCGGGTTGGCATCCGTTGATCAGGGATACACCTATTCCGGTCACCCCGTCGGCGCGGCGGCGGCACTGGCGGCTCTTTCAGAAATCAATCGTCTGCGGATTTGGGAAAACGCTGCAGCACGCGGGGATGAGCTGTTCGAGGGCTTGAAGAAACTGGCTGAAAAGCACGAGGTGATCGGTGACGTCCGAGGGGGCGAGGGCCTTATGTGCGCGCTGGAACTGGTCTCGGACCGCGCAACCAAAGCACCGATTGCCAAACAACTGCCAATACAGGTGCAAAAGGCAGCTTATGAGGATGGTGTGATGGTGCGCGTATCTGGCAACAACATCATCATTTCCCCACCTCTGATTGTCACATCCGACGATGTTGCCAAGATCCTGTCAGCGCTGGATACAGGATTGTCGAGTTTGTAGTCGTCGCGCAGACCCCGCTTGCCAACTGGCGGGGTCAAACCTTAACAGCCTGCAGCTCTTCAAGTAGGTCCAGTAGCTCATCAAGCTTCTCTCGCCCCATCTGCGCCTCAATACTATTTGAAATGGCCAATGACGCTTGAAGGTTGTCTTTCAAAATCTGCCGACCCGCATCTGTAATCATCACCATCGTCCGCCTTTTATCCTGGCTGTCCTGACGACGTGTGACCTGCCCATCGGCTTCCATACTGCGCAAAATGCGGGTCAGACTGGGCAGCAACAGACAGGCTTCTTTGGCGATGGCGCTTTGTTCGACCTCGCCAAGTTCATCCAGCACGCGCAGGACGCGCCATTTTTGCTCGGATATCTGTATATCCTGCAGCATGTCCCTGATGGGGGCCATGATCGTTTCGCGGGCGCGCAATAATGCAATGGGAAGCGACCTTGAGGTGCTCTTGGTATGGCTTTGAGTGTTCATGCCGCCTTCTAGTGTGCTGCCCTAGGAAATGCAAAGATTAACAACGCAACTTCTTGACGACATAATCTCATAATGCTAAACATGTTAATTAATAACGGAGGAATCATGCCGCATTTTCACGTCGAATATTCCGGGAATCTGGAAGACAGGATCGACATGGGCGGTCTGTGCGATTACATCCGTGCAACGGCCGCTGAGATTGACACCTTTCCGCTAGCAGGCATTCGCGTCCGAGCGATCCGTGTTGATCACTATGCCATCGCAGACGGAAATCCAAAGCATGGGTTCATCGATATCTCGATCCGGCTGCGGGCCGGTCGTTCGCAGGCCGACAAGAAGGACGCAACGCAGCGCATCTTCGAGGCGGCCCGAACCTATCTGGAGCCCGCCATGAGCCAGCATTCCATCGCGCTGTCGCTTGAGATGCGCGACATCGATCCCGACCTCTCCCCCAAAACCGGCACGATCCGCGACCATCTGGAGGCCTGACCATGAGTGACCTGCACAAGAATATTGAACGGCTTGATGGTTTCCTTGCCCGTTTCAAGAGGACTGGGATAAAGAACCGGATCGCAGGAGAAGATCAAGATGGGTCAGCAGGGGTGTTTCAGTCGATCTCTCCGGTGGATAAATCGGTGATCTGCGACGTTGCCCATGGCACGGCGGAAGATATCGATACGGCGGCACAGGCCGCGCATAATGCCTTTGCAGACTGGCGCGACATGCCCGCTACGGAGCGCCGCCGGATATTGCTTAAAGTTGCAGATGGCATTGAGGCAAGAGCCGAAGAGATCGCGCTGTGCGAATGCTGGGATACCGGCCAGACCCTGCGCTTTATGTCCAAAGCCGCCCTGCGAGGGGCTGAGAATTTCCGCTATTTCGCCGATCAGGTGGTTCAGGCGCGGGATGGTCAACACCTGAAATCACCGACACTGATGAACATAACCACCCGCGTCCCAATCGGGCCCGTTGGTGTCATCACGCCGTGGAACACCCCGTTCATGCTGTCGACATGGAAGATCGCTCCGGCACTGGCCGCTGGCTGTACGGTCGTCCACAAACCGGCTGAAGATTCACCGCTGTCTGCGCGGCTATTGGTCGAAATCGCGGAAGAAGCCGGTCTGCCCAAGGGTGTGCTGAACACTGTCAACGGTTTTGGTCCAGACGCCGGTAAGCGGCTGACCGAAACTCCATTGATCAAAGCCATTGCCTTTGTCGGTGAAAGCCGTACGGGCAGCATCATAACCAAGCAAGGCGCAGATACGCTGAAACGGATGCATCTGGAGTTGGGCGGTAAGAACCCGGTAATCGTCTTTGACGACGCCGACTTGGATCGCGCGCTGGATGCGGTGATCTTCATGATCTATTCGATCAACGGCGAACGCTGCACGTCTTCTTCGCGGTTGCTGGTACAAGATACAATCAAGGAAGAGTTCGAAGCCAAGCTGATCGAGCGCGTGAACAATATCAAAGTCGGCCACCCGTTGGACCCTGCAACCGAGATTGGCCCTCTTGTAACGGAAGAGCATTACAACAAGGTCACTTCATACTTCGACATCGCCAAGGAAGACGGCGCGACCGTCGCGGCCGGTGGCGTCAAGGTGGGCGAAGAGGGGTACTTCGTACGGCCCACCCTGTTTACTAACGCTAACAATCAAATGCGCATCGCACGCGAGGAAATCTTTGGCCCTGTCCTGACCGTGATCCCGTTCTCGACTGAGGAGAAGGCGCTGCAGATCGCAAATGACACGCAATATGGTCTGACCGGCTATGTCTGGACCAACGATCTGACCCGCGCGTTACGTTTCACGGACAAGCTTGAGGCCGGAATGATCTGGGTGAACTCGGAAAACGTGCGCCATCTGCCCACACCGTTTGGCGGGGTCAAAGCATCCGGCATCGGGCGCGACGGCGGCGACTGGAGCTTTGAGTTCTACATGGAACAAAAGCATGTCGGCTTTGCCACAGGCCAACACAACATCATGCAGTTGGGTAAGCTATAGCGGCCCCTCAGACGACAATCGCGCGAAAAACCTTAACTCTAGGAGGAGACCATGGGAGAAATCGTTCTTGCCGCCAAAATGACCCATGTGCCGACTCTGCTCATGTCTGAGCAGGAAGGCCCGGTTAAAGGCAAACGCCAGCCTGCCATTGATGGTCACCGCAAAATCGCGCGCCGTGCAAAAGCGCTGGGGGCGACCACGGTGATCATCTGCGACACGCATTGGGTGATCAATGCCGGGTTCCACATCAACGCCAATGAAAAATTCGAAGGTCTGTTCACGTCGAACGAGTTCCCGCAGTTCATCCAGGACCTGCCCTATTCCTATGAGGGCAATCCTGAAATGGGTGATGCCATCGCAAAGATCGCGTCGGACAAAGGCGTCTACACTTTAGCGCATCACTTGGACAGTCTCGAACTGGAATACGGTACGCTGGTCCCGATGCGCTTCATGAGCCGCGAGCATGATATGAAAGTCGTCTCAGTCGCGGCCTGGGCCACGGTGCATAGCCATGACGAAAGCCGGGTAATTGGTGAGGCCATCCGTGAAGCGGTTGAGGCCAGCAATGAAAAGGTGCTGTTGGTCGCGTCAGGCTCGTTGTCGCACAAGATCTGGGCGAACAAGGATTATGCCGCCAATAACGGCACTTTCACCATCAGCTCGGAATTCAACCGTCAGATGGACTTGCATGTGCTTGAGATGTGGAAGAACGGCGACCACGCCACGTTCCTGAAAATGCTGGGCGACTATGCCAATTTCTGCTGCGGCGAAGGCTCGATGCATGACACGTCGATGCTCTACGGAGCGTTGGGTTGGGACGCCTATGACAAAAAATGCGAGGTTGTGACCGAGTATTTCCCAAGTTCCGGCACTGGTCAGACCAACGTCATCTTCCCCGTTTAACAGGAGGTTTCAATGCCCGTTCCAGCCCCCAACCTGTACCCCGACTTCAACACGATCCGGCTGAGCCATGTTTGCCTGAACGTCAGCGATCTTGTTGCTTCGCGCAAATTCTACTCGGAGATTCTGGGTTTGCAGGTCTCGGACGAAAGCGACACACATGTCTACCTGCGCGCTATGGAGGAACGTGGACATCACTGTGTGATCCTGCAGAAATCCGATCAGCCGGCGACTGTCGAGGTCATGGGCTTCAAAACATTCGACGAGGATGATTTGGATCGGGCCGAGGCGTATTTTATATCCAAAGGCCGACCGACCTCATGGGTTGATCGCCCCTATCAGGGCCGGACTCTGTTAACCTCGGACAATATGGGCATACCGCTGGAGTTCTATCACAAGATGGATCGTCTGGAGCCGATCCATCAGAAATACGCACTCTATCGTGGTGTGAAACCGCTGCGGATCGATCACTTCAACTGCTTCTCAACCAATGTCGATGACAGTGTCGCATTCTACAGTGATTTCGGGTTCCGCGTGACCGAGTATACGGAAGACGAAGACAGCAAGAAACTGTGGGCCGCGTGGATGCACCGCAAGGGTGGGGTGCATGATATGGCCTTCACCAATGGCAAAGGCCCACGGATGCACCACGTGGCCTTCTGGGTGCCAACACCGCTGAACATCATCGATCTGCTCGATCTAATGGCCACCACCGGCTATGTGTACAACATCGAACGCGGCCCGGGGCGACATGGTATTTCGAATGCTTTCTTCCTGTATATTCTCGATCCCGACGGACACCGGATTGAGATTTATTGCTCGGATTATCAGACCGTTGATCCCGATCTGGAGCCGATCAAATGGGACCTGAAGGACCCGCAGCGTCAGACGCTCTGGGGCGCTCCGGCACCGCGTAGTTGGTTTGAACACGGCACATCCTTTGTCGGTGTGGATGTAAACGAGCCAGACCTGTCTGCGTCTCCCATCATCGCACCGTAAGCAAAGTATGCTTGATCTAAAACATCTTAGTATGGGCGGGTTCCATAACGCCGAGGAGGCCTGATGCACATTGCAACCTACACTGCCAACGGTGAAACATTTTTTGGTGCGATCACTGATGAAGGCGCGGTCGCACTAAACAGCGAATTTGCCGAGTTCAAAAGCCTCTACGAGGTTGTCGCCGCTGGTGCGTTTGGCCAATTGGCCGAGGCTGCCGAAGGAAAGCCGGTAACCCATACGGATTTCACCTTTGAGATGGTGATGCCGGATGTCCGTCGCATTCTGTGCGTTGGTGTGAACTTTCCAGATCGCAACGCGGAATACAAAGATGGCAGTGCCCAGCCGAAATACATGTCGCTGTTTCCGCGCTTCGCCAGTGGATTTACCGGCCATAATCGCCCTCTGATCCGCCCGCCCGAAAATCACACGCTGGATTACGAGGGTGAAGTGGCCATCGTGATCGGCAAAGCAGGCCGCCGGATTTCGCAGGACGATGCTTATGGCCATATCGCAGCCTTGACCCTGTGCAACGAAGGGACAATCCGCGATTGGGTTCGGCACGCCAAGTTCAACGTCACGCAAGGCAAGAACTGGGACAAATCGGGTGCCATCGGCCCTTGGCTGGTCCCGTTCACCGATGCCGCCCAACTGGACGACGCCCGCATTCAGACCCATGTGAATGGTGAATTGCGGCAGGACGATACGTTGAACCGAATGATGTTCCCGATCCGGCGTGAGATTGAATACATATCGACCTTCATGACGCTTCAACCGGGCGATATAATCGTCACCGGCACCCCAACCGGCGCAGGTGCACGATTTGATCCGCCAAAATACTTGGCTCCCGGCGATGTGGTTGAGGTATCCGTCGATGGGATAGGCACCCTGCGCAACACCATTGAGGATGAGCAGATATGACCCCCGAAGACCATGCGCGCGCTGCCGCCGATCTGCTGAACGCGGAAAGGACGCGACAGCAGATCGGTCTACTGACATTGCGGTATCCCGAAATGGCGATGGATGACGCTTATGAAGTGCAGAATGCCATCTATCGGGCCAAGCTGGCGGAAGGGCGCAAGGTCATCGGCTGGAAGATCGGGCTGACCTCGAAAGCGATGCAATATGCTTTGAATATCGACATTCCTGATAGTGGTATCCTGTTTGACAACATGGCCTTTGAAAATGGCGGGACCGTTCCCGCAGGTCGTTTCATCCAACCCCGGATCGAAGCCGAGATCGCCTTTGTCATGAAAGAAGCCATTGGTGGCGCCGATGTGAGCCGCGATCAGGTTTTGCGGGCGACCGACTATGTTACTCCGTCCATTGAAATCCTCGACACGCGTATAAAGCGGGCAGACCCTGAGACTGGAAAGTCACGCATAGTATTCGACACGATCAGCGACAACGCCGCAAATGCCGGCATTGTACTAGGGGCGGAACGCCACCCAGCGGATGCGTTTGACCTGCGATGGGTAGGGGCCCTAACCTTCCGCAACGGTGAAATCGAGGAAACCGGCCTGGGTGCGGGCGTATTGAATGATCCGGTCGAAAGTGTGGTCTGGTTGGCCCGTCGCATGGCGCAATACGGCCAGAGCATTGAACCCGGCCACGTAATCCTGTCCGGCAGCTTCATTCGCCCGATCGAATGCCCATCGGGTGCGGAAATCCACGCCGATTTCGGATCGTTCGGATCCGTCGACATCAATTTTGCCTAAAGGAGCAGCGACATGCCCGCACCAAAGAACACCTTTAAGGCCGCATTAAAGGCTGGAAAGCCTCAGGTCGGGTGCTGGATCGGAATGGCCGACGCATATGCAGCAGAAATTTCCGCGACCGCAGGGTTCGATTGGTTGTTGGTCGATGGCGAACACGCACCAAACGACCTGCGCTCGACCCTTGAACAGGTGCGAGTGATCGAAAGTTCGGGCAGCGCGCCCGTTGCACGTCTACCGATTGGTGAGACATGGATGATCAAGCAATATCTCGATGCGGGTGTTCAGAGTATTCTGGTGCCGATGGTCGAAAGCGCTGATCAGGCGCGCGAACTGGTACGCGCGGTGCAATACCCCCCACACGGCGTCCGAGGTGTGGGATCATCCCTTGCGCGGGCTTCGCAATTTGCCGAGATCACGGACTACCTCGATACGGCGGATGGGCAGATTTGTCTGCTGCTGCAGGTTGAGAACAACGCGGGCATGGCCGCTCTGGACGACATTCTGACGATTGATGGAGTAGACGGAGTTTTTATCGGACCTGCAGATCTGGCCGCCGACATGGGTCATATCGGCAACGCCGGGCATCCAGATGTTGTAGGGGCCATTGAAGACGCGCTGACCCGCATCGTCGCGGCAGGTAAAGCCGCGGGTATCCTAACACTGGACCCTGCAATGCAGCGTAGGTGTCTTGAGATCGGCGTGACCTTTCTGGCCACTGAAATTGACGTCACCCTTTTCGCAAAAAGCATGCGCGCCAAAGCGCAAAACGGCCTCGCGCTTTTGCCGCGACAGAACGCAATCGGATCGGCGACAACAGAAAATGCCAGCAAGTACTTACAGCAATTGTGTAAACATTGGTCACATAAGGGACAGGTCGAGTTCGATGTAAATACTGGAACCGTTTTTTTTGACAGTGGTAATGCCGTCGAACTAAAGGCGACGCCAGTAGCACTGGAAGTTCACGCCTCGGCGCAGCCACGCGATGACTTGGACAGTTGGAAGACAGTGATTTCCGATCACCTGAAACGGTTTGCCTTTCGCGAAGAGTTTGAACTGAACTGGGATGACTAGCGACTTTTGCTAAGCTGGATATCGCAGAAAAACAAAGAGGCCCTTCAGGAACTTTGTTTTTGGTCGGAGTGAGAGGATTCGAACCTCCGACCCCTGCCTCCCGAAGACAGTGCTCTACCAGGCTGAGCTACACTCCGACCGTGGCGTGTGACCTATACCTCGTCATATCGATGTGCAAGAGGGATTTTGCGCGTACACACATATGTCGTCGCTGGATTCGAGGGGTGGTTTTAACCCTTCGCCTGATCTGCGAATTCGCTGAGTCACTGCAACGGATCGGTTCGATACAGTCGGATTTTTGTTCCGCCGTGATCAACGATTGGGCCGGGGGGAAGCATTGGCAATCGCGTTGCGCGGGCAAGTCCGGGTGTGGTGGTGATGATGCCTACACGCCATCGCTGGAAACGACTGGATAATACCTTGCCTAAACTGCCATAGAGCGACCGCAGGCGCTTTTCATCACCGATGCGTGTCCCGTAGGGTGGATTGACGATGACCAGCCCAGCTGGGCCTTCTGGCGGCTTGATATCACTGACCGAACAGTGCTGAAATCGGGTGGCATGATCCACTTGTGCCTGTCGGGCGTTAGAGCCTGAAGCCTCGACTGCGCCTGTATTGCGATCTGAGCCAAAGAATCTCAGCTCTGTTTCGGGTTGACCGGTACAAGCGCGCATTTTTTGCCAGACATCTGGATCGAAGCTTGCCAAATCTTCGAATGCGAACTGACGTGAGCGGCCTGGGGGCAGACCAAGTGCAATTTCAGCCGCTTCGATAACGAATGTTCCAGAGCCACACATCGGGTCCAGAACCGGTTCAGACCCGTCAAACCCACACTCACGCAGGAACATCGCGGCCATTGTTTCCCGCATCGGGGCCTTGGCGACTGCAGGCTTATGACCGCGCTTGTGCAAGAGCTCGCCGGATGTGTCGACGGAGATCGTGCATATGTCTTTTTCGATTCGTAGCAGCACGCGGACTTTGCCATCGAGTGAGATTGAGGTGCCGAGCCCCTCGGATATGGCTTGTTCGATGCGCTGTCGCGCCGCTCCTGCATGATAGATACGAGATTTGCGGCAGGTTGCTTCGACCTTCACGGGAATGTCTGGCCTGAGATAACTCGCCCACGGGAACTTTCGGGCGCGCTTGTCCAATTGCGCCAAATGCACGGCGGGGAAACTGCCCAGTCGCACCAGAACCTTGTTGGCACCGCGCAATTCCAGATTGGCGCGCCAGACTTCCGGCCAATCGCCACGGCACACGACACCACCTGGAACGATCCTGGCGCCTGAGAATCCGCGCTCTATGGCCTCGGCACACAAAGGCGTTTCGAGCCCTGGAGTGGCAATCAGAAAAATCTCGAATTTATCATTGTTGTCCATTGTGGTTGCTTACACCGGTTGATCAGCCTGTGCGACACGCAAATTAAATGGGCAAATTGTTCTGAACGACCGTAAGCTCAAAAGAATGTGACATTCCTTTTCGATTTTGGGCGGTAACAGGTTTGCGTTTGCACTCATCCCCGCGTAAAGGAGCCGTGATCGGAAATACGCCTGCGGATTCTGGTCGGATAATGGCGCTTTCGCGACCGGACAGACGGGAAATTTCGTGTTATTTCCTGGCATCATTGTAAGATGGCGCGCAGCAGGCGCAGGACAAAGGCTTGGAAGAACGTAGCAACATGCAAACTTTCAAACTAAAAAAAGGGTTGGATTTGCCGGTTGAAGGCGCGCCCGAACAGAAAATCCAGCCGGGGCCTGAATTCTCGTCGGTTGCCGTTCTGGGCAGTGATTATATCGGATTAAAGCCCAAGATGCTGGTGCAAGAGGGCGACGCGGTCCAGCGAGGAACGCCGTTGTTCTGCCACAAGGATGCGCCCGACGCGATGATGGTCGCGCCGCTGACCGGTAAGGTCGTGGCAATTAATCGCGGGGCGCGGCGTGTATTGCAGAGCGTGGTGATCGAGGTTTCGGATGCCAATGACGCCGGCATAGATTTCTCGGGCACCGGCGATGCCGAGACCGCCGAAGGTGTTACGGCTATGCTCTGCGCGGCCGGGCTGTGGACTTCTTTCCGGACACGTCCTTATTCAAAGATGCCCGAACCAGGCTCCAAGCCTACAGCAATCTTCGTGACAGCCATGGACAGCGATCCACTGGCAGGTGATGCGGCATTGGTTATTGCGGATGCGGGCGAGGCATTTGCGGCTGGTCTCGCAGCTGTCTCAAACCTGACCGACGGCAAGACTTATCTGTGCCAGCAAGAGGGGGCATCCATCCCCGGTTCCGATCTGCCAGGTATAGAAGCGGCTGCGTTTTCCGGCCCACACCCCTCGGGCCTTGCTGGAACTCATATTCACTTCCTTGAGCCGCTGGGAGGGGACAAGCAGGTTTGGACCATTGGCTACCAGGACGTGATCGCGATCGGTCGTCTGATGCAGACCGGTCATCTGGATACAAACATCGTGATTGCTCTGTCTGGACCGGGCGCGCGCCAACCGCGCCTGATCCGCACCGTGATGGGCGCGTCGACGGATGACCTGACCCGGGATGAAGTGAACGTCGACGGGATCGCGCGGATCATCTCGGGGTCGATCTTGTCGGGGCAGCATGCCGATGGTCCGACCGCCTATCTGGGCCGTTTTGCGCGCCAGATCAGCATTATTCGCGAAGATCATGATCAGCACACACTGGGCTGGATTCTTCCTATGCCTTCGAAATATGCGGTACAGCCTGTTTTGGGATCGGCTTTTGCCAAGAAGCTCTATTCATTCACGTCTAACCTGAATGGTGGTCGCCGCGCGATGGTGCCGACGGGTGTATTCGAAGAGCTTATGCCCCAGGATTATCTGCCGACGCAATTGCTGCGGGCGCTATTGGTGATGGACACCGACACCGCGCAGGCGCTGGGTGCACTGGAACTGGACGAAGAAGACCTGGGCCTTGTGGGCTTTGCCTGCCCTGCGAAATATGAATATGGGCTGGCGCTGCGCGACTGCCTCACCAAGATTGAAAAGGAGGGCTGATCCACATGGGTTTGCGCAGCTTCTTCGATCGGATCGAGCCGAACTTTACCAAGGGCGGCAAGTACGAAAAATATTTCCCCATCTACGAGATGGTGGAAAGTTTTATCTACACTCCGAAAACCGTCACGACCGTCGCGCCGCATGCGCGCTCTTACGTGGATATGAAGCGGATCATGACCTATGTCGTGATTGCTACGATCCCCGCAATCCTCTGGGGGATGTATAACACTGGCTATCAGGCAAACTCGGCCATTGCTACGTTGGGAACGGATTCGGCAACAGGCTGGCGGATTGCGATCCTGCAGGTGTTCGGCATCTCGCTGAACCCTGACAGCATTTTCGCCAATGTGATGCATGGATTGATGTATTTCCTTCCGATCTACATTACCACACTGGTTGCGGGCGGTATTTTTGAGGTCATCTTCGCCACTGTGCGCGGCCATGAGGTCAACGAGGGTTTTCTAGTAACCTCGATGCTTTACACACTGATTATGCCTGCGACAGCGCCATTGTGGCAGGTCGCGTTAGGCATCATTTTCGGTGTCGTGATCGGTAAGGAAGTATTTGGCGGCACGGGCAAGAACTTCCTCAACCCAGCGCTGGTCGGACGCGCTTTCCTATATTTCGCCTATCCCGCGCAAATGTCGGGGGATTCAGTCTGGACCCCGGTGGATGGATTTTCCGGGGCGACTGCTTTGGGTATCTCCGCTGCTGAAGGCGTTCAAGCACTGGCGGCCGACGGGATCACCTGGGCCAATGCCTTCTTCGGGCAAATTCAGGGTAGCTTTGGAGAAACATCGACGCTGGCTTGCTTGATTGGCCTGGCCTTCCTGCTGACGACCAAGATTGCCAATTATCGCCTGATTGTGGGCTGTCTTGCGGGCACCATAGGCTTCACGCTTCTGCTGAATCTGATCGGATCAGACACAAATCCGATGTTCGCGATGCCTTGGTACTGGCATATCGTTCTTGGGGGCTACGCCTTTGGTCTGGCGTTCATGGTAACCGAGCCCGTTTCGGCCAGTCACACCAATATGGGCCGCTACATCTATGGCGCGCTGATTGGTATCATGGTTGTGATGATCCGCGTCATTAACCCCGCTTTCCCAGAAGGTATGATGCTGGCAATCTTGTTCGGAAACGTTTTTGCGCCGCTGATCGACTATTTCGTCGTCCAGGCAAACATCAAACGGAGGGCGCGTCGCCATGTCTGATACGCAATCCAATGAACCCAAGGGAGCGATTGCCAAGTTTCTGGCTGCTTCGCCAGATTCGGTTGGCAAGACTATCTTTGTTGCCGTTGCCGTCTGCCTTGTAGCCTCGATGGTCGTGTCTGCTGCTGCGGTCAGCCTGCGCCCGGTGCAGGAAATCAACCGTTTGAAGGATAAGCAAGTCAACGTTCTGCAAGTTGCCGGCATCTACGAACCAGGCATTGATGTGACCGAGGCATTCGCTGCCTTTGAGCCGCATGTACTGGAATTGTCTACAGGTGAATTCGTTGACGATCAGTTCGACGCGACCACCTTCGATGATATCGCTGCTGCCAGCGATCCAGAACTGAGCGTCGCTTTGGACGATGACCCGGCTGGGATCGGGCGCAAGTCCAAGTACCGCGTGATCTATCTGCTGCGTGATGATGCCGGGGCGCTCGACAAGGTAATCCTGCCGCTTCACGGCTATGGCCTCTGGTCCACGCTCTATGGTTTCATCGCGCTGGAAAACAACGGCAACGATATCTACGGCCTGCAGTTCTATCAGCACGGTGAGACACCGGGCCTTGGCGCCGAGGTGGACAATCCTCGCTGGAAGGCGCTGTGGAATGGCAAAAAGCTGCGCGATGATGCAGGCGATCTGCAAATCACCGTTGCCAAGTCGCAACCCGCAGCAGGCCCTGATTTCTATGTCGATGCGCTGGCAGGCGCGACGCTGACTTCGGTTGGTGTCGACAACCTGGTGAAATTCTGGATGGGTGACGCGGGCTACGCTCCGTTCCTGGCCAAACTGCAAGCAGGAGAGCTTTGATGTCTCAGACCAAGAAAGAGATGCTGGTCGACCCGCTTGTCGACAACAACCCGATCACGCTGCAGGTGCTGGGCATCTGTTCGGCGCTGGCGGTGACCTCGTCACTGCAGGTGTCGATGGTGATGGCGCTGGCGGTGATCTTCGTGACCTCGTTCTCGTCCTTCTTTATCTCGTGCCTGCGAAACCAAATCCCGGGTTCGATCCGGATCATCGTACAGATGGTTATCATTGCCTCACTGGTGATCCTGGTGGACCAGATCCTCAAGGCTTATGCGTTTGAGATTTCAAAAACACTGTCGGTCTTTGTCGGCTTGATCATCACCAACTGTATCGTGATGGGCCGGGCCGAAGCGTTTGCCATGAAGAACCCCCCGGTCGCGTCCTTTATCGACGGTATGGGCAACGGCATGGGCTATGGTCTGATCCTGCTGCTGGTAGGTTTCATTCGTGAGCTGTTTGGCGCCGGGTCACTGTTCGGTGTCACCATTCTGGAGACCGTCAACAATGGCGGCTGGTATGTGCCCAACGGCATGCTGCTACTGCCGCCGTCGGCTTTCTTCATCATCGGTCTGATCATCTGGGCCTTCCGCACATGGAAGCCGAACCAGGTGGAAGAGCGTGAATACAAAATACAGCAGGTAGAGGCCCACTGATGGAAGGTCTGATTTCACTGGCCGTAAAGGCCATCTTTGTCGAAAACCTTGCGCTCAGCTTCTTTCTGGGGATGTGTACCTTCATCGCTGTTTCGAAGAAGATTTCAACTGCGCTGGGTCTGGGCATCTCGGTCATGGTGGTGCAGGCCATCACCGTGCCGGCGAATAATCTGCTGCTGAACTATCTGCTGAAACCAGGTGCGCTGGCTTGGGCAGGTTTCCCGGATGTGGACCTGACGTTCCTTGGACTGATCTCGTATATCGGCGTGATTGCGGCGATGGTTCAGATCCTAGAGATGGTGCTGGATAAGTACTTCCCCCCGCTCTACAACGCGCTGGGGATTTTCCTGCCGCTGATCACTGTAAACTGCGCCATTTTGGGTGGTTCACTGTTCATGGTGGAACGCGACTACAATTTTGCCGAAGCGGCGACTTACGGTCTGTCCTCTGGCTTTGGCTGGGCTCTGGCGATTACCGCGATGGCGGGTGTTCGGGAAAAGCTGAAGTATTCGGACATTCCCGATGGTCTGCAAGGCCTGGGCATCACTTTCATCACCGCTGGACTGATGGCAATGGCCTTCATGTCCTTCTCGGGCGTGAAACTGTAAGGAGGGCGGAATGGAAACCTTTGGCTTAGGTGTAGCCCTTTTCACCGTTATCGTTCTTGGTTTGGTTGCCATCATCATGGCGGCGCGGTCCAAGCTGGTTTCAACCGGTAACGTGAACATCACCATCAATGGTGAGAAAACAATCTCGGTCCCGGCGGGAGGCAAACTGCTGCAGACGCTTGCGGCAGAGAAGCTATTCGTGCCCTCCGCTTGTGGTGGTGGTGGCACCTGCGCGCAATGTCGCGTGCGCGTGCATTCCGGCGGTGGCTCGATCCTGCCGACCGAGGAAAGCCATATCACCAAGCGCGAGGCGTCTTGTGGTGACCGGCTATCCTGTCAGGTTGCAGTCAAGCAGGATATGGACATCGAAGTTCCCGAAGAGGTCTTCGGCGTCAAGAAATGGGAATGCACAGTTCGCTCGAACGAGAATGTGGCGACCTTTATCAAAGCCCTGACGCTGGACCTCCCGGAAGGTGAGGATGTGAATTTCCGCGCTGGTGGTTACATCCAAATCGAAGCGCCTGCACACCAACTCGCCTATACGGATTTCGACGTAGAAGAAGAATATCGCGAGGATTGGGATCGCTTCAATCTATGGCAGTACAAATCCGTCGTCGCCGAACCGATCGAACGCGCCTATTCCATGGCAAACTATCCGGATGAAAAAGGCATGATCATGCTGAACGTCCGCGTGGCTTCGCCCCCTCCTGGGTCCGAAGGCATTCCTCCGGGTCAGATGTCGTCGTATATTTTCAACCTGAAACCGGGCGACAAGGTCACAATCTCAGGTCCCTTTGGTGAGTTCTTTGCTCGCGAGACAGAAAAAGAGATGGTCTTCATCGGTGGTGGTGCTGGTATGGCCCCAATGCGCAGCCATATCTTTGACCAGCTCAAACGCCTTGAAAACCGCAACCGCAAGATCAGCTTCTGGTATGGAGCGCGGTCGAAGAAAGAGATGTTCTTTGTCGAAGATTTCGACACGCTAGCCAAGGAATTCGACAATTTCGAATGGCACGTTGCGTTGTCGGACGCCCAGCCCGAGGATGACTGGAAAGGCTACACTGGCTTTATCCACAACGTTTTGTTCGAGGAATATCTGAAGAACCACCCCGCACCCGAGGATTGCGAATACTACATGTGTGGTCCGCCAATCATGAACCAGTCGGTCATCAACATGCTGCTGGATCTGGGCGTGGACCGCGAAGACATCATGCTCGACGATTTCGGCGGATAAACAGAATTGGTCGGTTCCAACCCTTGGGACCGACCATTTTCATTTTGGGGCTGATGTTGGGCAGGCTGCCAATATCAACGTCTGCATTTGGCGAATTCCGCTTCATACTTTGCCGCATTGGGCAGCAGGTCTTATGTTAACCGGATGGATCAAAAGGCTTATCGCATCTCAAACACCGCCTGATCAGACGGTGAATCTGCATTCATTGGCGCCTACAGAAAAATTCTACGCAATCGGAGACATTCATGGGAGGTTGGATCTTTTACAACGGCTCCTGCCTGCGCTAGATAACGACTGTCCGGTGGTGTTTGTAGGCGACTATGTTGACCGGGGCGGATACAGCGCGCAGGTGTTGCGTCAGCTACATCACCTCGACACGAACCCCGAAACCTGGGCGATCTGCCTGAAAGGCAATCACGAAGATATGCTGCTTGGGTTTTTGTCCGATCCAACACGGATGGCGCGTGTCTGGCTGTATAATGGCGGTGCTCAGACTTTGGCTTCGTTTGGGCTTGCGGATATTGACCAGTCCAACCCGCAAGCCGTTGCCGAACAACTGCAGCAAGCGATGGGACAACCGCTTCTGGACTGGTTACAAGATCGGCCGCTGACCTGGACGAGCGGGAATGTAACGGTTGTTCATGCCGCGCTTGATCCTTCGCAGCCGGTCGATCGGCAACAGGACAGAACTTGCCTTTGGGGGCATCCTCATTTCCGCAAGAAACGCCGGAAAGACGAGCAATGGGTGGTGCATGGCCATACCATCGTCGACGAAGCTCAGGTCGAGCATGATGTCATTTCGATTGATACAGGTGCGTTCATCACCGATCAGTTGACGGCTGCGGAAATCTCGCCTGGTTCTGTCCGATTTATCTCGACCGCGCACACCGGAATCGCGCGCGTATCAGCGTAAGTCGCTAGCCGACGATCATTTGCTTCATTCTAAGTGCTTCGTATTCCAGTTCTTTCAAGCGGAAATGAACCACATCGCCAATGGTGATCACCCCGCGCAGATTTCCATCACTCAGTACGGGCATATGCCGGAACCGGCCTTCGGTCATGGTTTTCAGCACGTCGTTCAGATAATCTTCGGGGCTGCAGGTTTTAACCTCGGTCGTCATAAGATCAGCCACGGATTGGGGTAGGGTCTGGCCGGGCGTTTCCGCCATACGGCGCACGATGTCACGTTCGGACAGGATACCCTGCAGGGCACCATTCTGATCCGTCACAACAACGGCCCCGATGCGTTTTTCGCGCAAGATATCCACGACCGAGTGAATCGTGTCGTTGGGCCGCACCGAAAACACAGCATCACCTTTGCCTTCCATCAGTTTCGCAACCGTTGTCTGGGTATGCGACAGATTGGTCTCAACTGATTGACTGCGGGTTGTCGCCGCGGCCTTGTCGCCGCGTGTCGGAGGCTGGTAAGAGCTTGGGGCCATGGGCGGTCTCCTCTTTCACCGGTATTGTCCTTACAACCTACCTTACCGCAGGGACCGGCCCTGTATAGGGTGCAATTTCGAAAACCGGCGTAACTTGGCCACTTCAAAAGGAAATTGCTTGTGAGCAACCTGTATCTGACGCCACCAGTTGCCGCGCTGATATTCTTTATAGTGGTGGTCTGCGGCCATAATTTTCGCATGGCTTGGAAACAGCAATCGGAAGGTTGGCAAAAGCGCGCTTGGCTGTTTGGCGTCCCGGCAGCAATCGGGCTTTTTACATTGGCGTTTTTGCCGCTCAAGATTTGAGGCCGGTTTGACTCTGAACAGGCTCACTGGCATATGCCGGGCAAGAACACTCCCGGGAGATTGCACCATGCGCCCACTGATCGCACTGGCCTTACTTTTGACTGTTTCGGCCTGCTTGTTTGGCAAAGAGCCTGACGTGGTACGCCTGTCCGGCGAGACGATGGGCACCACGTTCAACATCACCGCAATCGGCGATGATTTGGACGAAGCAGCGCTGGGGCAAGCGGTTCAGGAGACCCTGGCGCAGGTCAATGCCAAGATGTCCAACTGGGACCCGAATTCCGAGGTCTCGACCTTCTCGGCCTCAGGCAGCACGGACCCCATGCAAGTGTCAGACGAATTTGCCTTCGTCATCGAGGCCGCAAATGAGGTTCACGAGAAATCCGGTGGTACGTTTGATGTTACCCTTGGTCCGCTGATCGAATTGTGGGGGTTTGGACCGCGAAAACCTGAAGACCCAATTCCGGCAGATGACGAGATCGCGACAGCGCTTGGGCAAGTGGGACAAGCGCGGTTGTTAGACTTGGATCGCGGAGCGGGCACTTTGGCCAAGTCAGAGGCCGGAGTCGGGATCAACCTGTCTGCGATTGCCAAAGGCTATGGCATCGATGCGGTTGCCGCACAGCTGCGCGAGGTCGGGATCGAGAACTATATGGTCGAGATCGGTGGTGATCTGGTGACCATGGGCGCGAATGACAAAGGCGAAAGCTGGCGGATCGGGATCGAAAAACCCGAGACTGGCGCGCAATCAATCCAGTTGATCGTGCCGCTCGACAATCTGGGAATGGCGACCTCGGGTGATTACAAGAACTTCTTCGAACAGGACGGGGTGCGCTATTCGCATATCATTGACCCGACGACGGGCCGCCCGATTACTCATCGCACCACTTCGGTTACTGTTTTAGCAGACAACGCCATGATGGCGGATGCGTGGGCAACGGCGATGCTGGCATTGGGTCTGGAAAAGGGTCTGGAACTGGCCGAAGAGCATAAACTTGCCGTGTTCTTCATCTCTCGGGATGTGACAAGCGGAGAAGAAGCCTATATCACCGTACAAAGCAGCGCCTTCAAGGATGCGCTGGGGACCAACTGACCGGTAGGAACCGCTATGAGCACCTTTATTCTAGCCTTTTTCCTGTTGCTGATCGTCATGGTTGGCATGGCGCTGGGTGTGATGTTGATGGGCAAAACCATCAAAGGCAGCTGCGGTGGCCTGAACGCGATCTCGGGTGCCGATAAATGTGTGGTCTGTCAAAAGGATATCGATCCCGACAGCCCTCTGCGCGACCAGTTGCAGTGCAAGCGTGCGAAAAAGATGCTGCAACAGATGGAAGGCTAGGATAACCCTCTTGGCATGAACAAAGCCAAGAACGTCCTCTTCATCATGTTCGACCAATTGCGCTGGGATTACCTCAGCTGCTACGGACATCCACATCTGCATACGCCAAATATTGACCGTCTCGCCTCGATGGGTATGCGGTTCACACGTGCCTACATCCAGTCTCCGATCTGCGGCAGTTCCCGTATGTCGACCTATACCGGCCGCTATGTGCATTCGCACGGCGCGTCATGGAACGGAATCCCGCTGAAAGTTGGTGAGATCACCATGGGCGATCACTTGCGCAAGGCAGGGATGGATTGCTGGTTGGTTGGCAAGACTCATATGCGCGCAGACGCCGAGGGCATGGCTCGTTTGGGGCTTGAGCCCGACAGCCTGATCGGGGCACGCGTCGCTGAATGCGGGTTTGATGTCTTTGAGCGCGATGACGGGATGCGCCCCGAAGGGCCGGATGGGTTTTATGACCCGGATGGCGCCAAAAGGTACAACGAGTATCTGAAAGACAAAGGCTATGAGAGTGACAACCCCTGGCACGACTTCGCCAATTCGGGGCTGGATGAAGAGGGCAATGTACTTTCGGGTTGGTTCCTGAAGAATTCGTCAGAGGCCGCGAATATCGCCGAGGAAGACAGCGAAACGCCTTATCTCACCTCTCGCGCCATGGAGTTCATGGAAAACCATGACGGGCCGTGGTGTTGCCACCTTAGCTATATCAAACCGCATTGGCCCTATATTGTGCCGGAACCCTACGCCTCGATGTATGGTCCCGAACATATTCTGCCTGTCATTCGGTCCGAAGCTGAACGGCAGAACGCTCATCCGGTGCTGAAAGCGTTCATGGATACGAAAATCGGCCAGACCTTCTCGCGTCAGGATGTACGCGAGGCCGTGATCCCAGCCTATATGGGCCTGATCAAGCAGGCTGACGACCAAATGGGGCGGCTGTTTGACTGGATGGATCAGACCGGACGAATGCAGGACACGATGATCGTGCTGACCTCGGATCACGGGGATTTTCTGGGCGATCACTGGATGGGAGAGAAGACCTTCTTCCATGACGCCTCGACCAAAATGCCGCTGATCATCTTTGATCCATCGCCCGAGGCTGATGCCACACGCGGCGCCACATGCGATGCATTGGTCGAATCCATCGATCTAGCGCCCACGTTTCTGGAGGTTGCAGGCGGTGAACCCGCAGGGCACATTTTGGAGGGGCATTCGTTGCTGCCCATCCTGCACGGTCAGGCCGAAAGCACTCCGCGCGATGTGGTGATTTGTGAGTACGACTACTCCGCATCCCCCATTGCGCAGACACTGAACGCCTCGGTTCGGGATGCGGTCATGTTCATGGTCGCAAACGAGAAATGGAAGCTGATCCATTGTGAAGGGGGCTATCGCCCGCTTTTGTTTGATCTAGAGAATGATCCGAATGAGCTGACGGACCTTGGCGTAAGCGATGAGCATGCAGACATCATCGCCGAGATGTATGATCACCTGTTCACCTGGACGCGGCGCCAGTCGCAGCGCACGACCCGGTCGGAAGAACAACTGCTAAACATGCGTGGATCAAGCCGAGGAACAGGCGTGGTGATCGGTATTTACGACGAAAACGAGATGCCGCTTGAGCTGACCGTTAAATACCGCAACCGCAAAGCGCGACCCTTTGGGGACTACAAGACAGATTAATTCTTCATTCGCGGCCCTAATGACGGTTCAACCTTGAGCGGGCAGGGGGTAGAAGACAGCAACGCCGCCTCAATCGGAGAGCTTTCATGACCGCCCCAAAGCCCGTTGTCCTTTGTATCCTTGATGGTTGGGGCCTATCCGACGACACCAAGGCCAATGCGCCTTATCTGGCAAATACGCCAACCTTTGATGCTCTCATGGCTGAAGGTCCTCATGCGCAACTGATAACGCACGGGCCGGATGTGGGTCTACCTAGTGGTCAGATGGGTAATTCCGAGGTTGGTCACACCAATATCGGGGCTGGGCGCGTGGTTGCGATGGATCTGGGGCAGATTGACCTAGCCATAGAAGACGGTTCTTTCTTTCACAATGAGGCGCTGCAGAGCTTCATCGCTAAGGTGAAAGCTGCAGGCGGGACAGCGCATCTGATGGGGCTGGTATCGGGTGGGGGCGTGCACGGGCACCTGGATCACATCGTAGCTGCCGCCAAAGCGGCTACCGATGCGGGTGTGCCTGTGGCGCTACATGCGATCACCGACGGGCGCGATGTGGCCCCGAAATCGGCCTTTACCTATATCGCCGAACTCGAAGACCGGTTGCCCGATGGCGCAAATGTCGTCACCGTCTGTGGGCGCTACTTTGCCATGGACCGCGATAATCGCTGGGAACGCGTTTCCGAGGCCTACGACGCAATAGTCAAAGGTCAGGGGCGCACCATGGCCTCGGCCCATGAGGCCGTCGACCATGCCTACGCCCAATCCGAAACCGACGAGTTTATCGCGCCCACGGCTCTTGCTGGTTATTCCGGTATTAAGGACGGTGATGGGTTCTTTTGCCTGAACTTCCGCGCCGACCGTGCCCGAGAAATCCTGCGGGCAATTGGGGAGCCCGGTTTTGCCGAGTTCGACTCCGGTCCGCGCCCGCAGTTGTCGGCGTTACTGGGCATGGTTGAGTATTCCGATGGCCATAACGATTATATGACGACCGTATTTCCCAAGCGGGATATCGTGAACACGCTGGGCGAATGGGTTGCTAAGCAAGGCCTGCGCCAGTTCCGGCTGGCCGAGACCGAGAAGTACCCTCATGTCACTTTCTTCCTGAACGGTGGCAAAGAGCAGCCCGAGGGTGGCGAGGATCGCTTCATGCCCAAATCGCCCAAAGTGGCGACATATGATTTGCAGCCCGAGATGTCCTCGGCCGAAGTGACAGAAAAGTTCGTCGAGGCGATCCACGGCGGATATGATCTGATCGTCACCAACTACGCCAATCCAGATATGGTTGGTCATACCGGTGATGTGCAAGCTGCGATTGAAGCCTGTGAAGCTGTTGATCAAGGGCTGGGGCAGGTGGTTGCAGCGCTGAAGCAGGTCGGGGGTGCGATGATCGTGACCGCAGATCATGGTAACTGCGAAATGATGGTCGATCCGGAAACGGGCGGTCCACATACGGCCCATACGCTGAACCCCGTGCCTGTCGTTCTGGTCGGCGGCCCCGAAGGTTCAAGCCTGCGCGATGGGCGCTTGGCCGATCTTGCTCCAACTTTGTTGCAGCTTATGGAATTGCCGAAACCCGTTGAAATGACAGGGGAAAGCTTGCTGACATGAGATTGAGCCCGATCGTTGCTGCAGCGCTGATTTGGGCCACCCCTGTCGTCGCCCAAACCAGCCCGTCAAAGGCGGCACTAGAAGCGGCCGAGATGCTGGAGCAAGCCTCGATCGCGTTGACTGAGGCCGAATCTGCCCGCGACCGGGTCAAAGCTCTGACCGAAACCATAAAAGCCTACGAGGCTGGTCTGAGCGCCATGCGCGACGGCCTGCGCCGCGCGGCCTTGCGCGAGGCGCAATTGACTGCAGAATTGCACGTACAAGAGCAGGAGGTGGCGCAGCTGTTAGGTGTTCTGCAGACGATCGAAACCACCGCGCCTCCAGTACTTATGCTGCACCCGTCCGGCCCACTTGGGGCCGCGCGCACTGGTATGATGTTGTCCGAAGTCACGCCTGGGTTGAACGCGCAGGCTCAGGCGCTTGCAAACGAATTGCAAGAGGTACAGACACTGCGACAGCTTCAACAAAACGCTGCCAATACGCTGACCGAAGGGTTGGAGGGTGTTCAGGATGCCCGCACGCAGCTTAGTGAGGCGATAGCGGACCGGACCGATCTGCCGCGCCGTTTCGTAGAAGATCCTGTGCGTACAGCGATCCTGATATCCTCGACCGAAACGCTGGATGGGTTTGCCAGTGGGTTATCCGAGATCACCGATGGTGAGATTGAAGATACAAATGCAGATGTCTCGGGCCGGAAAGGTCAAATCGCCTTGCCCGCACAAGGGGTCATGCTGCACCGGGCGGGCGAAACGGACGCAGCGGGGGTAACGCGCCCCGGGCTGGTGCTGGGCACGCGACCCCGCGCATTGGTCACCGCGCCAACGGCTGCCACGATCCGTTACCGCGGGCCCTTGCTGGATCTCGGGAATCTTGTGATCCTTGAACCCCAGCCCGGATTGCTATTCGTGTTCTCAGGTCTGCAAGAGGTATATGGTCTGACCGGGGAAGTGATACCCGAGGGTACTCCGGTAGGTTTGATGCCGGGTGAAACTCCGGAAATCGGCGCTATTATGTCAACAAGCGGTGATGGCACTGGAACTGACTGGTCAGAAACGCTCTATATAGAAGTAAGACAGGATAACAGCCCAGTGGACCCGGAATCATGGTTCCGGACGGACAAGGATGGATAAACGAGTATGAAGAAATTTGTGATGGCCGGACTGGCCGGCACCGTGGCAGGGATAGTCGCAACAACACAGATCGCAGGCCCTTTGCTTGCGCAAGAGGCCGAGAACAAGGCAAGCGTTTACGAACAACTTGATCTGTTCGGTGACATTTTCGAACGTATTCGCGCCCAGTATGTCGAAGAGGTAGAAACCGACGAGCTGATCGAGGCTGCGATTGACGGGATGCTGACCTCGCTAGACCCACATTCCAGCTACCTGTCGCCTGATGATGCCGAGCAGATGCGCGTGCAGACACGTGGCGAGTTTGGCGGGCTCGGTATCGAAGTTACGCAGGAAGAAGGCTTTGTCAAAGTTGTATCGCCCATCGATGACACCCCAGCGGACGCTGCTGGTATCGAAGCGGGCGATTTCATCACTCATGTGGATGGCGAGAGCATTTTGGGGCTGACGCTGGATAAAGCCGTGGACCTGATGCGCGGCCCGGTGGGATCGGAAATCGTGATCACAGTCGTGCGTGAAGGCGAGCAGGAGCCATTCGACGTAACGATCGTTCGCGACACGATCAAGCTGACCGCAGTTCGTGCACGTACCGAAGGTACAAGTGTCGTGTTGCGTGTCACGACCTTCAATGACCAAACCTATCCGAACCTCAAGGAAGGACTGGAAGAACAGATCAAAGAGGCCGGAGGCATCGAAAACGTCAATGGCATCGTTCTGGACTTGCGTAACAATCCCGGCGGGCTGTTGACACAGGCCATCAAGGTCTCTGACGCGTTCCTGGATGAGGGCGAAATCGTCTCGACCCGGGGTCGCAATCTCGAAGATGGTGAACGATTCAACGCAACACCCGGCGATCTGACCGGAGGCAAGCCCATCGTTGTGCTGATCAACGGTGGTTCGGCCTCGGCGTCGGAAATTGTCGCGGGCGCCTTGCAGGATCACAACCGCGCCATCGTGGTTGGCACTAAGAGCTTCGGCAAGGGATCGGTGCAGACGGTCATGCCGCTTCGGGGTGACGGGGCTATGCGTCTGACAACCTCTCGCTACTACACGCCCTCGGGTCGTTCGATTCAGGCGCTTGGCGTCAGCCCGGACATCATCGTCGAACAACCACGCAACAACCCGGTTGACGAAGAAGAGGAAGATACAAACACCCGCACCCGGTCCGAGGCCGATCTGCGCGGCAGCCTGAATAATGACAGCCTCAGCGAGGACGAGATTCGCCAGATCGAAGAGGATCGCGCCAAAGCCGAAGCCACCGCAGAGCTGCGCGAAGAGGATTATCAACTGGCATATGCCATCGATATCCTCAAAGGCCTGTCCGCGTTCAATCCGACCGGGCCGTCACAATAATGGGGAGGGGGGCCGCCATCAGCGGCCCTATTCTCGCACCCTGAAGCGTTACCCTTCGACCTTGTGCAGTTTTTTCTCATCCAGCATCAGCGCCAGGACGATTCCAGCAGCGACTGAGATCGTGGCGAATACAAAAGCCATATTCATTCCGGTATCAAAGGCCGCCGCAATGGCGGCCTGAACCTTTTCAGTTTCACCTGAATTCAACTTTTCAAGCACTGCTTTTGCCGAGTCTGTGTTCAGCGTTCCACCATTGATCGCTTTCTGATCAGCCTCGGACATTTTGATGCCTGACGCGGTCAATCGGGTTTTCAGGCTGGACAGGCTTGTCACATACATGACCGCCGTCGCACAGGCGACCGCGATTGCCCCATAGACGAGATGGGTCATGAAACTCAGGCCGCCAACCAGTCCGGCGCGTTCCGGCTTAACCGCGCATACAGCGGCTGTTCCCGAAGGCCCGACCGTCAGCGTTGCGCCCAAACCAATCAGCGCCATTCCGGGCAGAATCTGAAAATATCCGGTCCCGGAGGGCATGATGACAACGCTTGCCGCCCCGACTGTGGCGCAAATATATCCCCAAAACAGCAGTCGCTTGGGCCCAAAATCGTTATACAGCGTACCCGAGACGATCGATCCGACCGCTAGCAACACCGTCAGCGGTGCCAAACCCAGCGCCGATTGGAACACAGACCATCCCAAGACTTTTTGCATATACTGCGGAAAATAAAGCAGCCCGACAAAAGCTGCCGAGACGTTGAACATATTCAGACCTAAGGTAATCAAAAACTCTCGGTTCTGCATCAACTGAGGCATTAGCAAGGGTTCCTTGACCCTCTTTTCGACTTTCGGAAACAGGAAGAACAAAACGGCGCTGACAAAAAACAGCAGCAAAAGCGGCAGCGAAGTCCAGCCCCAATCGGCACCAACGTCCAAACCGTAAAGCAAGAGCAAAACTGCAAAAGACAGGATACCCATCCCGGCAAAGTCGATGTGTTCACCTTTCTTATGCTCGGTCTCACGCTCCATCAGCAGGATCGCAGTCGTCATCGAAATGCTGGAAAACACCACATTGGCGAGGAAAAACAACCTCCAATCACCCAGATTGACCACCGCGCCGCTAATCATCGGTCCAAAGACATTACCCGTGGTGACACCCGCCAGTATCAGCCCCATCACCAATGCGCGGTGTTCTTCTTTCGACACTTTGGTGGCTCCAAATGCCAGTGTGCAGGGCCACACGCATCCCGCCCCGATCCCCTGCAATGCGCGTGCGCCGATCAGGTAGTCCAAACCGGGTGAGACAAAGCATAAAACCGACGCAAACAGAAAGATCGAAAGACCGATGATCATCATCTTGCGATGACCATACATGTCACCCAGGCGACCTCCGGCCACCATCGTCATGGCAAAGAACAGAGCGTAAATATTCAGAACCCACTGGGTGCTGGTGATGTCGGCGTCAAAGCTGTTTTCGATTGCCGGGACCAGCATGAGGGCACCGGTAAAATCGATCCCGATCCCGAAACCCGTCACCATCAGCGCGATGACCTTTATGATGCTGTTGCGATCCATAGGCCAATCCAATGATGCACGTATGGACCTGAAAAGATAGGGACAATCCTATCGGTACTGTGGTCAGGTTTCGCTTTGAGATGCCTGAGAGCGGCGGAACGCGCGCTTTAACATGTCCAACTCGGCGCGCAACAAAGCGACTTCGGCCCTCAATTCATCTGCGGCGGGTGAACCGGCGATGATGGTGAAATCCCCCAGCTTATGGCCTGTTGTTCCATCGTGAATCACGACAGTATGGACACCTTCCGACAGGGCGGCGGGCGGCACTGGGATGCGCAAGGCCCAGCCATCTTTTGCTGGTTCCAACTCAACATCAGTCAAAGGCTCACCAAGAAACAGCACCTTGATCTGAGGGGGGCTTTCGCTGGTCAAATGGCCTTCCCACAGGCCGTTTTCGAAGCGGATTGGTGTCAGGGTGGTATGAGACATTGAGTACCCTTTACAGATCGGCCCGGTGGTAACGGCAGAATGTCAGGTCACGAAACACCACACGGTTCATCGCGGGTTGATCAATGATCAGATCCAGCCAGAGTTTTTCAATTCGACGCTCATTCACCTTCAGATGGGCCAGATCAAAATCTACAGTCGCCGCAGGTGTTGAAAGATCAAGTTCGCGCAGAACCTGCTCGGTATTTGGGCCATGCTGAATGTTCAGGCGGGCGAAGACTACGGTAGAACGCTCGCACTCAACCAGAGTGTCGACCCGCATCAGATGCTGGCGGGACAGATTTATGGCGGCATCCGTGGGCAGATCAATGGAAAGCGACAGGAAAGATCCCTGAAAATCAAATACCTCAACGGCCAGACTGAAAGGCGCCAAATCCTTGTCTCGCCGATTTCGGATTTGCTGCAGCCCGATCTCGACCTGGCTGCAATCGTGAAACAGGATGACCTGCCCATCCATCCGCGCCTTGCGCGGGGCCGAGGCTATACCTTTGCGGATCAGTGGCGTCCGCCACAGGTCCGGTCGCCACGACCAATCCGTTCCCAGGGGTTTTGGAAACTGCGTCGCCCCAATCAAGGGTTGGATCAGGCGAGCATCAGCTTTTTGAATTGCTTGTTCAAGTTTGCCGCGCAACCGCCGGGCGTCATCACGTTGGCGGCGAAGCTCAGGCAGTGCGAGGTGGTCAGACTGCTGCGCGGCACGCTGCCAGCGCCCCAGAGCCTTTAGTTGAATATATCGATCCAGTAACCTGCCCATCGCCCCATCTTTCAAGACAGCCCCTCTTTAGTCAAAGTCGGGGCAGGGGACAAACCAGTCTTACTTGATTAGCGGATAAATCTTCCCGAATCCTAAATGTGATCTCCTATCCAGCTGGTTTCTGCGTCGCAAAGAGCCGCCATTCTTGCAATAGCTCGGGCCGAGGCTTACCGTCGGCGCTCGGACAATCGGCATTTGTCCCGGATCATACAGGCTCATCATGAGGCAGGGGAATGGAACCCACCCTATTTTCATTCATATGGAAGCATTCGAAAAAACAGCAATTGGTCCTGCTATTGCTGACCGTTTTGTCATTTCCGTTCCTTTACGCTTCGTTGGAGCTTCCTAAGCAGATCATCAATGACGCGATTGGTGCGCCCGCAGACACGGTAACGGTACTCGGTATCACCGTGACGCAGGTGCAGTACCTGCTGATTCTGTGCTTTGCCTTTTTGGCAACTGTCATCGCCAGTGGCGTGATGAAAATGCGCATCAATACCATGAAAGGCATTCTCGCTGAACGGATGTTGCGTCGCCTGCGCTTTACCTTGATCAGCCGCTCGATGCGCTTCCCCAAATCCTATTTCGCCACCACCAGCCAAGGTGAACTGGTATCGATGATCACGTCCGAGGCCGAACCAATGGGCGGGTTGATGGGAGACGCCATCGCGCAGCCCGTTTTTCAGTTCGGCCAGATGATGACGATTGTCACGTTTCTTTTCATGCAAAGCGTGTGGTTTGGTCTGGCCAGTATTGCATTGATCCCTTTGCAGGCTTGGCTGATTCCCAAAT
Organism: Ruegeria sp. I3; assembly: GCF_056532525.1. Classification (NCBI taxonomy): domain Bacteria; kingdom Pseudomonadati; phylum Pseudomonadota; class Alphaproteobacteria; order Rhodobacterales; family Roseobacteraceae; genus Ruegeria; species Ruegeria sp. I3. The sequence goes on along the minus strand of NZ_JBQFNI010000003.1, from coordinate 271,935 downwards.
TGCAGCGTCAGATCAACCTTCTGAACAAGGATCGCATTCAGGAGGTCCGGCGGCTGAGCTCTGAGATTGGCGAAAGTGCTGCTGGTATCAGCGATCTGCGCACCAATGGCGGCTGGCGCTATCGTCTGGCGCAATTCAGCCATCGGCTAGGAACCTTGTTCGAGATCCGCTTTAAGATCTACAACAAGAAGTTCTTCATGAAGTTCCTCAACAATCTGATCACTCAGATGACACCCTTCCTGTTCTATTCAGTAGGCGGCTATCTGGCGATCACGGGCGAGGTGACAGTAGGCGCATTGGTCGCCGCGTTGGGCGCATATAAAGACCTCAGCGGCCCTTGGAAGGATCTTCTGACCTACTACAACCAGGTACAGGACATGTCACTGCGCTGGGAAATTGTGACCGAACGGTTTGCCCCATCGAATATGATACCCGAACAGTTGTTTGAGGGCGTCCCCGAGGCAATCCCGCACCTGACCGGCGATATCGAACTGCGCAACGCGACCGTTCGTGATGATGACGGCAAGACCATCCTTGAGGATATTGATCTTACCATTCCCCAAGGCGCCCGGGTTGCGATTCAGTCGAAACACGCTTCGGAACGCAGTGCGCTTGCGCAGTTGCTGACGCGCGAAGTGCTGCCGGTTCAAGGCGAGGTTCTGATGGCTGGCCACAACCTCAACAGCCTGCATCAGGCGGTGATTGCGGCGCGGATCGGCTATGCCTATTCACGCCCCTACCTGTTCGACGGAACATTGGGTGATAACCTGCTAATGCCGCTGCGCACGCATCCTCAACACGAAAGTGGTGCATTGCAGGCCCCCTCACGCCGCCAGATCGAAGCCGTGCGCGCCGGGAACCCACCCGATTCACTGTCCGATGAATGGATCGATCCAAGCCTCGCGGGTCTTGATGACATTGAGGATATTCGCGATTGGTGGTTCCAGCTTGTCGAAGCGATGGGCATTGATGAATTTATGTTCCGGCGCACTTTGCGCTCTCAGTTCGACCCGGAAGTACACCCGGTGCTGGCGAAAGAAATAGTCGATCTGCGAGATACCGTTGCTACACGCCTGCAAGAGCGCGGTTTGGACAAGTATGTCTATCGGTTCGATCCTGACCAGTTCAATCCCGCCGTGCCCTTGGGCGGGAACCTGCTGTTCGCTTCACCGACGCATGATATCGCACCGGACATTCTGGCGGGGGACCACCGGTTTCTGTCGTTGCTTACGGGCAATGGCCTTGATGATGACGCGCTCAGCATCGCTCAGGCCGTTCTGGAAACCCTAAACCAGACTTTCGGGCGAGATGGGGCCGATCACCCGTTGTTCTTGCGGCTTGGCATGTCAAAAGACATGTACCACCGTCTGCTCGATATCGAAGAGCGCCGCAAAACCAAGGGCGAGGAAGCCATCGGCGATCAGGAACGTGCGCTGCTGTTGACCGTCCCATTCATGCTGACCGCTGAACAAATCGGCCCAAGTTTCCCTGAGGAGTACAAGGACAAAATCCTTTCCATTCGTCACAGTCAGGCCGAACGGCTGCGGGGCGCTATGGGTGCGATGTTCGTGCCGGTGTCACCGGATGTCTACGTTCCCCGCCTGACAGCAATGGAAAACGCTCTGTATGGTCGGGTATCCATCATGGCTGGTGCTCATGCAGAAGAGATCGAAGATCTGGTCGCGGAGGTTCTGAACGAGGCCGGGCTGCGCCGAAGGGCCGCCGCGATCATCTACGACCTGCCGTCCGGGTTAGGTGGGAACAACCTTCCGACAGTGTTTCAGGAGCGTGCTGCCTTTTCTCGTGCCGGGATCAAACGCCCCGATATCCTGATACTCGACAAGGCACTGGCCAGCCACGACTCTGAAAGCCGCCTGCGGACCCGTCTGAAGCTGCGCGAGTTATTACCCGACTCGATTATGATCTTTATGGAGGATCATTTTGCCCATCCGGAAGCCTATGATTTGTTTGTTGAAATAAAGGACGGTCGCATCGATGGTGTCTCACGCGTGTCCACCGATGCTGAAGACACCGGGACGGACGACCTGAGCCGGAAACTCAAGATCATTTCTTCTACCGAGTTGTTTTCACGAGTCGATGGGCGCAACCAGCGTCTTCTGGCGTTTTCGGCCCAATGGTACGAGGTCGCGGCAGGTCAAACCATTTTCGCACGTGGCCAGGCTCCCGATGCGGCGTATTTGTGTATTTCGGGTTCGGCGAGCCTGAATTGGCTGAATGAACACGGTGAAATGCGTTCGCTCTCGATAGTAGAACCCGGGCGCCTTATCGGCGATCTTGCGATTATCACCAATGAGCCGCGACAATTGGATTTGGTGGCCCTCACGGATTGCTCGTTCCTGCGGATCGGCGCGGAGGAATTGCGTGCTGTGATTGAAAGTGACGCGGGCGTTGCGATGAGGTTGCTTGAAACCGTGGCCGGATATTTGTCCACGGTGTCCGAGCGGTTGCGTGACCCCAACACTCCAATTGGGGATGACCTGCCTTCTGTAAATGCTGAGCAATCCGATGAGCACTAACGAAAGGCAGGGTGCCTATTCAAGTCATCAGCAATTGCTAGGTGCCGCCCGCAGATATCCCGAGATATGGCGCTTGTTGGCTGGTCTTGCGCTGGTCTCAGTGGTTGTGGTCACGCTCAATGCAATCATGTTCGCAATCGTTGCCAGTCTTGGCTCATCAGGGTCGGCGGTCACATTCTTGAATGGATCGTCGCCAACAGCGCTCCTTATTGTGCTCTCCAGCTTTATTTTTGTCACTATTGGCGTGGCGTTGGGGGCACGACTATTTCAGCACCGGTCACTTGCCTCGGTCCTGGGCGAACAATCCATCGCAATCTGGCAGTTTTGGCGCGTTGTTCGCGCATTGCTTCTGCTGGGTGCAGTCATATTCATACTCCCCCCCTATGACCTTGGTGCACCATTGGTGGCGAACCTCGCGTTAACCAAATGGCTTTTGCTGCTTCCCTTATCCGCTGTTGCGGTGCTGATTCAGACCAGCGCCGAGGAAATCCTGTTCCGAGGCTATATGCAACAGGGCCTCGCCGCGCGGTTTCGGTCTCCGCTGATCTGGATGGGTCTGCCATCAATCTTGTTCGCAGCTGGCCACTACAGCCCCGCGACGGTCGGAGACAATGCGGTCTTGATTGCCATCTGGGCGCTGACATTTGGGCTTTTGACCGCCGATCTGACCGCGCGAGCGGGTACGCTGGGCCCCGCCATTGCGCTGCATTTTTTCAATAACATCGCGGCTCTGCTTGTCATTTCGCTTCCCGACAACCTTGGTGGCCTGGCCTTGTTCCATCTTCCTTATGAGGCATCGGACGCCGAAGCGTTGCGACCTTGGTTGCTAGTCGACTTTGCGCTGATGATCGTGGGGTGGCTCACCGCAAGATTGGTCCTCAGGCGCTGATTGCATTTCCCGGCATTGCGTCTTATTTGACGTCAACGCCGCATTATCAAGGTTCCGACATGAACTGGATCACAAACTACGTCCGCCCCCGGATCAATTCGATCTTCTCGCGCCGCGAAGTGCCCGAAAACCTTTGGCACAAGTGTGATGAGTGTGGAACCATGCTGTTCCACCGCGAATTGGCGGAAAACCAGAATGTCTGCACCCAGTGCGACCATCACATGGCAATCACGCCGCGCGACCGGTTCCAACATCTGTTTGATGGCGGTATTTTTTCCGAGGTTGATGTCCCGGCACCGAAAGACGATCCCCTGCAGTTTCGGGATCAGAAAAAATACCCTGACCGCATGAAGGCGGCCCAGAAAAAGACCGGCGAGAAAGAAGCGATGCTGGTCGCCGTTGGCGAAATCGGCCGTACCCCGATCGTGGCTGCCGCGCAGGATTTTTCGTTCATGGGCGGATCGATGGGCATGTATGTAGGCAATGCCATCATTGCTGCAGCACAGGAGGCTGTTAGGCTACAGCGGCCCCTGATCCTGTTTTCGGCAGCCGGCGGCGCGCGGATGCAGGAAGGCATTCTGAGCCTGATGCAAATGCCGCGTACGACGGTCGCAGTGGAGATGCTCAAAGAAGCAAACCTGCCCTATATTGTTGTCCTGACCCACCCGACTACAGGCGGCGTTACAGCCTCGTACGCGATGCTGGGTGACGTTCATATTTCGGAACCCAATGCCCTAATCTGTTTCGCCGGACCCCGTGTGATCGAACAGACCATTCGTGAGAAACTGCCCGAAGGATTCCAGCGCGCTGAATATCTGCTGGATCACGGGATGCTCGACCGAGTGACCAAACGCACCGAGATGCGGGATGAGCTGATCACCATCACCCGAATGCTGATGAAGCAGCCCCCTGCGGTCAAAGGCGACCTTCCTGCGCCCGAGCTGGAAGAAGCCCCAACCGAGGCACCCACCGAGGACGCGGTCGAAAAATGACCTCCCCATCTTCGGATGCCATCCTAGACCGGATGATGGCGCTGCACCCCAAGATCATCGACCTGACCTTGGACAGGGTATGGCGTTTGCTGGCGGCACTGGACAATCCTCAGGTTAAGCTGCCTCCAGTCATTCATATCGCTGGAACCAATGGCAAGGGCTCGACCCAGGCCATGATCCGGGCGGGGCTTGAAGGGGCAGGGCATGCGGTCCATGCTTATACCTCACCTCATCTGGCCCGGTTTCACGAGCGAATCCGACTGGCAGGTGAGCTGATTTCCGAACCCGAACTTACCGCCGTGTTGGATGAGTGTTACGCCGTAAATGGCGGTGAGAACATCACCTATTTTGAAATCACCACCTGCGCCGCGCTGCTGGCATTTTCCCGCACCAAAGCTGACTATACGCTGCTCGAAGTCGGGCTGGGCGGGCGGCTGGACGCCACCAACGTGATCGAACGGCCCGAGTTGACGGTCATCACCCCAGTCTCGATCGACCATGAGCAGTTCCTGGGCGACACTTTGGGCAAGATCGCCGCTGAAAAAGCCGGAATCATCAAGCCGGGCGTTCCCTGCATCGTCGGCCCGCAGCAGGATGAGGCGCTGGAAGTCATCGAATATACCGCAGCCCGTCTGGGCGCTCCGCTATTGGTCCACGGGCAGCACTGGCATGTTCATACTGAGAACGGTCGCCTTATTTATCAGGACGAAACCGGTTTGCGCGATCTGCCTATGCCAAACCTACTGGGTGCTCATCAGATCGAAAATGCAGGCGCGGCTCTGGCTGCGTTGCGCCACCTGCAAATGGGCGATGATGCCTACGAGGCCGCTGTGGCCAAGGCCGAATGGCCCGCGCGCATGCAGCGGCTAAAAATCGGTCCTCTGGTTGAGCAGGCCCCTCAAGCTGAGTTGTGGTTGGATGGCGGTCACAACGCGGCTGCAGGCACTGCTTTGGCCGAGGTTTTAGTGTCACTACCAGAACGTCCCACGCATTTGATTTGTGGTATGCTGAATACCAAAGATGTCACCGGTTATCTCGCGCCATTGGCCCAAAGGGCAGACAGCCTGACGGCCGTATCGATCCCGGGTGAGCAGAATACGCTGAGCGCGGACGAAACCGCCGCCGCTGCTGCTAAGGTGAATCTGGCCGCCACAACAGCAGACAGCGTCACAGACGCGCTCGCCGCAATCACCGCTCAAACCCCTGATGCACGCATTCTGATCTGCGGGTCGCTTTATCTTGCGGGAAACATCCTTAGAGAAAACGCCTGATCCTCCGCCTGATGAAAAAGATTCTGCGCCAGGGCAGCAGCCCCTATCTGCCCCAATCCTTGTCTTGCATCTCCCGCAGGCGCGAGGCCGTACGCTCAAACTCAAAAGTTCCTTCCCCTTCGACATAGAGCATCTCAGGCTCTGCGGCGGCGGAACAAATCAGCCGAACTTTCGCCTCATAAAGCGCATCGATCAGGGTGACGAAGCGCTTGGCCTCATTGAAATTATTGCGTGACAAACGCGGGATGTCTTCAAGAACCAATACCTTCAGCGCTTCTGCGATGGCCAGGTAGTCTCCCGGACCCAACATTCGTCCGCAGAGGTCATAAAACGAGGCCCGTGCAACGCCGTTGCGAAAGGCGGGCAGGACAACTTCGCGACCCTTCACCTGAAGGGCCAGCTCTTCTGCCGGTCCACCCGACAGATCATTCCAAACTCCACGAATCTTCTCCCGCGCTTCGGGCCCAATGGGGGTGAAGTAAACCGGCGAGCCTTCAAGTCGGTTCTGCCGGTAATCCGTGGGTGAAACCAACTCCCACACTTCCAGTTGCTCTTTGATGTGCTGTATGAAAGGCAGAAAAAGCTGCCGGTTCAACCCATCCTTATATAGATCATCCGGATGTCTGTTCGAAGTCGTAACGATAACGACACCACCCTTGTAGAGCAGATCAAACAACCGCCCCACGATCATCGCGTCGGTGATATCGATGATCTGCATCTCATCAAAGGCCAGCACCCGCGCCGATTTGATGACTGCATCGGCCACAGGGACCAGCGCGTCCTCAACGCCGTCTTCACGCGCCTTGTGCAGACCGGAATGGATTTCCTGCATGAACGCATGAAAATGCACCCGTCGAACTGGGATTTCACCCAATGTCTCGACAAACATGTCCATCAACATCGACTTGCCGCGCCCAACACCTCCCCAAAGATACAAACCCTTGGGTGGCGGCGGCGCTTTGCGGAAAAATCCACGCTTAACCGGTTCGGCCAAGGCTGCCCGAATGCGCTCAAACCGGGGCAGCACAGCCTCTTGCGCGTCGTCCCGGGTCAGCGTCCCATCAGCAATAAGATCTTCATAGTGCGAAATTAGAACCGTCATGTGTTGAGCCATACCGATCGCTTCGTGTGTTGAAAAGAAACCTTTTTTCCAGACACATCAATTTTGCTGAACTGGCGTCACAAAACTCCTGAATTGACGCGCCGAGTTGTACCGCTAACGTCTGCTGGAACCAATCTTCGGAGCCTTAATGTCGCAATCCACCCGTTTGCTGAACCCGATCCTGATCGTCGGCTGCATCGTAATTACAGTCAGTTTTGCCGTACGCGCCTCTTTTGGTGTGTTCCAGATACCGATTGCAGATGAGTTCGGCTGGCTACGCAGCGATTTTTCGATGGCGATCGCCATACAAAACCTGGCTTGGGGGATCGGCCAGCCGATCTTTGGCGCCATTGCGGAAAAGATTGGGGATCGGCGCGCCATCGTTCTGGGCGCTTTGACCTATACGGCGGGAATGGTCCTGACGGCATGGTCCGTTACCCCGTTTGAACATCAGATGTATGCCTGGCTCGTGGGTTTCGGGATCGCTGGGACGGGGTTTGGCGTGGTCCTTGCGGTCGTAGGTCGTGCCTCATCGGATGCGAACCGCTCGATGTCATTGGCGATTGTCACCGCAGCGGGCAGTTTCGGGCAAGTCATTGGCGCACCCACAGCAGAGTGGTTGCTGACTTTCTTACCCTGGCAGCAAGTGTTTCTGATCTTTGCGGTGGCTATCCTTGCATTGATCCTGACATTGCCATTCATGCGCGCGCCTCAGCCCGTCAGCAGGTCGGAGCTAGAAGAGAGTATGGGGCAGATCCTGTCCAAGGCATTCCGCGACCCGTCTTATTCGCTGATTGCGATCGGCTTTTTCAGTTGTGGCTATCAACTGGGCTTTGTCACAGCCCATTTCCCCGCCTTCGTCACCGAGATGTGCGGCCCGATCCAACCCGGAGGCCTCTTACATTCGATGGGGATCACCACAACTTCAGCCTTGGGGGCGATTGCGATTTCGTTGATTGGGTTGGCCAATATCGGCGGAACCCTTTTGGCCGGATGGGCTGGAAATCACTTTCCGAAGAAGTACCTGCTCGCGGCGGTTTACACCGGCCGAACGCTTGCCGCAGGTGCCTTCATCGTGTTCCCAATCACGCCCTTGTCCGTGATCGCATTCTCGCTTGTGATGGGATCGCTCTGGTTGGCGACCGTACCGCTAACATCTGGCCTTGTCGCACATCTCTATGGCCTGCGGTACATGGGCACGCTCTACGGGATCGTATTCCTGAGCCATCAGATCGGCAGTTTTCTGGGCATCTGGTTAGGCGGGCGCATGTACGACCAATTCGGTGATTACACCATGGTTTGGTGGATCGGCGTCGCTATCGGAGCGTTCAGCGCCATCATTCACCTGCCCATCCGCGAAAATCGCTCACCAACCGGCGTGACAGCCTGAGCTATGCGGCCTCTTCAGCGGTCAGCAGCCCCTCAGAAACCAATCGATCCGCCCAACCCTGCGGATCGATGAAGTGATGCGTTTGCCATCCGCGCGCCCTTGCTGTTTCGATATTCTCGATCCTGTCATCTGCAAACAAAAGCGCCGAGGGAGGGATGCCGCAATCGGCCTCAACCATTTCGTAAATTGGCATATGAGGTTTGACCGTCTTCATCCGACCCGAGACGTATTGACGATCAAACTCATTCAGAAACGGATAAACGGTAGTGGCATAGTCAAAATTCTGAACCCCAAAATTCGTCAGGGCAAAGACCGGGATCTTCTTGGTCCGCAACGCGCGCAGAAGTCGCGCTGAATGTGGGATCTCGGGCGCGGCCAGTTCGATCCAGTTGTCATGCCACATTCGGATTTCATCGCGCCATTCCGGGTACTTGTCCGCCCAATTGTAAATCGTATCCGTGAAATGATGGCCCTGATCTACCAGATCATTCATCCCATGCAGATCGACCTCGTCAAACATGGCGCGACGACGATCCTCGCCGATTACCCGATCATAATAGCGCTCGGGCTGCCACTCGATCAGCACATTTCCGATGTCAAAGATGACGGCTTCAATGGCCATGACTTAATCCCATACCAGTTCAATCACCACCGACTGAACCAAGCGCAGGTCAGAGATGCAAGCGCCAACCGCCGCGCGGCACGCGCTGCCCAGCCCAACGGGAGGATACGCATCTTTGATGCGTCTCTGACCGGCGGGAGCACTACCTGCGAAGGGCAGCGCGTATCTCGCGCTCAAGCGCATCTAGAAAACGCGACCGGTCGGCTTTGCTAAATGGTTTTCCCCCGCCACCTGTCCCCAGCGGGTTCGCCGCGCGAAGGTCCGCCATCAGATCGCGCATTGCCAATTGCTGGCCGATATTGGCCGCAGTGAAAGCCTCACCACTGGGCCGAAGCACGCGTGCTTCGGCTTCAATACACTTGGCGGCCAGCGGTATATCAGAGGTAACGACAATATCGCCGGTGCCGCAGCGTTCGGCAATCCACTTATCCGCCTCATCTGCTCCCGAGGCGACGATCACTACCTGCACCAACGGGTTGGCGGAGGGGCGTAGCCCTCCGTTTGAGACCAGAACCATCGGCACCTTGTGCCGGGTTGCCACCCGTTCAGCCTCGGCCTTGACCGGGCAGGCATCCCCGTCGATGTAAAGCGTCGTCACGCCTCTTTGACCTTTGGGGCTGACTTCGCCTTTGGCGTCGATTTGCGCACCTTGAATTCGTCCGGAATGGGCATCCGGTTAAAGGCATCCAGCCCCGCGATTTTGTAAGCTTCGGCAAGGGTCGGATAGTTGAACGTGTTCTGCACGAAGTAGTCCACCGTGCCTTTCAGGTTCAGCACCGCCTGCGCAATATGGATCAGCTCGGTTGCCCCTTCGCCAACGATTTGCACACCTAGAACCCGCCGGGTCTTGAGCGAAAATAGCATTTTCAGCATGCCATGCTCCAACCCCATGATGTGCCCGCGTGAGGTTTCGCGGAAACGGGCCACGCCCACTTCGTAGGGAATACCACGCTCCTGCAGTTCTTCCTCGGACATCCCGCAGGTTGAGATTTCGGGGACCGAGTAGATCCCATACGGATACCAGGGGCTTTCCGGCAGGGTTGGAGTCTCCAGCGCATGACAGGCCGCGACCCGCCCTTGTTGCAACGAAGTTGAGGCCAACGACGGATGCCCGATGACGTCTCCGGTGGCATAGATATGCGGCGCCGAGGTCTGATAGGTCTTGCGGTCCACACTGATACGATCGCGATGATCCGTTTCAATGCCAACCGTATCCAGGTTCAGCGCCGAGGTTGCCCCCATCCGCCCGGCTGCAAACAGCAGCATCTCGGCCCGGACGTGCCGCCCATTGTCCAGCGTGATCTCAACATGGCTACCGGCGTCTTCTATTTTCTCGACGGCTGCCCCCAACCGCAGATCGACGCCATTTTCACGGATCTGATGTGTGAAATCGTGGATCAGTGTCTTGTCGATGAAATCCAGAAACGTCTCGCGCGGTTCGATCAACGTCACCCGGACATCAAGCGCCGAGAACATAGTTGCATATTCAACGCCGATTACGCCCGCACCGATCACGCAGAGCGAACGCGGGATTTCCTCCATCTCAAGGAAATCATCCCCATCGACGACAGTTTTGCCATTGAAAGGCACGTAATCTGGCCGGTAGGTCTTGGTGCCGGTGGCGATCAGGAATTTGGCTGCTGTCAGACGCGTGGATTCGCCTGCATCCGTAGCCACCTCGATCTCGTGTGGCCCCGTGAACGTCGCCAACCCGTTCAGCGTTTCAACATGGTTGCGGTTGAACTGATGCTCCAGCACATCGACCTCATGATCGAGTGTCATGTGCAGCCGTGCTTTCAGATCCTCGGCGCTGATCTGATCCTTGACCCGGTAGGAGCGCCCATAAAAACTGCGCTCGCGCCAGCCTGACAGGTTCAGCACCGTCTCTCGCAAGGTTTTCGATGGGATCGTTCCGGTATGAACAGAGACACCACCAAAACGATCTTTGCGGTCAATCACCAGCACCCGGCGCTGCAATTTGCCTGCCTGAATCGCCGCCGCCCGGCCTGAAGGGCCCGAGCCGATGATGATCAGGTCATAGTCATATTTGCTCATGCCTCAGTCCCCATACAGCGCTTCGGCGTGGAAGGTGATGTGATCCTCCATAAAGGTGGACACGAAATAGTAGGAATGGTCATAGCCGGGCTGCAGGCGATAGGTGGCCTGCTGGCGACGCTCGGCAATTGCCTGCGCCAGTGCCTCCGGGCGCAACAGATCCATAAACTGATCGTTTGCACCGGTGTCGATCAGGACCGGTCCGTCAAAGCCTGTGCTTTTCATCATCGCCGACGCGTCATGCTTGGCCCATGCGGTCTCATCATCGCCCAGATACGCGCTGAGTTGCTTGCGGCCCCAATCCGCCCCCATGGGGTTCGAGATCGGCGAGAAGGCCGAAACAGAGCGGTAACGCCCGGGCAGGTTCATCGCCAGCGTCAATGCGCCATGCCCACCCATCGAATGTCCTGTGATGGCCTGACGATCAGGATCAATCGCAAAGTTCTCGGCCAGAAGGGCCGGCAACTCTTCGGCAACATAATCCCACATGTTGAAGTGAGGCGTCCAAGGGCCTTGCGTGGCATTGACATAGAATCCTGCGCCTTGGCCAAGGTCATAGTCTTCGTGATCTGCCACGCCTTCGCCGCGTGGTGAAGTGTCGGGGAACACAAGAGCAATGCCTTGTTCGGCCGCCCAGCCCTGGGCACCCGCCTTCGTCATGGCATTTTCATGGGTGCAGGTCAGGCCCGACAGGTACCACAGAACAGGAACGGGGCCGTCCTTGGCTTCGGCTGGAAGAAACAGGCCAAATGTCATATCACATTTGCAGGCCGAGGAAGCATGGCGATAAACGCCCTGCACACCACCAAAACAGGCATTTTCCGAAAGGGTTTCCATCAAGCTGATCCTTACGTTGTTTCCGGGCCATGGCTACCGGTCTGCAGCGTCGGCGTAAAGTGCAGCCACCTCTGGAAAGCTCATTTTTCGAAAAGGTGAAGATCAGAATCCGCTGACCCATCCTATCGCCAGCGGGACGGTCAGAATGCTGGCGATGGTAGATAACAGGATGGCAGCAGATGCCCGTTGCGGGGCCACACCGTAGTGCGCGGCCAGCATGTAAACATTGCCTGCAACTGGTAAAGACGCCGCCGCGATTGCGACCATCGCAGGGAATGAGGCAACCGGGATCAGCCAAATCACCATAAGTGCCACGAAAAACGGATGCAGCACCAGTTTGCAAAAACTCAACCAGCCCGCGATCTGGATGCGCTCGGCCGATTTGTCTGCCAGTGACGCCCCGATGGCAAACAGCGCCCCCGGCGTAGCCGCACCGCCCAGAATTGTCAGAAAATCATTAAGCGGGGCTGGTACAGGCACCTCTAACGCAGACCAGATCAATCCGGCGGAGATTGACAAGATCATGGGGTTTCTCAGCAGGCCAATCCCGATCAGGCGCATCGTCCCCAGGCTGAGCCGACCATCGCGGCCACCGTTGATCAGAATCACGATCAATGAGGAAAACACAACCAGATCAACTGTCAGCACCAACATCACGGGACCAATGGCGGCTTCGGAGAATAACAGCGCAAGCATGGGCAGGCCCAGAAACCCAACATTGCCAATAGCAGCACATTGCGCCTCGACCGCGGCGGTGGGGATGTCCAGCCCTCGGAGATAAGCGATAGCCGTCGCCAGCGCATAGACGCCAGCAGTGCCGATCAGATACCCGATCACCAGCCGACCGTTGAAAATTTCGGCAAAGGGCAGGGTGGCGGCAAACCGAAATAGCATAGCCGACAAAGCAAAGAAAAACACGAACTTGGTTAGATATGCTGTCGCCTCGGGAGGGAAAAACCGGCTGCGTCCGGCCCAGAACCCCAGGCCGATGATTGCGAAAAAGGGGAGAGTGCGCAGAAATATCTCGACCATGGCAACGTGTTAACATGGCTGGTCAGGCTCGCAAGGTTGACGCACGGTCGGCGGTACGATTGAAGCCGTAACGTTGTGCCAAAACCGCTATCGGAGTGAAAAGCGTTGAAACTGAACCGAACGGTTTATAGTGTTGCGGGATATCGCAATCCGGAGACATCATGACCCAAGCCGCCACCATCCTGCGTACAGGCCGTAAATTCGACCAGGTGTTACGTGGGGCCCGAGAGGTTTTCATGGCGGATGGGTTTGAAGGCGCAAGCGTCGATGACATCGCGCGTGCGGCGGGTGTTTCGAAGGCAACGCTATACAGCTATTTCCCCGACAAGCGACTGTTGTTCACCGAGGTTGCCCAGACCGAATGTCGCCTGATGTCTGAACGCATCCTTTCGATGATCGATGAGACCAAGCCAGCCCGCGAGGTGCTGACGATAGCAGCCACTCAGCTTACGGCTTTTCTCGTCTCGGACTTCGCGCAGCAAGTCTTTCGCATATGTGTGGCCGAGCGCGACCGATTCCCCGAGCTTGGTAAAGCGTTTTATGAAGCAGGGCCGAAGAACGGCCAACGCCAGATGGCCGAATATCTGACCAAGGCGGTTGGTAAAGGTGAGTTGGCGGTTGAAGACGTCAACATCGCGGCCGAGCAGTTTTCTGAACTGTGCAAAGTCCGACTATGGGGCCGCGCGGCGTTCGGTATCCAAAATCGATTTGACCAGAACGAGATAGACGAGATTGCATTACAGGCCGTCGACATGTTTATGGCCCGCTACGGCGTTTGAACTGCGTAAGTTCGCCAGCGATCAATCACATTGATGGTAAGAAGTCGTGTTGGTGCGGGTGGAGGGACTTGAACCCCCACGCCTTGCGGCGCCAGAACCTAAATCTGGTGCGTCTACCAATTTCGCCACACCCGCAACCCGATGCCGAAGCACCGCGACGACGCGCTGAATAGCAAAGCTTTTGAATGAGTGCGAGAGGTAAAATCAAGCGAGAGGGCAGTTTATTATCGTCTCGCTGGAAACAATCTTTTGCCCAAGTAAGTTTAACCAGAACTCGCATGTGCCAAATGTTAAAGAACGTGCCTTGGACAGTGAGAATGCGGTTTGGCCAGTCTTTCCAGCACGAACAGTGCTCAGGTGCTGGTTTTGGTCGTAATTTCACCTGTGTGAAGGCCCGTTCTCTGGTCCTTCTTTTTGTTTCCATTTAGCGAACATTTATCGCAATTTTTCTCTTTATCTTAAACTCGCATACGTTGAGTCGCTGAAAGATTACTTTGTGTGGGGCACATTTCAAAAAAGTGTAACTTGAGGTGAGTGGTTTCGTGTCGAATTTCAATCAGAGGTTCCTTCGATCACAGAAATAGAAATTATTTTTATATATTTCAAAAACGTAAGAAGCAGCATGTAAATCCTTGACGCCACGGAATCTCGGACTTTTTAACAAGCAATCAAAGCCATAAAAACTTGGGCAACTCGTCAACGTCGTGGCTTACACTCTCATAGGTTGAGGTATTTCTATGAGACGCCATCATAATTGTGCCACATTTCAAACGCCAAAATATCCTATTCGCGTCAAAATAACACCGCGGTAATCGTAATTGATTGGGCGCAGGAGTTAATGAGTCTTTTTGCCTTCTGGCACCGTGCGAGTTTCTGCTCAACTCCAGAACAAGGGTCTCTGTCGTGACCAACCAGATCAAATCCGTTGCTTCCGAGCAAGACGCTGTCAGCCTTGCGCGTGAAAGCTTTATTGGCGAACTGAAAACCCTGAACCGTCAGCACCCTGGCACAGGATTCGGCGTCGCTCTCCGTACGCATTCGGGCAATCGCTACTTGCTGGCTAATGCCCGCATGCCGCTGCCTGCCAACAAAACAGATGATTTTCCGACCGGACGCCGTGTGGCTTGTTTGGAAAATGGTGAAGGCTTCAGTTCAATCGAAGTTCTGGCTGATTCTTTCGCATATGAATCGATTTCACCGCGAACCGAGGCCGCAATCCTCGGCAACGCGCTGGACCTGATCGCACGAATCGACACGCTTGCAAGCCTGCCTGACGGGGCAGGGAACCACATCGCTGCAACTGGTACCGGAGGCTGACCATGGCGCGTAACGACCACCTTCTGTCTGTCGGAAACGAGTCCCTGTCTGAGATGACAGAGGCAATGACCTCGTTGACGACACAGATCGACCAACTGACAGAGGTGGCGGATGCACGGTCTTCCGCACGGCTGGCTGCGCTCAAGACCAAAATGGAGAATTTTACCGCCAGTGTCACGATGGTGGGGCAGGTGAAGGCCGGCAAATCCTCTATCGTGAACATATTGGCCGGGCGGCCAAATCTTTTGCCTTCGGATGTGAACCCGTGGACCTCGGTGGTTACAACGCTGAACATCAACACCCGCACAGAAGGCGACACCCGTTCCAAATTCACATTCTTCGAGCAGGAAGAATGGGACAATCTGATGGTTGGCGGCGGTCGTCTGGGCGAGTTGGCCAATCGAGCCGGTGCCGATGATGAGATGGACGATATTCGCCGTCAAATCGGCGAGATGAAGGCCAAATCAGAAGAGCGGCTTGGGAAGCACTTTGACCTGATTCTCGGTCAGAGCCACCAGTATGATTATTTCGACGATGAACTGATTCAGCGGTATGTGTGCCTTGGGGATGAGGATGACCCGGATATCGACCCCAAGACGGGTCGTTTCGCCGATGTGACTAAATCGGCCGAGCTGTTCATGGATATCCCGCAATATCCGATCTCGCTCAAGCTCTGCGATACCCCAGGTGTGAACGATACCTTTATGGTACGCGAACAAATCACCCTACGCAGCCTGCGTGGATCAGAGGTGTGTGTTGTTGTTTTGGCTGCCAGCCAGGCGCTGACCACGATGGACATGGCGCTAATGCGGATCATCGCACAGTTCGAGAACCGCCAGATCATCCTGTTCGTGAACCGCATCGATGAATTGTCAGACCCGGTCAATCAAGTGCCTGAGATACGTGATCGTATTCAAGACACACTGAAACAGAACAACATAGACGCCAACACCAGCGTTGTTTTTGGCAGCGCTCTGTGGGCCGAGGCTGCGCTGACCGGAAACCCGGACATTCTAACTGAGGAATCGCGCGAGGCGTTGAACACCTTTTACCTGGCGGCTGGATTTGGCGATCAGGCTGCATCGCTGGATAAGATCTGGGCGCTATCAGGATTGCCTGATCTGCTGCTCGCCATGAATGAGCGTATCGCTGAGGGTGCAGGAACGCGTCTTTTGGATCGCGTTCGCCATCGGGCGCGCAACATCGCCAGCCAGATCCGGGCTACTGCAGTGGCCAAGACGCTGTCAAACTCTGACGGTATCGTTCGGGACCTGGATGGTGCGTCGCCCGAAGAAGCGATCGCAAAGGTTTCGGCTGAATACGAAAAGAAAGCCTCGGAACTGACAACCAAGCTTCGCGACAAGGTATTAGAGCGACTTGCGTCCGCAGAAGCAAATTTTGTCAAACGTGCGACGGATTCTCTGATCTCACATCTGGAACAGAATGGTGAGCAGGGTACATGGCAATATGATCCGGCAGGTCTGCGCACCTTGCAGAAGGCGGCATATTTCAGCTTTGCCCGATCCATGCGTAAGGATGCCGGTGCTCTGTATTCGGCTGCTGCAGCGGACGTGGAGGCACTGTATCAGAAGCTGCTGGGCAACCACTTGGGTGAATTCAACATCGAAGCCCCGATCGTGCCGCGTGTACCCCCGCCATTAGGGATTGGCCGCACAATCGCACTGGACCTGCAGAGCACATGGTGGCGACGTTGGTGGCAACGCCGCAAAGGGTTCGAAGCCTATGCCGCAGATTATACGCGACTGATCGCGTCCGAGGCGAACTCGATCACCAAAGACATCGAGGAAAACCAGATCGCCGCCGTACTAGAGAACGTGCGGGCCACGTTGACCGACTTTATTGCCGAACAGAAGGACACGCTGCTCAGTATCTCGCAATCGCCTGAAAGGGCTGCGGCCCAGATGGCCGAGCAGAAGCCGCAGAAATCACGTGACGATATTCTGGGCGATATCCTGAAAGACCTTAGTAACGAAGCAGCATAAGAAGAGTTATGGTAAAAGAATCACAAACCCGCTTCGTCTCTCCCAAGGCTTGGAACCGCATCGAGCAGTGGTCCCGCCGCAAACCTGTGTTTGCGCTCATGGGGGAATTCAGTGCAGGCAAATCGACGTTGATGAATTTCCTGCTGCGCAAACAGGCACTGCCGACGCAGGTCACAGCCACGCAACTGCCGCCGATCTGGTTCAGCTGGGGCAATCGACCCGCCTATATCAAACGCCATGATGGTAGTACGCAGAATATCGAATTGGATCAGCTTGAACAGGTTGGTGTCAACGACGCCCAGTTCATTCGCATCTTCCTTGAAGCCGATATTCTTGAGGCGGTCGACCTGATCGACACACCCGGCATTTCGGACCCGAAGATTTCGACGGATGTCTGGCAACGCGCAGTTGGCCAGGCCAATGGTGTGTTGTGGTGCACGCACTCGACCCAAGCTTGGCGCGAAACTGAACGTGCCACATGGGTTTCGCTGCCGGAACGGCTGCAGCATAAATCGCTTTTGCTGGTGACGCGCGCAGATGCATTGAATCAGAAAGACCGGCAGAAGGTCTTGCGCCGCGTAAATCGCGAAGCGGGTCATTTGTTCAATCGCACGATCCTGTTCTCGGCCCGTGATGCTATCATGGCCCGTGACAAAACCGGTGACGCCGAGCTGTGGTCACGCAGCGGCGGCGGCAAGATGGTCGACAGTTTCCTTGAGATCACTGAGCAGATCATGGACAGCCGTGCGGATATGCTGTCGCGCTATCAAATTGACAAATCCCTGTCAGACGCACCCAAAGTTCAGCCATCGCGGCCCGAGAAAACCTCTGGCGATGCACCGCTGAAACTTGTCACGCCGATGGAAGATGACTCTGCCGAGAATGATGTGGTTACAAGTTTCCCGGTACGCCCTGCCCGCGTGGAACGCCGCACCGAGGAGTCCGGACAGGCGCGGATTGATGCAGAAGAAGCCGAGCGGATGCGCGCGGAAATGGCTACCGAAGCGGAGCCTGCTGATGAAGACTTACGTGCCTTGTTCTCTGACAAGACGGAAGATCCGCTGGATCTGAACCTCTTGGCAAACCCCATCACCGACGTGGATGAGTTTGATTTCATGGATGACGATGATGAGGAAGAGCAGGAAGATGCCGAACTGATCGTCTTGGGTGAAGAAGAGGACGAAGCGGAAGCAGTCGAAGCTGCGGACACCGAACAAGAGCCGTCGGAAGACGCCGAAGAATCATCAGATATCGAAGTATCGGTTTCGTCGATTACGGCCCTGTTGGCGGAACAGTCGGAAAACTCGGCAGACGAATATGAACCGGAGCCCGAATCGAATGCGCTGGCTCCAAACCGCGTCGTTTCAATGGTGGGTGAAGCTGCTGCCGAAGAGATTGAAGATGCAGCCGATGACAAGGCAGATGATTTGGGCGATCGCCTCATAGAAACGCCACTCAGTGCTGCAGCAATGTGGGGTGAAATCGTGGCGCGTGAGAACCTGCCTGACGATGCAAATGGCCTGAAAAGCGCCTTTGCAGCATTCTTGTCCGAGTTTGACCAGATTGCGTTGGAACATGACGCTAAGCGGAATCAAGACATACCGGGCGCCGTTTCTGAGGCTCGCAAAAACGGCGGAGCGGAGTGGCATGCGATTTAGATTAAACCCGAAGGTGGGCATCTGAATGTCGATTGACTCTGCTCTGGCTTCGGCCATCGAAACCATACCCGACTGCATCGCAGCCGGGTATGTCGACATGGAGACCGGCATGTTATTGGGCGTCGACGCGTCGGACCAAGACAGCGCTGATGCGCTCGAAAATCTCGCACTTGCAGTAGCTAATCTGTTTCAGGGACGCGGAATGAAGGGATTCGAAGAACTTCTGCGTGCGGCAAAAATCGACGATACTGAACACCCCGGATTTGGGGAAATCGCGGTGTTCTCAAACGACCGGCTGCACATCTTTCTCAGGACAACAGAATATCCTGATCACGTGGTATGCTATATCTGCCGCGACAGCGCGAATGTCGGGCTGGCGCTTACGAAATCACATCTCAGCCTCGGGCCGGTGGCGGCCGCGGTGTAGACGGGACCAGAGGGGGTCACGCATGATGGATAGTGAAATACTGGATATGCTCGAAGGGATCGGGCGGACTTCGATCGCGCGCTTATCGCCTGCAATCTACCTATCGGGTAGCAGCGCACTGTTACGCCGGAATGAGGTGCTGGGGGCCATCCGGGGCACGATCTTGCCTCGGCGTTTGGAATTTACGGCGGCTGACGGGGCAACTTTGGCTATCGAAGTCAACAGCTCTCGGGTCACCGACGTATTCCGCTGTGCTTCGGGCCCTGTCCCGGATTTTGAAACCGAAGCACGCGAAAAACTGATCGAACGACTGGCGCAAGTGGTGTCGGAAATTGCAACGGCACCCGGCCCGCTTGAGTTGGTTTCTCTGCGCCCGGATACGGCGCTTGAGGCTGATGACGTAGGGGTTACCTTTTCGGAGGTCGAAGCGGCCTGCGCGCGGATTGAACTAATCGAAGAGCCACGCATGGCCATCGTTTCCGACCAGACCTTAGAACCAGAAGCCCAGCCAGAAACTGAGTCACAAGGCGCCACCAGTATTGCCGGAAAATTCTTTGAGGGCGCGGATCGGTTCGCATTAGGTCGAATACTGATTGGGTCGACTGAAGACGAGATGCAATTTGACGGGTTGTGTGCGCAGGGCCAAGACGCACATCCGGACACGGATATATTGGCCCGATTCACCCGGGATCTGGCGGGATGGCAGGCCGATGGATCCGATGCTTTAACTGATCCACAGCTGATCGTCATTCGCCCGACAGGTGGACAAGGCGCGGGTCTCGCCATCTTGTGCGACGGTCAGGAAACCGCCGCCGCCGTTCATGACGCCCGCAAGCTGGGCGCTGTCGTCAACCTATGGAAAACATTGAATAGCGCCGTTGAATAACCGCGTTCCTGCCAAATAGTGTCCACTTTGCAAAGTTAAACAAAATACGAGTTACCAGGGTAAATCTTATGAGTGAGTTAAACCGCCGCGAGCTTATTCGCATCGCAGAAGACATGAACGGGACGAGCAATGACGAAACGCGTCACTTCATCTCGCGCATCGTTGACGACTTGTCGAACCTCAAGCCTTCGATAGCATTCGTAGGTCAAATCAAGGCCGGAAAATCGCGCTTGATCAACGGTTTCACCGGGCATGCAGAATATCTACCCTCGGACGTGAACCCATGGACGACAGTGATCACCGACATGCATTTCGGTCATCCGTCCGGTCGGACGTCGGGCGCCGAGTTTCATTTCTTCGACAATCGCCAATGGCAGGCCCTGATCGCCGAAGGTGAAGAGTTGCGCAACATGTTCCCTGATGAAGAGGACAGCTACAAGCGCGAGATGATCGAAGAGCAGGTCGAGGCAATGAAAACCCGCGCCAAGCTACGCTTGGGGGAAAGCTACAAACACCTTCTTGGCGAGCATCACGATCTGGATGAACTGACCTCGGATGACCTGGCGCGCTATGTCTGTGCCGGGGATGACCCGACAGATGAAGACCAGTATGACCCCGGTTCAGATCGGGGCCTTTACAGCGACATCACCCGTAAGGCCGAGGTCTATTTTGACATTGGCCATTTTCCGTATCCGGTGACAGTCACAGACACACCCGGTGTCAATGACCCGCTGCTGATCCGTGAAGAGATCTCGCGCCAGTATCTCAAGGAATCCGACTTTTTCGTCGTCGTGCTGTCTGCGCATCAGGCGTTGTCGCGGGCCGATCTGAAGCTATTCCGCCTGATGCAAGCGCTAGAGCTTGGTCAGATCGTGGTCTTCGTCAACCGCGTGGACGAATTGGGTGGTGGCGCCGAAGATGCCGGCAAGGTGCGCACTGACGTATTGGATGGGCTTGAACAGGCGCTTGGCAACTCGGAGATTGACGTTCTGATGGGCAGCGCCCAATGGGCCCATTATGCGCTGACCGGGGATGAAACCGGAATCGACCATGATCAGATATTGGCGTGGTTGAGGGCGCATCCCGAACAGATGAAGCAATATCTTGACGGCGTCGAAGAGATCAAACAAGGTCCCGGCCCCATCAGCCGCGAAGGTGTATTGCGATTTGCCGCGATGATCGCGTCGGGTCTGCCCGATCTGCGCCGTCATGTGACCAAAGCCCTGACCGAAGGACCGCGCCAAGAACAGCTTAATATCGCGTGGCAGCACCTCAACAGTTTTGCCCAAGGTGAGCTTGAGCGCAGCACGGCGCGGCTTCGTGCCATTGAGGAAAAGGATGGTCCTGACACAGCGGATGTCGAAGAAAACAACAAAACGCTTTCTGAGTTGCGCGCGCTAGTTGAAGATAAATCCAAGGCCATCACCAATGATATGGACGATGTATTGGCCAATTTGCGGGGTGTTATGGATGACACCGTCGCCGAGGCTGTCTCGATCGTTGTGCGCGGCCCTGATGGGCAATCGCCTTTGCTGGCCAAAGACGGAGATACCGAGCTGAACTTTACGCCTCTGCGTGAGCGGATGCGCGAGCTTGTCCAGGGCGCGACACAGGTGGTACGGCAGCGCATGCTTAGTGAGCTTTACGCGATCGATATGCAGACCAATGCTGCTTTGCGCGCCCTGCCCGGATGGCAGGAACCCGCGGACAATCGCATGAATACCAGCGCGGTGCGTTGGTTCCGTCCGAATACAAGCGCACTGACGCGTGGCATCACGGTTGAGTTGCGTGTGACATGGCTGTCGCGACTGATATCGCGTCGCAGTGTGTTGAACCGCGCCGAACGGATGATCGTTCAAGAGTTTGAGATGATCGGAGACGATCTTGTAGATACCGCCAGAAGCGACCTGATCGAACGGATGAAAACCGTTCTTGACCATTATATGGCGCTGCTGGCCGGGCATCTGGAACATCGCGCAGGCCCCGATGGGTCGAACGCGCGCACCGAAGCGCAACGTGCGGTTGACCAAGCGCGGCGCATCAGCGATGAACTAGGGGCGGTGCACGGAACTGCACCCGTGGACACTCGACAGGCAGAGGCCGCAGAATGATTGAATTCCCCGGAACCGAGAAGGAAGTGCGCCAGCTAGAGCGTTTCCTGACCGCCACCGAAAATGCACCCTCATCGGCAGAGCTGGATGATATGCGCGCCCGCGCGCTGGCCCATGCCGAGCGGCTTTCGAACGCGGTTTCCATTGGTTTTGCCGGGGAGTTTGGAGCCGGAAAGTCCAGCCTTGCCAACATGCTGGCGGGGGCAGACATTCTGCCCACCGGGCCGCAGCATCTAAAATTGCCCCTGGTGATCGTGGCCTATGCCGATACGCCTGAGACAACCGTTGGTTGGTGGGACAAGGAACCCAAAGTCTATTCCGGTATAGCGCTGGAAAAGGCAGCGGCGGATGAACCCGATTTCATCTCGGTCGGGTTGAATACCCCTGCCCTGCAGGAGATTTCGCTGTTTGATTTGCCCGGTGCCGGTGCACTGGATGATACCTACAAACAGACTCTAAATTTGCTCGACTATGTGGATTGTGCGATCTGGTGCACCAATGGCACCAACGCCTGGCGTGAAACCGAACGCCATTTGTGGTCGCAGGTCCCTCAAAAGCTGCGCAATAACAGCTTGTTGGCTGTAACACATGCCGATTTGCCTCCGGTGCGGGATGCTCTGGATCGGGTAGTCGCACGCCTGAACAAGGAGAAGGGCGATTTGTTTCGCGCGGTTGTGACCATCGGCACCCCGGTAGCGGTACGGGCCATGGAACAAGAGCCTGAACCCGACTTTGCTTTGTGGGAAACCTGTGGCGGGCAGAACTTGGCAGAACAGGTTTTGCACATAGCCTCTGATCACCGTCGCCATGATCTTGAGGCCGCCCAAAAAGATCTGGCTGAAGAGTTTATGCCTTATCTGGAGAACCTTACTGGTGCGGCTTCGACAGATGGCGCTGAGGCCGACGGCAATACTGTGCAGGCAAGCCTAGAGGCCGCCCTGCCCCCCCTGGACAATCCGATCCTTGAAGACTGGCTTGCGGCCATCGCCAGCATTTACAACGATCTGCGTGAAAGCTCGGATATTGAACCGGCGGCCTTCCTGCAAAGCTGTCAGGAAATCGTCGAGGATTTTGCCGAAAGGTTAGAATCTGGTACCGAAATCGATCCCAAAGCAGACTGGGTTCCGGCCGAGTTTGAAAAGGCCACTGACCTGTTGCTGTTGCTGCAGTTTGAAACCGGGGACGCACCGCTGAAGGATGCAATAAGCATTCTCGCACAACTCAGCGACAATCTGGCTTGGGCGGGCAGCTCTGTTGCGTCGGCGCCCCCAAAAACCGGCACATAAGTTTTTCCCGCTTGAATTGAGCCGCATCGCAGCGATTCGAAGCGTTCGGAATCAGCGCGATATTGTTTCGAATTCGTGGACCAAGCCTCTATTTCGGCGGTATAGAATCCATTTCCCCCATCAAGCAAACACAACATATAGTGTAATGAGGGTATGGATTTACTATATGGGCGATTTCGAATTTTGTGATCCATAGTGAAGCCATCAGGCGGCCCCAATAAAGTCAAATTTGAAACGTCTAACCGTCTTAAGTGTCCTGCGGTTGT
Source organism: Ruegeria sp. I3 (assembly GCF_056532525.1). NCBI lineage: Bacteria > Pseudomonadati > Pseudomonadota > Alphaproteobacteria > Rhodobacterales > Roseobacteraceae > Ruegeria > Ruegeria sp. I3. Next base: position 248,475 of record NZ_JBQFNI010000003.1, on the reverse strand, counting down.
GTTTGGTTGTGAGTTCGCGGGCTGAAGCCCTGGTTATCTATGCCGCAACAAACGAGTAGAATGGGCGGGAAGAAATGAGCCACAACCAGGCGGTCGGCGCAACGCACGACGAACCTCAGATCGAAGGATTGCAGCCAGGCGCAAAGCTGCTGCGCGGACAGTATGAAATCCTCCGGTTCCTAAGCAACGGCGGGTTTGGGATCACCTATCTCGCGCGCGATAGTCTGGATCGCGATGTGGTCATCAAGGAATGCTATCCGGGGGCGCTCTGTCAGCGGAATGGTGATCTGGTCGAACCTGCCAACCCTGACCACAAAGAAGACCTGCGCGCCATTATCGACCTGTTCATTCAGGAAGCACGCAACCATGCGCGGCTGGTTCATCCCAACATCGTCGACGTGCATCAGGTGTTTGAGGACAACGACACCGCTTATATCGCGATGGACCTGATCCGCGGATGCGATCTGCTGGATTATGTCGAAAACCCCGAAAACAAGAGCGGACCGGACTTTATCGTTCAGGTCACCGAAAAAATGCTGTCTGCGGTGTCGTTCATTCACCAAAGCGGCATGCTACATCGCGATATTTCACCCGACAATATCCTGATCGATGAGAATGGCGAACCCATCCTGATCGACTTTGGCGCAGCACGCGAGCAGGCGGCACACAAGTCAGCGGCGCTATTGACGCTGCGCGTGATTAAGGACGGGTATTCGCCGCACGAATTTTATGTGCGTGGCGCGGATCAGGGCCCCAGCAGTGACCTCTATGTACTGGCTGCAACGCTGTATCATGCGATCAGCGGCGAGCGACCGATTGATGGCCAGACACGTTTGAATGCGTTCAACAACGGCCAAGACGATCCTTATGAACCGCTGACAGGGCGATTCAAAGGTTATCCTGACGGGTTCCTTGAGGCGATCGACAAAGCAATGGAAGTGCACGCCACTGACCGTGTGCAAACCGCATTGGACTGGCTGCGTATGTTCCGTGGTCCCGGTGTGATGTTCGACAGTTTCGCGTATCGCCCGGTTTCGGTCATTGTTGGCATGGATCGCAAAGACGAAGAGGCCGAAAAAGAACGGATCAAAGCCGAAAGCGAGAATGCAGAGGCCGTCGTGACCGCCCTGCTGGCCGGGAATTCTGATCTGGCCCTCGGGAACGAGGAAAAAACGGAAGACACTCTTGCTAAATTTGCACCTCAGGACGAGGCCGTTGCTGCAGTCGACACCGTTGTAAAAAGCGGCTCGGGCGGCAGTGGCAAGATGATCGCGGGTATCGCGATTGTATTGGCGGCACTGGCCGGAGGTGGATACTTCGTAATGACGGGCGATCAGCAATCGCCCGAGGCAACTCCGGTGACTGCAGAGGCTCCGACTACTCCGGTGCCCGCAGAAGCAGCTCCGGAACCCGTCGAGCAGACCGCCGAAGCCACAACAGAGCCGCAACAGGCCGAAGTCGCTTTGGCATCAGAACCAGAAGCGGCGCAGGAACAACCTGTCGAGCAGGCTAATGAGGTGCCGGAAGCCGCCATTGTGTCAGAGCAGCAACCCGAAGAAATCGCCTTGGTGGAACCTGAAGTAGTGGAACCTGAAGTGGCGGAACCTGCGGTTGAAGACATCACACCCATCGTACCTGCGACGCCGGTAAATCTCGCCGAAAACCAGGTCGCATTTGGGCACTGGGATATTGAGATTCCATTCACGATGTCCAAGCGTCGCAGCTCGACCGGGAGTGTCATTGCCATCAATGCATTGAACGCCGGGCAAGATAGGTCGGTGATCGGGGATTGGGTCGAACGGGGCGCTACGATTTTTACTCTGAATGGTGAACCTATTCGTCCGGACACAACGCTTGCATCGTATGTTCTAGATAATTTCTCGGTCGATCCAGACGGGTATATCCGTGTAGCAGCGCGCTATCGCAGTCTGGGCGAAACACGCGCGCAGAATGGATTGCTGGCCCTGCCCGCCTTCCGCAGTTTTGGCCTTCTGAACGGTTATTCGTTTGATGTGGCTCATGCGGGCGAGGCAGGTTGGCAAACCGTCGTCGCATCTGTTCCGGAAGAAGTTGCTGGCAGTTTGCAGCGGGGGGATGTGCTGCTGCGCGAAACACAGACTGGTGTCTCGATCAATGAGCCCGAGAGTCTGGACGGCATCCTTGCTCAACTTGTTTCCGACAACCAACCCGAGGCGCGCCTGAGCATACTGCGCAACGGAGCTGAAAGTACTGCGGTCATGCAACTAACGCAGGAGTGATCGCCCAGTTGATGTGACTATCGCCAGGTCAGTGTGCTGGGGGTGCCGCCCATCGCGTCACCCCGTCGGGGACCAACCCGTCGCGACGTAAATGTTTCTCTGTTTCCTCTTCATCAGTGCCCTGCGCCTACGGCGAAGCGGTTTGTAGCAGTCCCGCGGGTAAAACCCCGCATCAGAAATCAAAGAAGGTGACGACACCATGTTCAAATACAAAAGCCCTCTGAGCCGGCTTCTAGAAGGTGCCGGAAAACCGAAAGAAGAAGATGCGGTGGAAACCGAAACCGAAACCGTTGCGGAAGCGGTCGAAACAGAAAACGCTGCTCCGATTGCGGATTTCAACGCCCTGCGCGCGGCCCTTGCGGGTGGAAACGTTAGCTCGGACAGCTACGAGGAAGCAGACGAACTGATCCCCGAAGAACCGATGCCCGAGTTTACGGAAGACCAGATCGAAGATCAGGCGACCGAAGAAGAAGTGGCCGAGGTTCAAGAGGTCGAAGAAGATGAACAGATTGTCACGCTTCATCTGACTGCGGAAGACGAGGTTCAGGACGATGAACCCGAAGTCACCGTAGAAGAACCAGACGCCATCGAACCTGAAGTCGTATCTGAAGTTGCGGGCGAGGTGGAAATCGTCGCAGAACCCACACCGGAACCGGAGCCTGTTGATGTAACCCCGGAACCCGCCATGGTCGCACCTGCACCTGCACCTGCACCGGCTGAAGATCGGCGTTCTCGTGTGAAGACGACGTTTTTGGGTTTCGAGCGTGCAGACACGCATGTTCAGGAGCTGATGGAAACAGCTGAGCCTGTTGAAAAGACAGAAGCGGCCGAACAGACATTCCCGGTTGGCTGGCTGGTTGTGACCGCCGGACCGGGCCGGGGTGCCGCGATTACCTTGACCGAGGGATTGATGCAGATCGGTCGGAATGACGATCAGGCTATTCAGCTGGATTTCGGCGACACCGGGATCTCTCGCAGCAATCACGCCGTCATCGCATATGACCCAGAGGACCGGAAATGCTATCTGGGCCATGGCGGCAAGGCCAACTTGGTGCGCCTGAATGGCAAGCCTGTGCTCAGCACCATAGCCTTGTCCAGCGGCGATCTGATCCGGATCAGCGAAACCTCGATCCGCTTCACCGCTTTCTGTGATGACGGCTTTGACTGGCGGGATGCCGATTAATGCTGGCGACTCCTGCATATGATATTGCCCTGATCCTGGACCAGGGTCAGCGCGACTCGCAGGAAGACGCGATTGCTGCGCGGGTCTCTGACGCGGCAGACGCGGGTTATGTCGTGATTGCCGACGGTATGGGCGGCCATGAAGCGGGCGAAGTCGCTTCGCAGTTGGTCATTTCAGCCTGGCGCGATGCGATGGATGCCCAGTTGGATGGGCCCGACCTTGCTGAGAGCGCACTGCTCGACGCTCTGCCGTTGGCCGCAATGCAGGCCAACGCCGCTATGGCGAGCCATAGTGAGGAAAACGAGGTCAATCTGGGCTCCACCCTTCTGGGCATGTTGATGCTGGATCAACGCGTATTCTGGATCTCGATCGGTGACAGTCCACTTTACCTGTTCCGCAATGATGCCCTGTCACAGGTCAACGAAGATCACTCGATGGCCCCGGTGATCGACGAACAGCTCGCACAAGGATTACTGAGCGCGGAAGAGGCACAAGGCCATCCGGATCGTAACCAACTGACTTCGGTGATCATGGGGGCTGCGATTCCAAAAGTGGATTGTCCGGAACAACCATTGGCGCTGATTGCGGCAGATGTACTGATCCTTGGCAGTGATGGTCTGCAACATCTCGGCAATTCCGAGATCGAAACGCTGGTGCGCACGCATATTCATTCCCCGGCTCGCGATATTGCTGATGCGCTGCTTCAAGCACTGCATGCAAAGGCAGACCCGGATCAGGACAACATTTCAATCGCCGTGGTCAAACCGGCACAGACTTAGACAGGCAGTGAAACAGGACAAAATGCGAAACCATCTTATCATATCCACCCTCGCTCTTGCTGCTGCAACAGGTGCAGCATCGGCGCAAGAGGCGTGTTCGACTTATGAAATCCAGCCCGGTGACAGCTTGCGGGAACTGGCAATTGCCGTCTACGCGACGGAAGATTACCGGGTCATCTATGATGCGAACCGGGATACGATCGGGTCGAACCCCAATATCATTCGCGTCGGTGATGTCCTGACTTTCCCTTGTCTTGAAGATATCGGGCGCGCGGCGCAACTGCCGGATACCGAAGCTGGCCGCATGGCTGCCGAAATGGCCTCGGAACTGGTCAAAGCTGCCGAGGAACGGGCTGAAAAAGCCATTGCCGAGGCCGAAGCTCGCGTCGCCGCTGCAGAGGCCGAAGCTAAAAAGACCAGCGAAGAAGCCGTAATCGCGGCCAAGGCTGCGGCCAAGAAAGAGATCGAAGCAGCGCGTGCGGAAGGTGCCGCATTGATCCGCAACGCGGATGGTGGCGAAAGCCCTGAAATTCGTGACCGTCAGATTTTGTTGATCACGGGTGGTAACTACGCCCCGTTTACGGATGAAGCGCTGCCAAATCGTGGGCTTTATACCAACCTGGTTGAAACCGCGATGCTGCGGGCCGCGCCCGAGCAGTCCTACAAGATTCAGTTCGTTAATGACTGGTCGTCGCATCTGGACCTATTGATGCCGACTCTCGCCTTTGACGCCACATTCCCTTGGTCGCGGCCGAACTGTGAACAAGCCGCTACGTTGTCGGAAAATGATCGTTCACGATGCGAAACCTATAATTTCTCAAACCCATTCTACGAGGTCGTTGATACGTTCTTCGCAAAAAGCGGTTCGGGTTACGAAGAGACTCTGACTTATGCAGATTTCGCGGGCACAACGATTTGTAGGCCGGAAGGTTGGTCACTGTCGCATATGGATGCAGTTGGTCTTTACGAGCCTGCAATCAATCTTATGCGCCCCGTTTCACCCGATGATTGTTTTCGCGCAGTCATGGATGGCACAGCCGATATCGTCGCGATCGAAGCGCATCTGGCGGTCGAAGCAATCGGGCGTCTGGGCTACGAACATCAGATCATAGAAAACCCCAACCTAGCGGCAATCAAGTCGCTTAACGTCATGACCCACAAAGATAATCCGGATGGGGAAGCGATCCTTGAGACGCTCAACCAGGGTCTGGCGATCATGCAGCAATCAGGCGAGTGGCGCGACATCGTATCTACCGCACTGCGCTATCAAATGGAAAATGGCTAAGGCCTTGATTGGCCCAACGAAACAAAGTCTGGAGGAAGTGGACATGTTTAACAAGAAATTGAAGAAAGCAGTACTGTCGGCATCAGCCTTCACCGCCCTGAGCGCAGGTGCAGCCGCCGCTCAAGAGGCCTGCTCCAACTATACGGTTCAGGATGGTGACACATTGGCGACCATCGCCATTGCCGCCTACGGCACCTCAAACTATCAGCCGATCTTTAACGCTAACCGCAACGCAATCACCAATCCCGGTTCGCTAACCCCCGGTCTGGTACTGGCGCTGCCCTGTGAGGATGGCAGCCTGCCCAACGGTCAGAGCGCGCAAGAACTGATCGCGGCAGAAGAACAACGTGCTGCAAGCGTCAAGCGCTCGAATGTCTACGCGCCTCCGATCAAGATGGTCGCTGGCAACGGTTGGGAACCGTTCACTACTGAAGATCTGAGCGGCGGTGGCATCATGACCCGTCTGGCGACGACAAGCCTTCAGCGTGCTGGTAACAGCCGCGATTTCTCGGTCAGCTTTGTAGATGACTGGAGTTCGCATCTGGACACACTGTTGCCACTGGGTGCGTTTGATATTTCGATCGCATGGACTGTACCGGATTGTACCAACCGCTCATATGAGTGGTCTGCAGAGACCGAAGCCCGGTGTACCCAATTTGTCGCTTCGGTTCCGGTATATGACATTGTCGGTGGTTTCTTCACTTTGCCTGAAAGCGAATACGCAAAGGCGACAGATTTCTCCGACCTTGAGGGCTCGACCGTTTGCCGCATGGCAGGCTGGAGCATGGTGGTGCTGGAAGAACAAGGGCTCAACCGCGAGAACACAACTGTGGTCCAACCCAATTCGGCCCGCGAATGTCTCGATGCCGTATTGACCGGTACGGCAGATGTGGCTGCATTCGAAGTCGATCTGTTTGCCTCGACAATGAAAGACATGGGTTTGACCTCGGCGGATATTGTTGAGAACCCGTATGTCTCGACACTGTCTTCGATGAGCTTCCTTGCACACCGCACCAATCCATTCGCGCGCGAGTACATCGCGATGATGAACAAGGGTTTGATCGAGATGCGCGAATCCGGCGAATGGTACGCGATTATTTCCGACACGCTGCGCGAACAAAATGAAAAGCTGAACGCAGCATCAAACTAATCCCTCGGTCGTTATGACCTTTCTTAGGGGCCGGTCTTCGGACTGGCCCTTTTTTTGTCGGTGGGTCAGAATCTTCAATGATAACGGCAAAGCCAACTGACTAGGCCTCAGACGTGGCGCAGTCAGCATTTGGTCTTATTTGCACATACATAATGATTATTTTTATCCTTAATCGCTCATAAAAGGCGGCCGTCTACGGGAATCCCCGAATATTCAGCGTGAACGATAAGCTTAGGATGAACTCAACTGCACCGGTGAGGCGTAAGCCCCACCACTCACTCAGAAAGAGGCTGGCTATGGGGGCTGGCCTTTTTCTTTTTCAGGGCATGAAAAAACCGGCCCTCTTCGGACCGGTTTCTCTTTAGGCGTTTATGCAACCCTGGCTTATCCGATGATCGCATTCAGGGTTGCACTTGGCCGCATCACCGCAGCCGCTTTGGCCGGATCAGTGTGGTAGTATCCACCCAGATCGGCGGGTGCGCCCTGCGCTGCCGCCAACTCGGACAAAATTTGTTCTTCTTTGTCCGCCAACTCTTTCGCGAGCGGTGCAAACTCGGCGGCAAGCCCAGCATCATCGGATTGTCCCGCCAAAGCTTCGGCCCAGTAACGAGCGAACCAGTAGTGGCTATCGCGGTTATCCGGCTGGCCGACTTTGCGGCTGGGTGACTTGTTGCTATCCAAAATTCCCTGCGTGGCAGCCTCGGCAGCGGCGCCCAGGACGCCCGCTTTGGCGTTGCCCTTGCTGTCAGCGAGGAAGTTCAGGGATTCTCCGAGCGCACAGAATTCACCCATGGAGTCCCAGCGCAAGTGGTTTTCTTCAACCAGTTGCTGAACATGTTTCGGCGCCGAACCACCTGCACCGGTTTCGAACAGACCGCCGCCATTCATCAGTTTAACGATTGATAGCATCTTGGCCGACGTCCCCAGTTCGAGGATCGGGAACAAGTCGGTCAGATAATCCCGCAATACGTTACCGGTGATGGCGATGCTGTCCTTGCCCGCCGTGATAGTTTCCAGCGACTGGCGGGTTGCTTCACGCGGGGCCATAATCAAGAACTTGTCGGCCACGCCTGCTGCTTCAAGCGCTGGTTTGACATACTTAATCAGCTCGGCGTCATGGGCACGGTTTGCGTCCAGCCAAAAGATCGCCTCGGACCCGGTCAGGCGCTGACGGTCCATCGCCAGCTGGATCCAGTTCTCGATCGGGGCCTTCTTGACGGTGCAGGCGCGCCAGATGTCGCCCTTTTCGACGTTGTGGGAATGCAGCGTTTCGCTATTGGCCAGAACGATACGGATTGCACCATCTGCGGGCGCTTCAAACGTCGTCGGGTGCGAGCTGTACTCCTCGGCCTTCTGCGCCATCAATCCAACGTTGGCGACGGCTCCTGCGGTGGCTGGGTTCAGTGCACCATTGGCTTTGAAGAAATTGATGGCCTCATCATACACCGGTGCATAGCAACGGTCAGGGATCACACAGTTGGTATCGCCCTTGGCGCCGGTTTCGTCCCAACCCTTGCCACCAGCACGGATCACTGCGGGCATCGAGGCGTCAATGATAACATCAGACGGGACATGCAGGTTGGTGATGCCACGGTCCGAATCCACCATATACATCGACGGACGATCCCCTTTGATCGCATCGATTGCGGCGACGATGTCTGCGTTGCCCTGAACCCGCTCAAGCAGGTCCCCCAGACCCGAGTTCGGGTTTACACCCAGCGCGTCCAGCTCTGCACCGAATTTCTCGAACACGGGGGCAAGCCACGCCTCGACCGCATAGCCGAAGATAATCGGGTCACTGACCTTCATCATCGTCGCCTTCATGTGCAGCGAGAACATGGTGCCGTCTTTCTTGGTGTCCTCAATGGCTTCGGTCAGGAACGACGACAGTGCCTTGACCGACATGAATGTTGCGTCGGCCACGGTGCCTTCGGCCAGTGGCCAAGCGTCTTTCAGAACCGTAACGCTGCCATCTTTGCCCACAAACTCAATCTTGGCATCGCCGGCTTGCGCCGCAGTGATCGTTGCCGATTTCTCATTGGCGTAAAAATCATTGCCCGGCATCGAAGACACTTTGGTCTTGCTGTCCGCGCTCCACTCTCCCATCGAATGAGGGTTCTTCTGGGCATAGTTCTTCACAGCGCGCGCTGCGCGGCGATCGCTGTTGCCTTCGCGCAGGACCGGGTTCACGGCCGAACCCTTGATGGCGTCATAACGCGCACGGATCGCTTTTTCGTCGTCCGTCGAAGGCTCTTCGGGGTAGTTCGGAATGTCATAACCCTGTGATTGCAGCTCTTCGATGGCTGCCACCAGCTGGGGCACCGACGCCGAGATGTTGGGCAGTTTAATGACATTTGCGTCCGGTGTTTTCACCAGCTCACCTAAAGCAGCCAGATCATCAGTAATACGCTGTTCGTCTGTCAGCTTTTCGGGGAAGGTCGCGATAATACGCCCGGCCAGCGAAATGTCTTTGGTTCCGACGCTGACACCGGCTGCTGACGCAAACTTGCGGATAATGGGCAGGAACGAGGCGCTCGCCAGCTCGGGCGCTTCGTCTACAATGGTATACAATACGTCGAAGTTCGATTTTTCTGCCATATTCCCTTACCTTTTTTAAGCCTTTCAGGGGCGTGCGATCCAAGAGCATGTGCCGCCGTGACATAGGCACCAATCCCAAAGGGGACATGACGGCCCCACGGGTGACTCTGATTTGACAGGGCCTCCCTTAAATGAGGATTGGCTTGGGATCAATCGTATTGAGCGGCGCAAATTGACACGGGTCGAATTAGTTTGGGCTATTGAGTGATATCACACACCCGGAAACACCAACTCAAATCGCGCACCGGTCTTGGAAGGCACCAGCAAAATCCGCCCGCCATGTGCCCCTAACAGGTTTGTAACGATGGTCAGGCCCATCCCGGTCCCTCCCTTCTCGCGGGCGGTTGTAAAGAATGGGTTGAAGATGCGGTCCCGATTACCGTCGGATATGCCGGAACCATCGTCTTGGACAACCAATCGACCGAGTTCTGCGTGCAGGACCACCTGCCTTGCCCCGTGACGGCGTGCATTGTCCAGAAGATGTTGCAGGGCAATTTTCAGGCCAGAGGCTGCAAGGTTCAATGCCTGATCGCCGCCTTCTATGCTGATGTCCAGTTCGGGAAACGAAGCGCGCAACTGATCGGCAAGATCGTTCAGGCTTGCCTCCCCATGATGTTCCGGCACTCGTGCCTGTGCAACCGTGTTAAGAGCGCTGAGCTGCGTTTGCATCTGATCGCTTGCGCCCAATATCTGTTGCAGCAATGCGTGATCCTGGTCCGAGAGCGTTTCGGCCTCGGCCAACAACTCTCCTGCCGCACGGATCGCGGTGACAGGGGTTTTCAACTCATGCGTGACATGATCTGCAAAGACGCGGATCGAAGCTTCGCGCCGTTGCAGTGTATCCGCCATGCTCAGAACCGAACCGGCGAGGCGCGACAGTTCTTGTGTGCCGTAGTGATCGGGCGGCTCGGCGCGTTGCCCTTGTTCAATGGCCCCTGAATAGGTCGCCAGCGACGTTATGGGGCGGAGCAGAAGCCGAACCATAAGGTATCCGACCACTCCGGTCGCACATCCGATCACGATCGCCAGCAAGCCCGCAGCGTTTCGAAACCCGATCTCAGGTCCAAGATACCGCAGCGCGATCAGACCCAGCAGAGACAGGGCGAGCGTACCCGCGAGACCTCCGCCAAGAACAAAACCCAGCGAAGGGCGCCATTTGCGTCTCAGCCCGGCCATGCACCCATCCGCAATCCGATCCCATGCACGGTTTCGATGGCACCGGCCCAGCCCTGATCCCCCAACTTGCGTCGTAAGTTCCGCAAATGACTATCCAGTGTCCTATCCGAGACCGGACTGCCTGCGCCATAAATCGCATCAACCAATTGTGGTCGCGAGACGATGGCGGCGGGCGTTTGCATCAGGCGACGCAAAATCGACAGCTCGGTTGCGGTTAAGGCAAGCGCATTGCCGTCGACCCGAACCAAATGCGCCGACACATCCATTTCAACCGGGCCATGCCGCAGTAGAAGCTCTGCAGCACCCGGTTTGCTGCGTTTCAGGATGGCTTTGATCCGTGCAACCAACTCACGGGGGCTGAAAGGTTTGGTCACGTAATCATCCGCTCCCAACTCGAGGCCCAAAATGCGATCAATCTCGTCATCACGCGCGGTCAGGAACAAGATTGGTACGTCCGAGCGTGCCCGCAAGCGACGACAAACCTCAAGCCCATCGATCTCAGGCAGGCCGACATCCAGCACGACAAGATCAGGCGCTTCCCGCATCGCGTGGGTTAGAGCCATTTGGCCATCGCGGGCGGTAACCGTTTGGTAGCCCGCGCGCTCAAGCGTGATCGAGACCAGCTCTCGCAGGCGTGGATCATCATCCACGACGAGGATTTTCATCTACCTTCTCCGGCATGGGTTCGACGGCCAGATTACGGATCACCCGATCTGCGCGAAAGCCCCAATTCCTCCAATTGTCGACGACCGGAGGGGTTACGCAATTGCGTACCCGTTTGTCCTTCAGCAACTCTGCCGCCGCCATCTCATTGAGCTGACATGCGTAGTAGGCATCAAACCGTATCGGATTTTCCAGATTCCAACGGGCGATTAAGGCTGAAAAATTCACGAAGCAGCATGCATAGAGCACGCCAATCCCCAGGATCGCAGATCGCAGCAATAACCAACGGTTCGATTTACCCTGCAAAATTTGCCAACCGGTCAGACACAAGCCCACAGCAACCAGCGCCATCCATATTGCCGCATGAACACGCAAATAGGTCAGCCCGTAGAAATCAACGTAAAGCGACAGGCGCATCAGCGATGAGATCACCAGCAGTACATTCTGCGCCAGCCACAGCATCATCCATCTTGTCAGCCCCTGCCGCTCGTTCAGATAGGGTCGCGCGGCCAAGGCAAATGCGCCCGCCAGCAAAGCTGTGACCAAGAGTGGGTATGCCCCGCGATGAGCATATTCAGCATAGGTCATCCCCTCGGGCAACTTGGCATTGCCCCAGAGAAAGACCATGTCCATCCCAGTTTGCACCGCCAGCAGCAAGTTGAACACCATTAGCGCATTGGCAACGGATTGGGCATTCAAGCCAAAGGCAGGCAATGGGCGCTTGCGTCCGGGGCCAAATCGGGGGGCAAGCAAGTCAGGCCGCAGGGTGACCGCAAGAAAGGGCCAGATCGTGATTGCCGCCCCGATCCAGAATAGCAGTCGGTCGAACCGCAGATCAAATCGCCAAATCCGATCGATCCAATCAGACAAGACCGGATTGGCCGCAACCATCAGCGAAGCAAGGATCAGTGCGCCTCCGATCGGGAAACTCCAGTTGCGCAGTGTACGAAGGCCAACCCCGTCAACGCGGGAAACCGAATGACCTTTCTGAACCGCCTCTACCCCGTGTCTGAGCGCCAATATTGGAAACAGGGACAGAAACCGGCGAACCGAAGCGACCTCATGATTGCCCAGCACGGCCCAACACAGCGCAATGGTCGATCCACCCAGCAAGAAAGCTATGGACAGGGCTTGAACATATTCCACCACCGGAAGAATGCTAAGCAGCAAAAGAAGGGCTGGCCCGACAAGTCCACCACGGCGACGCAGCAAGGCAAACACGACAGCGGAAACTGCCAACACAAAGAGTGCGATTGAAAGGCCAGGAGAATGGTCGAAAAACAGAAAATCGGCGAGCGCAACCAGAAACGCCAAACCCAAAAAAGCGTGGCGATTGCCGGGTTCCGCTAAGCCATCGGCTCGGTTTGTGCCTCGATCAGGGGTGTCCAGCCACCAACTATCTTGTAAAACTGATGCCGGTACACCGCGCACGATGAACTGTCCCATTTAACTGCTCCTTGTTTGTGTTGGTTCTGTCTGGCCTAGGCAGGTGCAGATCACCGCGTAAGGGTCGTGCATTTTTTGTGCAGAGGTGCTTTTCGCAGCGCAGCCTCTTCCCCTTGTGCGTGCCGGTGGCTAAGACGATCTTCCAACCGCAAGTCAGGAGGCCCCTTTGGACCGTATCGCCCGCACCATCGCCACCGAGATTAACGCCCGCGCGGAACAGGTTGGGGCCGCGGTCAGGTTGTTGGATGAAGGTGCGACCGTGCCCTTTGTCGCCCGTTATCGGAAGGAAGTGACCGGCGGGCTGGATGATACCCAATTGCGCACCCTTTCCGAGCGACTGAATTATCTGCGTGAGCTTGAGGCCCGGCGCGAGGCGATTCTGTCCTCGATCAAGGATCAGGGGAAACTGACGGACGATCTGGTGAAATCGATCGCCCAAGCCGAAACCAAGGCGCAGTTGGAAGACATTTATCTGCCGTACAAGCCCAAACGCCGGACCAAGGCGATGATTGCCCGCGAGAATGGTCTGGAGCCGCTGGCCGATGCGATTCTGTCGGACCGGTTGGCTGAACCAGAAGGGCTGGCTGAAGGGTATCTGATTGAGGCTGTCCCCACGACCAAAGACGCGCTGAATGGTGCACGGGACATCATCACAGAGCGGCTTACCGAAAACGCTGCTTTGCTGGGAGAGCTCCGAAACTTCATGCAACGTGAGGCGTTGCTGAGCGCAAAGGTCGTCGAGGGCAAGCAACAGGAAGGTGCCAAGTTCAGCGATTACTTTGATCATTCCGAGCTTTGGTCGAAAACCCCGTCACATCGAGCGCTGGCCATGTTGCGCGCCTCAAAGGAAGGGATCGTAACGCTCGACATTGCTCCCGAACCCGAAGCGGGCGCCGCGCGGGCCGAGGCCATGGTTGCGGCTCATCTGAACACGCGCGGTGATACTCCTGGTGACAAGTGGCTACGCAAGGTCGCGGGCTGGACATGGCGGGTCAAGCTGTCGCTGTCGATGATGGTCGAGCTGATGGCCGACCTGCGCAGCCGCGCACAAGACGAGGCAATTCAAGTGTTTTCGCGCAACCTAAAGGATCTGCTATTCGCTGCTCCGGCGGGGGCACGTCCGACGCTTGGGTTGGATCCCGGCATTCGCACCGGGGTTAAAGCCGCCGTGGTGGATGCAACCGGCAAGGTGGTTGCAACGGATACGCTATATCCGTTTCAGCCCAAGAATGATCTGCGTGGTGCACAAGCGGCAATCCTGAACCTTATCGCTACACATAAAATCGAGCTTATTGCCATCGGTAACGGCACAGCCAGCCGCGAGACTGAGCGTTTGGTGGCCGATACGCTGTCGCTTCTGCCCAAGACCGTCAAAGCGCCCACCAAGGTCGTCGTTTCCGAGGCTGGAGCCTCGGTCTACTCGGCATCCGAGCTTGCCGCGCGCGAATTTCCCGACCTCGACGTCTCGCTACGTGGAGCGGTCTCGATTGCCCGCCGGCTGCAGGATCCCTTGGCTGAACTGGTCAAGATAGAACCCAAGAGCATCGGCGTCGGCCAGTATCAGCACGATGTGGATCAGCACCGCTTGTCACAGTCACTGGAGTCGGTGATCGAAGATGTGGTGAACGCTGTGGGCGTGGATCTGAATACCGCTTCAGCCCCCTTGCTTTCTCACGTCTCGGGTCTGGGACCGGGATTGGCCGAGGCGATCGTCACGCACCGAGATATTCATGGTGCCTTTGCGTCTCGCAAGGATTTGCTGAAGGTGGCCCGCCTTGGTCCGCGCGCCTTCGAGCAGTGTGCAGGTTTCCTGCGAGTTCGTGACGGTTCAGAGCCTCTGGATGCCTCCTCGGTTCACCCCGAGGCTTACGTTGTCGCCCGTCGGGTAGTGGCAGCATGTGGGCGCGACATTCGCCAAATCATGGGGCATGAAGGCGCGCTGAAAGACCTGCGCGCCGAGCAGTTTGTGAGTGACACCTTCGGCTTGCCAACGGTTCGCGACATTTTCACCGAATTGGAGAAGCCCGGCCGAGACCCGCGACCCAGTTTCAAAACGGCGTCGTTTACGGACGGGGTTGAGGAAATCACGGACCTGAAGCCCGGCATGGTGCTGGAGGGTACCGTCACCAACGTCGCCGCCTTCGGCGCGTTTGTCGACATTGGCGTGCATCAGGACGGGTTGGTTCATGTCAGCCAACTGGCCGATCGGTTCGTGAAGGACCCGCATGAGGTGGTCAAAACCGGGCAAGTTGTCAAAGTGACGGTGGTCGAAGTCGACGTTCCACGTAAGCGCATTGGGCTGTCCATGTGCAAGGACGGTGGTGCTTCGGCACGCGAGGGCAATGCACTTCGTGGCAAGGGCAAACCGGCACGAACACCCAAGCCAGGGGAACAGCGGCGCAGCCATGGGGGTCAGAGCACCCAGAACGGGGCCTTTGGTGACGCTCTTAGAGACGCCTTCAATAAACGTTAGGCGGCAACCCTGTCATAGGGCTAAATACGAGGCGTGTTTCTGCAAGACCTACATTCACCTAAGCCCCGGCAGACAGAAAGAAAAGCAGGGCGCTAACATTCGGGTGTTGCAACTCGGACCATGATCTGGATGATGCTGGCCCATGATGGCCGAAAAATTCGGCCAACCGTATGAAAATGCGGCCACAACAAAAAATGGGGAGACGACTTATGTCATTCAAAACTCTGATGCTTGCCGCCAGTGCAACGGCGATGATCGCGGCGGGCGCTTCGGCGGAGACGCTGCGATGGGCCCGTGCAGGTGACGCGCTTACGCTGGACCCGCATGCACAAAACGAAGGCCCGACCTCGGCCATGGCGCACCAGATCATGGAAACGCTGGTGATGCGTGATCACTCAGGTGCACTGGTTCCATCGCTGGCGACCGAATGGGCACCATCGGAAGAAAATCCGAATGTCTGGGTGTTCAAACTGCGCGAGGGCGTTACCTTCCACGACGGTGCCGAGTTCGACAGCGAGGATGTCGTGTTTTCGCTGAATCGCGCGATGACGCCGGATTCGGATTACAAGGAACTGTTGGCCTCTGTGAAAGAGGTGCGTGCGCCCGACAAGTTCACGATCGAGATCGAAACTGACGGACCGAACCCGATCATGCCCAACAACCTGACCAACATGTTCATGATGGACAAAGGTTGGGCCGAGGCAAACAACGCTGTCAAGGTTCAGGACTATGAGGGCGGCGAAGACACGTTTGCGGCCAAGAACGCCAATGGCACCGGTCCCTACAAGCTGGTCAGCCGCGAGCCGGACGTGAAAACCGTCCTGGCCGCCTATGACGGCTATTGGGGCAAGGATGAGTTCCCGCTGCAGGTGACCGAGATCATCTATACCCCGATCCAGAACGCCGCGACCCGTGTTGCCGCGCTGCTGTCGGGTGAGGTTGATTTCATTCAGGACGTGCCCGTACAGGACCTCGAGCGTGTAGCCGGAACCGATGGTCTGGACGTACGCACCGCGCCGCAGAACCGGGTGATTTTCTTTGGCATGAACATGGGCGATGCTGATCTGACCTCGGACAATGTGGATGGTAAGAACCCGCTGGCTGATGTCCGCGTTCGACAGGCGATGTCAAAAGCGATCAATCGTGATGCGATCAAACAGGTCGTGATGCGTGGTCAGTCTGCTCCTGCTGGCATGATCTCACCTCCATTTGTGAATGGTTGGGATGCAGATATGGATGCGTCCTCGTCAACCGATATCGAAGGGGCCAAGGCGTTGATGGCCGAAGCAGGCTATCCTGATGGATTCTCGCTGACCCTGAACTGCCCGAATGACCGCTACATCAATGATGAGGCGATCTGTCAGGCAGCGGTTGGAATGCTGGCCCAGATCGGCGTCACAGTTAACCTGGACGCCAAACCGAAAGCCCAGCACTTCCCGTTGATCAACAACCTAGAAACAGATTTCTACATGCTGGGCTGGGGTGTTCCGACTTATGACTCGGAGTACATCTTCAACTTCCTCGTCCATTCGAAGGGCGAAAAGTACGGCTCGTGGAATGGCACACGCTATTCCAACCCGGATCTGGATGCCAAAATCGTGGCCCTTGCCTCTGAAACTGATCTGCCCGCACGTGATCAGCAGATCGGTGATATCTGGCAGGTTGTTCAGGACGAACAGCTTTATATCCCGATCCACCATCAGGTGCTGAACTGGGGCATGAAATCGGGCGTGGGCACCATCGTCGAGCCGGAAGATTCACCGAAGATCAAGTACTTTGAGATGAACTAAACTATCCTTTGTGATGGTATGCAGGGCGCGGAAACGCGCCCTGTTCTTGTTTGCGCCGTCGGTAACGGACATGTGATCTCGGCGCAGGAACGGCTTTACGTGGCAGCGAAAAAGCTGGATTGTTTCAGCGCTAACAGGGAGATTTCGCCATGATCCTCAGAAACAGTGCAATCGGCCTGACCATGTTGCTTGCAAGCGCCGCGCAGGCGGCCGAATTTAAGTGGGCCTCGACCACCGATCCGCAGACGATGGACCCTCACGCGGTCAACTCGGCCCCAGTTCTCGGTTTCCTGAACAACGTCTACGAAGGGCTGGTCCGCCGCGGAAAGGATATGAGCGTTGAGCCCGCGTTGGCTGTCAGTTGGGAACCGATCGGCGACGGCGAAGGATGGCGGTTCAATCTGCGTCAGGGCGTGACCTTTCACGACGGAAGCAGCTTTGACGCGCAAGATGTGCTGTTCAGCTACCAACGCGCCTCGGGTGAGGCTGCGGACACGCGCAGCTGGTTCGCTCCTGTCAGTGACGTCATCGTAGTTGATGACTACACAGTTGATATCATGACGACAGCACCTAACCCGCTGTTTCCGTCATCGATTGCCAACTGGATGATCATGGATCAAGACTGGACTGAGGCCAACGACGCCGTGGTCCCCGACAAAGAAACCGGAAACTACGCCACCATCAACGCCAACGGCACCGGCGCGTTCAAGGTGACCGAGCGCGAGCCGGGTCTTAAGACCGTGTTGGAACCTTATGAAGGCTGGTGGGGGGATGTTGAACACAACATCACCCGTGCAGAATTTAATCCGATCCAAAATCCTGCCACGGCCGTAGCGGCGCTGCTATCGGGCGATGTGGACATGATCAACCCGGTCCCCATTCAGGACGTCGCACGGCTGCAGCAGAACGCAGACGTCGATGTCATCCAGGGCATTGAGGCGCGCGTGATCATGCTGGGCTTCGACCACGAGGCTGACACGCTGAAATACACAGACGATGCGGGCAAACCCAACCCGTTCCGTGACGCGCGCGTGCGGCAGGCAGTTGCGCAAGCGGTGAATGTCGACGCCATTCTGGCCACGATCATGCGCGGAAATGCCGAGCCCGCATCGCAGCTCGTCAGCCCAGCCATGAGCGGGTTTTCCGAGGCCAACGCCGGACGCCCCGCGTTTGATGTGGAAGCTGCCAAGTCCCTGCTGGCCGAGGCCGGATATGCAGATGGTTTCTCATTTGGCCTGAAATGCCCCAATGACCGCTATCTTAATGACGAGGCCGTCTGTCAGGCCGTCGTTGGTATGCTGGCTCAGATCGGGATCACCGCCGAGCTGGACGCGATGCCAGTGCGGAACTATTGGCCGGAACTGCGCGAAGATAATTACGACATGTACCTGCTGGGCTGGAGCCCCGGTACGTTCGACGCCGAGCATCCGGTCCGGTTCCTTGTCGCAACCCCGAACGAAGAGAAAAAGCTGGGTAGCTGGAACTTCGGCGGCTTCTCGAATGCACGTGTCGATGAGCTGTTGCCGATGATCCAGTCAGAACTGGATGAGGCCAAGCGTCAGGCGATGCTGGATGAGGTTACCCAAATCTATCAGGACGAACACGTTTATGTGCCGATGTATGTCCAGCCGTTGGTTTGGGGCACACGCAGCAATGTCGAGGTCACGCAGCGTCCGGACAACTTCTTTCTGCTGCGTTGGGTGAATGTGAATTGATCGGCGGCAACGTCGCGTTGGGTTGACAGCACTCTCTTGACCATCTGGTCAAGGTCGGCCTAGAGAGACCGATCTACGAGGGAAACATATGTTCGCATATATCGTCAGACGGATGTTCCAGTCCGTCATAGTGCTGTTGGTCGTGGGGTTGGTCGCCTTTTCGATGTTCCGATTTGTTGGCGACCCGATCGACAACATGCTGGGGCAAGAGCGCACGCAGGCCGACATTGACCGCCTACGGACCGAGCTTGGGTTGGACCAACCCTTTGTGGTGCAATACGCCAAGTTCCTGCAAGGCGCCGTTCAGGGCAATTTCGGTGTGTCTTATCGCCAGGGGCGACCGGTCTCGACCATCCTGGTGGAGCGCGCTCCGGCGACGTTGGAATTGGCCTTTGTATCCGGCTTTCTTGCGATCACGATGGGCATTGCCCTCGGTGTCTTTACTGCAATCCGACGACAAGGGATCGCTGCCAATGTGATCATGACCGTTTCCTTGATCGGGGTTTCGCTGCCGACGTTCCTCATAGGTATCCTGCTGATCTATGTTTTCTCGGTTGAACTTGACTTACTGCCCAGTTTCGGGAGGGGCGAGACGGTTATGATTGGCAGTTGGTCCACCGGGTTTCTGACGACCTCGGGGCTCAAGGCGTTGATATTGCCTGCAATCACGCTGGGCCTCTATCAAATGACACTGATTATGCGGCTTGTCCGGTCCGAGATGCTGGAGGTTCTGCGCGCTGACTATGTCCGCTTTGCCCGCGCCCGAGGGCTGTCGGACCGGGTGATCAATTTCCGCCACGCGCTGAAGAACACTCTTGTGCCGGTGATCACCATCACGGGCCTTCAGCTGGGGTCGATCATCGCTTTTGCCATCATCACCGAAACGGTGTTCCAATGGCCGGGCGTCGGCTTGCTGTTCATCAACGCGATCCAGTTCGTGGATATCCCCGTTATGGCTGCCTATCTGATGCTGATCTCGGTGATGTTCGTGACAATCAACCTGATTGTCGACCTTCTGTACTATGCCATTGACCCGCGCCTGCGTGTCGACGCGAGGGCCACATGACCGAAACGATGGAAACCCCGAAAGTCGCGCCTAAATCGCGTATGGCTAAATTCTGGGACAGCGATTTCGCCTGGTCTTTCCGGCACTCTCCGGTAGCCATGATCGCATCTTTGGTCGTGGTCATTCTGGTGCTGGCGGCGATCTTTGCCCCGCTGATCGCGCCATATAACCCGTTCGATCCAGCAACACTGAACCTGATGAACGGGTTCACACCACCAGGTACGCCCAATGCGTTTACGCAAGAGACCTTTTTGCTAGGCACAGATGACCAAGGGCGCGATGTGTTCTCGACCATCCTCTACGGGTTGCGCATTTCATTGTTCGTAGGTGCCTCTGCTGTGCTTCTTGCCTTGATCATCGGCGTGATCCTCGGTCTGATCGCTGCGTATTTCGGAGGTTGGATCGAGACGCTGATCATGCGTATCGCAGACGTGCAGCTGACGTTCCCGGCCATTCTGGTCGCGATGCTAATCTTTGGGATCGCCAAAGGGATCACTCCGCCGGAATACCGCGATGAGATGGCAATCTATGTTCTCATCATCGCAATTGCGTTGTCGGACTGGGTGCAGTTCGCACGCGTCGTCCGTGGTGCTGCTCTGGTTGAGAAAAACAAGGAATATGTACAAGCCGCGCGCCTGATCGGGCGTGGATCGTTCCCGATCATGTTCCGTCACATCCTACCCAATGTCCTTAGCCCTGTTCTTGTTATTGCGACCATCTCGCTGGCGCTAGCAATCATTGCTGAGGCCACATTGAGTTTTCTGGGTGTGGGCGCCCCCCCGACCCAGCCGTCGCTGGGAACACTAATCCGGATCGGGCAAGGTTTCTTGTTCTCGGGCGAATGGTGGATTTTGTTCTTCCCGGCCTGCACGCTTCTGGCCCTCGCCCTGTCGGTCAACTTGTTGGGCGACTGGCTGCGCGACGCGCTGAACCCAAAACTGCGGTGATTTCATGAGCCTTCTGACCATCCAAGACCTCACCGTCGAATTCCCGACCCGCCGCCAGCTGTTTACCGCAGTGGACCACGCCAGCCTTTCTGTAGAACCCGGCGAAATCCACGGACTTGTGGGCGAATCCGGGGCAGGTAAATCCACCATCGGCGCTGCCGTGATGGGCCTTCTGGAACGCCCAGGTCGCATTGCCAGCGGCCAGATTAAGCTGGGCGGCGATAAGATCAGCGGCATCGATGCCGAGGCGATGCGCGGGCTGCGCGGCAAGAAGATCTCGATGATCTTTCAAGACCCGCTTACGTCGCTGAACCCGCTATTTACAGTGCGCGAACAACTGGTCGAGACGATCCAGGCCCATCTGGGTGGATCCGAGGCCGAAGCAAGCAAGCGCGCCCGTGATTTGATCGACCGCGTTGGCATCCCAGACCCGGATACTCGGCTGGATCAGTACCCGCACCAGTTCTCGGGCGGCATGCGGCAACGCGTGGTGATTGCTCTGGCACTTTGCACCGAACCGGATGTGATCATCGCCGATGAACCCACGACAGCTTTGGATGTTTCGGTTCAGGCCCAGATTCTGGACCTGATCAAGGAACTGGCACAAGAGCGTCAGGTGGGTGTCATCCTGATCACCCATGATATGGGCGTGATCGCCGATACAACTGACCGCGTGACCGTGATGTATGCGGGCAAGGTGGTTGAAAGCGGCACCACGGCACAGGTGATGGGCCAGCCGCAACACGAATACACCAAGTCCCTGATCGCAGCCGTACCACGCCCGACGCTGAAACTGCATCGCTTCCCTCAGATCAGCTATGGCGGGCGTGAAACGCGTTTCGCGATCGAGGATATGGCACGCCACTGGCCCAAGGTGGATAACGACGCCAGCAAACCGATCTTTGAAATCCGCAACCTGACGAAGAAATTCCTGCAAAAGCGTGGATTACTGCCTTGGGATCGTACCTACTTCACCGCTGTCGACAACGTCAGCTTTGACATTCGCGCAGGTGAGGTCTTTGGGGTTGTCGGTGAGTCCGGATCGGGCAAGTCCACCGTCGCGCGGATGATTGCGGGGCTCTATCCTGTGGATGGTGGTACCATCACCTTTGACGGGCAACTGGTAAGCGATCTGAGTAATCGTACGGTGCAGGAAGAGTACCGCAAGAACATCCAGATGATCTTTCAGGACCCCTACTCGTCTCTCAATCCGCGTATGCGGGTGGATGAAATTGTGGCGGAGCCGATCCGCCATCACCGCCTGATGGAAGGTGCCGACGTCAAGCGCCGCGTGGACGAATTGCTGGATCAAGTGGGTTTGGGGTCAGAGGCCGGGCTGAAATATCCGCATGAGTTCTCGGGCGGTCAGCGCCAGCGCATCTCGATCGCACGCGCACTGGCGACACAACCCCGGTTCCTGATCTGCGATGAGCCCACAAGCGCGCTCGACGTTTCGATCCAGGCGCAGATTTTGAACATCCTGAAAGACCTGCAAGAGCATCTGGGCCTGACCATGCTGTTCATTAGCCACGACCTACCTGTGGTGCGCCAGATGTGTGACCGAGTTGCGGTCATGAAACAGGGACAAATCGTCGAGGTTCAGGACACCAGCGATCTGTTTGCCAGTCCGAATACCGAATACGCGCAAGAACTGTTGCGGTTGATGCCGAAACTCGATGACCTGTCGACTGACGGGCTTGGGGTCGAAGCGGAATAAGGCCGCTACACCCGTTGCAGGCGCTCCGTGACTAGAAGCCTTGTTCGAATGCCCGGAACTCGGCAGCGATAGCCGCTGCTGCTATCGCCAGCAGACGCTCGCCATCCTGAGGATTGGCCAAAGCTGAATGCGACCCAACGCGGCCATCCGGGAAGTCCGCGCGATGCTCGTCGGGTGGACCATGGCGATCACCTGCGTGATCCCGGATGTATTCGGCGCTGAGTTTCTGGGGCGGCTCAGCGGCCTGATTGGCAGGCAATGGTCCAAGCAAAGACTGGGTTATGGCAATCTCCGAGGGGGTGGCGTGCATCCCTTCCCAATCTCCATAGAGCTGCTGTCGCAGAACATTCACTGCGTTCGGCTCCCACCAGCTACGGATCAGCAATTGACCACCGGCAATTTCGCTTTCGATCTGCCGAAGAGGCGCCAGATTGGCCCCGTGCCCATTCACTATGAACACTCCAACGAAACCTTGCTCCAAGAGCCCCCGGATCACCTCATCTGCGATGGTGCGAAAGGTTTCGGCTGAAATAGACACCGTTCCGGGAAATCCCGCGTTGAAAGGCGCTGGCGTGTAGGCCAGCGCCGGAGCGACGATACCCTCGCATTGCATGGCGGCAGCGAGTGCGACAGCCTCGGCGCAAATCGTGTCGGTGCCAATGCGACCCATCGGGCCGTGCTGCTCGGTCGATCCAACCGGCAGCAACACGGCCGCACCGGCATTGATACGAGTGTCAACCTCGTACCATGTCATGTGCTCAAGTTTCATGACTTTGAAAACTCTCGCAGGCGCTCCAGTTACTAGGGCCTCTGATCAGAGACCCCAGCGTTCCCGGTTTTCGTCAAAAAAGCCTTGGGCTTTTTTCACTTCAATCCAGTTGTTCACATAGTTGATCCAGACCTGATCACTTTGCGGCAACAGCATCGCGATAGGAGAAGGAGAACGCGGCCCGGCATTCTTGACGCGGACGACCGGGAACTTTGCTTCAAGGGTCGATCCCTCGATATTCGAGGTTATGAACACATCTGCACGACCGGCCAAGACCTCCTGAAAACCACGCGCGGGGGCTTCGACTACTTTGATATCCGCATCGGGGAACCATTCGCGCACGCGCTTTTCAAAGGTGGTGCCCAGAGTAGTAGCAACCTTCACGTCTGGCTTGTTGATCGAGTCGTAGCCATCAAATTTGTCGGCCTTTTCCTTGGTTGTGTAGGGAAACAACTCAACCGCGATGTAACTGTCGGAAAACCCTGCAACTTTCATGCGCGGAGGTGAGATAGAAGCCGAACCGGTGATGTGGTACTTCCCCGCTACCACACCATTGACCAATGTTTTCCAGTCGGTGGGCACATATTCGACCTCAACACCCAGATCAGCGGCCAGCGCGTTCATGATGTCGATATCATAGCCTTTATAGCTGTTAGTCGCCGGGTCGCGCAGTGACATCGGATTCCAGTCACCGGTTGTCCCCACTTTCAGCACGCCGTCATCCAAAATTTCATTCAGAGCCGACTGTGCTTGCGCAGCGCCGCTGATCACAAGACCGAGCGCAGCCGCAGCCGCGACTTTAACAAAACGTTTCATGTGGTTCTCCCGTTGGTGGCGTTAGTCTTTTATTACGACATTGCTTCTTGATTTAAGCGTAAAGAAAAAGATAACCTCAAGCAACTAATTAACTCATAGTAATCACAAGTGGGCCAGCAGATGCCAAACGCAGCGATCGAGCTTGTCGACGTAGACAAGTGGTTTGGCACATTTCACGTGCTCAAGAACATCAACCTGACAGTCAACAGTGGTGAAAAGGTTGTGATCTGCGGCCCATCCGGATCGGGTAAATCAACGGTCGTAAGATGCATCAATCAGCTTGAGAAACATCAAAAGGGCACCATCCGCATCGATGGGGTCGAACTGAACGATGATGCCAAATCTGCAGCCACCATCCGGTCAGAAGTTGGCATGGTGTTCCAGCAATTCAATCTGTTCCCGCATCTAACAGTGCTGGAAAACCTGACCCTTGGTCCGATCAAGGCCCGCGGGTTGAGCCGAAAAGAAGCCGAAGACAAAGCGCGCCACTACCTTGAGCGTGTTCATATACCCGATCAGGCCGACAAGCGCCCGATACAGCTTTCAGGTGGACAGCAGCAGCGAGTGGCAATTGCCCGTTCGCTTTGCATGGAGCCCCGGGTCCTTTTGTTCGACGAACCCACCTCGGCGCTCGACCCCGAGATGATCTCCGAAGTGCTCGACGTGATGGTCGAACTTGCCGAGGAAGGCATGACCATGGTTGTGGTGACCCATGAGATGGGATTTGCCCGAAAAGTGGCCGACAACATGGTGTTCATGGATGCAGGCGAGATTGTCGAACAAGGTAAGCCCGAGCATTTCTTCACCAATCCAATGTCTGAGCGGTGTCAGAAATTCCTGAGCCAAATTCTGCAGCATTGAGTTGGGTCCGATGAAAAAAACACTTCTATTCCTCCCCCTTTTCTTGCTGATCACGGGCTGTTCGTCCTCACAGACCTGGGGTTGGTACGTCATCGATCCAACCACGGCTTCAGGCTGGACCAATGTAAAATTCCTGATTTCGGGCATGGGTGCGACCATTCAGATTTCGCTGATTGCGGCAGTTTTGTCGATTGTCATTGGATTGCTGGTTGCCCTGCCGGGTCTGTCGGAAAAGCGCGGCTGGCGGCTGGTAAACCGGGTATATGTCGAATTTGTCCGCTCGATCCCTCTGTTGCCTATGCTGTTTTGGGTGTTCTACGGGTTGCCGATTGTCTTTCAGTCGATGGGTATGAACATCCCAATCGATCCCTTCTGGGGCGCAATTATCACCCTTGCGATATCGGACAGCGCCTTTACCGCCGAGATCTACCGTGCCGGTATACAATCTATCGCAAAAGGGCAAAGCGAGGCGGCGCAAACGATTGGCCTGAACTATTTTCAGACCATGCGCTATGTGATCCTGCCGCAAGCGATCCGGCGCATTCTGCCGCCGCTGGCCAACCAGTTCATCTACATCGTGAAGATGAGCGCATTCGCCAGCGTCATCGGCATGCAAGAACTGACACGCCGTGCGAATGAGCTGGTAGTGACGGAATACCGCCCGCTTGAGATCTATACCTTGTTGATCTTCGAGTATCTGGTGCTGGTACTGATCATCAGCGCCGGTGTGCGTTGGCTCGAGCGCCGGATGGGCGCAGATGAGCGCGGATAAGGAGCATAAGATGGACTGGAAAGACTTCATGGCCGAGACCGAGGCCAATATTGGTGCATTCTCGAAAGAAGTGCCCGAAACCGTGCGTGGTTTCGGCATCATGGGTAAGGCGGCCAAAACAGATGGTGCGCTGAGTGAAAAGACAAAGGAATTCATGGCGTTGGGGATTGCCATCGCGACGCGCTGCGACAGCTGCATCGGCTTCCATGTCAGCTCATTGGTGCGGCTGGGTGCGACCCGCGAAGAGCTGTGCGAAGCGCTGGCTATGGCCACCTATATGGGCGGCGGCCCGTCTTACGCCTACAGCGCCAAGGCGTTGAAGGCGTTTGATGTGTTTTCAGAGTAATAGACCGGTACGCGGTCCGATTTCATTGGATGGTTCTTGCCATGGCAGTCACCGAAATCCGTAATGAAGGGATGCGAATTGGTGGCAAGATCATCATTACCGCTGAGACCATCCCGGTTCACTACCCCTATACCAATGAGGTCGTGGGCCATGTGCCCGCAGGGCAGGCTGAACACGCGCGCCGCGCCCTCGAAATTGCGGCCCACTACAAGCCCGAACTGACCCGCTATGAACGCAGCCAAATCCTGCAACGGGCTGGAGAGCTGATTGGTGAACGTCGCGATTACCTCACCAAATGGCTGGTGCTTGAGCTTGGCATCTGCCATCAACACGCGATCTACGAGACCAAGCGCGCGCAGGATGTCTTTCAATTTGCAGCGGCCGAGGCACTGAAGGATGATGGCGAAATCTTTGCGTGCGATCTGACCCAAAACGGTAAAGCCCGCAAGATTTTCACGATGCGCGAGCCTGTGACCGCAATCAGCGCGATCACTCCATTCAACCATCCACTCAACATGGTCAGCCACAAGGTTGCTCCGTCGATCGCCACCAATAACTGCATGGTCTGCAAACCGACCGAGTTGACGCCTCTGACCTGCCTGACGCTGGCCGATATCCTTTATGAGGCAGGCCTGCCGCCTGAGATGTTTCAGGTGGTCACTGGCTGGCCACAGGACATTGGGAATGAGATGATCACCAATGAAAACATCGACATCATAACCTTCACCGGTAGTGTTCCCGTGGGCAAGATGATCGCAGAGAAAGCGGTTTACAAACGTCAGGCGCTGGAGTTGGGCGGTAACGATCCACTGATTGTTCTGAATGACCTCAACGATGCCGATCTAGACAGGGCCGCAACGATCGCCGTAGCCGGGGCCACCGGCAATTCGGGACAACGCTGCACTGCGATCAAGCGAATACTGGTGCAAGAGAGTGTCGCGGACACCTTTGTGCCTTTGGTGCTGGAGAGGGCCAAAAAGATCAGGTTCGGCGATCCGCAGGATCCTGAGACCGAGCTGGGTTGCGTGATCCACGAGGATGCGGCCAAGCTTTTCGAAGATCGTGTTCACTTGGCCCAGAAAGAGGGAGCAGAAGTCCTTTACCACCCCGGACGTCAGGGCGCGCTGCTGCCGCCGATCGTGGTCGACGACGTTCCCCACGACTCTGCGTTAGTGATGGAGGAAACTTTCGGCCCCATTATTCCCATCATTCGCGTGCCCGACGACGATGACGAGGTCATGCGCATCTCGAACTCTACTGTGTACGGCCTGTCGTCGGGGGTATGTACCAATGACCTGAACCGCGCAATTGCCTATATCAATGGGCTGAACGTGGGCACCTGCAATATCTGGGAACAACCCGGATACCGTATCGAATTGTCCCCGTTTGGGGGCATCAAGGATTCGGGCAATGGTGTCAAAGAAGGGGTCATCGAGGCCATGAGGTTCTTTACGAATGTCAAAACCTACTCGCTTCCTTGGCCCGGTTGAAGGCTTGTTGAAGATTGCAATGCACACCACCAGTGATGCATGCTCGCTCAGCCAAGAAATGACCGCTTGAGCCATTCGGCTCTTGGCGTCATATGTGCCTTCGAACGCACGCGCGATGCCCCGAAACAAGGAAATACCTCATGCAAAAGGTTCTGATCACAGGTACTGCCGGATTTATCGGGTTCCATCTTGCCAAACTTTTGCTTGAGAACGGTTGCCGGGTTCATGGCTTTGACGGGATGACTGATTATTACGATGTCCGCCTCAAACAGAGCCGACATGCGCTGTTGCTGGAGAACCCAAATTTTTCGTGCGATGAAGGGATGCTGGAAGATACCGCCAAGTTCGACCAGATCGCTGATGCTTTTGAACCGGACGTGATCATCCATCTCGCAGCGCAAGCTGGCGTCCGGTATAGCCTGGAAAACCCGCGCGCCTATGTCGAAAGCAATGTTGTCGGGACGTTCAACGTTATGGAAGCTGCGCGGCGGCACAAAGTGCGGCATCTGCTGATGGCTTCGACTTCGTCGATCTACGGGGCAAATCCTGACATGCCCTTCGACGAGTGCGAAAAAGCAGATCATCAACTCACTATGTACGCAGCCACCAAAAAGGCAAATGAAGCGATGGGGCATTCCTATGCCCATCTTTGGGATATACCGACAACCATGTTCCGGTTTTTTACGGTTTATGGCCCGTGGGGACGCCCTGATCTTGCATTCTTCAAATTTACCGATGCAATCCTCAACGACCGCCCGATAGACATCTACAACCACGGCGACATGTATCGTGATTTCACATATGTGGATGACCTGGTGCGCGCAATCTCTCTGCTGATCGACGTTGTGCCTGTTCGCCCCAAAGCCCCCGAAGACATCGCCGAAGGTGACAGCCTGAGCCCGGTCGCTCCCTATCGCATAGTGAACATTGGAAATTCAGACAAAGTGCGTTTGTTGGATTTCATCGACGCCATCGAAGAAAGCCTCGGCAAACCCGCGATCCGAAACTATATGGAGATGCAGTTGGGCGATGTGCCTGCAACTTGGGCCAATGCCGATCTGCTGCACCGCCTGACCGGTTATCGCCCAAAAACCGAAATCAAGGACGGCATTCAGGCCTTCGTGGACTGGTATCGCGTATATTACGGTAAATAGAACCTGCCTAAACCTGAATTCGCCGGCGACAGCACCGATTAAACCATCAGCGCGATCAGATCGCTTTTTTCAGTGCCTCGATTATCTGCTCTTGCGAATTCTCCTGCAGATACGGGTGCATCGGCAGGCTAATCACTGTTGCGGCGGCCTGATCGCCAACAGGCAAGTCGGCATTTGGGTCAGAAACAGCTAGTTGCTTGTTCAACGGCAGTGGATAATGCACAGCGGTCGGAACCCCGGCGTCTTTGAGCTTAGCTTGCACATCCTCACGATTGTCCACGCGTATCGTGTACTGCGCCCAGGCGCTGGTCGCCCCCTCCATCAGCGTCGGAGCGGCGATATTGGTTTCCTTCAGTAGCACTTTGTAACGGTCCGCGACGGTGTCCCGCAGGACCAGTTCATCCTCGAAAATATCCAGCTTGCACAGCAGGATCGCAGCCTGCAACGTGTCCAGACGGCTGTTAACGCCAACCCTGATATGGTGATAACGCCGGTCCTGCCCGTGCCGGGCAATCTGGCGAAGAATGATGCTCAGATCATCGTCCGAGGTGAAGATCGCACCACCATCGCCGTAGCAACCAAGGGGTTTCGATGGGAAAAAGCTGGTGCAGGAAATCGTTGACAGGTTTCCTGACCGTTTGCCACGCAGCGATCCGCCGAAGCTCTGTGCGGCATCCTCTATGACAGGTAGGCCGTTTGCCACAGCCACCTCGTTAATTCGTTCGAAATCAGCAGGTTGGCCATACAGCGACACCGGTATAATTGCCTTTGTCCGGGGTGTGATCGCAGCGTCAAGCTTGTTGGGATCAAGGTTATAACTAGTCTGGTCAATATCGACATAAACCGGCTTTGCGCCCAGCAATTTGACGGCTTCAGCCGTGGCGATATATGAAAATCCGGGCGTGATGACCTCATCCCCCGGCCCGACCTCAAGCGCCATCAAGGCAATTTGCAATGCATCCGTTCCATTGGCGCAAGTGATGCAATGTTTAGCTCCCGTAAAGGCAGTCAGCCGTGCCTCTAGTTCAGCCACTTCTGGGCCAAGAATGTACTTTCCATGCGCCAACACATTGGCAATGCCAGCATCAAGCTGATCCTTAATACGTTTCTGTTGTTCCGCCAGGTCAATAAATTGCATCGCTAAAACGCCCTATTGGTTCTTGAGGAATTTCTGCAAGCTGTACCTCTGCAGTTTCCCATACATAATCCGGCACCGCTCGACCATGTTTATTCGTCGGCAAAGACTTAATACACCGGGTCTGTTTGGCACGGATTACCGCAGTACTAATAACTGGGCGGACCGTTTCCCTGTATTGCCCAGTGCCCAAAACGTCATGGGTGGTGGGACAACATGCAGACGATCCGTTTGATCAAAGTACCGTGCTGCTCATCAGCTTCGGATGCTGCTCACCTTTGCTTGCTTCGATCGAGGCATTGCGGATATGGCTGACCATCGCAATTGCAGGCCGGTTTTCATTCAATCCAAACCCGTTCCCGTTCAGAATCTCTTCGTAGCTTCGCGTGTGCAAGTCGGCAAATCCGCCCGAGAATTCGATCTCTTCCCCATCAATAGTGATGGAGCGATAGGTTCTGGCTCCGGTTTCTCGCGCCTCTGCCGGAACGTCATTTACGTCCAGCGACAAGAACCAACGGCACCGGGCGTGTTCAAACTCAAGATAGCCCGCGGCCTTGGTCGGGGCATTGAGATGCACATGGTTCGCCTGAAGATCTCCGAAGAGGAAGTGCAGCATGTCAAAGAAATGCACGCCGATGTTGGTGGCAATACCGCCAGATTTGCGGACATCCCCTTTCCAGCTCTCCAGATACCAACGTCCACGGGACGTGATGTAAGTCAGATCGATCTCGTACTTGGTATCTTTGGGGCTGTTTCGAATCTTGTCCCTAAGAGCAATGATCGAGGGATGTACGCGCAACTGCAGGATCGTGTTTACGGTCTGTCCGGTCGCCTGTTCGATCGCTTCCAGGCCATCGATATCCTCTGGGTTCAACACCAGCGGCTTCTCACAGATCGCATCGGCGCCAGAACGCAATGCAAACCGCATGTGGCTGTCGTGGAGGTAATTCGGCGAGCAGATCGAGACATAATCAATTTTGCCCGCTTCGCTGCGACGTAACATGTCAACATAGCGATCAAAACGCTCAAACTCCGTAAAAAAATGTGCATCGGGGAAGTGGCTATCGATAATCCCAACGGAGTCGCTTGTGTCCAGAGCAGCCAACAACGTGTTTCCGGTATCCGTTATCGCCTTCATGTGGCGCGGCGCGATGTATCCTGCGGTTCCTATTAGTGCGAAGTTGCTCATTCGGTGCGTCCCAAGTGCTCAAATTGTGCTACAGCGCTTCCAAGAATTTCTTTGGGAAGTCAATAGAGGCAGGCATTTCAAGCATCGCCAATCACGCTGGAAACCCCGATCAACCTCTGTTAGAGCGGTCCGGAATTGTCAGAGCTAGATTGATCTTCGACCGATGTCAGACACCCGCCCCAAATCTCAAAAAACCGTTTTCTGTCTTACCTACCACGAGATAACGGCGGATGCGCGCGTTCTTAAAGAAGCGCGCGCGCTTCAAGCAGCGGGCCATAACGTACATATCTTCTGCGACTGGCCAGGGGGAATGCCGCAAGAAGACAGCATCGATGGCATTCGGATCACGCGATTCAATTGGCAATCTTCCGAACATATTACCAACGACATGCTAAAGCGTTTCTTTTTTGTGGATCGTGTTTCGGATGAAGTAGATAAGCGCGTTCTGCCCTATATTAAGTCTGCAGCGAGATTGAATAGACTCAAATCCAAGTTTCGAGAGTTTCTGTCAGATGAAGAAGTTCTGAAGCTCGACCCGATGTACTACAAAAACTACAGTGGCCGAGAACGACGGAAACGTAAGTTTGCTCACAAACGGCTTCTCTGGAAGATTAAGCTGACATCCGGAATTGGTGACGCTCGGAGAGATCTGAAGCTGTTTAGTTCTGACGCCAGAGAGGTCAGGGAAGGGTTCTTCAAACTCTATCAACTAAACTCTCTCTTATTCGCTGAAAACCTCTGCAACCTCAGATTTGATGATACCCCGGACGTCATTCATGCTCATGACATCTATTGTCTCCCGGCAGGCGTTGTGCTTGCAAAACAGTTTGGGGCGAAGCTTGTATACGACGCACATGAATACGAACCAGCGCGGGCGACGAAGAATCCAACTGATGGATCGAACTTTGCAGAAAACCTAGAAGACGATTGTCTCCCCTTCGTCGATTATATGATCACCGTATCGTCGTCCATCGCAGATTTGTATGCCAAACGCTTCAAAGATAGTCCGACACTTATCCTCAATGCTCCAGAGATAGATGTTGATTACATGGATAGTCGTAAAGAAAAGGCGTTGGATCAGCTTTCTATCCGTGCTCAGGCAAACGTTGCTGACGGGGCGCCCTTGATTATTTTTACTGGCGGCATTCAAATGTCACATCGTGGGCTAGATAAAGTTCTTGAGGCTTTGGTTCATCTTCCCGAAGTCAAGTTAGCTACGATGGGCCCACGGCACCTCCGAAACGACAAGTGGTTCATGAGTGTCGCTCATGACCTAGGTGTGGATGATCGGGTTACCTTGCTTCCACCTGTGGCAGCTCCAGATGTACCAGTCGCAATTAGTACAGCAGACCTCGCTATATGCCCGTTTCAGGACGTATCGCTCAATCACCGCTACGCAATGCCCAACAAGCTTTTTGAGGCAGCATTTGCTGGCGTACCAATTTGTGTTTCAGATCTTCCAGAGATGCGTCGGTTTGCAGAGTCTCTCGGTTTCGGACGAGCAATGGACGAAACAGATCCTCTGAGCATTGCTGAAGCTATTCGGGATGTCTTGGATCATCCCGAACGCTTTACGTTAAGCGCCGCCAACAGAAGGAAGCTTTGGGAGACTTACAGCTGGCCTGCGCAAGCCAAGAAGTTGGCGGCGCTCTATGAAGGTATTTAAACTCGCGCGGCTAGTATCTGTGCGATTTGTTGCGAAGCGGTTCCATCACCATAGATTTCCACCTGATTCCCGGTAGTCCCTATCGCACTGAGGATACCATCCTCGATATCCCCTTCTGTGGGTGAAACGATACGATTCCAGCCGCTTTCAACAAGCTCAACCCATTCTGTTTCCGTTCTAAGAGTGACGCAAGGGACGCCGTAAAAATACGCTTCTTTCTGCACTCCGCCAGAGTCCGTAGCAACCAGCACCGCATTGCTTTCTAGAGCGACCATATCCAAGTACCCGACTGGGTCTATTGTTTGGACATGTTCGAATTTACTACCGATTCCTTTTATCCTTGCGGCAGTACGTGGATGCAATGGCAAGACAACCGGATGTTGTTTCGCAACCGCCTCCAGACCATCAACAATGTTTGTTAACGTTTCTGGCGAATCCGTATTTTCAGCTCTATGGATCGTCGCAAGTATGAATCCGTTTGCGTCTACCCCAATGTCAGCCAAAATTGTTGATTTCTGCTTGGCCTTTTCACCAAAGTGTAGTGCTGCGTCGAACATCACGTCACCGACTTCAAAAATTTTGCTCTCCGAAATGCTTTCTCTTCGCAGATTTTCCACAGCGTCGCTGGAAGTCGTGAACAGAAGGTCGGAAATGTGATCCGTTAGCACTCGGTTCGTTTCTTCGGGCATCTTTCGATTATAAGAGCGCAGCCCGGCCTCGACGTGCGCCACCGGGATATGAAGTTTTGAGGCGACCAATGCACCCGCCAATGTTGAATTCGTATCCCCAAAAACAAGGAGCGCATCTGGTTCATGTTCTTGAATGACGGGTTCAAGTTTCTGCATCATCAGTCCTGTCATGGCACCATGACTGCCTGAGTTCACCGATAGGTTGATGTCGGGTTTTGCAATTTCTAGTTCGTCGAAAAAAATCTTAGACATCGAATCGTCATAGTGCTGTCCTGTGTGAATCAGCAGCTCTGTTACTCCCGGCATGGAACGAAGGGCTCTGCTCACCGGAGCCAATTTAATAAACTGAGGGCGTGCGCCAACTACAACTGCGATTTTCACGGTAGCTCCAAATAAGTAATAACCTAAAACTGCGCTAACACACGGCCTATATAAATTCCACGTGATATCTTGTGACTGTTTTGCTCACGTAGGTTCAGACTAGCTTGGCGTTAGATGCCAGCGCGCTAGCGCTCGGACCTATCGAATTAAATCGCACTGCATGCTTCGCGCCTCTGATATCGAAGCTTTGACACGCGTGATCTTTTCTGGTTGACCGACGAACAGTTGGCACATCTAGGACCCTTCTTTCCGAAGTCACCTGGAAAACCCGGGGGCGATGACAGGTGGGTGTCGAGCGGAATAGTCTTCTTCGCCCGCTATGGTTTGCGCTGGCGCAACGCGCTATGAAGGCTGCCCAAAGGTCTTTCTCGCAGACATCGCTCACGCGGAAACCGTCTCTATTGGTTGGGGATCATGACCCTACTGAAATGGCCAAAATCTCTTACCACAATACAAGCATTGCCAAACTTATCGATTCAGAATGGGTTCTATTAGACAGCATAAGGCCGGTGCGCCTGAGCGGCGACCGGCCTTTTCCAATCAGAAATGTGCCGAATTGGAATTTGCGGGCTTGGCGACCGGAGGTGCAAAGCGGGTCAGGTCGATCCCTTCGACAGCGGCCTTGTATTCCTCGATTTTCGGAGTTCGCCCGAGGATGGCAGACAGTACAACTACCGGTGTGGAAGCCAGAAGGGATTCACCTTTCTTATCTTCCGAGTCCTCGACAACACGCCCTTGGAACAAGCGGGTAGATGTCGCCAGAACAGTATCACCTTTCTCAGCCTTTTCCTGATTACCCATGCAAAGGTTGCAGCCCGGACGCTCAAGATACAGCGTATTTTCGTATTCGGTTCGCGCTGATGTCTTGGGGAAAAGATCGTCGAATTCGAAACCGGAATATTCCTGAAGAATGCTCCACTCACCTTCTTCCTTCAACTCATCAACTATGTTGTAGGTTGGCGCCGCGACGACCAGAGGGGCCTTGAATTCAATCTTGCCCTCCTTCTTCTCAAGGTTCTTAAGCATCTGCGATACGATGATCAGATCACCCTTGTGGACCATGCAAGATCCGACAAATCCCAGATCCACTTTCTTTTCCCCTTTGTAGTAGGAAACAGGCCGGATCGTATCGTGCGTATAACGCTTGGAGACATCCGCGTTGTTCACATCAGGGTCGGCGATCATGGGCTCGTTGATCTCGTTCAGATCAACGACCAGCTCGGCAAAATACTCGGCATTTTCATCCGGCCTCAGGGCTGGAACTGCGCCGGATCTGATCTCGGCTATACGTGCGTCGGCTTTGTCGATCAGGCCTTGCAGGGTCCGCGCCTCATTCTCCATGCCCTTGTCGATCATGATCTGAATCCGACCTTTGGCGATTTCCAGTGACTCGATCAGGGTCTCGTCTTCGGAAATACAGATCGAAGCCTTCGCCTTCATCTCGGCCGTCCAGTCGGTGAAGGTAAAAGCCTGATCCGCCAGCAGGGTTCCGATATGAACTTCGATAATACGCCCTTGGAACACGTTATCGCCGAAAGCCTTCAGCATCTGCGCCTGTGTCGCGTGGACCACGTCGCGGAAATCCATGTGATCGGCCATTTTGCCTTTGAACGTCACCTTCACAGATTCCGGAATGGGCATGGTTGCTTCGCCCGTGGCCAGTGCCAAGGCAACGGTGCCCGAATCCGCCCCGAAAGCCACACCTTTGGACATGCGCGTGTGCGAGTCGCCCCCAATGATGATGGCGCGATCATCCACGGTGATATCGTTCAGAACCTTGTGGATCACGTCGGTCATCGAGTGATATTCACCCTTGGGATCGCGCCCTGTGATCAGGCCGAAATTGTTCATAAACGCCATCAGTTTGGGGATGTTGGCTTGCGCCTTCTTGTCCCAGACCGAGGCGGTGTGGCAACCGGACTGATACGCACCATCGACGGTTGGAGAAATCACGGTCGCCGCCATCGCCTCAAGCTCTTGCGAGGTCATCAGGCCAGTGGTGTCCTGCGATCCTACGATGTTGACCTTGACCCGTACGTCCGACCCGGCGTGCAAGACCGTGCCTTCCACTACTCCCAAAGCGTTGCGGTTAAAGATCTTTTCGACCGCGGTCAGGCCCTGTCCATCTCGGCTGATCTCTTTCGAAGGCGCAAATGCCGACTTCAGCTCGACTCCCAGTGTCTGTGCTGCAAATGTTTGCAACTTCTTGCCGAACACGATGGCGTAGGATCCGCCGGCCTTCATGAACTCCTGCTTTTGCGGAGTGAAGGACGAGGCAATATCAACAAGCTCTTTGGCGCCATCGGCGTCATAAAGCTTTTTGTCTTTCGTATTGATTGTGAGCACTGTCCCGGTTTCGACCGAGTACTTTTGCTCCAGGATAGGGCTGTCGTCATTGTTGAGGATCGGATTCCCCTCGGAATCGACTTTCTTGACCCAGTTTTTCAGGTCGATACCAATCCCGCCCGTCACACCAACGGTGGTCAGAAAGATCGGAGAGATACCGTTCGTGCCGGCCACGATCGGGGCAATGTTTACGAATGGCACATATGGGCTGGCCTGCTTACCGGTCCAAAGCGCCACGTTGTTGACGCCCGACATCCGGGACGAGCCAACTCCCATTGTCCCTTTCTCAGCAATCAGCATTACGCGTTTATCTGGGTGCTGGCGCTGTAATTCTTGAATCTCGTCTTGCGCTTGCTGCGAGATTAGGCACTTGCCATGCAGCTCCCGATCCGAGCGCGAGTGTGCCTGGTTGCCCGGCGACAGCAAGTCAGTCGAAATATCGCCCTCGGCAGCGATATACGTGACAATTTTGATCTCTTCCTCGATATCGGGCAGCTTGGTGAAGAACTCGGCCCGCGCATAGCTTTCAAGAATGTCGCGCGCGACCGGATTTCCGGCAGAAAACGCCTCCTTCAAACGATCCGTATCAGCCTCATATAGGAAGACCTGTGTTTTCAGCACTTCGGCCGCCTGCCCTGCGATCTCGGGATCACCACCCAAAGCCAGATCAAGAAGAACCTCAACCGAAGGACCGCCTTTCATGTGCGACAACAGTTCAAAGGCAAAGGGTACTGAAATTTCGTCAACCAGCGCTTCGCCCAGAATGATCTCTTTCAAAAAACGCGCCTTCTCGCCAGCGGCGCTGGTCGTGCCGGGCAGCGTATTATAGATGAAATAGTTTAGAGAATCCGCACGATGCGCATGATCGACGTCCTTGATCTGTTTAACAAGCTCTTTGACAAGCGCGCCGTCATCAATCGGTTTCGGATGCAGACCCTGCGCTTTGCGGGCTTCAATTTCGTCGAGGTAGTTGGTGTAAAGGCTCATGGCTCGTTCCGGTATATGTGGCTCGATTAGCAGGGGCTCAAAGACGTTATGAACGCCCGAGGATCCTAATTGTATGCGGCGGTATACTAAATGATCGGAACTTGCAACCCTTGCACCTGTGGCGCGATGTCCCGTCTAAAAGCAACACTTCACAAAGGATTTTGTGCCAGCCAATGACTTTCGATAAGTCCGCTATGTCCTTATCTGAACCCTGTTCCCGGACGATATGCATATAGACCGGCGAGGTAATGAATAGCCATAAGGCGTAAACCGCCCCTGCTTCGAATTACGTCAGGCAGTTGCTCGGGTCAGATAATCCTGAACCATATCGCCAAAACTCTGTTCAACAGCGAACTCAAAACCGCCCTCGCATCGCATCACCAGTGCTTTGAGGCCAAACAGCTCAGAATACGTTACCGCGTCATCATCAAAGGCAGAGGCGTGCAGATCAAGCGGACAGGCAATGGTCATCACATCCGCGGCTTGAGGGCCGGTGACGCGAAAGAAGGCAAGAGTGTCCGAAACCCGAACGATACTGATATCTGCAGGGCAGTCCGTGGGTTTGAGCTGCGCTTCCAGCACATCTTCCAGTTCCAGCGAAGCACGTACAATCCAGTGATTGCGTCCAATGTAATATACCTCAAACGCTTCCTGCATTGCCCTTGTGTTGGGGCGGCTTGGCAGGGAAGTTTCGACCCAATTTTGAACGACCTCGGGATCCCCTTTAAGGTCAAACAGCGCATTAAGGGTTTGGCGTTCGATATTGACGTCGTAGCTCATCTCAGGATCTCAGGCGCTGACCCTCGGGGTCATGGAATACAGGCTTTGTGATGGTCACCGGGATCACCTCGTCTTTCAGCCGAACATGCGCGGTTTGCCCGTGTCGCTCCTGCCCGTTCTTCAGCAACGCCAGGCCAACCCAGCGATTGTTGACGACGCTCCAGACGCAGGCGGTAACCAATCCTTCGGTCGTTTCTTTGCGACCTTCAGGGGTTAGTGGCGCGCCTTCGGGCACTTGCTTGTCAGGGTCTTCGGGCAAGATGCCGACCAATTCCCGGCGTTCCCCTACCGCTTCACGGCGCAAGTGGACCGAGCGCTTGCCTAGGTAGTCGGGCTTTTTCTTCGACATTGCCCAGCCCATGCCCAGGTCATAGGCGTCCACGGTGCCGTCGACCTCATGCCCTAGCGACAGAAAGCCTTTTTCTACACGCAAGACATGGCTGGATTCCGATCCTACAGGCAGGATACCAAAGGGTGCACCAGCCTCCATCACCTTGTCCCACAAGGCGGCCATGTGGCGTGGGGCAACGTTGACCTCATAGGATAGCTCACCGGTGAAGCTAACGCGCACAACCCGCGCAGGGAACCCCGCAACCGTACCGTCCCGGAACGACATGAAGGGGAATGCCTCGGGCGACAGATCGATATCCGTAAACAGCGCGTGCATGACATCGCGCGCGCGGGGTCCACAAATGGTGGCGTTGTTCCACTGGCTTGTCACAGTTGTGATCATGACTTGCCAGTCAGGAAACTCGGTCTGAAGCAGCTTTTCCATGTGCTGGTTGACGGCGTCTGCATGGCCCGTTGAGGTCGAGATCATCCAGCGGTGCTGATCCAGCCGAAAGGCCACCCCGTCATCTATGATCAGACCATCATCCGACAACATAAGACCATAGCGACCATCGCCAGGCTTCAGGCTGGACATGATGTTCGAATACAGAAAATCCAGAAAGCGCGGAACATCGCGCCCTTTAAGCTCGAACGTGCCGAGCGGCGAACCGTCGTATACGCCAACGCCTTCACGCACCGCGCGGCATTCCCGGTTCACCGCCTCTTGCAGGCCCTCACCGGGTTTGGGAAAAAACCCCGGACGGCGCCATCGGGCACCAGCCTCATACATCACTGCGCCATAATCCTTGTTCCATTGGGTCACCGGCGTGTGCCGGTAGGGGAACAACACCGAGTCCTCACGCAGCCCCCCAATCGCACCGAATGAGACCGGCGTGTAGGGAGAGCGGAATGTCGTCGTGCCAAAATCTTGCAATGGAACGCCCTTTTGCAGAGCAACGGTGCCAATAATGTTGATATTGCCCGTCTTGCCCTGATCTATGCCCATCCCGCCAGTGGTGTAGCGTTTGACATGTTCCACGTTGTCATATCCTTCACGCAGCGCCAGATGCACATCGCTGACCGCAACATCGTTCTGAATATCCAGGAATGCCTTTCCGCGTTGCCCTGGCACATCTACGCGCCATAGCGGTTCAATCGAATAAGGCAGCTCTGAACCGTCATCGATGATCCGATCCAGTGTGAGATCCCCCGCCGCCGCGCCGACGGCCCGACAGGATTGAACCGGTTGATCGGGCAAAAACGCAGCGAGTTCTTCATCAAACCGAAGTGTGCTGCGGGGCTGAGACCACAAATGCACGGTTGGGTTCCAGCCTCCCGAATGGGCCAGCAGATCGCAGTCGATCCAGATCCCAGTGCCTCCGGTCTTGTGAACGGCCTTCACTGCACGGACGCGTTTGTATCCGCGGATATCGGCCGCAACTGTTCCGGCATGGATGTTTATCCCCGGCACCAGATCCAATGCATTTTGCGGAACCGTGTCGCGGCTATCGAGGATCGCGTTAACCGTTACCTCAGCTGCAACCAGATCGGCGGCCACTGCGTAAGCGCTGTTGTTGTTGGTGAACAGAACCACACTCTGACCGGGCGTCACGCCCCAACGATTAACATAGGCCTGCACGGATGAGGCCAACATGACGCCCGGCCTGTCATTATTGGCAAACACCATCGACCGTTCCGTGGCCCCGGTGGCAATCACCACCTCAGCAACACGGACCCGCCAGTTGCGTTCTAGAATGCTGGCCTGATCCGGCTCGCGTTCATTGACGATCAGTAGGTTGTGTTCGCGATAGGCCCATACGGTCGCGTTCTGAAGATGGGTGACGTTTGCCATTTGGCTTAGTTCTTCAACCGCTTCGCCCACCCAATCCATCGCCGGACACCCGCCAATGGTCAGGGTGCGGTTCAGGAGGCTGCCGCCCGCTTCGGTTCCCTCGTCTGCGAGGAAGACACGCTTGCCCGCCCGACCAGCCTCAAGTGCAGCTTGCAGGCCAGCGGGACCTGCACCTGCAATCAAGACATCTGCATGAGCGTAGCGCGCTTCGAAATGCCCCGATGAAGGCGGGTGCGCAGGCGCTGCTGCCAGCCCCGCCGCCTTGCGGATGTATGGTTCAAACAGTTGCCAGTTAGGCCATTTGAAAGTTTTGTAGTAGAAGCCGGCAGGAATAAAACGGCCAATCAATTGATTGATCCCGCCCAGATCAAACTCGGGCGATGGCCAGCAATTGACCGAGCGTGCATTCAGCCCTTCGCGCAATGGAACCGTGGTCGCTGGACGGTTGCCCGAGGCGTCCTCGCCTTCCAGCTCCACAAGCGTTCCTGGCTCTTCGGGACCGTGTCCGACAATGCCGCGTGGGCGGTGGTACTTGAAACTACGGGCTGTTACTCGCACCCCGTTTGCCAGCAAGGCCGAGGCCAGAGTGTCCCCTTCGAACCCTTCGTAAGTTTTCCCATTGAACTGGAACGTCAGAGGGCGGCTTCGATCAACACGACCACCCACTGCGCGGCGATTAATCTGAGCCATCGGGCACCTCCACAATGTCATGTGTCACGGTATCCCGCCAGATTGTCAGCCACTCGCCGCAGCCCCGTGCGTGCCACCACCGCTCTTGCACAGGCCCCATCGGGTTGGGCGTTATGGTCAGGTATTCGACCCAATCAGCATCGCTGACGGCGTTGGTATCGGGTCGAGCAGCTCCGACCGGACCGCCATAGACGAACTCGCTTTCATTGCGCTTGCCACAGAATGGGCAGGGGATGAGCATCATGATCCTGTCCCTTCCTATCTCGCCGTTGTGGTGCCGGCTTCCATCACAAATTCCAGATGGCGGAAGCGGTCCAAAGTGAACGAGGCCATCAGCGGATGCGGCTCGCCTTTGGCGACCAGATGCGCAAGCGTCAGTCCGCCCGCAGGAATGGCTTTGTATCCGCCCCACCAGCCAGCGGTCACGAACAGCCCCGGTACCTCAGTCTGATCCATGATGGGCGAGGCATCATGGGCAATATCAAGATGCCCACCCCATTGGCGCATTAGTTTGAGTTTCTTGAAGCTCGGGAAAAGCGACAGCATCGCGGTCACAGTGTCTTCGAACACATGTTGCTTGATGTCGCGACGAAAGCTTTGCCCCATATCAGGAGCGCCGCCGATCACCATCTCACCCTTGTCAGACTGGCTGAAATAGAACCCACTGTCCGGGCAATTTACGATGACATCCACCAAGGGCTTCACAGGCTCGGACACAAAGGCCGTCAGGTTCATCGTGCGCAATGGCAGCTTGAGCCCCGCTGTCTCGGTCAACGTCGTGGTATGGCCCGATACGGCCACCACAACCTTTTTCGCCCGCACGGTGCCGCGATTGGTCTCGACACCTTCGATGCGCCCATCAGCGCCACGGATCAATGCTTGCACGGCGGTCTGTTGGTGCATCTCCACCCCCATCGCATCCGCCGCGCGGGCATAGCCCCAGGCCACCGCATCATGACGGTTTACACCTGCGTCCGTGTGGACCATTCCGCAGATGATCGGCAGGCGCGCATCTGGCCCACCGCCTGTCAGCGCAGGTATGCGTTTGCGCAATTCTTCTGCGGTGATTTGTTCATATGTCGAGCCATAGATGTCCATGACCAATTGCCGTCGCCGCAACTCTCGCAGTTTGGGCCAGGTCTGCACCACATCCACCATGGTGCGCTTGGAATGCATCATGTTGAAGTTCAACTCATGCGTCAGCCCTTCGTACATCTCGACGGATTTGACGTAGAACGGGATCGACTCGTCACGCATGTAATTTGACCGAATCGTAACCGTATTGCGCGCTATGTTTCCGCCACCCAACCAGCCCCGTTCCAGCACGGCGACGTCGGTTATGCCAAACTCTTTGGCCAGATAGTAAGCCGTGGCCAGCCCGTGACCCCCTGCCCCGATCACCACCACCTCGTACCGGTCTTTGAGCGGCGGGCTCCGCCAGGCTCGGGACCAGTTCTTATGACCAGAAATCGCGTTACGGGCGAGTGAGAATGCCGAATATTTTTGCATAGCAATCATAATATTTACTAAAAATAATCTATCATCAATAAATATATTTACCGTTAAGCAAAAATTCTTGGGCAATCAAAGGTCGTGGGCTACCATGGCGCATGACCTTCAAAATTGAACAGTTTCATCGGAATCTTGCTGGCAAATGGTCGGCCCGATCCCGCTGGCCCTGCTTTATCATAAACTGCCGCAGTTCACCCTCTCTCTGACTCCATGCAGACCGTGGCGCTTTGCGCCTGAATTCAAACCCGCCGGGAAATGAGGCGGATGCTATGGATGGAAGAACTATGATGAACACACCGGATACAGATACTGTTCAGCAAACGTATGCGCACGACGGCGTCGTTTTATTGAGAAACATCCTCAGGGACGATTGGTTAAATAAGTTGCGTGATGCCGTGGACGAAGAGGTCAAAAAGGGTGACCGGTATTTTGCCTATAAAAATATGCGTGAAAAACCGGGTATCTTTCAGGACTATTGTCTGAACTCAGATATTGGAAAGCGCGTGGCCGAGGTGGCGGGCAGCCCCTGGACTTCGTTGATCTATGACCAAATTTTCGTGAAAGAACCTGGCACACGCACCCAGACCGGCTGGCATACAGATCAGCCCTATTGGC
Organism: Ruegeria sp. I3; assembly: GCF_056532525.1. NCBI lineage: Bacteria > Pseudomonadati > Pseudomonadota > Alphaproteobacteria > Rhodobacterales > Roseobacteraceae > Ruegeria > Ruegeria sp. I3. Next base: position 205,849 of record NZ_JBQFNI010000003.1, on the reverse strand, counting down.
CTGTGGCCGGTCCCATCATGACAATGTGGATCGCACTTGATCCTGTCGACCCAGACAATGGAGCGCTGGAATTTGTCCGTGGCTCGCACGCTTGGGGCGCAAAATACCGGCCTTTCAAAACTGACCAGCTTGGCAAGTTTCTTCACTATCTGGAAGAGGATAACCCGGACTATATCGACATGCCCGATTTCGAGGCGGATCGCACTAAATATGACATATTCCACTATGAACAGATGGAACCTGGCGATGCCCTGGCCTTCGATGGAATGACTGTGCATTCGGCGATGGGCAACCGAACCTCGACCCGTCGCAGGCGTGGATATGCGGTACGTTTTGCCGTTGAAGGTGCCACCTATGAACCGCGCGATAGCGTTACTGAATGGCTGCATGATGACGACCTGAAACCGGGTGCTCCCTTTGCCGGTGGGCGCTTCCCTGTCATCTATAGCAACACCTAAGATAAGGGGCCGGGAACTGGCCCATGTTCAGGTTTCAGGCTTGCCGAATTGCACCCTCTGGCACAGCGGCCTCGGCCTCGATCGCTCGGTCGAGCACGCGTCGGTATGTTTTTGCCCCGGCATCCAAACCCAGATCAATATGCGGTGTCTGAGCGTTTTTCATGCCCTTGTGCACTTTTTCCAGCACATCTTTGTCTTCAAGAAACGCCATCCGCGCACCATCATTCATGAATTTCGAAACCTCGGCATTGTCCGGATCAGAGTTGCGATGCTGGAACCAGAAATACCTGGTCTGATCCTCGTTGATTGGCGTCATGAAGTTGTAAGAGATGTTGATGAATGTCTCATCGACAGGATCTTTGTCATATCCACCCGTGCCAACCGGAGTATAGATGGACTTATTCAGCCCGATTGCGGGCATGCACATTTCGTAATGCTGCAAGCGGTCGCAATCGCCGTCGAACGAGACCAGTTTGGCATAGTAAGGCGATGGAGGTTTGTTTTCGATCCAGCGCGAGACAATCACGCCGCGATCTGTCTTTTTGACGTCCAGAGGCTCTTCATCCGTTCCCGCGCCGGCGAATGACGAGACATGTACCCAGGCCACGTGGCTGGGATCAAGCAGGTTGTCGCAAACCCAAAGATAATGGCAATCGATATCCATCACCCCGCCATCGGTTAGGCCCCAGCTCGTGTCATCAAAGTTTTCGATTGGGAAAATCAGGTCCGGATCAGCCAGTTCAGGATCGCCCATCCAGATCCAGAGCAGGCGATAGCGGTCGACAACTGGATAAGACTTCACCACCGCGCGCCGAGGCGTCATCCCCCGCTGCGTTGGGCTGTCCGTACATTTGCCCGAACAATCGAATGTCAGCCCGTGGTAGCCGCATTCGACCAGATCCCCTTTCAGATTGCCATCGGATAGCGGGAGCTTGCGATGCGGGCAGGCATTCTCAAGCGCAACGGGCGTCCCATCCTGCTGACGATAGAGCACAATGTTCTCACCCAGATATGTCTCAGCCTTCAGTTCGCGCCCGATATCCTTGCTCCAGGCGGCAACATACCAGCAATTTCTGAGGTACATGGTTTGCTCTCCAATTTGATCAGTTGGCTTAGCGCCATTATGGCAGCGTCAGTGCAATACACCATTCCGGATTTGTAATGATACATATAAGGCAAGCTAATTCGGCAGCATTACCGACGGGGGCAGATCGGGCTGCGAAGCAACTTCGGCCTTGATCCAGTTCAGGAACTCGCTGACTTTTTGGCTGTCTTTGCTATCAGGGCGCCGGACGAGCCAATAGGAAAGTGGCGATTGGGTCAGTTGCTGAAACGGTCGCACCAAACGGCCATCGCACAACGCATCAATCACCAGCGGTTCGCGCCCAAGCGCCACCCCCAGTCCCTCTATCGCTGCCTGTATGACCATGTTTGATTGGCCCAATCGGCGCGTGCGCACTCCAGACGGCAATGTCAGATTGGTTTGCCGCGCCCAGAACTCCCATGTTGGGCTGGACGTACCATGGTGCAGATTTTCATCTACGAGCAGTGTGTGCTGTGACAAATCTTCAATGCGCTTCAGTTCAGGCAACAGCGCGGGCGCGCAGACGGGAAACAGCCTTTCCCGCATAAGCAAATCAACTTCAAACCCGGGATATTCACCAAGACCATATCGAATGCCGATATCGGAATCTGCGCCGGAAAACGGATAGTATCCCGTATCCGTCGCGATCGAAATAGACAGGTCCGGGTGGGCCAAATCAAAGTGCAGAAGCCTTGGAAACAGCCAGTTGAATGCAAACCCCGGCAAGCATGAAATCACGATGGTCCGGTCCGCACGCGTTCGATCGCGAAGTTGCGCACACACATCTGAAATGCGCCCCAACCCATCCGAGATTGCCTGCGCCAATTGCTCACCTTCGCGGGTAGGTCGCGATTGCCGCGCACCGCGCACCAGCAAATCCCGCCCAAGCCATTCCTCGAGCGATCTGACGTGCTGGCTGACGGCACTTTGGCTGACCCCCAGTTCCTCGGCGGCGGGTGAAAAGCCGGAGTGGCGTACAACTGCCTCAAAGGCTCGCAGCGCGGAGTATGGCAGATTCAAGATCATATTAGTCATCCTAATGTCAGCCATTATCACTTTCAAATGGATTGCCGGCGGCTCTAGGCCGTAAGTTGATAATGTCAAGTAATCAGGAGATGTCGATGTCCGACATGACGCCAGAGCGGGGCGCTTACAATCTGCTGGTCAATTGCGCCCGCGCGGCGGCGGGTGAAAGGCTGCTGATTGCCTATGAACCTGCAGAGTTTGGATATTTCGACGCCGACAGCGTAAATGTTGTCAGTCAGGCGGCCCGTAAACTTGGGCTGGGGGTCGACACGATTGATGTGGGCTTCAATCCGGACAATCCGCAATTATCGCCCGATCTGCTTGCCCGGTTCGAAGCGGCAGACATCATTCTATTTCTGGCCCGGCTTGGGGATCAGTTGCGGTTCTCGGACATGCCGCAGGGTAAGAAAGTCATCGTTAGCTTCGCTTTAACCAAAGAAATGCTGGGATCTGGTTTTTCCAACGGCCACCACGATGCGTTCATGGAGCTTAAGGCCGATATCAACGCGGTCTTGGACGCGGCCAGCGAGGTGCGGATCACTTGCCCTTTGGGCACTGATGTAAGCGGTCGTCCAGTGATGAACCTGCAACCCTCGGGCGACACCTCGATCCTGCGTTTTCCGATGTCAGTCTTTACCCCGGTTCCTGCCCACAGTTTCTCGGGCCGTGTGGCGATCAGTTTTCTGACGGGAACGGGGTCGAAGTATTACGATGACTACACCATCGAATTCGACCGCCCCGTCTTTGCGATGATGGAGAATGGGCGGCTGCAGCGTTTTGACGGCGATCCCGCCAACGCCGCACGGGCCGAGGCGCATTATGATCGGGTAGCCAATCAGTTGGGAATTGATCGCAATTTCGTGCACTCTTGGCACGCAGGTATCCATCCGGGCTGCGGCTACCCCTGGGATATGCGCGAAAACTATGAACGCTGGGGTGGCTCCGCTTTCGGAAATCCACGCATCCTGCATTTCCACACCTGCGGGGCGTACGCCCCCGGTGAAATCAGCTGGAACATTATTGATCCTTCCATCGAAATCGATGGCGTAACTTATTGGGACCGCGGTACATTCCATGCCGAACGGTTGCCTTGCGGTCAATCAATCCTGGATCGGCACCCCTGCGCGGCCGCCCTGTTCGCCCATCCCGATCCGGATATCGGTCTGCGTGCAGTTGGCTGATCAATAGCGGCTTGATCGAATCACAAGCTGTGGAAATACTCTTTGATAATAGGGTCTGTTCGAGTTGGCCCTATGGTGCGGAGCACTCCCGTCTCCGGTGCCGGAATATGCGCAGAGGGCAAGACCCCCGCTCCGGCAAAATCATGGAAATCACATGTCAAAAGCTATTGTTACGCCGCTGACTCAGGCTCTGGCCGAAGGAAAACTGACGCGCGAAGAACTCAAGGGATTCATGCAACGCTCGAACGCGCCAGGGTTACGTCATCTTGCAATGTGGGTTTCGGTGCTGACCTGCACGACAACATTGATCACCCTAGTCTGGAACAGTTGGCTGATTTGGCCCGCGATGTTTCTGCAAGGGGTCGTCTTGGTGCATCATTTCTCACTTCAGCATGAGTGTGTACACTATACCGTGTTTCGCACCCGGTGGTTGAATGATCTGGTTGGTCAGATTTGCGGGCTGATCATCATTCTGCCCCATCGGTTCTTCCGATACGAACATTGTGATCATCACACGTATACGCAACTGAACGGAGAGGATCCCGAACTGATCCCGCTGCCCAAATCCCTTGGCGAGTACTTTTTGTACCTGTCAGCCCTGCCTTATTGGCGCGGTAAGTTTACTGAGCTGTTCCGACATGCCTTTGGGAAGCTCAGCAAGGCCGAGTTGAGTTTCATTCCCAAAGAGGAGCATCAGTCGGTCTATTGGGACGCGCGCCGCATGCTGGCCATTTACGCTTTGATCTTTCTGGCTATGGCCTCCACCGGATGGTGGGGATTGATCTGGTATTGGATCATACCCCTGTTTCTGGGTGAGCCGGTGATGCGATTCATACGAATGACCGAGCATGTCGGACGTCCCACCGTGGCGCAGATGTCAGAAAACACGCGCACCAATCTGGTGTCAAAGCCGATGTCATTTTTATGCTGGAATATGAACTATCATGCCGAACATCACTATGTCGCCTCAGTTCCCTTCCACGCTCTGCCCCGTCTGCATGAGAAGCTAAAGGATCATATCTTCGTCGAAAAAGGTGGATATCTGGCTGCGCATCGCGACATTCTGCGGCAGATCATGCAACGCAAAGCCGAGGCCTGAGAGATGGCGGCAGACAAATCTTGGCGCGATGTGATCGAGGCATCGAAGCTGGAAGAAAACTGGGTCACGCGGGTTCAGATCGGACCCAGATTGATTGCGGTTTATGACACGCCCAGCGGTGTCTATGCCTCGCTGGCATTGTGCAACCATGGCGGGGCTGATCTGTGTGACGGCTATTTTGATGGGCATGTTATCGAATGCCCATTGCACCAGGGCGCGTTCGATGTGCGTGATGGCAAGCCTGTTTCAGCGCCCGCGACCCGAGCAATGCGGGTTTTTGAGACACGGATTCAGGATGGAATGGTTCAGGTCCGAATGTGACCTGAACCTAGCGCTTGTCAGATCGTTTCTCTAGCCGCGCAAAGATGCGGCTGAGGCCGAAGCAGACGACAAAATAGAATGCAGCCGTTGTGATCCATGCCTCAAAGATCATCCGGGACGAAGCGACCAACTCGACGGTCTTGTAGGTCAGTTCCTGAACCGAGATCAGCGACAAGATCGAGCTGTCCTTGATTAGTGAGATGAACTGGTTGGCCAGCGGCGGCACGACCTTTTTCATCGCCTGCGGCAGCACGACATAGCGAAGCTCTTGCAAACGGCTCATACCGATCGAGCGTGCAGCTTCGCGCTGACCTTTCGGGATCGACTGGATACCTGCTCGGACAATTTCGCCGACAAATGCGCTTTCAAACAGCGCCAGAACGATGACACCTGAGACAAGCGACGGAAAGCGCCGCATCTCACCAAAGAAAAATGTCCAGATCTGGTTGTCTTCCTGCCGCGCAATTCCACGTGCCCAGCGTTCAAGGTTTAGTGCGTCGATCAGTTGCTGCGACAGGAAGAAAAAGAAAATAAAGACAACAACAACCGGTGGCACATTACGCAGAAATTCAAGATAAGTGCGTGCCAGCATGCGTATGGTCAGGTTGGCAGAACAGCGCGCGATCCCCAGAATTGTACCCAGAATGAGCGCCAAAATGCCGGAATAGATGCTGATACGAACCGTCGCCACCAAGCCTTGCAGCAATAGATTGGCAAAATACTCTTCTCGCCCAGTATGCCAGCCGACGATGTAGCTGGGGATCAATTCCCACCGCCACTTATAGTTCAGCGTACCTTCGATCGACAGCCAGATATATCCGAAGAAGGCGATCAATACCGCCACGATCAGATAATCTGGCCATCTGAGTTTTTTAAGAAATTCAGGCACCTGGGCGCTCCGCTTCAGGCCCGAGGGCGGCTGACCCGCCCCCGGCTAATTGGTTATTGGGCAACCTGGTCTGCCCACTCTTCAGTTGCGAACCAATAGTTGTGACGCTCTTCCAACCAACCCGACCGCCAGTTCTGAGCGATCCAATTGTTGAAAAAGTTCATGGCATCCGGATCGCCCTTGCGTACTCCGAACGCTTCGCCACGCGGATCATAGAGGTTATCGAACGGAACGGTCAGAGTTTCCGGATGGCGACCGGCCTCGCGGTTCGGCGTAGGTTGAGCCGCCATCGAAGCATGAGCGTTTCCGTTTAGCACTTCTTGCGTTGATGCACCGTCTTCATCAAACAACAGCAGCGTCGCGTTGGGGAAGTTTTCCGCGATCACCGTAGCTGGTGTCGCCCCGCGACGAGCGGCAAAGGTGACCTCAGGTTTATTGAAATCTTCCAAAGACATACCATCGGTCAACTGTTTGTTAGCCATAATAGCTAGGCCCGAATACGCGTAAGGATCGGTGAAGTTGATCGTCAAGTTTCGCTGCGCAGTCACCGACATGCCCGAGATGATCACGTCGAAATTGCCAGATACGAGCGCCGGGATGATGCCATCCCAGGCGGTCGGTACAAACTCGACCTCTACACCCATGTCCTCGGCCAGCTTGCGACCGACATCCAGTTCGAACCCGATCAGATCACCATTCTTGTCGCGCATCGACCACGGCACGAACAGCGAAAGACCAATCCGGATTACCCCATCCTGTTTGATCGTTTCAATCACACTTTCGCGGGACAGTTCCTGAGTCGCACTTTGCGCCCAGCCTGAGGTCGCCATGCCTGTTGCCACGACCGCGCCCAGGGCCGCCCCGAGCATTCTGCGAGATAGCTTCATCTTGGTTCTCCTTGTTGTCCGGTTGAGTTCTTGTGGTTATTGGTCGACGGCATATTTCTTCTCCAGATAGCTAACGCCAATCGACAGGATCAGGGTCACCACCAGATAGACCAGCGCGATGGTGAACCATATTTCGAAACTCATATACGTGTCGGATATGATATTGCGTCCGAATGTGGTGAGTTCGGCCACGGCAATGACGCTGACAATAGCCGAGGATTTAATCAAGTGGACGACCTCGCCCGTCATGGGCGGCAGCATAAAGCGAACAGATTGCGGTAGAATGATATATCTGTAGGTCTGATAGGGGGTCATACCGATAGACTTGGCCGCCTCCCACTGACCAGATGGGATGGCGTTGATCCCCGCCCGCAGGATTTCTGAAATCAAGGCTGAATGAAACACCGCCAAGGTCAAGATGCTGGCGGTATATCGATCAAATCCAAAGATAGGACCCAGGACATAATAGAACAGGTAAAGCAGAACCAGCAGCGGGATATTGCGGATCAGTTCAAGGTAGGCAACCGCGACAGCCGTACCAATCACCAAGCCCGACAAGCGCAGTAGCGCCACCAGTAACCCGATGACGGTTGCCAGCAGAAACGATATGACGGACAGTTTGATCGTGGCGACCAGTCCGATGGGAATTTCGCCCCACTCGAACCCAATCTCGGTGTTGCGGTACAGGAATTGGGGCACGCGATACCACTGCCAATTATAGCCCATACCCTGCGCGCCAACATATGACCCGTAGGCGATCAACCCGACAATAACCGCATAGATCACGACGGACACTAACACCGAGCCAAAGAACCGCTTGTATAGTGGTGGCTTCGGCAGCGCTTGCCCGCGTCCCTGTGATATGCCCAGATCGGTCACGTTAGTGTTCCAATATCTGGTTCAGGAATAGACGGCAGCGCTCGCTTGACGGGTTGGTGAAGAACTGATCGGGCGGCGAGATTTCAACGATCTGCCCCGACTCCATAAAGACCATCGTGTCGGCGACCTTGCGCGCAAACCCCATCTCATGCGTGACAACCACCATGGTCATGCCGGTATCGGCCAGTTCAACCATCACATCCAGCACCTCATTGATCATTTCGGGATCAAGCGCGGATGTCGGTTCATCAAACAGCATGATCCGTGTTTCCATGCATAAGGACCGCGCGATCGCGACGCGCTGTTGCTGCCCCCCCGACAATTGCGCCGGGTACTTATCGGCCTGCTCGGGAATATGAACGCGATCAAGATAATTGCGCGCGGTTTCCTCGGCCTGCGCCTTGGATAGCTTGCGCACCTTCATCGGTCCGATCATCAGGTTTTCAAGCACAGTCAGGTGCGGAAACAAGTTGAACTGCTGGAAGACCATGCCGACTTCCTGTCGCAGTTCACGGATTTCCTTGGCACCTTCATAGACTTCGATCCCATCGATCACGAGACGCCCGGAATTATGCCACTCTAACCCGTTGAAACAGCGGATCAGCGTGGATTTTCCCGATCCGGACGGGCCGCAGATTACCACCTTCTCGCCCTGATGAACGGTCAGATCGATGTTCTTGAGCGCATGGAAAGTCCCATAGAACTTATCCAGATTGGTCACTTCGATCATGGGGGAGAGCTGTGTCATACCGAACCTGTCAAGATGCGGATCAGCTGGCGCCGCTGATCTATGACGCTGTGGTAGTGCGATCGCAACATGAGGTCATGCACGCATGCGCACGAAGTCATTCGCGGCGATTCAGGCAGAGTGGAGAGATCTGGCAAAGCTTCAGAATCCTCAAATTCGTTGCGCGCTGTTCAATATGGTTGCTTAATGTGCAATATTCGTCAATAAAAAACTCAGCCGAACGGCACACGCCGCGAAAATAGAAACAGAAAACACGAGAGGAAACGTGAATGTCCGCCTGGATTCGGATGATATCTGACGAAGATGCCGACGAGCACCTGAGAGCGACTCTGGATCTGGCGCGCACACCACACGGGACCGTGGACAACGTGATGCGTGTGCATTCACTGCGTCCCAACACCATGAAAGGTCACGTCATTCTGTATCGCGCGTGCCTGCATGATGAAGCCAATTCCATACCCATGTGGTTTCAGGAAGTCATCAGCTCTTACGTATCGACGTTGAACACCTGCCCCTATTCTTATGCCAACCACTGGGCAAACGCCCGACATCTGATCGGTGACGACGCACGCGCCGACGCAATCGAGGCCGCGTTAAAGGCCCACCGGCCGCAGGATGCATTTGAAGGTGCGCAGTTGGCCGCGCTGATCTATGCGCAAAAGCTGACCCTGTCGCCGGGTGCAATGGAGGAATCCGAAGTTCGCGCATTGAAAGATGCCGGCTGGGAAGACGGAGAGATTCTCGAGATCAACCAGATCGTCGGATATTTCAATTATGCCAACCGATTGCTGAATGGTCTGGGTGTCACAACGGAAGGGGACGTGGTGGGCTACTACGCCGAGGAATGACGGATTGAATCATGCACGATGACACGCCGGGAAGACAGATTGATCGCGCTATTGGTGCCTCGCTCAGGGAGCTGCGCCAAAGCCGCAAGCAATCCGCCCGTCGGTTGGCAGAACAGTCTGGTATCTCAGCTGCTATGGTCAGCCGTATCGAAAACGGGTTGGTCTCTCCGTCAATCGATACGCTGGCTGCACTTGCCGAAGCGTTAGAGGTACCAATCGTATCGCTGTTTCGCGAAGCGCGGACAGACCACACCGACTATACGCTGGTTCGCCATGGCGAAGGGCTAAAGTCTACGCGACTGGCGGGCGGCCATTCGCACGAATACGTCAACCTTGCGCTGCATTCCCGGAAGGACCTGCGCTTTCAGGCCCGTCGTGTCACGTTGTTGCGCGATGAGGGGCAGCCACCCACTTATGTCGGCCATGGCGTCGTGTTTGTGCAGGTTCTCGAAGGGCAGGCCATCTATCGCTATGGCGAGGCCCGATTTACTCTTTCAGCAGGAGACAGCATCAGCGTCGATGCAGAGCTGAATCACGGCTTCGAAGAGGTTCTGACCCCAGAGTTCGTATTCCTGACCGTTCAGGCCGAACGTCCGTAGTGGCCAGTTGATATGGCCATCCCAACTGAAATTGATCTGACGCGCGGGCCAATCTCGACCCATTTCAGAACCCTGGCGATCCCGGGCGCTATCGGGATGTTGTTCAACACTCTCTACAACGTTGTCGACATGTTCTTCGCCGGCCTTCTCTCGACCAGCGCGCAGGCTGGATTGGCACTAGGGTTTCAGGCCTTTTTCATTGCCATTTCGGTCGGGGTCGGGTTGGGTGCCGCGATGAGCGCGCTGGTCGGCAACGCATTAGGCGCTGGAGACACTCGCGCAGCGCGGCGGTTTGCAGCACAGGGAATGATCTATGGTTTCATTGCAGCCTGTGTTCTGGCGGCGGCTGGTCTCTGGTACGGCCCTGCGCTGATAAATCTGGTTTCGGAACCGGGACCTTATCGCGATGCAGGTTTGCGTTATTTCCACTGGCTCCTATTGGCCTTGCCCGGATTTCTTCTGGCCTTCGGTTGCAATGGCATTCTTCAGGCACATGGTGACGCGGTTTCGATGCAACGCGCCCTCATGGTGGCGTTTTTTGCCAATATCGGTCTGAACCCCCTCTTGATCTACGGCATTCCGGGCATGATCCCGGGCATCGGATTTGATGGCCTCGCTGTATCGACGGTGATCAGCCAGACCGGTGTGATGGTGTTTCTGATCCGTCAGGTCCTCAGACGCCGCAGGATGAGGCGCATGCGCCCCCGAAACTTCATTCCGCGCCTACAGAAGTTCAAGGAGATCTCGGTTCAGGTGCTTCCCACAGCGACATCTTTCTTCGTGATGCTGCTGTCAGGTTTCGTCATGCAGTTCGCCCTGAAAATCTTTGGAGAGCACGCAATCGCTGGCTTTGGCATTGCCATTCGGCTTGAGCAGATTTTGCTTTTGCCGGTGCTGGGGGTCACGGGGGCACTGCTGCCCATCGCGTCCCAGAATTTCGGTGCCCGCGACTATGAAAGGGTACGCGAGGCACTGTTTTATTGCTGGAAAGTCGGGTTCATCATGACCGCCATCGCAGCCCCCATATTGTGGATTTTTGGCCGCCTTATGATGGGCTTTTTCACCGACGATCCCGAAGTGATCCGCGTCGGACTTAGCTATCTACGTGTCGATAGTCTGATCCTCCCGATCTACATGATGCTGTTTTCCATCAACTCGCTATTGCAAGCCTTGAAGCGACCGATCTGGACCGTGTGGATCAGCCTATATCGTCAAGGATTTGGCGTCGCCTTTTTTGTCTGGATTTTCGTCGGCCTGCTCGGCTTTAACGAAATTGGTGTCTGGTTCGGCACCGCAGGTGCCGTGGTGACTGGCTGGATGATCGCGTTGCTGATGACGTCCCATGTGGCTCAAAAAGAGCTGGGCGGGCTTTGGCTCAGGACGAGAACCGATCTGGGCTGAAGGCTTCTATATCGATTATATCGATGTCCGGTGATCTGCCAGCAATTACATCTGCGATTATCCGCGCCGTCGTCGCGCCCAGTGTCAGGCCAAGCTGTCCGTGACCCGTCGCAAAGGCGACGTTAGCCAGTCGCCTGCTGCGGCCAATGATCGGACGTGTGTCCGGTGTAAACGGGCGGCGACCCATCCGGCGTTCCGCATTATCAGTCTTCAAACCCGGTAATACACGGCATGCACGCCTGACCAGCACATCGGCTCGGTTCCAATTCGGCTGCGCGTTCAGGTCGGCAAATTCTGCGGTACCAGCCACTGCCAGCGCCTGCTGATACGGTGTAATGCCAAACCCACCTTTGGCATAAAACACCGTATGGCGGAGCTCGACCCCGCTATCTTTCAACGCAGTCGAATATCCGATCACCCCTTCCATCCTCAATTGAACACCCAGCGTCTTGGCCAAGATTCTAGACGGCGTTCCCGCAGCGATGACGAAATCATCTGCGCTGATCGATCGCCCATCGCTCAGCTTCACGCTTTTCACATGTTGTCCGTCCTGCGTAAAACCGATTGCTCTTCCTGCCACGACTGCCCCACCGCGGCTGCTAAAACTCTGCGTCAGCGTTTCAACCAATACCTTAGGGTCCGTCACAAAACTCCAGTCTCTAAGCAAAGCTGCATGTTTGAAATCAGATGCTATTGCAGGATCGATTTCATGCGCTTCCTGACCTGTAACTTGATCAATTGTGCAACCCAGCTCACGCGCTAGTTCAAAAGCTGCGCGCATGGTCGCAAGGTCATTGTCGTCGTCAAACAACTTGATTACCGGCCGTTCGACCAAAAGCTCAGGATGGCCTACATCTAAAAGCTGAGCCTTGAAATCCGCTGTTGCAGCAAACGTAAGTCTTGCCAGATCGGAGGCGATTGCGCGCATTTTCGAGCGACGCGCATTGGCCGTAAACCGTGCAAACCACGGCAGCAATTTCACCGCTGAGGCCGGGCGCAATGTCAACGGGGCCTCGGCATCCAGCAACCAGCCCGGCACTTTCATCAGCATCCCCGGCTGCGACAACGGCACGATCTCACCGACTGCGATACAACCGCAGGAAGCCCAACTCGCGCCCTCACCAACCGGACCCGGTTCTACGACGGTGACCTCGTGGCCCTGCGACTGCAATGTCAGCGCACAGGATATTCCGACGATGCCGCCGCCAATTACAACCACCCGTGCCATTACTGGGACCCCTACAGAAGTTCGCGAAGTTGCTTCATCAAGTCCGCCGTGACGCGAACACCATCCGCTTCGGCGGCAGCACGTTTCTTCAAGCGGCCATCTCCGGGAACGCGGGCATCCCCGTTACCTTCAATCTCAGCGCAGATGCGTTGGACATAGCCTTCAAATGCGGCATTCCCGAAACGCGCCGGATCAATCGCGATCAACGTTGAGCCGCCCTTGATATTCAAGGCACCGTGCGCTTCGCGGTTGGCATTGTCCACGGACAATGTTCCACCGGCCAGTGCCGCGCCAAGAACTTCGATCAGGAAGGCGATCGCCGCGCCTTTGTGCTCGCCAAACGGCAACAGACTGCGGGTCTCCAAAATCGCGTTGGGATCGCTGGTTGGCTGACCGTTCGGGTCAAGCCCCGCAGGGCGCGGCAATTCGTGCCCTTCAGCCGCGGCCATCCGGATGTCCATCAGCGCAACCATTGACGAGGCCTGATCCCAAACAACCGGCGCACGACCCGGTCGCGGGCAAGCAAAGGACATCGGATTGGTGCCAAAAACAGGGCGGGTGCCGCCTTGCGGCACCACCATCGAGAGCGAGTTCACAACACCTAGCGCTACCAGCCCAGCGTCCGCCAGCGGACCTGTATCGAAACGTAGTGCCCCCAGATGGTGGCAATTGGCACAAGTAAACGCGGCAATACCATTCGCGCGCGCCATTTCAATAAGCTCGTCTCGCGCTTTGGCGGCCACGATCTGGTAATAGCCATTGTCACCATCTCCGCGCAGAACCCCCGGTGCGATCCGTTCGACACTCGGGTCGGCCTCGGGGTTGGCATATCCCGAAGAAAAGCTCTGCGCATAAACAGGCAACATCCTTAACCCATGGCTACGCGGGCCGTCGCGCTCGCTCATCCGCACAAGCCCGGCCAGAACCGTGCTGCCATGTTCATCCATGCCTGCAGCCACAAGGACAGATTTTGCCAATTCCTCTACTTCGTCGAGTGAGAGAGCGATCGTCGAGTTATCGGCCATGTGCCTAATCCTGTCGTTGGTTGAGGAAACGGGCACATAAGTGCCCGCTTGCAGATCTGTTTAGGCGCTGTATTCTACCCGCTTCTTAGCGACGAATTCATCCAACGCCCCGCGCTGATCGTCCGGCATTGGTGGTTGGACGTAGGTGTTCAGCATACGCTGCGCCTCTTCCGTGCCAACGGTTTCTGCGGTTTTAGCACCTTCTGCTTCCCACTGTTCAAAGCTGTCATTGTTTTGCAAGTGGTTCATATGCATTGGGTTTTCGCGCGTGTGGTCAGTACCAAGGAAGTGCCCACCCGGTCCGATTTTGTCAATGTCGCCCAGCAACGTGTCCAGATTTTCCTCTTGCAGGCCGCTGAAGAAACGGTGGAAGTTCTCCAACTGCAACGCGTCCTGCACCCATTTTGAGTAGCTGACCCCAAGCGCGCCTTCAAGGAAGCCTGCTGAGTGTACGATGTAGTTTGCACCGCCCAGAAGCACCGGCCACATGGTGTTTGCGGTGTCGAACGCAGCCTGCATATCCGGGGATTTCGATCCGGTCCACATGGTACAGGTTCGCCATGGCACACCATAAAACCGAGCCATCTGCCCCACCAGAAGGTTCATCAGCCCGGGTTCCGGAGAGCCCATCATCGGTGCACCTGTCTTCATCGAAACGCCCATAATTGCCACCCCCAGCACCATCGGGGCTCCGCGCCGGATGATCTGGCTGTAGGCCATACCGGCCAGAGATTCTGCGATCAGCAGCGCCACACCACCCTGCGGGCTTGCAGGTGTGCTCGCCCCGGCAAGAACAAAGGGCGACAGCAGGCAGGGCTGGTTGGCGGCGGCATAGACGCGCAGGCTCTGCAACATGGTCTCATCCCAGACCAACGGTGTGTTGCAGTTCAGCAGGGCTGCCATCACCACATTGTTGTCAACAAACTCCTCACCAAACACGATGCGAGTCATCTCTACCGAGTCCAACGCCGCCTGTTCGGATAGAACTGAACCCTTGATCGGTTTGTCGGTCAGCGTCAGTGCGGCATGAACCAGCTCCAAGTGGCGTTGCGGCACGGGGACATCCTGCGGCTCAACCGGCAAAATACCCGGCACCATCATCGACTGACTCATCTGACTGAGTTTGAAGAAATTATGCGCATCCTCCAGCATCGAAGGGCGACGCACACCGTCCAGACCATAGACAAACGGCGCGCCATACGCATTGGCAAAGACCGAATGCCGATTGCCCACCCGCAGCGAGCGTTCCGGGTTGCGCGCGGCATAGCCCCATTCCGAGGGAACGGCCGAGATCAGGTCCATCAGCATCTCGCGTCCGATGCGCACCCGCTCACCCTGCACATCCGCACCGTACTTCTTCCAATCCGCTAAGGCCACCGGATCGCGGAACTCAATCCCTGTGGTTTCAAGTATAGTCATGGCCGCGTTGTGGATTTTCTCAACGCCTTCGGGACCAAGCAGATCAATCGGGCCAACTTTGCGGTTCAGCGTCGACAAGTAGACAGGGGGCGGGTTGGTGCGAGCCTTGACCCGCGCGGCACGTCCACCGCCACGGCCCGAGCGTGCTTTGACTTCTGCCATCTCAAATCCTCCTGATCAGGCGCGCGCGCGGGCGCTGGTGGGATCAACGGCGCAGGTATCGATCACTTCGGCCTCGCGCATTTCATTGTGGATGAGCACCTGCATTTTGGTGCCGGGTGCCGTCATCTCGTGTGGAACCAGCGCCATCGCAATGTCGTGGTTGCAGTAATACGAGAATCCGCCCGAAGTGACGCGTCCGATCAGCTTGCCATCGGCATAGACGCCTTCGTCAAACATCACCGAGGTGTCGCAGAACGGCAGCTTCAGTGTGACCAGTGTGTTGTATCCACCCTGCTCCTGCTGCTGTTGCAACGCGGCTTTGCCGATGAAATCACGTTCGGCCACCTGCCCGCCGATCTTCTCGGTCATTGCAACGAAACGGCCCAAATCGGCCTCATATGGGGTCAGGTCCTTGCAGATTTCGCGGTTGATTGCGCGATAGGATTTCTCAAGCCGCATCGACTCCAACGCTTCAAGCCCGAAAGGTTTCACACCCGATTTCAGCAGCAAATCAACGAGGTGGCGATTGTACCCGACCGGGTGGTGCAGTTCCCATCCCAACTCACCGGTGTAGGAGACGCGCAACAAGTGCACACCTTTGGCATAGCCCACCTCGCCCATCTGTGCCGACAGCCATGGGAATGCTTCGTTCGACAAATCATTATCGGTCAATGGTTGCAGGATGTCCCGTGCCTTGGGCCCAGCCAGTGCGATCACGCCCAGCTGTTCTGAGATATCCTCGATCACCACCGAGCCATCACCTGGCAGCACGCGCTGTAACTGATCCCAATTGTAGGCTCGCCAGTTCGGCGTCGATATCAGGTAGAAATCGTCGTCGGCATAGCGCACGATTGTGTACTCCGCATCCATGCCGCCCTTATCGTTCAACATCAGCGACAAGGTCATGCGGCCCACCTTGGGCAGCTTGTTGGCCATCAGGCTATCCAGCCATTTGGCGGCACCCGGCCCACGCACTGTGAACTTGGTCATCGGCGACATTTCGATGAAGCCAGCCTCTTCACGGGTGGTGCGCACCTCTTCCTGGACACGCTCCATATGGTTGGTGCGGCGGAAACTGTGTTCGGGGATCGCCTCTTCGGGCGATTTGGCAAACCAGCGAGGAAATTCGTAGCCGTTAAAGCTGGTCCAAACCGCGCCCTGAGCAGTCAAAAGATCATATGACCCCATGGTCTTCATCGGGCGCGCATCCGGGAAGTCCTCACCCGGAACATGCGCATCCATATGGGTGCCCCATGTCTCGCGCACCTTATCCATGGTCCAACGTTTTGAGGCGTAGTCCGAGAATCGACGCGGGTCGAGCTCCGACATATCCATGCCCGGATCGCCATCGACGATCCATTTGGCCAAACGGTTACCAACGGTGCCGCCCCAGAGGATGCCACCTGGCATGCCTTCGGCCAGCCAAAGGTTCTCATGCCCCGGTGCGGGTCCGGCCAGAGGCAGCTCGTCCGGGGTCATCTGGAACGGGCCACGGGTGTTGGCCTTGATCCCAACCTCACCCAAGGTTGGCACCCGTTCGATGGCGCGTTCCCATTGGGTTTCCACGGCATCAAAATCCTCGGGCAACAGATCGGCTCCGAACTCGGGCGGGACACGATCCTCGGCGAATAGTTTGAGGTCTTTGGTGAATTCATACGGCCCGAACTGGATCCCGCCCACATCTTCGCGCAGATAAGCGCCGTAGTCCTCATCCCGCAGGATTGGGAATTCGGGCAAGCCTTGCGCCCGGCGCTCTTTCAACAGCGGCACCGTCTCGGTCGTCCAATACTGGTGAACGATCGGGATACATGGCAGGTCCAGCCCCACGCGGCGCGCATTTTCGCGGGCGTAGTTGCCGGTGGCAAAGATCAGATGCTCGCAGGTGATCTCACCCTGATTGGTGGTCACTTTCCAGTGGCCATTGTCCAGCTTCTCATAAGCCTGCGCTTCGGTGTTCTGGTATACCTTGGCGCCGGCATCCCGCGCGAGCTTGGCCAACGCCATGGTAATGTCGGCGGGATTCACATAGCCGTCTTCCGTGTGCAGAATACCACCCCGAATATCTGGACTTTGGTTCAGCAAGGGATGAATCTCGGCAATCTCCTCCGGCGTCAGCAGTTGGCAGGGCACGCCCGCAGCTTCGGCAATCGAGATATAGGACTGGAACTCATCCCAGCGCTTTTCGGTATTGGCGACCCGCAGCTGTCCTACCTTACGCAGTCCGACCGAACTGCCCATCTTCTCTTCCACCTCGGTATAGATGCGGATGGTTTCCATCGTCATCTTCGACACGTTGTGCGACCGCACAAAGGTCACTAGCAAACCAGCCGCATGCCACGTCGAACCCGAGGTCAGTGTGGTGCGTTCAAGCATAACGGCATCAGAGCATCCATGTTCGGTCAGCCCATATAGAATTGACGCCCCGACGCACCCACCTCCGACAACCACGACTTTTGCATGTGACTGCATTCTGCAACTCCTTCAAATTGTGCACGACCAACCGGGGATCGCATTGCATGAGGAAAGATCGATATGATGTCCAAGGGGCTTGAGGACCCTTGGCACATCCCTTGATCATGTCTCAAACGGTTGTGGCGAATTTTCATATTGAACTGCTGGCGGGCAATTGCAAAAAGATTCACTTTGAATAAGATCAGCTAAGCCTGATCTTCGGATAGTGCTTATATAATATTGGATGTACAAACCATCACAGGTCAAATCACCTTGCTCAATAGGCCCTACGATCTTCCACCTGTAAGTTCGCTTATCAGCTTTGAGGCTGCTGCGCGGCATGTAAGCTTCAAGACCGCTGCAGAAGAGCTGAACGTCACGCCGGCCGCAATCAGCCATCAGGTCAAAGCGCTGGAAAACGAGCTGCAATGCGCGCTGTTTCTGCGCCATCATCGCGGCGTGGAACTTACTGAAAGCGGTGCTTATCTTCTTGTTGCCCTTCAACGTGGTCTGGAAGGCATCAGCGAAGCACTTGGGCAGTTGCGGCGTCAATATGACAGAAAAGGTGTGACGATCCGCTCAACCACGGCTGTCAGTTCACTTTGGCTCACCCCGCGCCTTGCGCAATTCTGGAAGCAATACGGACATGTTTCCGTGACGCAGGTCGTGACTGACCTCGGCATCGACACGTCAAAATGCGACCTAAGTATCCATTACGGCGATTCCAGTCGCGAAACGGGCATCTTCAAGACACTATTTCACGACAAGATCATGGCGCTTTGCAGCCCAAGGTTTGCGCAACAAAATCCCATCGAACGCGTTGAAGATATTGCCAGGGTCCCCCTCATTCATCTCGACGCTCCGGATACCGGCTGGACCGACTGGCGTGCCTGGACCCAGAAACTCGGCTATGAAGGCCCGCTGAATTCCGCGCATCGGGTCAACAATTACACGATCGCGCTTCAGGCCGCGCAGGACGATATGGGCGCGGTGCTGGGATGGGAGGGACTGACCTCGGAGCTGACCGCATCCGGAAAACTGGTCAGACTGTTGCCGCAAACCATCTCATCGCAACTGGATTTCTACGTGAAACTACACAACACCTCATCCGACCGCGCCAAGCTTGTGTTCAAGTGGCTCGGCCAAGCGGCTGACGGAAAGGTTTAAACTCGGCTCAGACCTGATCAGGACGAAATATCTTGGGAGCGAAGAACGAGGGCCTTACCGTTGATTTCTCGCAGTCCTGAATAAAAGCAAGAACACAAACACCGATCCGATTGAAGTTGTGACGATCCCCACCGGCAATTCCTGCGGAGCCAGCAGAAGCCTGCTGAGAATGTCAGAACCGGTCAACAAGGCAGCACCAACCATAGCGGCGGTTGGTAGAAGGTTTTTGTGCAGGGGACCTGCGATCCCGCGTGCAATATGCGGCACCATCAGACCGACAAAACCAATCACTCCGGCTACGGAAACAAACACGGCCGTTGCCAACGCTGCGGTGAAAAACATGCTGAACCGCAGACCCCGAACCGGCACACCCAGAGTAGCGGCAGTCAAATCCCCGGTCAGCAGCGCATCCAACCAGCGGCTGCGATAAAGCGAATAGCTCAGGATCAGCAGCAGACCGATGCACACCAACGGGAACGTTTCCCAACGGGCCAGGCCCAGCCCCCCCAGCATCCAGAAGATGACAGAATGAGCGGCGCGGCTATCACCGGCGAAGATCAGATAGTTGGTGATGGCCGAAAACAAAAATGACACAGCCAGACCCGCAAGGATCAGCTTTTCCGGTGCGCTGGTGCGAAGCCCATGAACCAGCGCCAGCACGATGCCCGACGCCACAAGACCGCCGCAAAAGGCAGCCAGCGGCAGAGTCCAGAAACCCAGAATATCTCCGGTCACGGTAATTACAAACACCGCCCCCGCTGCCGCGCCCGAGGACAGGCCGAACAGAAATGGATCGGCAAGGTCATTACGTGTGGTCGTTTGCAGCACCACGCCAACGATGCCCAGCCCGCCACCGATCACGGCTGCAAACAAAGCGCGGGGCAATCGCAGGTCGAATACGATCCTATGCAGCGGCGACATCTCTCCGTCCTGCAACCCGGTACCGCGCAATATCGCGGTGAAGGTGTCGGACAAAGGAATCGAGGTTGTGCCGTAGATCGTGGAAATCAGCAAAAGGGCGGTCAGAACGACCGCCCCCAGCAACAATGTCAGGCCCAATCGGCCCATATCAGCTCTGACCCGGATGCATCGCGCGCGCCATCTTCGAGATCGCTTCGATATTTGCCGGTCCCGGCGTCAGCTCTTCGTAGCGCAATCCGATCCAGCGTTCGTTCTTGACGGCGTCAGTCTGGGACATGACGGGATGTTCCTGCAGGAACTTGAAGGTGTCTTCGGCGCCATTGCCGGTCTGATAATCCAACAAAACCAGGAATTCCGGGTTCGATGCGGCAACGGCCTCCCACGAAGTGCGGCCCCAGCTCGTGTCCATGTCATGAGTGACGTTTTCACCACCGGCGGCTGTGATCATCGCATCGGGAATCGCGAATTTACCGGCGGTAAACGGAGCATCTGCAGGACCATCCAGAAGAAAGACGCGGGGCCTGGGCAGTTCAGCAGTCTTGGCTTCGATCGCTGCCAGCTGCTCTTTCCAGCCCAAGACCAAAGCCTCGGCCTTGTCTTCGACTTGCATCACCTTGCCCAAGCGCAACACATCGCCAAATAGAAGATCCATGCTGGCTTCGGGGCGATCCTTGTCCAGATGGACGCAGCTTTCGGTTAGAACCATGGTCTTGATTCCGAACGGTTCCAATGTATCTGGGGTCACATCACCACCCGGCTTCATGCCATAGTACCAACCGGCAAAGAACAGGTCGGGTTCAACCGCCACCAAATTTTCGACGGTCGGATATTTTGGCGCAAGCTCGGGGATGTCGCCACGCAGGGCATCAAAATCAGGGCTGGTCTTGTACCAGCCGGTGATGCCGGTCAGGCCGACGATCTTGTCCTGCAGACCCAATGCAAAGGCCATATCGGTCATGTTCATGTCATGCACAACCAGGCGCTCGGGCGCGGTATTAAAAACCAGCGGATCGCCGCAGTTGTCTACGGTGACTTCTTGCGCAGCAGCACCGCTTGCCATGGCGGTGGCCAACGCCACGGGCCAGATGTATTTCATCTCAGTGTGTTCCTTCGACTAAGTTGAGACTGTAGTTCTTCGAATATCAAGCGCCGGGATCATGCGGCCTTCGTGGAGAAAGCAGAGGAAATCAACGCCAAAAGTTTCGCGGACTCTTTCGGGTGTCAGCACCTTGTCCACCGACCCAAACTCGATCATGCGGGTCGATTTCATCAGCGCCACGTGTGTGGCGAATTCGGGGATCATGACAAGATCGTGTACGATCATGACCACGGTGATCCCAAGCTCGGCGACCAAAGACAGCATCCGCCCTTTTGCATCAGGATCCAGATGGTTGGTCGGTTCGTCCAGAAACAGCAACGAAGGGTTCTGCGCCAAAGCACGCGCGATATGGGCACGCTGACGTTCGCCTCCGGACAGTTGGGCCATGCGCTTGTCCGCGAGATTGGCGAGACCGGTCAGGTCTAAAATCCGGTCCAGCTCTTGCGCGTGGCCTTCGGCAGAGCGGTCCGCACGGATGGGTATTTGCCCCAGCGCAACATAATCGCGTAACGCCAAGCGTCCATCGGGCAGTTCCTGCTGACCTACCACTGCAATCATGCGCGCACGCTCTTTGGCCGTGAGCTGTTTCAGACTGCGTCCTTTGATCCGAACATCGCCAAGTGCCAGCGGCTCAGCGCCGCACAACAGATTGAGAAGCGTCGTTTTCCCCGCCCCGTTCGGGCCGGCGATGGCTAGAATGGAACCCTCGTCCAACTCGAACGAGACGCCCTGCAACAGGACATCTCCGTTAAGGGCATAATACTCAAGGTTTTCGGCAATCAGAAAGGGTGGCAACGTCATTGCGATGCCCCCTGTTCGATCCGCGGCATGCGCGAGAGGGTTTTATTGAACAACGCCTGCGGGCGATCAGTGGCATTTGTCCAGCCATCCGGGCTTTCACGATACTGCGCTGCAAACTCAGCCAGCGCCTGCACCTCATCCGCGGTCTGAATGCCACCAAAAAGGTATTGCGCCTTTCCTACGGCCTGGAACCCAACCGTTCTGGGACTATCGCAGCCTGCCATGCAAGACGACGCGCGGATCGCAAAACTGCGATGTAATTTCCCAGTCAACGCATCGCAAATTTCATCAAGGGGCAGCCCTTCAGTGCAGCTTTCGCAGACTAGAATGAAATGATCAGGCGTATCTGGCATGGTCCACTCCACTTGTTTCCAAGCGCATGCGGAAGCTGCCGACAATGTAAACACGCAATTGACGCGCCATCAAAGCCTCCTTCCAGGACGCCCCGCCCCGGGTTGGTTAAACATCTGATGGCAGGTCTCCTGACTTGCGGGTCCGCGCTCGGCCAACCTTCCCGACCCTGTGGACCAGTGGCTGTTTGGCCTTGCTCACCGCTTACAGTTGCGGGGGCAGTTACGGAATTGGCACCTTTTGGCAAACCTCACCGTATTCCCTTTTCATCCCGCGGCAACACCACCGGGAACCATCAATCGATTGAGTGCCCGAGAACACCGGACACGTCAATGATAAAGTCGAAGGCGCTCAACTCTGGTAGAGGATCGAGCGCCGCCAACCACGTGTCCGAAGCACCAGCCGAATAGCTTGGGCTGCGCGCCGAATTTGTCTGGCCACGGCTGTCCATAGTTGGTGTGTTTGGAAATTAGACAATCTGAGGTAAGCTGAACAAATTTAGAGGTTTAGCTTTGTCAGCGCCTTACCCCTGTTTGATCATTGCCTGGGTTTATCCAAGGAGACGGTTCTTTGACGCATGTTTCGCAAAACGCATTGCCGCCGGATATTGTTGATGATGTCATTGACCACAATCTCGAGGCCGTTGCACGGTGGAAAGGCCATCGCTTAAGGGCTCAGCATGGGCGCAGTCACGGGTGCGTGGCTGCAACATTCACCGTCAGAAACGATCTACCAGAACAGTTCCGTCACGGCCTGTTTGAACAGCCCGCTGCCTATTCAGCCGCACTTCGCTTTTCCAACGGCGCGCATCTGGATGACCGGAAATCGGATGCCCACGGGATGGCGATCAAGCTTTTTGACGTGCCAGGCCCCAAGCTGATCGACGCCGAGGCACTTGCGCATCTGGGGACCACACAACTCAGCGACGAGTTCGATTTCGTATTGGTCGATCAGGATGTGTTTCCCAGCTACGTCCCCGATGAATATGAGCGATTGGGCAGGCTTGTCGCCACATTACAAGCGGTCCAGCACGCGATCAAAGGGCGACGAAAATGGAGCCTTAGGTTGATCACCAAAGGGCTGCGCGCAGGATTTCGAGCCTTCCTTACTCGTGAAGGCAAGCGTCAGTTTCGCGTCGCGAGTGATTTTGCCTCGAACTATATGCACTCGCCTTTTGAGGTCCATTTCTGGTCGACAACACCGTATCGGCTGGGCCCCGATCTAACAGTCCGATACCTAGCCCGCAGCGCTAAACCAAAAGTTCCGGCACATCCGGTAGACGACCCAGATGGGATCGGTCAGTGTTTGCGGCAAGACGTGGCCGATGGAGATAATCACTTCGAGCTGTGTGTGATTGAGCCCCCGCGCCCGGCCGACGAATTCGATGTGCTAGACAATCGCATCCGGTGGGCATGCGATCCGCAACCAGATGCACCTCTTGATCCGTACCATCATACCGTCACGCCCGTGGCGGATATCACGATTCCCAAAGGTGCAGAATTTGATCCGCAGAGTGGCGACGCGATGAGCTTCTCGCCCTGGCGTGTCACGGCAGATCACGAACCTTTAGGACCGATTAATGCGATCCGACTCAGAACCTATCTGAGCCTGGCCCGCGCCCGGTTCCCGAACCGATGACCAAACGGAGATGTATTGATGCTGGACGTTGATGATCTGATCAAACTCGGATTCAAGATCTCCCCACCCGTTACGAGTTATTTAGCCGCGATCAGGCTTGCAAACGCCGCGAAGATCCACCGACCGCGGCCCTATACGATGGGCGCAGACTACACGACATGGCCCGGCGTGTTTTCCCATCGCTGGATCGGTCGGCATACAACGCCAGAAGACCTCTCACCCGTCCTGCCTTCAGAAAGCGAAGTTGCTGATCTCTTTCGCCGACGGACACAATTGGATGGCAGCCCGCTTACCTTGATGTGCCCGCAAGGATCGACACTTTTGTTTATCTCGGCCGCACAATGGTTTACTGACAGTTTCCTGCGCACCTTTGGGGCGAAAGGACCGGTTGATCAGACGGATTCGAACCACGAGGTGGATCTGTGCCAAATCTACGGGCTGAACGATTTTCAGACCGACATGCTGCGCGAACGCGATCCCGATACCAATGAATTAACCCACCGGTTGGCCTTTCGTCTGGATACACAAGGCGAGATGTGGGCCCCGAAGCTGTTTCAAAAGAACCAATCCGGTGGTGTTAAGCTTGCGCCCCCCTTTGATGGCAGTCTTGCCACTGGCGAGAATTGCGGAAAGCCCCTGCACGATCCATGCAAGCTGTGGAATGCGGTGAAACGGGCGCATCCGGGTCTCAGCGATCACGCAATCGACCAGCTACTGCTCGATTTTCATGCAACCGGGCTCGATAATGGCAATGGTACGATAGGCTATATCACGATCAATACACTGATGTTGCGCGCCCATAACACCTTTGCCGATCTGTTGTGGCGCGAAAAGCGCGGCATATCAGGCTGGGACAAAGAGCGTGTGTTCCAGACCACACGCTGCACCTTGATCGCATTGCTGATCAAGCTTGTGCTTGAGGACTACATCGCCCACATCGCCAATATGCCATTCAAACTGCCTGTTGGCGTCAATCGCTGGCAACCGTGGCATCATTCCAACCAGATCGCGATTGAGTTCAATTTGCTCTACCGCTGGCATTCGATGATCCCCGAGCGATTCATAATCGACGGCGCACAGGTTGGCCCGGAGGGGTTCAGATTCAATCCACGACTGGTCGAACAAACGGGCTTGGCGGAAATGATCCGATCATTGTCGCGCCAACCTGCGGCCCGCATGTCGCTGCGCAACACGCCCGATTTCCTGTTCCAAAGGCCTGCGCCCGGTGCTCCTGCCCCTGTCGAAGCTACAATTGCCCTGACGCGTAAGGCGCGTCTTCCGTCGCTGAACACTTATCGTCATCATTTCTGCCGCAAACCGCATTCAAGCTTTACTGAGATGGTTGGTGATCAGCCGTTTGCGGACGAATTGATTGCCGACCTGAGCCGGCTCTATTGCGACGTCAATAGGGTCGAGTTGTTCCCTGGTCTCTTTGCGGAACAGCACAAGGGCGATGTGATCATGGGCGATCTGATGACATCGATGGTGGCGTATGACGCGATCACGCAGCTTATGAACAACCCAATGGTGTCCAAAAACTTGTACTCGGCTGAGACTTTTTCAGAGAAAGGTTTTCAGTTGCTGAAGAAAACTTCGTCATTCTCGCAGGTGGCGCGATTTGTTGGCTTGGACCTGCAACCCGAAGACTGCACTTTAGGTCGACGTCCCGGCGGGACCTAAGACGCGACCGCGCTCTTCCAGCTCAGTAATCCGCGCGGCAACTTCCGTATCGGCTGGCCGGATGCAGGCAAGATCACTCAGCGCGCGCAATTCATACAGCGCCGCGCCCTGATTATTTGCCACGGCAATAGCTTCACGCAAAGCCGCCTCAGCCGCGTCGAACGGACCACCTTGTTCCAGTAGAAGAGCCGCCTTTATCCGGTATATTTCAGCTTCATAGTTCCGCTCGTCAGTGTTTTCTGCACATGTCAGACCAGCCCCCACCGCATCCAACCCTTTTTGAATCTCACCCAGAGCAAGATAGCCCCGTGCGAGCTCGGCGTTGACGAGCACGCCAGCCGCCTCGGCACCCGTTGCGTGCATCCTTCCCCAAGCGGCCTGCAGCATGGCCACGCCCTCTGTGGCCTCGCCGGTTCTGATGGCAGCCCCGGCAAGATGGGCCGTCGCAACAGCTTGGTAATAAGGGCCGCCCTTGTCCTGAACAGCCGCGCTCAGCGCCTTGGCCATACGCGCATAATCCGGGTGGTCCATCTGCATGTGGATTTCGGTCAACCAATGCATTGCATTTGCGATGATCAAGGGCTGGCCCGACGCAATCGCGGCGTCAACTGCCCGCTTGGCTTTGGCGAGTGCCGCCTCAGTTTTGCCCTGAAAGCTGTCAACCAGCGCGCTCATACTCTCGATTTGTATCACGGCTGCAATATCGGGGCTGTTTCCAGCTTCGGCGCGATGCGCATCCGCATGAGACGCCGCTTGTTCCAGAGCTGCTGCCGCATCCTGAAACCGACCGCGCGGGGATAGCGCGGCCCCACAGATGTAGTTTCCGACCATTCGGGTGTGGTGATCGTCATACGCATCGATGATCGCTTGCCCCCATTGCTCGGCGTTCTGGTAATCACCTTTGACCATTGCAGCGGTAAACAGACCCCTGCCCGCGCGAACAAGAGTACGTCTGTCGCCCAGCTTTTCAGCCAGTTCAAAACTGCGCCCAAAGGCATCGATTGCGGGCTCGGCACCATAACCGACATGCACGCGTTCGGCAGCGGCCAGAAGGAATTGCAAGTTCAATTCAGCTTTATCGCGTTGGTCTGCGGGCAACTCGTCCAACAGCCGCAATCCGTTTCGGGCATGCTGAGCCCCTTCGCGATTTGCGTGGCGCCTCAGGTTCAGCCGCGCGGCCTCCGACCAGGCGGCCACCGCCTTCGTTGTTTCACCGGCCAGTTCCCAGTGCCGCGCTATTTGTTCAGGCTGTCGGGCGGCTTCCGGTTGGGCGGCAAGGGCTTCTGCCGTGCGTCGGTGCAAATGAATGCGACGGTCCCGCACAAGGCTTTGATATGCCGCCTCACGCACCAATTCATGGCGGAACCGCCAGATCATTTCTGCGTCGTCATTCGCGCCGGGCAGATGTTGCAATATACCCGTGGCGGCGAGCCCAAAGATCGCGTCTTCGGACTCGTCTTCAGTCAGTTCACTGATCTGAGCCAGCAAAGGTGCCCCAAAGGCACCACCTATAACAGCGGCCTCGATCGCGGCACGTCGGAGTTCTCCGACCTCGTCCACCTGTTGCGCCAGGAGGTCATGCAACGTGGCGGGAATGTTGTCCACGATACGTTCAGGCGACGCAGCGATGGCGGCAGAGCACTCCTTGATGAAAAGGGGCACGCCATTGCCCCGCGCCAAAATTTGTGCCGTGGTGCGGTCATCAAGTCGCGCACCCGAGGCCGCCTTGGCCAGTTCTGACGATGTCGCATCATCGAGCGGTGGAAGCGACAATTGCTCAAGAGACGGTATGCTCTCTTTGATCGCTGATGGCGCCGGCATCCGCGAAACCATCAGCATCAGGACGGGAAGTGATGTCAGATGCTCGGCCACGTCGCGTAGCACCGAAAGGGTCGATGGGTCGACCCATTGCATATCCTCAACCACGACAAGCACCGGTCCCTCTCGGCTGAGTTTTTGGTAGACGCGGATGAATATGTCACTCAGCTGCGCGCGCAGTTCGTCCTCACTGGTCGTCCCGCTGTCGCCGGGGCCCGGGGCAAGAATGAAATACAGCGTGCGAAGTTGCGCGTCGTCCAGAATATCGCTCAGATGTTCTGACAACCGGTTGCGACGCGCGGCAATATCGTCCTGATTGTGGATGCCGCACCACCGTTCGACCTGTGATATGAAGGGAAAGAACGGTGTGCTGACATGGAACGGGCTGCAGTGATAGGTCACCCATGCCTGCGGCCCGACCGACGAACGCAGATCACGGATCAGGTGCGATTTGCCAATCCCTGCCTCACCCAATATGTGAATCACCCGCCCTCTTCCGGCTTCCACATCTTTCCACGCGCGGCGGAGTTGTCCGCGTTCGGCTTTGCGGCCAAGCAACGGGGTGCGGTTATGGCGGCGTGCTTGATCCTTGCCTTCACCGGTCAATCGATAAACTGGAACAGGCCGGTCGAACCCCGCGAGGTTCTGAACGCCTTGCGGCTCGAACTCCATTTGCTCGGCCCCAAGCGCCCGTGTTGCCGCAGAAACCATTGTTCCACCGGGGATCGCCAACGACTGAAGACGTGCCGCAAGATTTAACGTCGATCCAAAAATCGCGTCGGGCTGAATATTGGTCCCAAGCGCGATGTCCCCGACAAGAACTACGCCGGATGCGATCCCAATCCGGCACCTGAGATCGAGCGGACCCGCCATTGCGGGCAGATCAGTATGGATGCGCAGCGCCGCGCGTAGAGCGCGCTCGGCATTATTTTCAGACGCAGCAGGCCAACCAAAGGCGACGAGGATACCGTCGCCCACGATCTGCAGCACCCTGCCCCCGAACTCATCGGCAATTTGTTCGACCAGTTTATGATAACGTAATGTCGTGGAAAGCAAATCTTCGGGCTCAAGCATTTGAGCCAATACCGTGGACTCGACAAGATCCACCATCATGACAGTCAGATGGCGGTGCTCCATTGCGCCAAGATCAGTTTCCGGGCCGGTAGGGTGCAGCACCATCAGCGCGCTCCGCGACCGGCGCTCATGCGGCGTGGAGATGCAAGGCCAACGCCTTCCCCGGAACCCAAAAACGAGAACATGCCCCCCATCGCGAAGCCTTAAAATAATTAACAGATTGCTCGCACCGCCCCTCGACACCACGAAAACTGATTGTGAGACTATATGAAGCTTCGCATTCTGGCTATGCCCAACGCCTGCTGAAGCGAAGAAGTGCCTGATATTACGTGTAGGATTGAGAATGCGCGCCAGCGGACGAACGAATGCAATCGTCGGAAATCCGATCTGGCACGAATTTTGATCGCAACACGCCGTTCTTCTCCGACACCAGATAGCCAGTTCAACGCAAGCCACGAACAGCACTTGAACAATTCACCACAACAAGCATATTCGGTCGCCAAGAGAAAGCCTGATGATTTTGCCTTATCGCCCCGCGACACCTCAGAAGTGCCGAGCTGTTGTTGAAAGCAAGCCGGCAATGCCTAAGCGGTTGTAACTATCGAGCCCTAAAAGCTCTCAATTCAGCGGTTGAAAGAGACCATGAAATACGCCACTGGCGAAACCCAAAAGAAGGAATTCGATAAATGCGCATTGCGATGATTGGCACGGGATATGTCGGTTTGGTGTCCGGGGTTTGCTTCTCGGACTTTGGCCATGACGTGATTTGCGTCGATAAATCCGATGGCAAGATTAAGATGCTTCAGGATGGAGAGGTACCGATCTACGAGCCGGGTCTTGACGTGCTTTTGGCCAAGAACGTGGCTGCTGGCCGCCTGACCTTTACCACCGACCTGGCCGCTGCGGTCGACAGCGCGGACGCGGTGTTTATCGCGGTAGGCACACCTACGAGACGCGGGGACGGGCACGCTGATCTGACTTATGTGATGGCCGCCGCCGAAGAAATCGCTCAGGCCATCACCGGCTACACGGTTATCGTAACCAAATCGACTGTCCCGGTCGGCACCAACCGCAAGGTTCATGAAGTTGTCTCGGGTGCAAATCCGAAGGCGGAATTCGACGTCGCCTCGAATCCCGAATTCCTGCGCGAGGGCGCCGCAATTGATGATTTTATGCGCCCAGACCGTGTTGTCGTAGGGGTCGAAAGCGAACGAGCGGCGGATGTCATGGCCGAGATCTACCGCCCGCTTTATCTGCGTGATTTCCCGATCCTGACCACTGATCTGGAAAGTGCCGAGATGATCAAATACGCGGCGAACGCATTCCTGGCGACCAAAATCACGTTCATCAATGAAATCGCCGGTCTTTGCGAGCGGGCAGGCGGCGATGTCAAAGAGGTGGCGCGCGGTATTGGTCTGGATGGGCGGATCGGCAACAAGTTTCTGCACGCAGGCCCTGGCTATGGCGGCTCGTGTTTTCCGAAAGACACCGCTGCACTTGCCCGGATCGGACAGGATTTTGCCCACCCGATGCAGATCACCGAAACCGTCATTCGTGTAAACGATGAGGTCAAGAAGCGGATGATCGAGAAGATCCGGGTTGCCTGCGATGACAGCTTCAATGGCAAGACCGTGGCGGTTCTGGGTGTGACTTTCAAGCCCAACACCGATGACATGCGCGACGCACCTTCCCTGACCATCGTTCCCGCCCTGATCGGCGGCGGTGCCCAGGTCCGCGTTGTCGATCCGCAAGGCCGTGCCGAGGGGGAAGCGCTGCTTCCTGGCGTCGAGTGGATGGATGATCCCTACGCCGCGGCCAAAGATGCGGACGTTGTTGTCTTGCTGACAGAATGGAACGAGTTCCGCGCCCTGAACCTGAGCGAGCTGGCAGAGACTATGAGATCCCCCCGAATGGTCGACTTGCGTAATATCTACTCGTCCACGATGGTTCTGGGATCGGGATTTGAAACCTATGTCGGCGTCGGGGTTGGGGATCAGCGTTAGGGCTGGCACCGCCAATGCCTCTGGCCCAAATCAGCTGTTTGTGGCAGCCGTCTGATACAGTCGGCGCATGATCAGCGGCGTCAGATACATCGGTATCTGATAGGCCCCGATGAACACCATGATCGGCGCGGTCACTTCAGGTGGCAGTGCCACGAAGAATATCGCGATGTTCCGGTTTCCGGCGATCAGAGACACCGCCGTAGCCTCGGCCCCGGGCATTCGAGTTCGTGTGAATTGGAATGAGACAACCTGAGCCCCAAAGTTGATCAGACAGGCAAACGCGATCCAGAACAGCGCGACACGCGGGTCCACAAGTGCGGTTGCGCTCAATGATGGCATCAGGCCAACAACGAAAACGGACAGAGTAATCGTTGCCGCACCTTCCACGTTCAAAAGCGTAGACTTTGAAGGTTGGCGCAGCACCGTGCGGCGCAATATGACAGCCGCGAGAATCGCTATTGTGATGGTAAGAAAAAGCCGAAGCGCGGTCATCAGGACCGCCCTGAGATCACCCAATTCCGGCATCAGCCAAAAGATCGGTAACGCGGTCAGTGGCAAAACAGCCGTTCCAACCACGACTAGTCGCATCGCCGGTTCCGCAGAATAGCCCATCATCAGGCACATATTGGGGCTGCCGGATATTGATGGGGCTGCAGCCATGACAAACAATGCCAAAAAAACTGGCGAACCGGTCCATCCGCAGGCAATTCCAATCCCAACGACAGACAACGGCAAAACCAATTGAAAGGCGGCAATCGTTCCCGCAACTTTTCGCAGGTCAACCAGCGAACCCACAATGGCCCCCGGCTGCATTCGCAGCAGCGTCAAAAACAGCAGGAGCATGACCAAGGGCGGTAAGAGAGGCCGCATCGGTGCGGCCAGCCCCGGCAGCAGAAGGCCTGCGGCAAGGCCCGATACTAACACATATGGGCCGTGACGCGCCGCGAGGTGAAGCGGGTTCAACGGCGTCTACCCACCGGGGCTTTGACGCAGGTTTTCGGGCAGCCACGTCGCCAACTCGGGGAACCAGATCAGAACGAACACCATCAGCACCATGATCAGGAACATCGGGATCGCAGCGCGGGCGATATAGCTCATTTCATGATTGGTCATGCCCTGCATCACGAACAGGTTGAAACCGATGGGCGGCGTGATCTGCGCCATCTCGACAACGACCACGATGAAGATCCCGAACCAGATCAGATCGATCCCGGCGTCCCGGATCATAGGCTCGACAACGGCCATAGTCAGCACAACCGAAGAAATCCCATCAAGGAAGCATCCCAGTATGACGTAAAAGACCAATAGAACCATCAGCAGTTCGAACCGGGTCAGTTCCCAGCCCGCGATCAAATCCGCAAGCCCGCGCGGCAGGCCGGTAAAGCCCATCGACAATGACAGGAACGCAGCACCCGCTAGGATCAGCGCAATCATCGCACTGGTGCGGGTCGCGCCCATCAAACTTTCAGTGAAGGTCTTCCAGTTCAACGATCCCTGCCCTGCTGCCAGTAGCAGTCCGCCAATCACACCGAAAGCCGCCGCCTCGGTCGCCGTAGCATAACCCAGATACATCGATCCGATTACCACCATGATCAGCAGGATCACTGGCAACAGAAAGCGAGAGTTCTTAACCTTTTCGGAAAAGGTCAGCTTGCTCTCATCGTTAGGGTTCCAGTCTTTGCCAACTTTGGAATAGATGGCGACATAGCCCATGAACATGGCAGCCAGCACAAGACCGGGTAGGATGCCTGCAAAGAACAGCTTGGTGATGGACTCGTTGATCGTAACGCCGTACACGATCAAGGTCAGCGACGGCGGAATCATCAGGCCAAGCGTAGCCGCACCCGTCAGCGTGCCGATGACCATGCGTTCGGGGTAGTTGCGCTTTCGCAGTTCCGGGATCGACATCTTGCCAACCGTAGTCAGCGTCGCCGCCGAAGAACCCGAGACCGCAGCAAACACCGTACAGCCTACGATATTCGTGTGAACCAGCCCTCCGGGCAAAGGTGCCATCCACGGCGACAGGCCTTTGAACATGTCTTCGGACAATCGCGTTCGGTAGAGGATCTCGCCCATCCAAATGAACATAGGCAAGGCGGTCAGCGTCCAGGAAGAGGACGCCGACCAGATCGTCGTGATCATCACATCACCCACCGGGCGTGTCGTGAACAGCTCCATCCCGACCCAGGCGACGCCCATCAGGGCCAGCCCGACCCAGACACCGGTGCCCAGCAAGGTGAAAAGGACAAAGAGGAAGAGGATAATAACGGATATATTTTCCATGCTCTTACTCTCCGTGGCTCTGATCGGCCAGATCACGGGTGATGCGGTGATCACCCTTGAACAGGACATGGAACAGGTGATCGGTCAGCGCGATGGCCAGAATGACCGCTCCGATCAGCATGGTAGATTGCGGTATCCAAAGGGCGGTTTTATCTTGCCCCTGGCTGATATCGTTGAACTTCCAGCTCCAGTACACAAAGCGATAGGCATACCAGCAGAAATACCACATGACCGCCGAACCAATCGCAAAGCACCAGATTTCCAGAATTCTGCGAAAGCCATCGGGAACCGCGTTCAGGAGAATGGAGACTCTAATATGGCTGCCTCGGTTCAGGGCGTTGGCGAAGGCCAGAAAAGACGCAGCGGCCATCGCATATCCAGCATAGTCTGGCGCGCCGGGAAACACCTCACCGGTCCAACGGGCCAGCATTTGCACAACAATCAAAACCAGAATGGCAATCAGGCTGAGCGCCGCCAGAACCCCTGCTGCCAGATAAATGAAATCCAGTACGGACCTGAGCCCTCGCATTGCCGCCATGCTGTCCCCGCTGTGCTTTTTGTGGATTGGGAGCAGACGGCAGGATGAACTGCCGCCCGCATTCGAATGGTTACTGAGAGTTGAACGCGTCGACGATAGCTTTGCCTTCGTCTCCGGCGGCCTCAAGCCATTCGTTGGTCATGGTGACGCCGATTTCTTTCAGCTCATTCGTCATCTGTTCGGATGCAGGACCAACTGTCATGCCGCCATCGCGCAGACCCTGAAGCGTAAAGCCGGTATATTCCTTGGCGCGCCAGTTACCTGCATATTCGGCCAGTTCCGCACAGCCTTTGATGACGTTCTTGTTCGCATCCGAGACACCGGCCCAGACATCCGAGTTCACCATCACGTAGTTGCGCGGCAACCAGGCATCCACTTCATAGAAGTAGTTCAGGCTTTCCCAGACCTTCCGGTCATAGCCGGTCGACCCGGATGATACCATAGAATCCGCTACTCCGGTGGCAAAGGCCTGGCTAATCTCAGCCGCCTCGATGGTGACGGGCAGCATCCCAGTCAGTTCGGCCAGGCGTGAGGTGGCGTTGTTGTAGGAGCGGAACTTGATCCCCTCCATATCCGCAACCGAGTTCACTTCGTTCTTGAAATAAAGCCCTTGAGGCGGCCAAGGCACGGCGTAAAGCAGCGTCAGGTTCTGTTCAGCCAGCAGCTTTTCGATGGACGGCTTTGCCGCATCCCACAGCTTGGCGCTGTCGTCGAACGACGTTGCCAGGAATGGGATCGAGTCAAAGCCGAACAGCGCGTTTTCGTTCTGGTGCCCAGACAGCAGACGCTCACCAATCGGGGCTTGCCCGGTCTGGATCGCACGCTTGATGTCGGCACCTTTGAACAGCGAGCCGGACGGGTGTGTGACGATTTCAATCTCACCACCGGTTCCTGTGGTGACACATTTGGCGAACTCCGCGCCGGTGGCCGAATGGAAATTCGATGCCGAATAGGCCATCGGCATATCCCATTTCTCTGCCATTACTGGCGCTGCTGCGGCAGCCGTCAGAGCGGTTGCTGCCAGAAGGCTTGTCAGTTTTTTCATCATGTTTCTCCCTGTTGAGTTTTGAGACGCCGGCGTTCTTCGCCAGTCATTTCTATGTTGCGAAACGCGAGGGCGCGTAGACGCTCATGTCAGTGTTCGGTGTTCTGCCCGCAATCATCTGGGCCAGAAGTCGCCCCGTTTTCGGCCCGCCTGTCAGGCCAATGTGATGGTGCCCAAAGCCCATATACGCACCGCTGATCCCCGGAACCTCACCGATAATCGGGATCGAGTCGGTTGGTGCTGGGCGGTGCCCCATCCATTCCACTTCCTCCTTCCATGTCAAACCCGGGAAGGCCATCCGGGCATTCTTGCGCATCAATTCAAACGGCGCGCGTGAGGGTGGCGCATCAAGACCGCCAAATTCCACGATGCCAGCCAAACGAATGCGGCCATCCATCGGTGTGGCGACAAATTTGCCGGAAACCACCATGACCGGACTGCGCGGCATGGCAGAAGGCTCCACCAATTCAAGATGATAGCCGCGTTCGGTTTCAAGGGGAACAGAAATGCCTAAACGCTTGGCCAAAGGCCCCGACCAAACGCCCGCAGTTACAATTGCCGTATCGCACGCGATGGTTTCGCCTGCCGCCCGTATACCGGTTACGCGACCATTTTCCTGAACAACGTCATCGACCGCCGCACGTAGGATTGTGCCCCCATGTGCCTCGACATACGCCGCCAGATCTTTGACGTACCGACCTGGATCCGTGATATGGCCATGATCCGAAAGTTTCGCCGCAAAACCGATATCTTCACTATAGACCGGGTCGTAGGCGTGAAAGCCCGGGCCTTCCAATTCGTCCCATGTGAATCCGTTCCTGCGCCGAATGTCCCAGCCAAACGCATCATCATTGAAATGCGCGCGGTCCTTGTACAGGAACAGATAGTCAGACGGCACGATCCACTTTTCAGCGCCTGTGCCCTCGGCCAACGCTTTGTGCTCGTTCAGGCTATCGCCAACAATTGGCGTCAAAGCTGATGCTATGCGTTCCACATCTGATGCATTCGCATGACTCAGATAGCGGGTTAGCCAAGGGATCAGCTTTGGAAGATACCCCCATCTCAGGAACAACGGCTGAGACGGGCTGAGCAGCATTTTGGGCGCCTTCCGGAGCAGCCCTGGAACAGTCACCGGAACAATCGAGCATGACGCCAATACGCCCCCATTACCGTGCGAGGTGCCCTCTCCCGGTCCGGCCTTGTCGATCAGGATTACCTCGTGACCATCCCGCTGCAGCCAGATTGCGGCTGAAACGCCAACAATCCCAGCGCCGATGATCGCTATGGTCTTCTTCTCGCTCATGTCCCCACCGCCTTGGCCACTGCATAATGCTCAAGCTTGGTTACATCAGGCCTGTTGCCGAGGCCGGGTGCGTCAGGGACTACAACTTCGCCGCTGCTTACTTGGAAGGGATTTTCCAGAATGTCCTCTTTCAGGAAGTAGGAGGCTTGATAGAACTCGCAGCCCAACGTTATCTCAGGTGTTGCAGCAATCATATGTGTGCCCGCCAGATGCGCCAATCCGGCCTCGAACATATCACCGCCATAGGCTGTCAGACCATGTGCCGCAGCGATACGGGCCACAGTCTGGCCTCGTGTCGGGCCACCGGATTTCATGATTTTCACTGAAACCCCGTCACAGATACCGTCACGCGCTGCCCGCTCCATGTCTTCGGGGCCAAAGACGCTCTCATCAGCCAGAAGTGGGACGTCAATCATCTGTCGCAACTTGCCCATCATGCTGAATTGATGAGCGCGGACAGGTTGCTCAATGAAATCCGGAGCGAATTGCGCAACATCGCGAACCTGCGCCGGTGCATCCTCGATACTGAGTCCCTGATTGTAATCAACACGAACCCTGAAATCCGGATGGTTCTGCGCGAGATACTCCAACCGCATGATATCGAAGGCGTGATCTTTGAACCCGGTCTTGAGCTTTATAATCCGAACGCCATCGGCCTGCAATTGTGCCAGCAGCTCAACATCCTGAGCAAAATCCGGGTTCGCAATTGAGCAACTGAGTGGAATGATTCCCCGGCACTTCCCGCCCAGCAGAGACCAAACAGGAACCTCGCTGATTCTGCCCGCAAGATCCAGCAAAGCGGTTTCCAATGCAGCTTTCGCCTCGGTGCAATGAGCCACGGCATAAGCTGCCTGTGCCATGATCGCTGAACGGTCGCCCACTCTGGCCCCAACCACAAGTGGGCGCAAATAGCGATCAAGGGCTGCATAAGTGGCCTCTGGGGTGCCCGTGAAGACAGACCAGGGAGAGGCCTCACCAAATCCTTCACTGCCGTCCTCGGATCTCAGCCGCAGGACGACGACTTCGCATGTTCCTTCGACGGACCCGATGCCATGATCACGGCGAGACGTCACGGGCAACTCAAGGTGCCAAAGATCATAGCCGATGATTTTCTGTGTCAGATCGCCCATTGCACCCCCTGCCAATGGCCGAAGCCTGCCTTGACGAGGATATCATTTCAAATACTATATTATCTAGAGGTCATCAGGAAAAATGATACTATAGCGATGTCCCTGCGATTTCGTCAGCTACAGGCTTTTCACGCCATCATGGAAACCGGCACTGTCACGGGTGCGGCCTCGGTGCTTGGGATTTCACAGCCCGGGATCAGCAATCTGTTGGCACAGCTAGAGCGCGAAGCGCGTTTGCCGCTGTTTGAACGCAACAAAGGCCGGTTGCTGCCTACGCCAGAAGCTGAACTTCTATACCGCGAGGTTGATACGGTTGTTCGGGGGCTGGATCACGTAGCGCAGGCGGTCACGGATCTGCAGAACAAGCATCCGGGTCAATTGCAGATCGCCGCACCACATCTGCTATCCTTCGGCTTCATGCCGCGTGAGATCGCTCGCTTCGCAGAAAGCCGCCCGAACCTGTCGGTGAGTTTTCAGTCGCAGTATTCCTCGAAGATTCAAGAATGGGTAATCTCTGGCCTGTTTGAGATCGGCATTGTCGAGATGCCCATTCTGCATGACACACTGAACTATCAGGTCTTTGAGTTCGAAACGCTGGCGACCTTTCCGGAAACCAGCCCTTTGGCAGATTATGATGTACTCACACCTGAAATTCTAGAAAACGAACCATTCATCGTGATGGGGCCAGAGCATCAAACCCACCGACGAACTCGGGACATCTTCCAATCAGCGGGGCGCAACTGGCGGACCCAGATTCACACCCATCTGTCAGAAAACCTGCTAAGTTTCGTCAAGCAGGGCATGGGGGTCGCGATGATCGATCCCTTCACTGTCACCTTTGACGACGAGAGCGGGTATCAAACCCGCCCCTTCCGACCGGCTGTGATGCTTGATCTGGCCATTATCACCGCGAAAGGGCGACCCCTATCAACGATTGCACAGGATTTTCTGGCTCAGCTAACCCCTTCGATCGCCTCTTATGCCACCCATTCCGAAACCGGTGCAGCGGCCTCGTGAAGCGGTTGTGAGTGAATGTCGACCAATGTCGGGCCATCATGCTCGATAGCCTGTTTCAGAACTTTGGACAGGTCTTCGGGATCTTTGACAGTCCATGATTTCACACCAAAGGCGCTTGCAACAGCGGCGTGGTCGGTGCGGTTGAAATCAACATTGTAGTATCTCTGCCCAAACCCTGCGTCCTGTCCGGCCTTGATCCAGCCAAAGACCGAGTTCGAGAATACAATTGAGGTGATCGGCATGTTGTGCCGCACCATGGTTTCGAACTCACCACAGGTAAAGCCGAATGAGCCGTCACCCATCACCGACAAGGTCTTGACCGAAGGCCGCCCAATATGCGCACCCATTGCAGCACCCAATGAATACCCCAACGCCCCATGCGCCCGGTTAGTGATGAAATGCCGGCCTGGTGTCCGCCAGCGGTAATGCGCGCTAAAATATGGGCATGGCGTGCCGGGATCAGCGACAACAATTGCATCATCATCCAGGATATCCATTAGCGAAGCCATGACAGCCTCGGGCCGGATCGGCGTTTCTCGGCTGGCTGCAAGCGGGGCAAACGCAGCCAGTTTGGCCGCCCATGCCGCGCTTGATTTGGCCGCCCCGCCCAGCCTGGGCAGGTCTTGGCGTGCCGCCAATGCGTCCGCCAATGCTTCCAGCGCGAGACGCGCGTCGGCACAAATAGCGACTTCGGTCGGATAGTTGGCTCCGATCACCATCGGGTCACTGTCGATATGAATGATGGTGGCATCGCGCGCAGGGCTTCTCCAGCGCTCGGTCGTGACGGATCCTGCGCGACATCCGATGAACAGAACGACATCCGCCGCATCTACCACAGCGCGGGTGGCAGGCACCCCGCCATTCGATCCGACAACACCAAGCGCGAGCGGGTCTGTCTCGGCAATCGAGCCCTGCCCCGACACGGTCGTGGCGACAGGCATATCCAACAGTCCCGCAACCCGGCGCAGTGCGTCGCTTGCCCCTGATAGAACGGGTCCACCGCCACAAACGGCTACAGCGGATTTAGACTTTGAAAGTAACTCAGCTGCCGCCTCGACCGCATCCATATCGGGGCCTGCACGTTCCGCCGGATAGCTGCGATGTCTTGCATCCGCCCAGATCTCTGCCTCGTCCACCGGCGCTTTCTGAGTATCGAAGGGTAAGGCAAGATGTGTGGCCCCAGGTGTACCGGTGGTCATTGCACGGAATGCCGCACGAACCATGGCCGGCAATCGTGTGGCGTCATCCAGCGACGCATTCCACTTGGCCAGCGGCTTGAACAGCGCGGGTTGGTCCAATTCGGTCAGCGGGTACTTTCCCCGGCTGGTTGTTGCCACATCCGAGGTGATCGCAAGAATAGGAACCGAGCTTTCGTTGGCTTCGACCACGCCAGGTAGAATATAGGTCGCCCCGCCCCCAGACGGGCCTTCGCAGACACCCGGCTTACCTGTCACCCTTGCATAACCATCCGCCATGTAGGCCGCATGACGTTCATCCCGCGTCAGAATGTGCTGAATACCGTGATCCATCCGAGATAGCGCATCATAGAATGGCAAGGTTGTATCACCACATAGGCCGAACATGTGCTTCACGCCATGCGCCTCAAGCATACGGACCATTGCCTCGGCTCCGGTCAGGTAATTCGTTCCTGTCATGGTCGGCGACTCCCTCAATCTAATCTGCACACAGACCTGTATACAGTTTTGTATATTGATTTCAAGACTGGCCTGTGGCACCTGTGGGGCAACGACCAAAAGGCAGTACCAATGGCAGGTCCACGCGTTGATGATATCTACGATCAGGTGAAGGCCATGGCGGTTTCATTCCGCCTGCGTCCCGGCGATCGTTTGAACGAGGTCGCCCTGTCGAAAGAGCTGGGCGTCAGCCGCACCCCTTTGCGCGAAGCACTGAACCGGCTGGTTGCCGAACGTTTATTCGACTTCCGCCCGGGACAGGGTTTCTTTTGCCGCCCATTGGATGCCCAAAGCATTTTTGACCTGTTCGAGCTGCGCCAAATCATCGAAACCGCCGCCGTCCGCGCAGCGTGCACCAAGGCCACCACAGAACAACTGCAGGCGCTTCACGACGAACTTTATGCGACGGGTATCGATATCACCGGGCTTACCGTTGAAGAGGCTGTCACGCGAGATGAAGCGTTTCATCTGGGCATCGCCCGGCTGTCTGGCAACATGGAATTGCTGCAAACCCTGATACGGATTAATGAGCGCATTCGCTATATCCGATGGATTTCCATGAGTCTGGACCGGGTCCAGCGCTCAAAAGATGAGCATAAGCGTGTCATACAGGCCTTGATGAACCGCGACGCTGATGAGGCCGCACAGGCTTTGGGCACCCATATCAACAAGCGGATGGATCAGGTGCAGGACGCGGTGCGCCATGGGATATCAAGCATCTATATGGAAGGGTCGGACGATATCTCGACCCGCATCATTCAGGAGGCGCAGTCATGATCGCGCAGGGCGGAAAATCCATATACGGCGCATCTGTCGGCATCCTGATGTTGGACGCACAGTTTCCACGTATTCCCGGTGACATGGGCAACGCTCGGACATGGCCGTTTCCCGTGCTCTATCGCATCGTGCGCAACGCCTCGCCTGATCTGGTGGTCCGACAAGGTGCTGAAGGTATGCTTGGAGCGTTCATCGATGCCGCACGGGAACTTGTCAAAGACGGGGTAGACGGGATCACCACCAATTGCGGCTTTCTTTCGCTGTTTCAGGATGAACTGGCCGAGGCGGTTCCTGTTCCGGTCGCGACGTCGTCGATGATGCAGGTCGATATGGTGAACCGTATCCTTCCTGCAGGAAAGCGTGCCGGCATTCTAACCATCTCCGCCTCAACACTTACGGATGAGCACCTGCGAAAGGCACAGGTCCCCGACGGAACTCCAATTGGCACCACCGAAAGCGGCAGCGAATTCACAACCGCTATTCTCGAAAACGCATTGACGCTGGATGTGGACAAAGCCCGCGACGACAATGTCGAAGCAGCGCTTGCGCTGCAAGCGGGCAATCCCGACCTTGGTGCAATTGTACTGGAATGTACAAACATGTGCCCTTACGCGGCGGACATACAGCAGGCGACTGGTTTGCCAGTGTT
The DNA here is from genome assembly GCF_056532525.1 of Ruegeria sp. I3. Taxonomy (NCBI): domain Bacteria; kingdom Pseudomonadati; phylum Pseudomonadota; class Alphaproteobacteria; order Rhodobacterales; family Roseobacteraceae; genus Ruegeria; species Ruegeria sp. I3. Next base: position 165,156 of record NZ_JBQFNI010000003.1, on the reverse strand, counting down.
TTCTATTGTTACTTTCATCAACTGGTTTCAGGCCGGACTAAACCCGCCAAGGTTCTGATCAAGTGAACAGTAAGTCCAGAGTAGCCGCCGCCTATAGCCAGATGGCGATTCTGGACCTATCGGCAACAACTTGACGGTGAACCAGAACCAAGCAATCAAGAAACGAAATCGGAACAGCGCCGAAACGATCATCGTTGACCTCAAGGCACCTGTTCCGACACCGATTAACAACAGTTCAGGAACCGAGACGCATGACGAAAACACCGATCGAGCTGTTGGCGGCCAGTGCCTCGGAAACCCGCCCAGTTGTAGCGCTGAGCGAAGGCACCGATCCCCGCATTGTTGCCGGAGGATTAGCCGCCCATAAGGCTGGTCTGGCAGATATTATTCTCGTCGGACCTGAGGCCGACGTTAAAGCGGCGCTCGCGGCAGAGGGTGGCTCAACCGGGGACGGTATCGCCATCCATGATCCTGCGCATTCGGAACTGACTGACGCTTTTGCGGCCGAGTATCATTCTCTGCGCAAACACAAAGGTGTCGATGAAGCCAAGGCACGCAAAGCCGCAGAATCGCCGCTGGTCTATGCCGCGATGCTGGTGCGAATGGGGCACGCAACAGGAACCGTGGGCGGGGCGGTCCATACCACAGGCGATGTGGTCAGAACTGCCATCCAGGTTATTGGAATGAAGCCCGATGCTGGTATGGTATCCTCGTTCTTTCTGATGTACCCACCCGAGGCCGCCGCTGAGGGCGCTCGCGCCATGCTCTATTCAGATTGCGGCTTGGTGATCGATCCGACATCCGAAGAACTGGCAAACATTGCGGCCGCTTCAGCGGTGTCCGCGCGGGCATTGCTGCAGGAAGAGCCAAAGATCGCGATGTTGAGTTTCTCAACAAAAGGCAGCGCCCAACACCCAGCGGTGGACAAGGTCGTCAACGCGACAGAAATACTGCGGGCGAAACACCCAGAGTTGAATGTGGATGGCGAGCTGCAATTCGATGCCGCCTTCGTGCCGTCGATTGGTGAGCGAAAATCCCCCGGGTCCTCGGTCGCGGGTCAGTCGAACGTCAAGATTTTCCCAAATCTGGATGCCGGAAATATCGGGTACAAGATGACTCAACGGCTGGGCGGTTATCTGGCGATCGGTCCGGTTTTGCAGGGGCTCGCCAAACCGGCCAATGATCTATCGCGCGGATGCAGCGCGGAAGATGTGACGCAGATCATCGCGGTGACCATCCTGCAGGCGCGCGAACCCTAAACTCGGCAGCCCGCCTGCTTTATCGCGCAGGCCCGCGACCCATTCATTACAAACAAAGGACCATCCGTTATGGCGTCCGCCGATCCTTCAGCCCTATCCCTCACCGAGCGGAGCAAGGAGCGTGTTCGCACGCTCTTTCCCGGCGTCATGATCGCCGTAACCGTTGCCGTCGCCGCCAAGTTCCTGTCCGAGCATTATGCTACCCCGGCCATGCTGCTTGCCCTTCTTTTGGGGATTGCGGTCAGCTTTCTGGGCGAAGAAGGAAAAACCGTTGAGGGGATCGGATTCGCCGCACGCACACTTCTGCGCCTTGGCGTGGCCTTGCTGGGTGTGCGCGTGTCGATGACCCTGATGCTGGGTCTGGGCTGGGACCTGATTGCCCTTGTGATCGTCGGAGTGCTGTTGACCATAGGATTTGGCCTGTCCGTAGCTCGTTTTTTTGGCCACAAATGGCGCTTTGCCTTTCTGACCGCCGGTTCGGTTGCAATTTGCGGTGCATCGGCGGCAATGGCGATCAGTGCAATCCTGCCCAAGGACGAACGCTCGGAAGAGCGTCTGATTTTTACGGTCATGGGCGTGACCGTTTTGTCCACCATCGCCATGATCGCCTATCCGATCCTCGTACGCTCATTAGGGATGAACGATATTGCGGGCGGTGTGTTTCTGGGTGGCACCATCCATGATGTGGCTCAGGTTGTCGGCGCGGGATTTTCGATCTCGGAACAAACCGGAGATACAGCGACGCTGGTCAAATTGTTCCGCGTGGCGATGCTGGCACCGGTGGTTTTGGTCGCTTCACTGATTATTCGTGGCTTTGCTGAAATGGACGCAGACGGGAAACGCCCACCGCTGTTGCCGGGATTCGTGTTAGGATTTCTGGTTCTCGCTGCGGCATCCTCATTCGGATTGATCCCGCCAGCGATTTCAGAATTTCTAAGCCAATGCTCTCGATGGTTGTTGCTTGTTGCGATCGCAGCTGTTGGGATGAAGACAAACCTTAAACAGATCCTGTCGGTCGGTGCAGCCGCAATCGCCCTCATCATAGTGGAGACGTTGTTCATCGCCGTGGTAATTCTGGCCGGGATTAACCTATTAACCTGAAGCAGTTACCAAGAGTTTCCGCCGACTGCGACGGCTGAACGGCAACCCCTGACAGTCCGGTGCGGGTTTGCCGATTGCCTTCGTGCGCGGTGTTTGGTTCATTGGCGACTCGCGCTTTGCAGCGCTTTTTCGTTCGATTCCGAATGGTCCCTCAAGCGAGATGAAGAATATGGACAACACCTTGCCTCTGCCACCCGGCCCGCATTCCGAACCGGGCTTTTGGCTTGATACATCTGAACACCGCACGTGGTTGAAAGATCAGGCTATGCGACAGTTGGCGTTTTTCAGCGCAAGTTGTCGGACCGAGCCAGGATTTTTCATCCTCGACCATGATGGCAGCCCGCTGCCAAACACATTGCAGGAACTGCACACGACTACACGCCTAGTGCATTCTTACGCTCTGGGGCATCTGATTGAATTTCAAGGCGCAGAGCGGATCATCGATCACGGTATGGCCTACCTCAACAGCCACCACAAAGACCGGGATCACGCCGGTTACCTTTGGGCTTTGGATGGCGACAACATCAAGGATGATCGCAAACTTGCCTACGGGCATGTCTTTGTTCTGCTCGCTGCCTCAAGCGCAAAACAGATAGGGCACCCGGAAGCTGACAAACTGCTGACCGAAGTCCGGGATATCCTTGATACACATTTCTGGGATGATGAGACCGGGTTGTTCCGCGACGAATGGAACCGCGATTGGACGCCGTTTTCCACATATCGCGGAATGAACGCGAATATGCACGGAGTTGAGGCACTGCTTGCAGCTTTTGAGGCGACAGGCGACGAAATCTATCTTACCCGCGCCGGTCGTATTCTGGATTTCTTTATCGGCCGGATCGCACCTGCTGAAAACTGGCGCTTGCCCGAGCATTTCACCTCAGATTGGCAGATTGACCGGGGCTATGCCGGTGACCCGATGTTCCGTCCCGCAGGCACGACCCCGGGCCATTCGTTCGAGCTTGGGCGACTTCAGCTGCAGCATTGGGATTTATCAGGTCGACCAAACTCGGGCGCGCCCGAGTCATCGCGACGATTGATTGAGCAGGCCCTCAAGGATGCGTGGCTGCCCGGCGGCGGCATGGCATATACGCTGGATTTTGGGGGTCGGGTCGCAAATGCGTCGCGGTTCTGGTGGCCAGTAGCTGAAGCCATTGGTGCGGTTGGAGCCCTGATCGCACTGGATAAAAGGCAAGAGGATGAAATTTGGTACAGAAAACTCTGGACCTTTGCGAATGAAACGTTCGTGGATCACCAACATGGCGGCTGGTTCCCGGCGGTGGATGAATCCGGTGACATCGTGACATCCATCTTTGACGGCAAACCGGATATCTATCATTCATTGCAGGCTTGCCTGTTCCCGCTATCGGGGCGCTTATCTCGGATGGTGCCGCTTTAGCGCGCGCGAATTCAAGCAGAGCGAGACCCGCATCGAGCCGGCTCAATTGAAGAGTCGGGGCAAATCTGCTATGTTAAATACATTCAACACCATCCGACGACCTGCGAATTCGGATGCGTTTCTTGACGAACGGATAGGAGAGTTGAATGGCAAATCAAGCACGTGGAAAGCGAACGACCCGAAAGGGCACTCTTGAGGTGAGACCACAACCATCGGCCCATTCCGCCCTGAGCGAACGGGCCGGGGCGTCAGGCCTCATGACCCCGCAAATGCTGAGCGAACGCGATGAGCGCGTCTCAAAAACTCGCAAAAAGGGCGGGCCTGCTTTGGAAGAAGATAATTCGGATCAATCCGGCAATGACGCTGATCCGACGGAACTGGATTACTAATCAATTACGCACATTTTTTTGACATGAGTAGATTACGGAGGCTGCTATGCCCTCGACCCATCAGCCAAGGATTTTCAACACAATAAACCTTACGGATTTCGATACTAACGGCCAAACCTCTACTGTGGGCGAGCCGACAGTTTCCAGCAACGGAGGTCAGATTCTGGCCACTGGCAACTGGTATGCAAGTCGGTCACTGGACGGCGGCCAAAGCTGGTCTCACATGAGTCCTTTCACGTTGTTCCCACCTGTTGACGGGGGGTTTTGCTGTGACCAGACCACGATTTACGACCCAAGCCGGGATCTGCTTATCTGGCTGCTTCAATATATCGAACAGGGGGGCACCAACACACTGCGGGTTGCGGTCAAACAAGGGCGCACCTTGGGGAACGACACATGGAACATTTGGGATTTCACCCCCACCGGGCTTGATCCCGCGTGGAACAATGAGTGGTTCGACTATAATCACGTTTCGTTGTCCGAAAACTATATGTATGCGGGCACCAATGTGTTCTCGGCCGGGGCTAACCAGTTTACCCGCTCGGTCATTCTGCGGATTTCACTGGACGAACTGGCGACCGCGGCAACGCTATCATTCGACATATTCGAAACAGAAGACAACTTCTCTCTGCGCTGCGTACAAGGCGCACGCGGCGCGATGTACTTTGCCAGCCACAACACGAACTCGCAGATCCGCGTATTCAGATGGGCCGAGAACGCCTCGGACGTAGATGAATTCGACATCGATGTCACGCCTTGGTCCGCAGGCAATTATTCCGCGCAGACCACCGGTGGCGACTGGATGTCGCGCACTGATCCACGCATTATGGCTGGTTGGCTGGGACGCGGCGTTCTGGGCTTTATGTGGACAGCTAATCGTCAGACCAACAGGCCACTCCCTTTCGTCAGGACCGTCCGCATTGACGAAACAACCATGTCATTGATTGACGAACCGGATATCTGGAACAGTCAGATCGCGTTCGCCTACCCCTCAACAGCTGTAAACCGGGTTGGTGATGTAGGGCTTTCGGTCTTTGCGGGTGGTGGGAATTTGCATCCGAGCCATGTTGTTGGCTCATACGACGATATCGATCTGACTTGGCGGCTGGCCCTCGCTCGACGGGGCACAGACACTCCGGGTCTGGGAAAATGGGGCGACTACACCAACTGTGCCGAGGTTGCCGATGATGGCTTCACCTGGCTGGCAGCCGGGTACACGCTGCAGGGCGGGAACACCCAAACTGACATCGAACCAACCATGACCTGGTTCGCACAGCAGCGCTATGACGCACCACGTCGCCATCCACCCGTTATCGTCTAAAATATTATAACCATCTATAATTCAGGGATCTACATCATGCACAGAGCGATTAAATCACAAGGCGTAAAGTCATTCTTGCGGCAGGAAGCACCTTGGCTACTTATCGCCTTTGTTATTGCTGACCTTTTCTACAAATGGGGGTCATTCGCCCTGGAATGCGTCGGCTTTCTGCTGACTTGGTACGTCCTGAGCCTTCTAGCCAGCCTGGTATCACGTATGCTGTGGGGGGAAAACTCAGCTGTCGGAGATTGAACCATCGATCAATCTTTTTAAGCTTGCGGACTGTTGGTTTGCATCCCGCCCTGGGACATTACGAATTTGTTGCGCGTAGGTCTGAAATCACTTCGGACAACAGCTCAATCCCTTTTCGGATAGAACCGGGTTGGATTGACGAGACGCCAAGACGAAAGTGGTATCTCCCTGCGGTTTTATTTGAAAAACAGGGCCCGATCGGCTCCACAATAACACCGCGTTTTAGGGCGGCTTGACATATCGTCATGGCATCCAATCGGGCCTCGGGATCAGAAAGCACAAAAACCGTTCCGCCAAATTCGCCCGTTTTCAGGAAATGGGGTAGCTTTTCACGGATCGTCGTATCAGCCAGATGCCAGCGCAGCTCATAATTCTGACGAACCCTGCGCAACAAGCCATCATAGTACCCCAAGTTAATAAACGCGGCAGCAGTGTGCTGAAGAATCATCGGCGGATGGCGCATCATCATTCCCCGGCAATCGCGCGCGGCGTCAATAAATTCTGGCGCAGCCGCCAGATACCCCAGGCGCAATCCTGGTGAAAGACCTTTGGAAAGGCTGCCCAAATAGATCAGTCGATCCGTGTCATCCAGACTGCGCAGCGGCAGCAAAGTAGAATGCCGGTAATCCACATCGCATTCGTAATCGTCTTCGACTATGTAAAAATCATACTCTTCAGCGGCCTGCAGCAAGGCCTTGCGGCGGCGCTCGGACATCGTAACAGTGGTTGGGTGCTGGCGATTGGGGGTTACGAATACCAGGTCAGCCTCGCGCAGACGTTCATCGACGATCAGACCCTCGCTATCAATGGGTTGAAACCTTACATTCCCAAAATTTGCCTGAAGGATCTTGCGTGCATCCGGATATCCCGGATCCTCCATAACCGCAGTTTTATCGCGCCCGCCGAACAACAGGCTGGTGATAAATAACCCGTTTTGCGAACCCAATGTGATCAGGATTGAATCGCTGGGTTCAAAAATACCGCGACGGGGCAGGATGCGCTGCCGGACCTGCTCGATAAGTTCAAAGCAATCCTCGTACAGCCCGTCCGCAGACCAGATTTTCAGGTGCTTTCGATTCATGGCCAACCGAGTGCATTCGCGCCAATCCGCAACTGGGAATGCGCCATCATCGATTTGGTTGCACACAAACGGATAGTCGTACTTGTACCAGTCATTCGGGCGCTGGATGGTTTCGATCTCTTCGGTGCGGCGCAGTTTGTTCAGTTTCTGGCCAATCGATGTGCGCTGTCTGGTGTTGGTTCGCCCAATCGCATCACCGTCCGTGCGAATCCCCACGTCAGAGCAGACATAATAACCCGAGCGGGGCCGGGCCTCGATCAGTTGCTCTTCTTCAAGCTTTCGATAAGCCGCGACGACCGTATTGATCGAAACATCGAGATCCCGCGCCAACCCCCGACATGAGGCAAGCTTTAGTCCAGACGGCATCAAACCTTCAAAAATGAGTCGTGAAATCTGCGAGACGATCTGATCTCGCAAACCGCTGGACTGAGATTTGTCGATGCTCAACCGTTGTGTCATGTCCTGTCAGGCTCTAGTCGCAAATTCTGCGACGCGATTTGCAAACTGTATCCATGTTTTCAAGTGCTCCATGCAAAGTGGAAACGACGCCAAATTCCCAAATTCTGTGCTGGCAATGCTGAAAGCAATAGCGCTCTTACTAAAAGCGGGTTGATGATAACTCAAAAAAGAGGCTTCAGCCAACGCTATGTTTTTAAATACTTATACCGACCTGAGATGTGCTTAAGCAACCTGCGCTGCCATTGTTGAACTTGTAACATCTTAACGCTCGGGACTGAATCGCGGCATCGAACAGTCACTTGGCGCGATGAAATCTGTACCCATTATTACAAACAACTGTATCTTTCTCAGTCGAACTCCTTCGCGTTTGCTGTAGCGATCCGGGAAGTTCCATGTCGAAATTAGGGATCACCCGGGCCGTTCGATGCGACTAGGGAGGGAGACCGTTCGCATGGTTTTGCAGGAGTGGGATATGCGTCGACTCTGTGAACAGCGATTCAGCAAACGTTTCTCTGATGTCCGTCCGGACCCCGACGCGAAGGGTCAAGTACATCAATTCAGCGCACAGATTTCTTGAGGGAGAACCAGATCCATGAAAAACACAACGAGGTTGGCATGCTGATGCGCGGTCTGGAAAAGCTGACAAGCGCAATCTCAGAAGTCATGGGCCGCATCGGCTGGTTTCTCATCTTGTATTGCATGGCGTTTGGCGTGTCGGACGTATTCATGCGCTATGTACTGAACGCGCCCTCCCAGTGGATCGGCACCACATTGCAAGCTGCGATGGTGTTGTTGGCCTGCACCGGCGGCGTCTATGCGTTGCAGCATGACAGTTTCGTCAAACTCGACCTGTTTTATGCAAACGCCAGCAAGCGGTCAAAGGCGATTTTGGATGTCCTGACGGCACCGATTGCAATCCTGTTTCTGGTCGCATTGATCTGGAAGGGTTACGAAGCCGCATCGCTGTCTCTGATGCTTAATCAGAAGACCCCCACATCCATTCCGATCCCGATTTATCCGATCAAATTTGCGATCCCACTCAGCGGAGCAATGGTTCTCTTGGTGGTCCTGAAACACTTGCTCCGCGACCTGCAAACGATCTTCGGGCGCAGTTAGGCACGCTGGCCTGGGCGCCTGCAAATACAAACGAAAATAGACTGATCCACTAACGAGGAGGAATAAACATGAAACCAAACAGGTTTGTGCACACAACCATGTGGGCAGGCGCCATAGCCGTGACCGCAAGCATTGCCGTCGCACAAGATGGGCCGCCGGATGAAGTAACCGAGTGGACCTTCCAGCCCGCATTTGACCAGACCGATGCCGGCTGGGACAATGGCCTGATCCCTTGGGTTGAAGCAGTTGAAAAAGCGACTGAAGGCACGGTCAAAATCCGTGTTGAGCCCGCAGGGGCGCTGGTCAGTGGTGCAGAGGCCTTTGGCGCAGCGGCTGCTGGTCTGACCGATGGCTACGCGGGCTGGGGTTCAGTCTATGGTGGCGACATGCCCGAAGGCATGCTGGCGTTTGGCATGGCCATGGGCGCCGACAACACCGAAGAAGCGTGGGAAGTGATGTGGGGCAACCCCGACTACCGCGTTGGTGACATCGTGCAAGAGGCCGCCAACGCGCGGAACCTGCAGTGGGCAGGCTGGACCAACCAGGGACCGAACGCAATGTTCACCAAGTTCCGTGTCGAAAAACTGGAAGATCTGGAAGGCCGCAAGATGCGCGCCGGTGGACCCCAGGCCATCTTCCACTCGACCATGGGCGGCGCGCCGGTCTCGATGAACGGTGGTGAGATTTACACCGCAATCAAACTGGGCACCATCGAAGGCACCTACTGGGATACAGGCGGCATCGATGACATGTCGTTCCAGGAAGTTATCGACTATGCGATCATGCCCGGCTGGAACCCTGCTCAGCACCAGGAGATCTTCATCAACCTGCAGAGCTGGAACGCCCTGACCGACTGGCAGCGCGAAAAGATCAACGGAGTTTTTGAAGAAACCTATTTCGAAACCAGCCGCATGCATGCGGAAGGTGTCGAAGAAGCGCTTCAAATCCTGCGCGATGCCGGTGGTGAAGTAATCGAGCTGAGCGATGAAGAAGTTGCTCGTATGCGCGAGAAATCCATTGCCGAAGTGTGGCCGCAGGTTGCAGCCGCATCCGAGGGCAACGCCAAAGGCGTGGAAATCTTCAAGAGGTTCCTGGAAGACAAGGCGAACGCGCAATAATCCCGCGCAATGTCATCTTTCCAATATAGCTAAAACTCCTTCGCTGGCCCGATCGTCGGGCCAGCGGACCAGACGGGCGCATGTCAGTGTTAAAAGCACTGCTGACACACAACCCGGCAAAGACCGCGCGAACGGCCACTAGGTAGGGAAACTAAAGATCATGAGCCTCGAACTAATTACAGCGCTGTATTTCTTAATACTGTTTGGGATCCTTTTCATGGGGCTGCCGGTTGCGTTCGGCTTGGGTGGAACAGCGGTTCTATTTGCCCTGGTTTTCGAACCTCGCGCGCTGTTGTCCGTACCCAGTGCATTCTATTCAACGCCTTGGAATTCGGTACTGGTCACAGTGCCATTGTTCCTGTTCATGGGCTCACTCATAAGATTTTCGGGGATAGCCGAAACGGCCTATGACGCCGTTTACAAGCTGATCGGCCACATTCATGGTGGTCTCGCGATGGGTACAGTTCAGGTCTGTACTGTTTTTGCCGCAATCACCGGCATCACACCGCCGGCGACCACCACGATGGGTCAGATCGCCTATCCTTCGATGATGCGCTACAAATATGATCGCCGTATCGCGATCGGTTGTATCGCGGCAGGCGGTGCATTGGGTGCGCTGATCCCACCAAGCGTTCCGTTCATCTTCTATGGATTGCTGGCCAAGGTTTCGATCGGTGACCTGTTCATGGCGGGGTTGCTGCCCGGCCTGATGCTGGCCACGTTCTACACGATCTACATCGGCGTACGTTGTAAAATCCAGCCCGAGCTGGGCCCCGCCCTGCCCGCTGATCAGAAATTCACCCGCACCGAAAAACTGACCGCCGTTCTCAGCATCTGGCCGTTTGCCTTACTCATCATCATCGTTCTGGGCGTCATCTGGGGCGGTATCGCAACACCGGCGGAAGCTGCCGCATTTGGTGCCGCAGGCGCCTTTGTCATCAACCTGATCTACGGCAAACTGACCTGGGAGGTGCTGAGGGAATCGTTGGTGTCCACCTTGAAGCTCAGCGGTATGGGGCTTTGGATTCTGATTGGTGCCACCGTCTATCTTAATGTGTTCAACACGCTTGGCAGCCAGGACCTGCTGACCAATCTGGTTCTTTCCATGCCCGGCGGTGCAACCGGCATCCTGCTGATGATGATGCTGATCATCCTCGTCCTGGGTATGGTGATGGATGATTGGGCCATCATCATGCTGTGCACACCACTGTTCATCCCGATTATCGACGAATTGGGGATCGACAAGCTGTGGTTTGGCGCGCTGTTCATCGTGAACATCCAAATCGCTTACCTGACACCTCCGTTCGGTTTTGTGCTGTTCTGGATCAAAGGGGTTCTGCCCAAAGATGTCAGCATGGGGGATGTCTACAATTCGGTTGGCCCGTTTGTGGCACTCCAGTTCGTTGGCCTGACCCTGATCTTCATCTTCCCGCAGATCGCCACCTGGTTGCCCAACATCCTGAAATAATCCGGAGGTACAGATGTATAACCATATCCTCGTTCCAGTCGCCCCTGATCACATCAACGACTGTGCCAAATCTCTGGATGCAGCAAGCCGCTTGCTGTCGGATGGCGGGACAGTATCGGTGCTGTCCGTTCTCGAAGAACTACCTTCGTATATCGGGTCGTACTTTCCACCCGAGCAGGTTCAGAAAAGCGTTTCTGATTTTGAGGACAAACTGAACGCATCGATGGAGTCTCCGAAGATCGGCACTCATGTTGTTACAGGTCATCCAACAAATTCCATTCTGGATTGGGCCGAAGAACACAAAGTGGACTGCATAGTGGTGGCGTCACACCAACCGGGCCTTTCGGACTATCTGATCGGTTCAACGGCTGCACGTGTGGTCCGTCATGCACATTGCAGTGTCGTGGTACTGCGCGACAAGTAGAGCAGAAGCATAACACCTTACAGGTGTTATGCGCGCAAAGTGGCTGGCCAATGAGGCCAGCTATTGTCGTTCAGAACCCTTGCATCAGCATGTCTACAGCCACGGTGATCTGCTCGAAATCATCTTTCAGATGACCCACTGGTGATTTGAGGAGTCCCACAGGAACAGCAGCCATGAACTGGGTCACCATTACAACCAGCTCACCATCTATCAGGAACTCAGGGTTGAGGCGGGTCGCTGGTTTCGGCGCATGTGCTTTTGGCAAAAGCGGCACCACTATGCGGGTATTCAGATCGCTCAGAAGATCGGTTTGCACATCCAGAAGATAGCCATCGCCGGAGGGGTTGGGGAATACATCGTATTTCGGCATCAGAACTGACGAAAGCGGTCCAAGGGCAACCCGTGCCGTTCAACATACGAGTTTGAGCTTTGCAGTGCCTCCGCGTTTTCGGCCCTCCACTGTGCTGCCTTCGCAGCGGTAACGGCGGCACGCACTCCTTCTTCGGCGGCACGCGACAGGTTCACGTTCAGCGCTCTGGCCTCGGTGAGCAAAGCGCTATCAAGTGATAGATTGGTCGGTTTGCGTGGTTGAGCGTTCATTCTGTCTTGGCCTCCATGTGCCTGAGAATATCAATATACTATATGCGCGTCAAATATGCGCATATCACCTAAAGGACTTCTCTGGCATCGTGGCTCGTTCTTATGGTATTTCATTCAATGCTCATTGAACGAGAACCTAACGATTTCGGTTGAAATCGTCCTCTCATCCCCCTAATCACGACCCTACCTCGGGGTGCGCTAAAGACCGCGCTGAGATGCCAATTGGCAAACCCGTTGAACCTGAACCGGCTAGAACCGGCGGAGGGAAAGGTACAGGTTTCATCCATCCTTACCCTCTCGCCGCATTGGAGGATGATATGAAACATCTGGCAATTGCTGCGGGAATACTGACTGCGACTTCGGCTGTGGCAGCCGATAAGCCCACGTTGACCGTATATACTTACGACAGCTTCGTTTCGGACTGGGGCCCCGGCCCGAAGGTCGAAGAGGCGTTTGAAGCGCAATGCGAATGCGACCTGAACCTTGTCGGCGTCGAAGATGGCGCGGCACTGCTGTCACGCATCCGGCTGGAAGGCGAAAACAGCGACGCCGATATTGTATTGGGTTTGGATACCAACTTGATATCGGCAGCTAAAGAAACCGGCCTGTTTGCACCTCATTCAGTCACTGCCGAGTATGCTCTGCCCATCGAGTGGACCGACACAGTTTTTGCCCCCTACGACTGGGGTTACTTTGCATTTGTTCACAATGCAGATTTTGCCGCTCCTAACAGCTTCCGCGAGTTGGCAGATAGTGACATCAAGATCATCATTCAGGATCCGCGTTCATCGACGCCGGGGCTGGGTCTTCTGCTGTGGGTCAAGGCCGCGTATGGCGATGAAGCCCAAGAAATCTGGGCTGACCTTGCTGACAATATCGTGACGGTTACCAAGGGCTGGTCCGAGTCATATGGCTTGTTCCTTGAAGGTGAGGCCGACATGGTTCTAAGCTATACGACCTCGCCAGCCTATCACCTGATTGCCGAGGAAGATGCCAGCAAAGCAGCAGCAGCCTTTGACGAAGGCCATTATATGCAGGTCGAGGTTGCGGCCAAGCTAGCCAATTCCGATCAGCCCGAGCTGGCAGATCAGTTTCTGAACTTCATGGTGTCTGACGCGTTTCAGACGATCATTCCAACAACCAACTGGATGTACCCGGCCGTAACTCCATCTTCCGGTCTGCCCGAAGGTTTTGAAACTCTAACGATCCCTCAGAAGTCTCTGCTGTTTGATCAGGACCAAGCCGCCATCGCGCGGGAACAGGCGCTTTCGGAATGGCTGGGCGCACTCAGCCAGTAAACCCGCTTCCTGGTGTCAGTGCTGCAGCGATCGTTGCCGCGCTGATATTGGGCACACTGTTCATGGTGGCGGTGCGCGCTGATTCTGGCGGTGGGTTTGGTCCAGCCGACTGGGCAGCCTTACGCTTCACCCTGTTGCAAGCAACACTCTCTGCAGTGTTCAGCGCTGGACTGGCTATTCCGGTCGCCCGCGCGCTGGCGCGCCGCCGGTTTACTGGTAGGCGCGTCCTGATCACGCTGTTGGGTGCACCTTTCATCCTGCCGGTCATCGTCGCCATCTTGGGATTGCTTCAGGTCTTTGGCCGGGCAGGATGGATCTCGGACGCGTTGGGCTATTTCGGTCTACCGCCCATTCGAATCTATGGGCTGCACGGTGTCGTTCTGGCCCACGTATTTTTTAATCTACCTCTGGCAACACGCCTGATCTTGCAGGGTTGGCAGGAGATCCCTGCCGAGCGTTTCCGGCTAGCGGCCCAACTTGGGTGCGAAGGAATGGCAATGTTCCGTTTGATCGAATTGCCAATGCTTCGCCGCATTCTGCCCGGAGTGCTGGCCGTGATCTTCGCCATTTGCCTGACCAGTTTTGCGGTTGCCCTGACGCTGGGTGGAGGGCCGCGCGCCACCACGATTGAACTCGCGATCTATCAGGCCTTTACATATGATTTTGACTTAGGGCGCGCCGCCTTATTATCCGCTTTGCAACTTGTCCTGACTGCAGCGGCTGCGTTGGCAGCCTTAAAGTTCTCGCGCGGCGACGGGTTCGGTACCGGCCTGAATCGTGAGATCCGGCGCTGGGATGGCCGAGGACCGCTGCTGGATGCGTTTTGGATTATCACCGCCGCCGCGTTCCTGCTGCTACCTCTGGCATCCGTCACGATTTCGGGTATCGCTGGGCTGTTTGAGATGCCGGTTTTGGTGTTCCGTGCCGCTATAATTTCAATCTGTGTTGCCGCCGCCAGTACCATGCTCCTATTACTGCTGGCACTGCCCATGGCGACAGCCGTCGCGACAGGCCGGTTCGGCATCGTCGAACTTGGCGGACTTCTTGGCCTCGCCGCCTCGCCCTTGGTCATTGGTACGGGTCTCTTTATTCTGATCCGCCCGCTGGCCAATCCTACAACTCTTGCGTTGCCGGTAACCGCGCTTGTGAACGCGGTCATGGCCTTGCCCTTCGCCCTTCGAATTTTGGTTCCCGCAGCGCGCGATGTGTTGGAACGGCACGGGCGGTTGGCACTGGCCCTGAACATGAACAACTGGTCCTTTTTCTTGCGTGTCATGCTTCCACGCCTGCGCCCCCAGATCGGTTTTGCCGCGGGCCTGACGGCGGCACTTTCCATGGGTGATCTGGGTGTGATCGCCCTGTTTGCAGATGCGCAGATCGCAACGCTGCCCCTGCAAATCTACCGCCTGATGGGCGCCTACCAGATGCAGGCCGCAGCAGGAGGCGCGCTGCTGCTGCTTATACTATCGATGGGTGCTTTCTGGGTTCTGGATCGAGGGGGTCGCTGGCATGCTGAAGCTTGACAATTGCATCATTGCAACTGGCAATTTCCAATTAAGCGCTGACTTTGAGGTCAAGGCCGGATCCAGCGTTGCGATCATCGGTCCGTCGGGGGCAGGAAAATCAACTCTTCTTGAAACTATCGCGGGTTTTCGAGACCTGAGAAGTGGGCACATCCAATGGAAGGATCATGACCTATCGACATTACCACCAGGCAGTCGACCGATCGCAATGCTGTTTCAAGACGGAAACCTGTTTCCTCACCTGAGCGCCGAACAGAATGTCGCCCTGGGCCTAAGGCCCAATGGAGGTTTGACCGCAGACGACCAACACCACATTCAATCGGCCCTCGGCCGCGTTGGCCTGCAGGGAATGGCGGCCAGAAAGCCCGCCGAATTGTCAGGTGGTCAGCAAAGCCGCGTGGCGCTGGCGAGGATACTTGTGCAAAAGCGTCAGGTGTTATTGCTCGACGAACCTTTTGCAGCGCTCGGGCCTGCCCTGAAAACTGAGATGCTCGATCTGGTCGCTGAATTAGTCGCCGAGACCAAAACCACACTGCTTATGGTCAGCCACGACCCACGGGATGCGCTTCGGATAACCGACCAAACCGTATTGGTTGCGGATCAAATCGCACATCCACCTGCTGAGACCGAGACACTCTTCAACAATCCTCCGCCAGCGCTGCGCGATTACTTGGGCTGAATGAACTGATCCAGACAAGCGTCCAGCACCTCGTGCACACGCGGACCAATCTCGGGGGCCTCAGAAGCGCGCGGGCCTGCAATGTTCAGAACAGTTACAGGGATGGCGCTCAGCCAAGTCCGCATCTGTTGCGCGCAATCGGCCTTTCCTTTTCTTATATCCACCACCAGATGCGGTTTTTCAGCATCAACTGCAAACTCAACCGTTTTCCGCGTGCCGGGACTGTCTGATCCGTCGATAAAAACAAGCGTGGCGTCACTGGCAAAGACGTTGAGCCTTGTCCGTTCAGCGACATCTTCAGACTTCGTTTCAACAAGCCCGCTGAGATGCGCCGGAATCAACCCATCCTCATTCGTTCGACCCTTCGGCACCCAGCCGCCATAGGGGATGCCATTTGCACGGGCAAACTCCAATGCGGCAGTGTCTACGCCGGTTTGTCCACCTGATACGATTTTCTGAACACGACGCCCGAATGGGATTCCGTCTTGCTCGTCTCCCTGCGTCAACGCGCAATACCAAATTGAAACGGATCATTCTGCGCAAAGAAAAGCTTACCCTCTGCCATCACATGCGCCTGGCCAGTTAGCTGAGGGACAATGCCCCCGCCATGCCCCGGCTGATAGGACAGCCTGTACGAACTTCCGATGATGCTTTCCTGAACGATTTCTTCTCCAGCGGACAAGCGCCGACTAGCCGCGAGGCAGGCCAGCCGGGCCGAGCTGCCGGTGCCGCAAGGCGAACGGTCATAGTCATCGTCGGGGCACAGAACAAAGTTTCTGCTATGAATACCTGCATTCGGTGAGGTGCCCTGAAAGATCACATGATCAACCGGCTCGCCATTTTCGCCACCAACTTCTTGCGCAATGCAGGCTTCGCGAATTGCGATAGCCATGTCGGTCAGCGGGCGAATGTTCTCAGGCGCAACCGGGATCGGGCTTGGCTCGACAATGAAGAACCAATTGCCGCCATAAGCGACATCGCCGGTGACGGGGCCATACTCTGCAGTCTCGACCGTCACGGAATGATGTACGCGACGGCTTTCAATGTTGGTGACCTGCACGGTGTTGGCGTCCAGCAGATCAATCTTAACCTCACCTACCGGAGTTTCGATTCGGTGCGCGCCAACCTCGATCTGTCCAAGATGCGCCAATGTTACGCCCAACCCGATCGTCCCATGGCCGCACATGCCCAGTACCGCATCCGCGTCAAAGTAGATCACGCCCGCTTTGCATTCAGCACTGACCGGTTCGACAAGGAGCGCCCCGACCATGCCGGGCTGGCCGCGTGGCTCCAGTAGAACAGACTTGTAGAACCGCTCATGTTCCGTTGCCAGTCGCTTGGCGCGTTCAGCCAGTGATCCTGAACCCAGATCAGGCCCCCCGTCCAGAATGACCCGTGTGGGCATTCCACCGGTATGGCTGTCAATCACATGCATTCCGCAATGACCCCACCCTGACGAACCCAATCGGTAAACCACGACTTAAACAAATTGTACTGTTGCTCGCAGTAATTTCTCTGGGCGTCGGATAACACGTCGGTTTCATTGAAATGCAGGCGGTATTCTTCTTCGCCGTTCAGCACCAGCAGATGCTTGTAGTAAAGAACAAGATCCGTGCCTTCGTCAAAACTTGCCAGAACGCCAAATGCCTCGTCCAGTTCGCGCGCACGCAACCGTGCTTCGGCATGTCCCTCTGCTGCCTTTTTCGAAAGCGCCGCAAGCAACAATGCCTCTTTGGGCAGCGCCGTTCCTATCCCGGTGATCGATCCGGTGGCGCCGCAATTCACAAACCCATGGTAGACTTCAGTATCGACGCCTACCATCAAAGTGACCTGATCGTCCTGCGATGTAATATGTTCGGCGGCATAGCGCAGGTCGCTCTTGCCCCCGAACTCCTTAAAGCCAACCAAATTCGGATGCTCGGCCCGCAGTGCAAAAAACAAATCCGCACGAGTGGCAAACCCATAGACAGGGCTGTTGTAGATGATCGCAGGCACGTCCGGTGCCGCAGAAAGAATAGCCTTGAAATGGTTCTTTTGCGCGGCAACCGATGAGCCTCGTGACAGAACCCGAGGGATAACCATCAACCCTGCCGCGCCGACCTTCTGTGCATGTGCTGCGTGCGCCACAGCGGAATTCGAGTTGATGGCACCCGTCCCCACGACAACCGGCAAGCCAGCGTCGACCAGTCGTTCCACGCCCTCCATCCGTTGGGCATCCGTCAGAAGCGGCCAATCCCCCATCGAGCCACAATAGACGACAGCGGACATGCCGGCCGCGATCATCTCTTTGCCCTTTTTGACCAGCGCGTCAAAGTCAGGTGTCCTGTCGGCCTTACACGGCGTCATAAGGGCAGGCATAGTTCCAGTGAAAATAGTCCGGTCCATGAGATATCCGTTTGCTCAGGTTGGTATTGGTATTCTACGCGAAAGCGCCGTGGCCTAACGTGTCATTCCAGCGAAACCCACAAGACCCTGGCGTCTTCCTTACTCGTAGAAATACAGCCATGCCCCATACCGCTATCGTAGTACAGAGAATCTCCGGGTTTCATCGGTAAGGGGCGGTAATGCTCGGATACGAATATCAACTCGCCACTGATAACGTACATGAATTCTTCGCCTGTGTGCCTGATCCAGTTCTCATATTCTGATATGTCACGCGCTTTTATCGTCGCGATATAAGGAAGCATTCGCTTACTGGTCAGGTCCGAGCACAGCAATTCGTGCATGTAGGTCGGCGTATTTCTTATCTCGCCTTGCCCTTTCGGCGTAAAATCACGTCGCCCCGAAATTCCCGATTGAGCGGACTGCAAGAACAGCTGTGGCGTGTTCATGTCCAAGGCCTGTGTCAGCCGCCGCACGATCTCGAAACTTGGACGTGTCTGGTTGTTTTCGATCTTTGAAAGTGTTGATCGACCGATTCCCGCTTCGCGCCCGGCCTCCTCCAATGTCCAGCCTTTTGCACGGCGTGCATCCCGGATCGACCGACCCAAAGCCGCCCCCTCGTCCTGTTCTTCCGGTCCGGCACCATCTTTCAGGTTGTCCTCAGACATGGGAATCTCCTTGTTTTATCAAAGCTTACTCATTTCCCCCGAGCCAAACAACTTTACTGTGATGAAATTTTTGTTGCCTTGCGTACACTAATTCCACTATAGGAAACAAAATTTCGTACACTGGAAACGAGATTACAGGAGGAGATCATGTTCACAAAATCGCTCACCGAGGCTGATCCCGTCATCGCAGCATCGATCGCACGCGAGGGCATACGCCAGGCTGAACAGATCGAACTGATCGCTTCCGAGAACATCGTCTCTCAGGCAGTGATCGATGCGCAGGGTTCCGTACTTACAAACAAATACGCCGAGGGCTATCCGGGTCGCCGCTATTATGGTGGGTGTGAATATGTGGATGAGGTTGAGGCCGAAGCCATTGATCGATTGAAGAAGCTGTTTGGCTGTGAATATGCAAACGTCCAGCCGCACTCAGGCGCGCAAGCCAACGGAGCGGTTAAGCTGGCACTACTCAGCCCAGGTGACACGATTCTTGGTATGTCGCTGGATGCTGGGGGTCACCTGACCCATGGCGCAAAACCTGCCCAGTCCGGCAAGTGGTTCCGTCCGGTTCAATATGGCCTGACCCAGGCCGGGCTGATTGACTATGATCAGGTTGAAGAATTGGCGAAAGCCGAAAAGCCCAAACTTATCATTGCAGGCGCATCGGCCTATTCGCAAAAGATCGATTTCGCACGCTTCCGCGCCATTGCCGACGAAGTTGGCGCGTGGCTTCTGGCAGACATGGCCCACATCGCCGGCTTGGTTGCGACTGGCCTGCATCCCTCGCCCATCGGGCACGCACACATTGTTACGTCGACTACGCACAAGACGCTGCGCGGTCCGCGCGGTGGGATTATTCTTACAAACG
The DNA here is from genome assembly GCF_056532525.1 of Ruegeria sp. I3. Classification (NCBI taxonomy): domain Bacteria; kingdom Pseudomonadati; phylum Pseudomonadota; class Alphaproteobacteria; order Rhodobacterales; family Roseobacteraceae; genus Ruegeria; species Ruegeria sp. I3. The sequence goes on along the minus strand of NZ_JBQFNI010000003.1, from coordinate 145,751 downwards.
ATGAAGCGCTGGCAAAAAAGATCAACTCGGCTGTTTTCCCGGGTCTGCAGGGCGGCCCCCTGATGCATGTGATCGCAGGCAAGGCAGTCGCATTTGGTGAAGCGCTGGAGCCTGAATTCAAAGAATATATGCAGCGCGTTGTCGACAGTGCCTCGGCACTGGCCAACGTGATGATGGCGCGCGGGTGCGACATCGTTTCGGGCGGCACTGAAAACCACCTTATGCTGGTTGATCTGCGCCCAGTCGGCGTAACCGGCAAAGACGCCGAAGCGGCGCTAGAGCGTGCAGGATTCACCTGCAACAAAAACAGCGTTCCGGGTGATCCCGAAAAGCCCACTGTCACCAGCGGCATCCGTCTTGGTACGGCCGCAGGCTGCAGCCGTGGGTTTGGACCAGAAGAGTTCAAACAGATTGGCCACATGATCGGTGATGTGTTGGACGCGCTGGCACAATCGTCTGACGGTGACGAGACCGTCGAAAAGGAAACCCGTGAAAAGGTCCGCGCGCTCTGCGCAAGCCACCCGATCTACTGAAAGAAGACCAAATGACTTACGATCTTATTGTCATCGGGGGCGGTCCGGGCGGCTATGTCGCCGCGATCCGCGCGGCACAGCTGGGCCTGACAGTCGCTTGCGTTGAAGGCCGCAGTGCGCTTGGCGGGACCTGTTTGAATGTGGGGTGCATACCCTCCAAAGCGTTGCTGACCTCCTCGGCCAAATATGCCGAACTTGCACATCTCTCCTCCCACGGTATTGCGGTCGAGGGGGCCAGCATCGATGTGCCCACAATGATGGGACGCAAGGACAAGATCGTAGGCGACCTGACCAAGGGCATTGCGTTTTTGTTCAAGAAAAACGGCGTTGATTTGATCGAAGGTTGGGCCAGTATTCCGGCCGCTGGTCAGGTCAAGGTAGGCGACGAAGTCCATGAGGCCAAGAACATCCTCATTGCCACTGGTTCCGAACCTACTCCGTTGCCAGGAATTGAGATTGACGAGCAAGATATCCTCAGTTCGACGGGCGCGATTGCGCTGGAGAGTGTGCCCGAGCACCTGGTGGTGATCGGTGCCGGTGTCATCGGACTGGAACTTGGGCAAGTTTGGGCGCGTCTCGGAGCCAAAGTTACGGTCGTCGAATATCTGGACCGCGTGCTGCCCGGCATGGATGGTGAAATTGCTAAGCTGGCGCAACGCGCGCTGTCAAAACGTGGCCTGAAATTCCAGCTGGGCCGGGCACTGAAATCCGTCGACAAAACGGATACTGGCCTGACACTAACTGTGGACCGCGTCGGCAAGGACAAAGAAGAAGTGATCGAGGCCGACAAAGTGTTGATCGCCGTGGGTCGCCGCCCAGTCACACGTGGCCTTGGTTTGGAAGAGCTGGGCGTGGCCGTGAACCAACGCGGTTTCATTGAAGTTGATGGCGCATTTCAGACATCTGTCCCGGCCATCTACGCCATCGGTGATTGCGTTCCCGGACCTATGCTGGCGCACAAGGCCGAAGAAGATGGTGTCGCCTGTGTAGAAATGCTGGCAGGCGAAGCTGGCCACGTCGATTACAACACTGTTCCCGGCGTGGTGTACACCGACCCCGAAGTCGCCTCGGTTGGTTTGACCGAAGAAGCACTGAAAGAATCCGGTGCCGAGTATTCGGTCGGCAAATTCGCCTTCATGGCGAACTCGCGCGCGCGTTCGACCGGTGAAACAGACGGTGCAGTGAAGGTTCTGGCAGACCCGAACGGCCAGATCCTGGGTGCGCATATATGCGGAGCCCATGGCGGCGATCTAATCGCTGAACTGGTTCTGGCGATGACAAAGGGCGCAACGGTGTCCGAAGTCGCTGCAACCTGCCATGCGCACCCGGCCATGGGCGAGGCCGTCAAAGAAGCCTGCCTCGACGCCTTGGGCCGCGCGATCCACGCATAAGGGAGACCAGCCAGATGACCATCCAGCTTCGCCCTCGCCACCCGGAAAAAGCCAAAAAGGCCGACAGTGTCATCCCGCGCAAGCCCAAGTGGATTCGCAAGAAAAAGGGCGACAGCGCTGAATACTATGAAACACGACGCCTCATGCGCGAGCATGATCTGGCGACGGTCTGCGAAGAAGCCGCCTGCCCCAATATCGGCGAATGCTGGTCCAAGCGCCACGCCACCATGATGATCATGGGTGAGGTTTGCACGCGGGGTTGTTCGTTCTGCAATGTCTCAACGGGTCGCCCGGATGCTCTGGATGTGTTTGAACCCGGGCGAGTCGCCGCCGCCGTCAAGAAACTGGGCCTGCTTCATGTGGTGATCACCTCGGTCGATCGCGATGATCTAGCAGATGGTGGGGCCGAGCATATCGCTCAGACCATCCGTGCCGTGCGCCATCAGAACCCCGGTACGACTGTCGAGGTTCTGACACCCGATTTTCTTGGAAAAGGCACTGCGTCAGAGATCGTATTTGAAGCGGCGCCGGACGTTTTCAACCACAATCTGGAAACTGTGCCGCACCTTTATCCAACTGTGCGACCGGGTGCACGCTATTACACCTCGCTGCGTCTGCTGGATGATGCCAAACGCGCGAACCCGGAGCTTTTTACCAAATCTGGCCTGATGGTCGGGCTTGGCGAAAGTCTGGACGATGTCCGTCAGGTCATGGACGACCTGCGCGCGGCCAATGTCGATTTCCTGACCGTCGGCCAATATCTGCAACCGACACCTAAACACCATCCGATTGACCGGTTCTGGACACCGGAAGAATTTGCCCAACTGGAACAGATCGCGCGTTCCAAGGGCTTTTTGCACGTGTCGGCAACGCCGCTGACCCGATCATCGTTCCACGCGGACGAAGACTTTGCCGCCCTTAAGCGGGCCCGCCAGCGGGCTTTGGCGAACAGGGCATAAACCTAACGCAAATGGGAGGGAAACCATGGAAGCGTTAAATTCAATCGTAGGGGCCATCAATGGCGTCGTGTGGGGGCCGCTGATGCTGGTTCTCATTCTCGGCGTTGGCTTCTTCCTGCAGGTCGGCCTGAAGTTCATGCCGATCCTGCGCATTGGCACGGGCTTCAGCCTGCTGTTCAAAGGCCGCGAAGGTCAGGGCGAGGGCCAGATCAGCCCGTTCAACGCACTGATGACCTCGCTATCTGCGACTATCGGTACGGGCAACATCGCTGGTGTGGCCACTGCTGTCTTCCTGGGCGGTCCGGGCGCCTTGTTCTGGATGTGGATGACCGCCCTGGTGGGCATGGCCACCAAATATGCCGAAGCTGTCTGCGCGGTGAAATACCGCGAAAAAGACGAGCTTGGTAACTATGTCGGCGGCCCGATGTACTACATCAAAAACGGCCTCGGCGCGAAATGGGCCTGGCTGGGTGTTGCATTTGCTCTGTTCGGCGCAATCGCGGCGTTCGGCATCGGCAACGGTGTACAGGCCAATGGTGTTGCACAGGTTCTGGAGTCGAACTTCGGCCTGAACACTTCGGTTACCGGCGTTGTCCTGATGGTTCTGACCGCGGCCGTGATCCTGGGCGGCATCACCCGCATCGGTGCGGTTGCAGGTAAACTGGTTCCGTTCATGGCGATTGCCTACATCGTCGCAGGCCTGCTGGTTCTACTGATCAACATCGGTAACATCGGCTCCGCTCTGTCGCTTGTTTTCACCTACGCCTTCACCCCGTCGGCCGCCGAAGGTGGTTTCGCGGGTGCTGCCGTTTGGGCCGCGATCCGCTTTGGTGTGGCACGTGGTGTTTTCTCGAACGAAGCCGGTCTGGGTTCCGCTCCGATCGCACACGCCGCAGCCGAGACCAAAGGTCCGGTCAACCAGGGCCTGATCGCGATGCTGGGTACGTTCATCGACACAATCATCGTCTGCACCATCACCGGTCTGGCGATCATCTCGTCGGGTGCGTGGACATCGGGTGAATCCGGTGCAGCACTAACCAGTCACGCATTCGAACTGTCGCTGCCGGGTATCGGTGGGTATCTCATCGCCATCGCTCTGTCGATCTTTGCCTTTACCACCATTCTGGGCTGGTCCTTCTATGGCGAGAAATGTGTTGAGTTCCTGCTAGGCGTGAAATCCCTGATTCCCTACCGCGTCCTGTGGATCGTCATGATCTATTTTGGCGCAACAGCGGATCTGGGCTTCATCTGGCTGCTGGCCGATACGCTAAACGCGATGATGGCCATTCCGAACCTGATCGCCCTGGCGCTGCTGAGCCCGATCGTCTTCAAACTGACGAAAGAGTTCTTTGCCTCAGGTGGCAAGTCCGAAGAGCCAGGCGGCACACCCGCCGAATAATCTCGGATGAAAATACGGGGGGCCATCCCGGCCCCCCGGCTTCAAACAGAATTCCATTTCTCGAGGAGAGACGTGATGGCCACGAAAATCCTGCTGCCGATTGATCACACCGACGACCGTTCGTGGAAGAACGCCCTGCCGCTCGCACAGGAACAAGCAAAGTTCTACGGCGCTGAATTGCACGCGATTGCCGTCATTCCTGAGATCATCCAGTTGCCGAATCTGCCCGCCAATTATGGCGCAGGCGCAAAAGACCACGTGCGCAATGCGGTGCAGGCCATACTGGATCACAACGGTGCATCTGATGTGGCGATCCATATCGAAGAAGGCAGCGTCTATCGTGAGATTCTGAAGCTCGCCTACAAAGAGGGCTTTGATCTGATCGTCATGGCTTCGACCAAAGGCGATTTCCCGAACTATGAGATTGGCCCGAACCTGGCCCGTGTCGTGCGCAACGCGCATTGCACCGTCACGGTTGTTCGCGACCAGTCCCGCTGATTGAAAGGTTAAGTTGATGACCGAATTAAAACGCACGCCTCTTTACGCTTTGCATGTTGAGTTGGGGGGTAAGTTGGTTGATTTTGCGGGTTGGGAGATGCCTGTTCAGTATCCTTTGGGGATTATGGGGGAGCATAAGCAGTGCCGTGAGAAGGCGGCGGTGTTTGATGTGAGCCATATGGGTCAGGTGATTTTGCGGGGCGAGAATGTGGGCGAGAAGCTGGAAGCGCTTTGCCCGCAGGCCTATGCGACGCTGAAGGAAGGCAAGGCGCGGTACGGGTTCTTTACGAACGCAGAAGGCGGGATCATGGATGACCTGATCGTGTCGAATGCGGGCGATCATTACTTTGTGGTGGTGAACGCGGCGCTGCGGCATCAGGACATTCCGCATATGCGTGAGCACCTTGAAGGCGTTGAAGTGATCGAGATTTTCGACCGCGCGCTGGTGGCGGTTCAGGGCCCTGCGGCGGAAAACGTTGTGGGCGAACTGTGCCCCGCCGCGCGTGATCTAAAGTTCATGGAAACCACGGTTGCCGATATCAACGGTGTTGAGTGCCGTATCTCGCGGCTGGGCTATACCGGCGAGGATGGCTACGAGATCTCGATCCCCGAGGACAAGGCGATCGAGATCACCAAAGCCTTTCTGGCGCATGAGGATTGCGAGCCGGCCGGTCTGGGCGCGCGCGACAGCCTGCGGCTGGAGGCAGGTCTGTGCCTTTATGGCAATGACATCGACCAAGGCACCTCACCGATTGAGGCCTCGCTGGCTTGGGCGATCCAGAAACGCCGCAAGGAAGAGGGCGGCTTTCCGGGGGCGGACCGCGTGCAGAAGGAACTGGCCGAAGGTCCCGCGCGCAAGCTGGTGGGCATCAAGCCCGAAGGCCGTGCGCCTGCGCGTCAGGGCGTGGAAGTGCAGTGCCTTGAGGGCAACAGCATCGGTCAGATCACCTCGGGCGTGTTTGGCCCCACGGTGGGTGGACCGGTGGCGATGGGCTATGTGAGCAAAGGCCATGGCGAGCCGGGCGAGAAGGTGAACCTGATCATCCGGGGCAAGCCGCAACCGGCTGAGATCGTGGCGCTGCCCTTCGTCAAACAGAATTACAAGCGTTGAAGTCAGGAGAGAGAGACATGGCAACCTATTATTCCGAAGAGCATGAATGGCTGAGCGTTGACGGCGACACCGCCACGCTGGGCATCACCAAACACGCCGCCGAGCAATTGGGTGACGTGGTGTTCGTGGAACAGCAGGAAGCAGGCGACGAGTTCGAAAAAGGCGGCGAGATCGGCGTGATTGAATCCGTCAAGGCGGCGTCCGAGCTTTACGCACCGGTCGACGGCGAGATCACCGAGGTGAACGAGGCGCTGGCCGACAATCCCGGCGCGCTGAACGAAGACCCCGAAGGCGAGGCCTGGATCTACAAGATCAAGATCGCGGACGCCTCGCAGCTCGAAGACCTGATGGACGAGGCCGGCTACAAGGCCTTCATCGGTTAACTCAGGCGGCGGGTCCGTGCGCGGACCCGCCCCTTCATCTGTTTCCAAATACTTCCGCCGGAGGCTCCTGCCGTCTCCGCCGGGCCTGACCTATCCTTGAGGAGCGCACACATGGCCTTCAAACTGACCGATTACGAAGCCTATGACTTCGCCAACCGCCGCCATATCGGGCCCAGCCCGACCGAGATGCGCGACATGCTCAAGGTGATCGGCTTCAAGACGCTGGACGAGCTGATCGACGCCACCGTCCCGCCGGCGATCCGGCAGAAAGAGCCGCTGGACTGGGGTCCGGCGATGACCGAGCGCGATGCGCTCTTTCACATGAAAGAGGTGGCGAGCAAGAACAAGGTTCTGACCTCGCTGATCGGTCAGGGCTATTATGGCACCACCACGCCGGCGCCGATCCTGCGCAACATTCTGGAAAACCCGGCCTGGTACACGGCCTACACGCCTTATCAGCCCGAGATCAGCCAGGGCCGACTTGAGGCGCTCCTGAACTTCCAGACCATGGTCAGCGACCTGACCGGGCTGGACGTGGCCAACGCGTCCTTGCTGGACGAAGCGACTGCTGCGGCGGAAGCCATGGCGATGGCCAAGCGCGGTGGCCGGTCCAAGGCCAACAATGCAGCCTTCTTTGTCGACAAGAACTGCCACCCGCAGACCATCGCGGTGATTAAAACGCGCGCCGAGCCTCTGGGCATCGAGGTGCAGGTGGCTGATCCGGACACGCTGGATGCGGGCGCGGTCTTTGGCGCCATCTTCCAGTACCCCGGCACCCATGGCCATGTGCGCGACTTCACCGCCGAGATTGCGGCCCTGCATGAACACAAGGCGATTGCCATCGTCGCCGCCGATATCCTGTCGCTGGCGCTGCTGAAGTCGCCCGGCGAGATGGGCGCGGATATCGCCATCGGCTCGACCCAGCGCTTTGGTGTGCCGATGGGCTATGGTGGCCCGCACGCCGCGTATATGGCGACCACCGACAAGCTGAAGCGCTCGATGCCGGGCCGGATCATCGGTGTCAGCATCGACAGCCGGGGCAACAAGGCTTACCGCCTGGCACTGCAGACCCGCGAACAGCACATCCGGCGTGAGAAAGCCAACTCGAACGTCTGCACCGCGCAGGCGCTGCTGGCGGTGATTGCCTCGATGTATGCCGTGTATCACGGCCCCGACGGCATCAAGGCCATCGCGCAATCGGTGCACCGCAAGACCTCGCGTATGGCTGCCGGTCTGGAAGAGGCAGGCTTTGCTGTGGAGCCGGAAGTGTTCTTCGACACGATCACGGTTGAGGTTGGCCATCTGCAGAAAACGGTCATGGAGGCCGCTGTGGCCCGGGGCGTCAACCTGCGTAAGGTCGGCGACACGAAAGTGGGCATCAGCCTGGACGAACAGACCCGCCCCGAGACCATCGAGGCGGTCTGGGGGGCCTTTGGCATCGACCGCAAGGATGACAGCTCGAACGTGGCCTATCGCCTGCCGGATTACGCGCTGCGCGAAAGCGAGTACCTGACCCACCCGATCTTCCACAAGAACCGGGCCGAGGCCGAGATCACGCGCTACATGCGCCGTCTGGCCGACCGCGACCTGGCGCTGGACCGGGCGATGATCCCGCTGGGCTCGTGCACCATGAAGCTGAACGCCACGATCGAGATGATCCCGGTCACCTGGCCCGAGTTCGGCAACCTGCACCCGTTCTGCCCCGAAGATCAGGCGCAGGGCTATCATGAGATGATCGATGATCTGAACGACAAGCTGTGCCAGATCACCGGCTATGACGCGATCAGCCAGCAGCCCAACTCGGGCGCGCAGGGTGAGTACGCAGGCCTCTTGACCATCCGCAACTATCACTTCGCCCGGGGCGAAGGGCAGCGCAATGTCTGCCTGATCCCGACCTCGGCGCATGGGACCAACCCGGCCTCGGCGCAGATGGTGGGCTGGCAGGTTGTGCCGGTGCAGGCGGATGAGAATGGCAACATTGATCTGAATGACTTCCGCGCCAAGGCTGAAAAGCACTCCGATCATCTGGCCGCCTGCATGATCACCTACCCCTCGACCCATGGCGTGTTCGAGACCACCGTGCAGGAGGTCTGCCAGATCACCCATGATCACGGCGGTCAGGTCTATATCGACGGCGCCAACATGAACGCCATGGTCGGCCTGTCGCGTCCCGGAGACATCGGCGGTGACGTCAGCCACCTGAACCTGCACAAGACCTTCTGCATCCCCCATGGCGGCGGCGGCCCCGGCATGGGTCCGATCGGCGTCAAGGCGCATCTGACCGAGCATCTGCCCGGCCACCCGGAATACGGCACTGCCGTGGGTCCGGTCTCGGCGGCGCCCTTTGGGTCGCCCTCGATCCTGCCGGTTAGCTGGGCTTATGTGCTGCTGATGGGCGGCGCGGGTCTGACCCAGGCCACGAAAGTGGCGATCCTGAACGCTAACTACATCGCGGCGCGGCTCAAGGATGCCTACCCGATCCTCTACACCTCGGAAACGGGTCGTGTGGCGCATGAATGCATCCTCGACACCCGCCCGCTGGACGAAGCGGCCCATGTCAGCGTCGATGACATTGCCAAGCGTCTGGTGGACAGCGGCTTCCACGCGCCCACCATGTCCTGGCCGGTGGCCGGCACCCTGATGGTCGAGCCCACGGAATCGGAACCCATGGACGAGCTGGACCGCTTCTGCGACGCCATGCTGTCCATCCGCTCCGAGGCACAGGACATCATCGACGGCAAGATCGACGCGGAAAACAACCCGCTGAAAAACGCTCCCCACACGGTGCGCGATCTGGTCGGCGACTGGGACCGTCCCTACACCCGTGAACAGGCCTGCTTCCCCCCAGGCTCCATGGGCGTCGACAAATACTGGTCCCCCGTCAACCGCGTCGACAACGCATACGGCGACAGAAACCTAATCTGCACATGCCCGCCAATGACCGAATACATGGACGCAGCAGAATAAACCTCAATCAATAAACCCCCGCCAACTGGCGGGGGTTTTCGCCCATCGGAAACCTGTGTTCCGATCTGAGCCTATTTCCAGTGTCGTTTTCCGCTGATGAAGCGTCTTTTACGCTTGCTGCAGGTGCAAACGACCCATACCTCTGTGCGTGGGACACCCCTCCCCAACGAGGGGCGTGTATCTGGAAGGGTAATACACATGACTATCGAACAACCGGCGACGCGGCCGGCCAACCCGCGTTTTTCCTCGGGCCCCTGTGCCAAACCCCCCACATTTGATCTGACCAAACTGGCGGATGCCGCCTTGGGCCGCTCGCATCGGGCTGCGGTCGGCAAGGACAAGCTGAAGGCGGCCATTGAAGGCACGCGAGAGATTCTAGGCATACCGGCGGATTATCGCATCGGCATTGTACCAGCCTCGGACACCGGTGCGGTTGAGATGGCGCTTTGGTCTTTGCTGGGTGAGCGCAAAGTTGAAATGCTGGCCTGGGAAAGCTTTGGCGCGGGTTGGGTGACTGATGTCGTCAAGCAACTGAAAATCGACGCTGAAGTGAAAACCGCCGAGTACGGGCAGATCGTCGATCTCGCGTCCGTCGATTTCGCCAACGATGTGGTGTTCACATGGAACGGAACGACTTCGGGTGTGCGGGTCCCAGATGGCGACTGGATTGCCGATGATCGTCAGGGTCTGACGATCTGTGACGCGACATCCGCTGCGTTCGCGATGGACTTGCCATGGGACAAGTTGGATGTGACAACGTTCAGCTGGCAGAAGGTACTAGGCGGAGAGGCGGCTCATGGGATGCTGATCCTGTCTCCGCGCGCGGTCGAGCGCTTGGAGAGTTACACCCCGTCATGGCCATTGCCGAAGATCTTCCGCCTGACCAAAGGTGGCAAGCTGATTGATGGGATATTCACCGGCGCGACGATCAACACACCCTCAATGCTTGCGGTTGAGGATTACCTTTTCGCGTTGGATTGGGCGCGTTCAGTCGGAGGCTTGCAGGGGCTGATTGCTCGTGCGAATGCCAATGCTGGCGCGGTTCATGCGTTCTGCGACCAAAATGACTGGATCGCCAATCTGGCCGAAGACTCGACAACTCAATCAAATACGTCGGTCTGTCTGAAGTTCACCGATACGCGCATTCAAGATGGTGCCGTTTTTGCCAAAGCCGTCGCCAAACGGCTTGAGGCCGAAAACATTGCGCTTGATATCGGTGCCTATCGCGACGCCCCTGCGGGTCTGCGCATCTGGTGCGGCGGCACGGTTGAGACATCAGATATCGAGGCGATGCTGCCCTGGCTTGCATGGGCTTTTGAAGCCGAGATTGCAGCGCAAACCGAAGCTGCCTGACCTTTTCTACCGGGCCGCATCCGGCCCGGACCTTCCACAATGTTCAAGGACCAAAAATATGGCTCCCAAAGTACTCGTCTCTGACAAGCTGAGCGAAACCGCCGTTCAAATCTTCCGCGACCGTGGCATCGACGTGGATTTCATGCCCGATCTGGGAAAGGACAAAGACAAGCTGGCCGAGGTGATCGGTCAGTATGACGGCCTCGCCATCCGTTCTGCCACCAAAGTCACGCCAACCATTCTGGAGAAGGCAGACAAGTTAAAAGTCATTGGTCGTGCCGGGATCGGCACCGACAATATCGACAAGGATGCGGCCTCGAAAAAAGGCGTGATCGTGATGAACACACCGTTCGGCAACATGATCACCACCGCCGAGCATGCCATCGCGATGATGTTTGCCGTGGCGCGGCAAATCCCCGAAGCCAGCACCTCGACCCATGCGGGCAAGTGGGAAAAGTCCAAGTTCATGGGGATTGAGCTGACCAACAAGACCCTGGGCGTGATCGGCGCGGGCAACATTGGTGGCATCGTATGCGAGCGTGCTTTGGGTCTGAAGATGAGGGTCGTCGCCTATGATCCCTACCTTGGCGAAGAGAAAGCCGCGCAGATGGGTGTGGAAAAGGTCGAATTGGATGAGCTTCTGGCCCGCGCTGACTTTATCACTCTGCACGTGCCGCTGACCGATCAGACGCGCAATATCCTGAGCCGTGAGAACCTGGCCAAGACCAAGAAAGGCGTGCGCATTGTCAACTGCGCCCGTGGCGGTCTGGTCGACGAGGACGCGCTGGCCGAGGCGTTGCAATCGGGTCATGTCGCCGGTGCGGCCTTTGACGTGTTCAGTGAGGAACCGGCCAAGGAGAACGCCCTGTTCAACCTACCCAATGTGGTTTGCACACCGCACTTGGGTGCGGCCACGACTGAGGCGCAGGAGAACGTGGCGCTGCAAGTGGCCGAACAGATCTCGAATTACCTGCTGACCGGAGCGGTCGAGAATGCGCTGAACATGCCCAGTGTAACGGCAGAAGAGGCCAAGGTCATGGGGCCGTGGATCAAGCTGGCCGGGCATCTGGGCAGCTTCATTGGTCAGATGACGGATGAGCCGATCAAGGCAATCAACATCCTCTATGACGGTGTCGCTGCGAACATGAACCTGGCTGCGTTGAATTGTTCGGTCGTTGCCGGAATCATGAAGAAATTCAACCCCGAGGTGAACATGGTCTCGGCCCCGGTTGTCGCGAGAGAGCGTGGCATCCAGATATCGACGACCAATCAGGACAAATCCGGTGCGTTCGAAGGCTATATCAAGGTCACTGTGGTGACGGAAAAGCGTGAACGCTCAATCGGTGGCACGGTGTTCAGTGACGGCAAGCCGCGGTTTATTCAGATCAAGGGCATCAATATCGATGCCGAGATCGGGGCGCATATGCTCTATACGACTAACGAAGACGTGCCGGGCATCATTGGTGCTTTAGGACAGACCATGGGCGAGAACGATGTGAACATCGCGAACTTTACTCTTGGACGATCCGAAGCCGGCGGTGAGGCGATTGCGTTGCTTTATGTTGATGAACCGGTACCAGCCGAGGCGCGCGCCAAACTCGCCGAGACAGGTCTGTTTACTCAGATCAAACCGTTGGAGTTTGACGTGGCCTGAAGGTCGCTGTTGAACTTCTGTGACAGATTGATGCCCGCGCTTGTCCAAAGCGTGGGCATCGCCTTTTCAAAGTGCTGATTTTGCGCCAGAAGTGCGGCAATCACCATTGCCCGAGGGGAAGCTGATGACCAATCCGATCTACGCAATTGGAGATTTGCACGGCCGCGTGGATGAGTTCGAGCGCTCCTTGGCGCTGATCGAACGCGATGGCGGCGCCGATGCCGAGATCGTGTATCTGGGCGATTACGTTGATCGGGGCCCCGACAGCCGGGGCGTTCTGGATCGGCTGATCGCTGGTCGCGATGCGGGCAAGCGGTGGATCACTCTGCTGGGCAACCATGACCGGATGTTTTCATGGTTCCTCGAAGATGTCCCACGTCACGACCCGCATATGTTGGTCGGGTATCATTGGCTGCACGAGCGGTTGGGTGGTGTCGAAACACTACAAAGCTATGGCGTGTTCTTCGATCAGCAGACACGGCTCGAGGATCTGCATGCAACAGCGCGGGGTGCGGTTCCCGATGCGCATCGGATATTTCTACAAGGGCTCATCGCCATGCATCAAACGCGCGAGATTGCTTTTGTCCATGCGGGCATTCGGCCCGGTATTCCCCTGAGCGAACAACGGGAAAATGATCTGGTCTGGATCAGGCAAACCTTTCACAACCACCGAGGTCCGCATCCGAAACTGATCGTCCATGGGCATACGCCGGTGGATCAATCAACGCATTACGGCAATCGCATCAACCTGGATAGCGGCGCAGGGTATGGCCGCCCGGTTGGCGTTGCGGTGTTCGAAGGACAGGATTGCTGGTTGTTGACGGACAAGGGTCGCGTTGCGCTTTTGCCTTGAATATCAGGTCTTGGTGAAAAGGTCTTTGCAGCGGTCACGCAGGATGTTCTTTTGCACCTTGCCCATTGTGTTGCGGGGGAGCTCGTCCAGCAGGATCAACTGGCGGGGATGTTTGAACCGGGCGAGCGCGTCCCGAACCGCACCCATGATGGCCTCGATATCTGGCGTGTGACCAGGGGTAGGGACCAGAATGCCAACCGGGGTTTCTCCGAAATCCGGATGCGGGACGCCAATTACCGCGCTTTCCAGCACGCCGGGTTGTTCGTCTAGCAGCAGCTCGATCTCTTTGGGGTAGATATTATACCCGCCCGAGATGATCAGGTCTTTCTCGCGCCCGACGATATGGACATAGCCGTCCTCGTCGATCCGACCCAGATCGCCAGTGATGAAGAACCCGTCTTCACGCAGTTCTGCGGCGGTTTTGTCGGGCATTTGCCAGTAGCCCTGAAACACATTGGGACCGCGCACCTCGATGATGCCGATCTCACCATCTGCTAGGGTTTGACCTGTTTTGGGGTCTGTGACCTTCAGTTCAACATCCGGCAGGGGAAACCCGACCGTTCCCGCCCGGCGTTCGCCGTCATAGGGGTTAGAAGTGTTCATGTTCGTCTCGGTCATGCCATAGCGTTCCAGAATGCGATGACCTGTACGGTCTTCAAATTGGACGTGGGTATCTGCCAGCAAAGGCGCTGAACCTGAGATGAACAGCCGCATATCCTGAGTCAGATCTTGGGCGAAGCGGTCGTCGCTTAGGAGGCGGGTGTAAAACGTCGGCACCCCCATCATCGCCGTTGCCTGTGGCATCAGGCGTAACATATCTTCCAGGTCGAACTTCGGCAGAAATATCATCGACCCGCCCGATGCGAGTACGACATTTGTCGCAACAAACAGTCCATGCGTGTGAAAGATCGGCAGCGCGTGCAACAGCACGTCATCATCTGTGAATCGCCATTCCTGCACAAGGGTCTCCGCGTTCGACAGCAGATTCGCCTGCGTCAGCATTGCCCCTTTCGAACGCCCCGTCGTGCCTGAAGTATATAGAAACGCAGCCAGATCATTTTCTGATCGGTGTGCCGGCTGAAAGGCCGGAAGCATGCCTAGGGCGCGTCGCATCAGGCTGCCTGAACCGTCGGCGTTCAGCGTTTCAAGCCGGGCATTGTTCTTTTGCGCGATCTCGGCAAGCCCTGCCTCATTTGCCTCATCGCACACCACCAGTGAAGCGCCGCTGTTTTCGATGAAATAGCTTAGCTCTTGCGTCGTATAGCCCGTATTGAGAGGTAGAAAGATCAACCCTGCTTGGGCACAGGCGGCATAAAGCGCCAGTGCCTCAACGGATTTCTCCACCTGCACCGCCACGCGGTCGCCCGGTTCCATTTCCAGTCCTGTCATGGTGTTGGCCAGACGGGCCGCGGTGTCCAGAAACGCGGCATGGGTCAGAGTCCGACCATCCGGAAGGTGTAAAAATGGCGTATCCTTGCCTGCATGGATGCCCAGCAAACGATCATAAAGCGGGTTGCCCATCCCGATATCCTTTCCAGCAGACGCGCACATTCTGCGGCAAATCTGTCGTGGAATTGGGGAAGCGTAAAGCCCGGACAATCAGAACTCGGTCGTCATCCGATATCCGGCCGCAAAATACATCTTGGCAAACGTTACCGGATGACCCTGCAGCCATGTGATACGCTCGGCAGTAAAAACGGGTTCACCTTCGGGAACGTCCAGAAATCCGGCCAAAGTGGTATCGGCGCGGCTGGCCAGAAAGGTCAACTCGACATTGGTGAACGGGACAGTTTGCACCAGCCAGTCATTGGGTCCGACGCTAGAGAAATCTGCCTGCGTGACCTGAGGTACGCTGTCTATCACGATCCAGCGGTCTTCGAACTGAAAAGGTGAATTGCCGGAGAAATGCATGCATCGCACGTGCATCACACTTTGATCAGCACGTAGGGCCAACCGGGCCGCCAGCCAGTCTGGGGTGATTTGCGTTTCACATGACACAAGAGCGTAGCGATAGGTTCCGCCCGCCGCTTCGATTTCATCTCGGACCAGTGGAATTGTGAAGCGCGCCTGTCGCTGCGGTGCGCTAAGGACCCGGGTGCCTGCCTTTCGGCGCCGTTCAAGAAACCCTTCATCCGCCAGTTCCCGCAGTGCTCTGTTGACTGTGGTGCGGGTGCACGAAAACTCGACCGCTAATTCTTGCTCATTGGGAAGCAGAGCGTCGGGCTGCAGATCGCCCGAGCGGATGCGGCGCAGGACGGTTTGCTTAATGTCTTTGTAGCTGGTTGTGTCGCTGGTTTGGGTCATATCAGATCAGATGTCTTCCAAAAGGTCATTCATCGCGGCACGATAATTGTTCAGGATCGCATCGCGGGCGATATGCCGCCCGCCGCGCACCTGATGTCGCCCGGCAGACCAAAGGTCGGTCACTGTTCCGTCAGGCGCGGCAAAGCTCAGGCCGTCAATCAATTGATCGTCGCGCAAAGTACACAGGGTGGGGTGACTTCGATCGATCGCAACCAGATCGGCCAGATGACCTATTGCGATCTCTCCGGCGTCGCGCCCCAGCGCCTGTGCGCCACCGCGGGCGGCTCCGGTATACAGCGTTTGACCGACCGAGCCTTCGCCACGTACCAGCACAGTGCGGGCCTTGTCGCGCAGACGTTGAGAATACTCCAGCGTACGCAATTCCTCGGGCAGTGAAATGCGCACATTCGAGTCTGAACCGACACCAAAGACACCGCCCTGCTTGATGTAGACGGCACCATTAAAAATACCATCCCCCAGATTGGCCTCTGTGATCGGGCACAGACCGGCCACAGCCCCGGATCGGGCAAGAGCGTGGGTTTCATCGTCTGTCATATGAGTGGCATGGATCAGGCACCATCGTTCGTTCACATCCACGTTGCTCAGCAGCCAATCTACTGGTCGCTGACCCAGAGCGGCTTCTACATCCGTGACCTCCTTCTCTTGTTCAGAGATGTGGATGTGCACCGGGCCTCGTGGGGTAGCGTTCAGCACTTGCCGTAGATCATCAGGCGAGGTCGCACGCAGAGAGTGCGGCGCGATGCCGATCTGGCTGTCTGCATAAGGCATCAGCGGCTTACAGTCCTCGACAAGCTGCAGGAACCTTTCCACATCATTGCCGAACCGCAATTGACCACCGGTCAGAGGCTCTTGCGCGACGCCGCCATAGGTGTAGAGCACCGGTAGATGTGTCAATCCAATCCCGGTTTGGCTGACTGCCGAGAAGATGCGCTGACTCAGCTCAGACAACTGCGCATAAGGCGTGCCGCCGGGTTGGTGGTGGACGTAGTGGAATTCCCCGACCGCAGCATACCCGGCTTCCTGCATCTCCATATAGACCAATGCAGCAATGGACTCGATCTGTGCAGGAGTGAGGCGGTCCAGAAATCGGTACATCAAGGTACGCCAGGTCCAGAAGCTTTCGCGCCCTGCTACGCGCGTTTCGGTCATACCCGCCATGGCGCGTTGAAAGGCATGGCTGTGCAGGTTTGCCAAAGCGGGCAGCAACACGTCGACCCGAGTGTCTTCGGGATTTGGCTCGGTCCCTGATTTCAGCGCAGCGATCCGACCGTCTTCGATTTCGACTCGTAGGTTGTGCACCCACTCAGAGCCTAACAGGGCCGTTTTGGCATGAACCGTCATCGTAATTCCATTTTGTGTAGACTTTATATTTTTAGCCGTATACGAAAAAATCAAGCGCAGGGGGAGCCCAAAAGAATCGCCATGACGAAAAAAACTGTTCTTCGTAGCAAACATGTAGCCACCATGGGGGGCGACCAACCTTATGGGATGATCGAGGATGGTGCGATTGCCATCGATGGGTCGGAAATCGTTTGGGTTGGCGCTCGGTCGGCAATGCCGCCGTCATATGCCGAGTGGCCGCAGAACGACTATGGTGACCGCTTGATCACGCCCGCTCTGATTGACGCTCATACTCATGTTGTGTTTGGCGGCAACCGTGCGGTTGAGTTCGAAATGCGCCTGAAGGGCGCGACCTACGAAGAAATTGCTCGCGCGGGTGGAGGCATCCTGTCGACCGTACACGGCACGCGGGCAGCAACAGAAGAAGAGCTGCTTGCAGGCGCGCTTTCGCGCGTGGACGCATTGCTGGCCGAAGGTGTGTCCTGCATCGAGGTGAAGTCGGGTTATGGGCTCGATACCGAAACCGAACTGCGTATGTTGCGCGCGGCGCGCCGTATTGCGCGGGAGCGCCCTATTCGGGTCAACACCAGTTTTCTTGGCGCACATGCCGTTCCGCCAGAATATGCGGGTCGGGATGACGCCTATATTGACGAGGTCTGCATTCCGACACTGCGCGCGGCTCATGCCGAAGGGCTGGTGGACGCGGTCGATGGGTTCTGCGAAGGCATTGCATTTGATCCCACACAGATCGAACGGGTTTTTGTTGTCGCGCAAGAGCTTGGCCTACCGGTGAAGCTGCATGCTGAGCAACTTTCAAATCTAGGTGGGGCTAAGCTGGCGGCAGCTTACGGAGCGCTATCCGCTGATCATATCGAATATTTGGACGCCGACGGCGTTACCGCCATGGCCAGGGCCGGAATGGTCGCGGTCTTGCTGCCCGGCGCGTTTTATACGCTGCATGAAACGCAAGCTCCGCCGATTGAATTGTTGCGCCAGAAGAATGTTCCCTTGGCACTGGCGACCGATTGCAATCCGGGGTCCTCACCCCTGACTTCTCTACTGCTAACAATGAACATGGGGTGCACTTTGTTTCGCATGACGCCTGAGGAAGCATTGGCAGGTGTTACCCACGTCGCGGCCCGCGCTTTGGGTCTGGATGATACCGGCGTGATCGCGTCCGGATTGCGCGCTGATCTGGCCGTCTGGGATGCTTCTCACCCTGCAGAACTGTCCTATCGCATCGGTTTCAACCCTCTGCATAAACGTATTTTTGGAGGTCAGGAATGACACCTCTGTTGCTTGTCCCCGGTCAGGTTTCGCTGGATCAGCTTGCCCAGATCTACTGGACTGAAGCCGCCATTTCGCTGGACGCCGCCTGCCGACCCAAGGTTGAGGTCGCTGCTGCCCGCATTGCGCAGGCTGCCGAAGGGACCGAGCCCGTCTATGGCGTCAACACCGGCTTTGGCAAACTGGCGAGTCACAAGATTGCGGCCAAAGATACCTCAACCCTGCAGCGCAACCTGATCCTCAGCCATTGTTGCGGGGTGGGTCCGGCCGTGCCGCGTCGTCTGGCGCGGCTGATGATGTCACTGAAGTTGCTGTCATTCGGCCGAGGTGCTTCGGGTGTTCGCTGGGAACTTGTCGAATTGCTGCAACAGATGCTGGCGTGTGGTGTGACACCTGTGATCCCGGCACAGGGTTCGGTCGGCGCGTCTGGCGATCTTGCACCACTGGCCCATATGACCGCTGTGGTGATCGGTGAGGGCGAGGCAGAGGTGAACGGTGTTTTTATGCCGGGTGCAGAGGCTCTGAAAACAGCTGGGCTAGAGCCGATTCAACTTGGTCCAAAGGAGGGCCTAGCGTTCATCAACGGGACGCAATTTTCGACTGCCTTTGCTCTGGCCGGATTGTTCGAAGGTTGGCGTTCAGCACAAAATGCGCTGGTGATTTCAGCGGCTTCAACAGATGCGATCATGGGATCCACGGCCCCTCTGCAACCCGAGATTCACGCGCTGCGCGGGCATCGTGGGCAGATCGAAGCGGCGGCGGCGATGCGGGCCACTCTGGAGGGATCTGAGATCCGCGAAAGTCACCGTGATGGGGATACGCGAGTGCAGGATCCATATTGCATCCGCTGCCAACCACAGGTGACCGGCGCAGCGATGGATGTGATCCGGCAGGCGTCCGCAACTCTTGTAACTGAGGCCAACGCGGCCACTGATAATCCGCTGGTTCTGACCGATCCGGATGCAATTGTTTCGGGCGGGAATTTCCACGCCGAGCCGGTAGGCTTTGCCGCCGATATGATTGCTTTGGCCCTGTCAGAGATCGGGGCGATCGCACAGCGTCGGATCGCATTAATGGTCGACCCGGCGCTTAGCTTTGATCTGCCGCCCTTCCTGACGCCCGAGCCGGGGCTGAACTCGGGTCTGATGATCGCCGAGGTCACGACGGCTGCGTTGATGAGCGAGAACAAACATCTGGCCAACCCATGTGTGACCGACAGCACACCTACATCGGCCAATCAGGAAGACCACGTCTCGATGGCGGCGCACGGGGCGCGGCGTTTAGGCCGGATGGTTGATAATTTGAACTATATTCTGGGGATCGAACTGCTCTGCGCCGCGCAAGGCATCGAGTTCCGCGCACCTCTTGCAACCAGCAAAGCGCTGACCAGCGTGGTTGGGCGTTTGCGCAACGATATCCCGTCGCTAGGCGATGATCGCTATCTGGCGCCCGAATTGGAAACCGCGAAGTCCCTAGTCGAAAGCGGAACTATTCTGCAGGCAGCTGCAATGCCCATGCCGGAGCTGTCGTGATGCAGGTTTTCAGTGTTCAGCGTGGCGATGGGCCCATCGTGCTGGGGCAGCCGCATGGCGGCACGTATGTGCCCGACGACATTGCCGAGCGACTGAATGCGAATGGGCAGGTTCTGGCGGATACGGATTGGCATATCAATCAGCTCTACGATGAGCTCTTGGCCAATGCGACAGTCGTGCAATCCCATATCCACCGCTATGTCATTGACGCTAATCGAGACCCTGCGGGTGTATCATTGTATCCTGGGCAGAACACAACAACTCTGGTGCCGTTGACCGATTTTGACGGTCAGCCGATCTGGGCCGAGGGGCAGGAGCCCTCAGTCGATGAGATCGAGGTACGTCGAACCGCCTACCACGCGCCCTATCACAACGCGCTTGAGCAAGAGCTTGAAAGGGTGCGGGCAATACACGGTGTTGCGATCCTGTTTGACTGCCACTCGATCCGAAGCAAGATTCCGTTCCTCTTTGAAGGCACCCTGCCAGATATGAACATCGGCACCGATGGTGGCGCGACCTGTGCCCCCGGCATTGAGGCCGCGGCCTATGAATTTTCGCATTCCTCCCCTTACAGCACCGTCCTGAACGGGCGATTCCGAGGGGGTTGGACGACCCGCCACTATGGCCGTCCTGATGAAGGCCAACACGCGATCCAGATGGAGCTGGCGCAATCTACCTATCTGTCCACCGAAACCCCTCCGTGGGCGTTTGACGAGGCGAAAGCCAAGCGCCTGCGTCGCTGGTTGGTGGATATTCTCGACGCCATCCAAGACACTGCATTGGAGCTTTGACATGACCGATCCTCGTAAGAATACCCGCGATATCTATCCGCCCACCGGCCCCGAACTGAACGCAAAAAGCTGGGTGACCGAAGCGCCGTTGCGGATGATGATGAATAACCTGCATCCGGATGTGGCCGAAAACCCGCACGAGCTGGTGGTTTATGGCGGCATCGGTCGCGCGGCGCGGACATGGAACGATTTCGACCGGATCGTCGCGGGGCTGAAAGATCTGGAAGAGGATGAAACCCTGATCGTCCAGTCGGGCAAACCGGTGGCGATCATCCGCACCCATAAGGATGCGCCTCGGGTTCTGATCGCCAACTCAAACATCGTGCCTCATTGGGCCAATTGGGATCACTTCAACGAGCTCGATAAGAAGGGGCTGATGATGTACGGCCAGATGACGGCCGGTTCGTGGATCTATATCGGTACGCAGGGCATCGTACAGGGCACCTATGAAACCTTTGCCGAGGCTGGCCGTCAGCACTATGGCGGCGACTTGACTGGCAAGTGGATTCTGACTGGCGGTCTGGGCGGCATGGGTGGCGCACAGCCTCTGGCGGCAGTGTTCGCCGGGGCCAGTTGTTTGGCGGTCGAGTGCAATCCGGATTCTATCGATTTCCGCCTGCGCACCAAGTATCTGGACGAAAAAGCCGAGACTCTCGATGAAGCGCTTGAGATGATCGACCGCTGGACCAAGGCGGGCGAGGCGAAATCTGTGGGTCTGCTAGGCAATGCGGCTGAGGTGTTCCCCGAAATTTATGCGCGGATGCAGGCCGGTGGTATGCGCCCCGATATCGTCACTGACCAAACCAGCGCCCATGACCCGATCAATGGGTATCTGCCGATTGGCTGGAGCATGGCGCAGTGGAAGGACAAGCGCGAAACTGATCCTAAAGCGGTTGAAAAGGCCGCCCGTGCCTCGATGAAACAGCATGTCGCTGCAATGGTCGATTTCTGGAACGCGGGCGTTCCGACGCTGGATTACGGCAACAACATCCGTCAGGTGGCGCAGGATGAAGGCTTGGAGAATGCCTTTGCCTTCCCCGGCTTTGTGCCCGCCTATATCCGGCCGCTGTTCTGCAAGGGCATCGGCCCGTTCCGCTGGTGTGCATTGTCGGGTGACCCCGAGGATATCTACAAGACCGACGCCAAGATGAAGGAGCTGTTCCCTGAGAACGAGCATCTGCATCGTTGGCTGGATATGGCGCAGGAACGCATTGCGTTTCAGGGTCTGCCCGCACGTATATGCTGGATCGGCCTTGGAGATCGCCACCGCGCGGGGTTGGCCTTCAACGAAATGGTTGCCAATGGCGAGTTGAAAGCGCCTGTTGTCATTGGCCGAGACCATCTGGACTCGGGCTCGGTCGCCAGCCCGAACCGCGAGACCGAGGCGATGCTGGACGGCTCGGATGCAGTGTCGGATTGGCCGCTGTTGAACGCTCTGATCAATACGGCCAGCGGTGCGACCTGGGTCTCGCTGCATCATGGCGGCGGCGTGGGCATGGGCTTTAGTCAGCACGCGGGTGTTGTGATCTGCGCCGATGGGACCGATGATGCCGCGCGGCGATTGGAGCGCGTTCTGTGGAACGACCCTGCCTCAGGCGTCTGGCGTCACGCAGATGCGGGGTATGAGATCGCGAAAGACTGCGCTCGCGAACATGGGCTGCGCCTGCCTGGTATTCTCGGTTAGATCAATCTGCCTCTGGTGAAAATGCTGCACCTGCGATATCCCGCAGGTGCGCTAATCGGAGGCCTGACATGTATGTAGCTACTCTGCTGACCAACCCTGCGGCCCCTTCTTTAGAGGCGACGCTGGTTGAGTCGTTGCGGAATGCATGGGGCGGGGGTGATGCGAACTGGCTGAGCCTCGATGAGGCGGCCGAGTTTTCCCTGCCAGAAACTCCCGACAATCGCTGGGACGTCTGGGACGAGTTGCAACAGATGGGCGTGGACCTGGTCGTGCAAAAAGCCGACGGTCGCCGGAAAAAGATGCTGCTGGCCGATATGGACAGCACCATGATCCAACAGGAATGCATCGATGAACTGGCTGATGAGGCTGGTGTCGGTGATCGGGTCAAGGATATCACCGCGCGTGCAATGAACGGCGAGCTGGATTTCGAAGGTGCGCTGACTGAGCGTGTGGGCTTGTTGAAAGGGCTGGATGAAAGCGTGATCGGCAAGGTTCTGAATGAACGGATCACGCTGATGCCCGGCGGCAAGGCGTTACTTGCCACGATGCGTGCGAATGGGGTCTATGCAGCGCTGGTCTCGGGTGGGTTCACGGCTTTTACGGCTAAGGTCGCCGAAGAGCTTGGGTTTGATGAGAACCGGGCGAATACATTGCTGGCTGAGGATGGCAAGCTTACCGGCGACGTGAAGCGGCCCATTCTTGGGCGACAGGCCAAAATAGAGGCATTGGAGCAGATCACAACACGCCTAGGTATCTCCGAGGTTGACGTGATTGCCGTTGGCGATGGAGCGAATGATCTGGGAATGTTGGGTCGGGCGGGGACGGGTGTCGCGTTGCACGCCAAGCCTTCGGTCGCTGCCGAATGTGATGTCCGCATAAATCACGGCGATCTGACAGCGTTGTTGTATCTGCAGGGCTATGGCAGGTCAGAATTTCAAGGCCTCTAAGGGGCTTCCTTTAATTTAACTATTGTGTTAAATAAGGCCATGAATACGCTTCTGGTCACATTCTCCGCTTTGTCTGATGCCACTCGGTTCTCGATTGTCGAGCAACTGATGGACGAAGGCGAACTGCCCGTCGGTAATTTGATAGAAGGCAAGGGCATGTCAGGGGCCGCGATCTCGCGCCATTTGAAGGTTTTGCGCGAGGCCGGGTTGGTGCAGCAGCGGGTACACGGCACGCAACGGATGTATTCGGTGCAACCCGAGGGGCTGCGCGCGATAGCCGAATGGACGATTTCGAAACGACATTTCTGGGAAAGCAGCCTCGACCGTTTGGAAGAGCTTATTGAAAGGGAAAATTCATGGCCGACCTGAAACTGGAACGAGATTTTCCCGTTAGTCCCGAGGTCCTGTTCGCATGGGTCAGCGATGGTGCGAAGCTTCTGCAGTGGTGGGGGCCCGAAGGGTTGCATGTACCGGAACATGATCTCGACTTTTCGCGCATTGGTCCGTGGTATTCGGTTATGCAGAATGGCGAGGGTCAGCAGTTCAAAGTCTCGGGTCACGTAACCCATATCGATCGACCAAAGTCTGTTGGATTTACGTGGGCTTGGCATGACGATCAGGACCAGCGCGGTGCGGAAAGCCATGTGACCTTTTCGGTTACCGCGACCAACAGCGGATCACGGCTGGTGGTTGATCACCGTGAACTTGTCGATGCCGAGTCGGCCACGAACCACAACGAAGGCTGGACATCGTCGCTGCGCAAACTCGAAGCACTTTGCAAATAGGTTTTCATCAGGGAGGAGCGATATGCCCCAATATTTGTTTGTTTATCACGGGGGTCACACCCCAACCGATCCCGCCGAGATCGAGGCGACCATGGCCGCTTGGGGCGCTTGGTTTCAGGAAATCGGCGGCTCATTAGAGATTCCGGGAAATCCTGTAGGCCAGTCCTACACGGTCAGCAGCGGAGGGGTTGAAGACAATGGCGGATCAAATCCGGCCTCAGGTTTCACGGTGGTGAAGGCCAACAGCATTGAGACTGCAACCGAGATGGCCAAAGGCTGCCCGATGGTCGTGAATGGCTCGGGCTCGGTCGAAGTGGCCGAGGTGCACGAGATCGAGATGTAAGTCTCAGCCGGGGAATCCCGGTGAGGGTTTGATTACACCACATTCCAACCCGCGGCGGCTGTATTGCGTGGCGTTCATGAATTTGCGGGTGGCCGGGTGATCGGCCTCTAGCACACCTAAATGCACTAGAATCGCGGCGATGGCGCATTCGCTGGCGCGGGTAGTACCGTCAGTGATTTTTAGCGCAACGCCCATGCGCTTTTCAGGGATGATGGCAACAAAGACGGCCTCGGCCCCTGTCTTGATTGCAACGCGCCCGTTCATCGCTCGCATCAACTCGGTACAAGCGCGGGTTTCACCTGCGACAAGTTCGGGATGTTTCACCATCGCTTCTGTGAGCTGCACCGCTGCTTCGCTGGAGCGGTCCGAACGGTCTGCGGCAGAGGCAAACCAAGCCATTGATCGCGCAAGTCCCACCAGAGACGTCGCAAAATTCGGCGCCGAGCACCCGTCGATTCCGTAGGTGGGACTGGTTTCGCTTGTGGTTTCTTCGATGGCAGACAGGCAGGCCTGCTGAACAGGATGGTCGATTTCCAAGTATTCCGGCCCGGCCCCCATATGCTGCGTCAAAGTCAGGAAACCGCAATGCTTGCCTGAGCAATTGTTGTGAATCTGGCAAGGCGTGTCATCTGCCAGTATCAGCCCGTCACGGGCCGCCATGTCGGCAGGTTCCTGCGGGCCGCAGCGCAGATCGGGCTCGGACAGGCCGAGGTGATCGAGCCATGCGGACACGCGGTCAGTATGGATATGCGCCCCGTTATGTGAAGCACAGGCCAAGGCCAGATGTTCGCTGTTCAAACCGTATTTTGCAGCTGCTCCCGAGGTGATCAGCGGCAGGGCCTGGATCATTTTGGCCGAGGAGCGGGGATAGATCACCGCGTTTGGATCACCCCAGCTGCGCACGATCTGACCACTATCGTCACAGATCACTGCATGGCCCATATGCTGGCTTTCCAACAGTGACCCGCGCCAGAGTTCTGTCATCGGTACGGCTTGTGTCATGTCCACCCCATCAATCATGCGCAAAAATCTGCCAATCGCCCTTTCGCCTGTGGCGAAACCTGCGTTAGTGTGTGTATGTCGACAATCATCGGAATACGCAACTGAACAGACGAACCGGCAGAGTTCGCACGTATTTCCGATGGGTATGAGGTAATAGGTCGGGCTAGGAGGCTGAACCGATGGGATTAAAGCTCGTTCGCGTGATCGCGGGCCTGTGCATGGCAGGAATGGCGACAACGGCAATTGCGCAGCAGGCGACCAGTACCAATCGCGTCGCTGCAAAAACGGACTGGAGCGTGTTTGTCGAGGACGACCCAACCGAATGCTGGAGCGTATCTGCCCCGAAAGAGACCGTGAACACACGCGGTGGCCGGGTCGTTTCCGTTCGGCGCAGCGATATCCTGCTGTTTGTGTTCTATCGTCCGAATGCCGAGGTTAAAGGGCAGGTGACCTTTACCGGCGGCTATCCGTTTGCGTCTGGTTCTACTGTCAATCTGGTTGTCGATGGCAGCGAGTTCGAGCTGTTCACCGATGGTGAGTGGGCATGGCCTGCGACCGCCTCGGACGATGCCAAGATCGTCACAGCGATGAAGCGCGGAAGTGAGGCGGTGCTGACCGCCCGTTCGGAACGTGGTACGCAGACCAAAGACACCTTCTCGTTGCTGGGCTTTACGGCCGCGATTGAAGACGCGGAAACGCGCTGCACGAACTAAGCCACAAGCAGATCAAATTCCGAAACCCAGCTTTCCGGCGGGGTTTTATTTGTTTGGTCTGATCCTGTGTGTTTTCAGAAATTTACGCCACGTAGAGCGGTGTTTCTTGATCCGTGTCAAAGCCTGCTTCCCCGTTTTCTGAACTAATTAGTTCAGAATTTGTTGAGGAGTCGGCAATGAACTTAAGCAAAAACCTGGCAGTGCTCTTGATGGCGTCTGCGGTGATCCTTGCAGGTTGTGAGAAAGGATTGGAAACCTATCCGATAACGGGTGAGCAATGTGGTCCGGAAGATCCCGTAAAGACCCTGGATGCAGAAGATTGCTACATCCCGCCAGCAGTAAACTAACAACAATGGGCCGCTTAAGTTTCTGCTTTAGTGGCCCATCTTGATTGGGCGCGCATCTTGATCTGTGATAGACAGATATCTCTGTCTGGAGGATTGATGGATGCGATGGGCGTTTGTTTTTTTGATGTTTCCGATATCCGCAATTGCGGATCCAACTATGGAGTGTATTGACGCCGGTTCGCAGGTGGAAATTGGATCTTGTGTTTCGAATATGGAATTGCGGGTAAACACAGCGATAGACTCCAGCTATTCGCTGGCGCTCGGCTCCGCACAAGAACTGGACGAGGTCACCGGACGGGTCGTCGCTGTGCCTGCGCTGGAGGCCTCGCAAAACGCGTGGGTGGCCTATCGCGATGCGCAGTGCGAAGCGGTAGGTGCTTCGTTCGGCGGAGGATCGGGTACGGGGATTGCCATCACAGCCTGTCGGGTTGACCTTGGCCGGGCGCGGGTTGACGAATTGTTGCGTTACGCAAATTGAAGCACGAATTCTTTTGATCTTTACGTGTGTTCCTATATAGAGGCGCATCCCAAGCCAGAATCCACCGAGATACGCCAATGTCGCCCAAAGCGCCGATCACTCAAGACGTCATGACCATCCCCCGCAAACTGCCCGAGGGGAAGATGAACCTTGTCGGTTTGACCCGCGATCGATTGCGTGAGGCGCTAATTGAACACGGCACGCCCGAAAAGCAGGCGAAGATGCGCACGGGGCAGATTTGGCAATGGATCTACCAATGGGGTGTGCGTGATTTTGGTGAGATGACCAATCTGGCCAAGGCCTATCGCACACAACTGGCCGAGCAGTTCGTAATCGAAATCCCCGAAGTCGTGACCCGTCAGGTTTCAGAGGACGGCACCCGCAAGTATCTGTGCCGCATCGCGGGCGGGCATGAGGTTGAGGTTGTCTATATCCCTGAAGATGATCGCGGAACTCTATGCATTTCATCTCAGGTGGGCTGTACTCTGACCTGCTCCTTCTGCCACACGGGCACGCAGAAATTGGTGCGCAACCTGACAGCGGCCGAAATTGTCGGGCAGGTCATGATGGCGCGTGACGATCTTGAGGAATGGCCAACACCGGGTGCGCCCAAAGATGAAACACGCCTGCTGTCAAATATCGTGCTGATGGGTATGGGCGAGCCGCTTTACAACTTTGAAAACGTCCGTGACGCAATGAAGATTGCGATGGACCCCGAGGGGATTTCTCTGTCCCGTCGCCGCATCACGCTATCGACCTCGGGTGTGGTACCCGAGATCGCGCGCACGGCTGAAGAAATTGGATGCCTGTTGGCGATCTCGTTCCACGCTACCACTGATGAAACTCGCGACGTACTTGTTCCGATCAACAAGCGCTGGAATATCGAGGAACTGCTGGAGGCGTTGGCCAGCTATCCCAACGCGTCGAATTCTGAACGGATCACGTTCGAATACGTGATGCTGGATGGCGTGAACGACAGCGACGAAGACGCGCATCGCCTGATCGCACATATCAAGCGCCATAACATCCCGGCCAAGATCAACCTGATCCCGTTCAACGAATGGCCGGGCGCGCCCTACAAGCGCAGCTCGAACAATCGTATCCGCGCCTTTGCGAACATCATCTATCAGGCGGGCTATGCCTCACCCATCCGCAAAACGCGGGGTGAGGATATCATGGCGGCCTGTGGCCAGTTAAAATCGGCCACCGAACGGGCCCGGAAATCGCGAAAGCAGATCGAGGCTGAAGCCGGGCTAAACCGTTAAGGGCATGGGCCGTGGCTTCGCGCGAAAAACTTAATGAATTGAGTGCTGTTTCCTTGTTCAAAATTTGGTATCTTCGGCGCAGACCCGCTCTGGATGGGGAACTCACCGACAGACACAAGGTGGTGAGATTGCCGGGGCGGTGCTGGTAACACCAATTAAGGCCGCTACCATTTTTCTGAAGCAAAGCGGCATTTAGGCGAACTGATCAGTCAGGGAGGCCACAATATGATTGTAAGTCACCGGCAAGTCTTGGGTATCGCAGCTGTTCTGGCGATCTCGGGATTTGTTCTCCACGCGGCATCTGCTCAGACCAAAGATCAGGATGCGCATTTGGCGATTGAAAACCCAGCCGATCTGACCAAGGAGCAAGCGCAGAAACACTATCAGTCATTGATACGACGCATGTCGCGGGGTTATGCGGCGGCACAGATGGACTTGATCCGAAACTATCAGAACTGGCCGTTGTTCAACGATGCGCCCTACATCTCGGCCACGCATGGGCAGCGCTATGTCAACAGCTATGCGAACCGCATGGCCCACAATTACGGCACATTGCAAGAAGGCGAAGAGCTGCCTGCGGGCTCGGTCCTGGCCAAAGACAGTATGACTGTCACAGATGAGGGCAATATCCATCCCGGCGCCCTGTTCGTGATGGAGAAACTGCCAGAAGGCACCAACCCGGAAACAGCCGACTGGCGTTATATCATGGTGATGCCGGACGGTTCGCTGTTCGGTGATACGATGGGCTTTCGCGCGTCAGAGGTCGATTACTGCCATGTCTGCCACGAGGCCGTCGCGGACCGGGACTATACGTTTTACGTACCCGAAGAGTATCGTGTCGCAGAGTGATCTTCAGGCCGCCGGGTCAGGCAGCTTCAGCTCGGTCGCTTCCTGACGACTGAGTTGCTCACCCTGTTTGCGTTTGGATAGGACCTCGCGGGCGAGCGCGTATTTCTCATCCTGCCAGAAGATCAAACAGCCGTTGCAGCCTTTGCCGCAACATCCCTCGGTTCCGATACGATTGGTTTTGAAGCGGCGCTCATTGCCGTCTTCGCCGATTTTCTCGACCAGCTCGTCACGACGGCGGGTATAGGCCTTAGGGTTGTCGCGACCTGAGGTTTCCAGCCCCTGCACCAGCTTGTCAAAGCGGATGCGGCTCCAATGTTCGTCGGTCAGGGCACGTTCTTTGCGAAGGACGGAGTAGATCGGGAAACGGGTGCGCAGATCGTCGATATCCTCGTGATCGAACAGGGTGAAGGGAAGGCGGATGATGGTTTTGGTACTGCCATGCACAACGTCCAGCCGCGCCCCATCATGAGCGCGTTCAAAGTCATAGACCCGCAGCAGAACCGTCTCGCGCGAAATCGGAGAGACGAAATCCAATACATCCCCCGGTTCCAGCTTGTTTTTCACCTCGACCAGAAAGGCATCCTCGGTCACCTCGGTGACGATCCCGGCATATTCCCACTGCGCAATCGAGGCTGTGTGTTCGTAATCATGTGCATAATTGGTCAGGCGGCCTTCGTGGAAAGCCAGCGTGTAGCCGCGGTTCCCGACTGTTTCGAGTTCACGCATATAGGGCTTCGGGTCCCAGTTCTCGGGGTCGGCGTGATAGTCGTCGATGGCCATACGATAGGCGCGCGCGACGATGGCGGCATAATACTCCGATTTGCCGCGCCCTTCGACTTTCAGACTGTCGACACCGATCTTCAAGTATTCATCCAGCTTGGGCATGATGCACAGGTCGCGGGAATTGAGGATGTAGGATCCCCGATCATCCTCTTCGATGGGCATCAAATCACCGGGGCGACAGCCTTCTTCCAGCAGGAATTCGAATAGGTCGGCGTTTTCATCGGTAATGCGCAGCTCCTGATGCGTTCCGTCTTTCAGACGCAGTTTCAGACCGTAGTTCCAGCGGCAGGAATTGGCGCAGTTGCCCTGATTGGCCCCGCGTTCGGCCATGAAGTTCGACAGTAGGCAGCGGCCCGAATAGGTCATGCACATGGCCCCGTGCACAAACGCCTCAAGCTTGATATCGGGGCATTTCTCGCGAATCTCGACCAATTCGGGGTATGAGACTTCGCGGGCCAGAACCACAAGCTCGGCCCCCTGATCCTGCCAGAACTTCACCGACAACCACGAACAGATATTGGCTTGCGTCGAGATATGCAGCGGCAGTTCCGGCGCGCGTTCGCGGACGTATTGGAACACTCCGGGGTCGGCGATGATCAGCCCGTCAGGTTTCACCGTGCGGACAGTGTCGATGTATTCGTCCAGCTTCGGAATGTCCTTATTGTGCGAGAACAGGTTCAGCGTCAGGTACGCGCGCCGGCCATGGTTGTGGCAAAACTCGACTCCCTCTATCACCTCTTCCAGCGAGAACTCGGACTTTGTCCGCAGCGACATATCCGGTGTGCCCAAATAGACCGCATCCGCGCCATAGAGGATGGCGAGTTTCAACTTACGCAGATTGCCCGCAGGCATCAGCAATTCGGATCTGGACTGGGTCATGGGGATACCGGGCTAAGGATCAAGGGCGCCTTCTACGCCAAAATCCCGGCTCCCAAAACCCCGTTAACTGCGACGGAATCGCGCTGTTCCGATCACTTCGATCAGTTGTTGGCGAACCGGTTCCGGTTGCGCCTCGACTGCGTTCAAAACCTCGCGCAGTTCGGCGCGCAGCCCATGCATCTGGTCGATCAGAGAGATCATCATCGACAGTGCATCGGCCTCCATGTCGTACTGGTCATGCAGTTCGCATGCCAGTTCCAGACGTGCAACGTCGATACGCTGATATCGCAGACCTTGCTCCGATTGCTCGGGGATCACGATCTCAGCGGCCAGATATTCGGTCAGGCGATCCGAAGTCAGGCGGGCGATGGCGTCGATCAGTTCGGCTTCGGTCAATGTGCGGCTCATGACGGCATTCCTTTGCGCGGATCATAGCCGTGGGTTTCGCGCCATGTCTCCATGAAGTGCTTCAATTCATCGTCTACCTTGTCTGGCATTGCGACCGTCAGTTCTATGAACTGATCGCCCCGTTCGGACGAGCCGCGTTTCTTGACCCCTTTGCCACGCAGGCGCAGGGTTTTGCCGCTGCTGGTGCCCGCTGGGACACTGACATTGACGCCACCGTCGATGGTGGGGGCGGGAACCTTGCCACCCAGAACGGCCTCATCAATGGTGATGGGCAGCGTGATGTGGATGTCATCGCCCTGACGGTCGAACACCGGGTGATCCGCAACCGAGATCGTCACAAGCGCATCGCCGGGAGGCCCATCGCCGTACCCCGGGGCCCCTTTGCCACGCAGGCGGATGGTTTGCCCGGTCGTGATACCCGCAGGTATCTTCACTTCAATCCGGTTCCCATCTGGCAGGGTCAATTTCTGGCTGGCTCCAAAAACGGCGTCAAGAAAGCTGATCTGCAGCGAGTAGTTCAGGTTGTGGCCCGGTGCATGGAACTCTTGGCTCCGCTGGCCATATCCACCCCGCCCGCGCATGAATTCGGCAAAGATGTCGGACATATCGTCTTGTTCAGCCGCGTGACCGCGATAAGGGTTGCCTGCAGCCTCGGCATAGTCGCGATAATATTGCTGCTGCGGACGTTCCTGACCCGAGGCATCAATCTCGCCATTGTCGTAGCGTTTGCGCGTCTCGGGGTCTTTCAGCAGGTCATAAGCAGCAGCGGCGGCTTTGAACTTGGCCTCGGCCTCAGCATCGCCCGGCTTGAGGTCCGGGTGGCAATCTTTGGCGATCTTCCGATAGGCTTTCTTGATCTCGGCATCGCTGGCGTCTTTGGCGACGCCAAGTACGGAATAGGGGTCGTCGCTCATCTTGCCTCTCGTCGATGTGGGGTTTGGCCTTGATGAAGGTATTTTATCAATTGATTTCAACAGGTCAAAAAGAAGAGGAGGCTAAATTGTCTCGTAAATCCCAGATGCTCTGCTAATATCAAGATGTTTCAGAGTGTTCATTGACGGAGATCACCCATGACACGCAGGCTCAAATCAGTGCTGGCTTTGTTGGCCGGGAACGCCATCGGGCTGTTATTGGCCAGTTTGCTGCTGTCGGAGTTTGCGATCCGGCCGATTTCCTTCATCGTGGTGGTGATCGTATTTACTCTAGTTCAGGTCATAGCCGAGCCGCTGATCCTGAAGCTGGGGGAAAAGAAGGCACCGGCACTGAAAGGCGGGATAGCCTTGATCGTGACCTTTATTGGCCTATTGGTCACGGATCTGATCACCGCAGGGCTGACGATTGGAGGTATTTCGAACCTGTTGGCCGCAACATTGCTGGTGTGGCTGGGCGCGCTGATCGGTAGTATTGTGCTGCCGATTTATGTGTTTCCCGAACTGCGCGAGACCAAGAAATAGTCACAGCGAGTCTAGGCTGACCTCAACAGCCTGCCACAGTTCGTCAACCGGTTCACAACCGACAGAGAGGCGGATGAAAGCCGGATCGACAGCATCCCCCCATCGGGCACGCCGCTCGGCCGAGCTGTGGACGCCGCCAAAGGAAGTGGCCGGGCGTAGCAAGGGGCAGGTGTTGATGAATTGCTCCGCTTTGGCCTCGGTCTCAAGCGTCAGGCTCAGCAAGAATCCAAACCGTTTGGTTTGTGCTGCGGCCAATGCGTGCGCCGGATCATTGGGTAGCCCAGGATAACGGATGTGTTTCACAGCCGGATGCGCGGCCAGCCGTTCGGCCAGAACCTGCGCCGAGCGGCACATCCGGTCAAATCGCACGTCCAGCGTTTCAAGTCCGCGGTGCAGCAACCAAGCTTCGTGTGGCCCTGGAATCGCACCAGAGACTCGGCGCCATTCTTCAACGCGCTCCATGACCTGAGCATTGCGGCTGGCGACATGGCCCATCAGTAGGTCCGAGTGTCCGCCCATCGCTTTGGTATCTGAACTCACCACCACATCAACGCCAAGGTCCAGTGGGCGTTGGCCCAAAGGGGTCATCGTGGTATTGTCGGCGATGGTGATGCCGCCGACCTTGCGCACGGCCTCTGCAATTGCAGGCAGATCAAGCATGTCCAGACCGGGGTTCGAGGGGCTTTCCAGAAATACCACATCGAATCCATCAAATCCGCCTTCGCCAAAGGCGGTTGTTGGGCGCTCTACGATGGAAACGCCCAGATTTGACAGAAACCGATCAGCCAAAAGCCGCGTTACGTAGTACCCGTCAGACGGGATTAGCAGCCGAGATCCGGCTTTGACCGTTGCAAACAGCGCCGCTGAAATGGCTGCCATGCCAGAGGGGAAACTAAAGCAAGGGGCGTTTTCCAGATGCGACAGGACATGTTCAAGATGTACCCAAGTCGGGTTGTCGACCCGGCCATAGCTGGCATGCCCATCCGGCGCGCCGGGCAGATGGTACATGCTGCTTTGGGTCAAAGGCAGGGCGACGGGGTCTCCCTTGTTCAGGGCATTCCCGCGCAGGTGCAACATTTCTCCGGTCTTCGGGCTCATGGCTCAGCGCCCCGGTATTTCATCGCGTGGGGGCGCGGGTTCCCAGTTCTCGATGATATCCACTGCCTCTTGCGCGGTGTCGACAAAGCGGAACAGGTCAAGATCTTCGTCCGAGATGGTGCCTGCATCGGCCAGCGCCTCCCAGTTGATCACCTTTTCCCAAAACTCACGTCCGAACAGCAGGAACGGCACGCGGTCCATGCGGCCGGTCTGGATCAGTGTCAGGGATTCGAAGAGCTCATCCATGGTGCCGAAGCCGCCGGGGAAGATGGTGATGGCGCGAGCGCGCATAAGGAAGTGCATCTTGCGGATGGCGAAGTAGTGGAAATTGAAGCTGAGATCAGGCGTCACGTATAGGTTCGGAGCCTGCTCGTGCGGAAGCACGATGTTCAGGCCGATTGAACACCCGCCCGCATCCTGTGCACCACGGTTACCCGCCTCCATCACGCCGGGGCCGCCACCGGTGACGATCACATTTTCGCGGCAGCCCGTCTGATTTGATTTCTCTGTCATCAGACGCGCAAACTCGCGCGCCTCATCGTAGTATTTCGACAGCCCGGCCAAGGTCTCGGTCCGCGCTGTGTGTTTCTGAGCGGGTTCCGGAATGCGCGCGCCACCGAACATGACGATGGTCGAGGTGATCTCACGCTCGGTCATGATCATCTCGGGCTTCAGCAGCTCCAGTTGCAGCCGCACGGGGCGCAGCTCATCCCGGCACAGGAAGTCATCATCAGCGAAGGCAAGGCGATAGGCCGAAGACCGCGTCTGCGGGGTATCCGGTACCTCGCTTGCGGTCGAGCGGTCGGTCTGTGCGTCGCGAAAGGGGCTGAGGCGATCTTCTCTCATATGCGGGGTTCCCTGCTTGCGTGTTTCCAAAACAGCTATAGGGTTCGCGGGCAGAGTGCCAGTCACGGAAAGACAAGAATGGATTGGAAAAGTGAAATATTGGCAGCGCGGGACCGCATTGCCGGACACGCGCAGGTCACACCGGTGATGGAAAGCCACATTCCGGGCTATCCGATTGAAATGAAGCTTGAACATATGCAGCACACGGGCAGCTTCAAAGCGCGCGGGGCGTTCAATACCCTGCTCAGCATGGATGTGCCTGCGGCAGGCGTCGTGGCGGCTTCCGGTGGCAACCACGGTGCGGCAGCGGCTTATGCCGCGCAATCACTGGGCTACCCAGCGAAGATTTTTGTGCCCGAACTTGCAGGTCCCTCCAAGATTGCGCTGATCAAGCGGATCGGGGCTGATCTGAGTGTTGTTTCGGGTGAATACGCCAATGCACTGACCATGGCGCAGGCGCATGAGGAAAGCACCGGCGCCATGCAAATCCACGCCTATGATGCGCCAGCGACGGTGGCAGGGCAGGGGACATGTTTTGCTGAATGGGACGCGCAGGGCTTGCAGGCGGACACAGTATTGGTGGCCGTGGGCGGCGGTGGGCTGATTGCCGGAGCTTTGGCATGGTTTCAGGGTGCGCGCAAAGTCGTGGCGGTCGAACCGGAAACCTCTTGCGCGCTGAATGCTGCGTTGGCTGCGGGCGAACCGGTTGATGTTTCCGTTTCGGGCATTGCAGCGAACGCACTGGGCGCACGGAGAATTGGTGAGATTTGCTTTGGTCTGGCCCAAGGTATGAGTTCGGTTCTGGTTTCTGATGATGCGATAGCGCAAGCCCAGAATACTCTGTGGCAGACGCATCGAATACTGGTTGAACCAGCAGGGGCTGCTGCGCTTGCCGCACTGATTTCGGGCGCTTACCAGCCGGAGCCGGGTGAGCGTGTCGCAGTGCTGATTTGCGGCGGGAACATCGCGCCAGATCCGCTAACAGGTTGAGAATACGGCTTGTAGATGTTGTTCATGGATTTTATCTATAATTCATGACCGCAACCATTGCCGACACAATCTATAATGCCCTGAGCCAGAAAATCATCACCGGCGATCTTCCTGCCGGTGAAAAGCTGCGTCAGGACCATATCGCGCGCGACTTTGAGACCAGCCATGTGCCGGTGCGCGAAGCACTGCTGCGGCTTGAGGCGCATGGATTGGCCAAAAGCGAACCGCGAAAGGGCATGCGCGTCACCGCGTTGGACCCTGCCGAAGTGCGTGAAGTGATCGAAATGCGTGTCGCGCTGGAAACGCTGGCGATGCAGCATTCCGTGCAAAATATGACGCCCGCTGCTCTGAAAGTGGCTGATGATGCGCGAAAGGCATGTGATCAGGCTGAAAACATGCCTCAATGGGAGGCGCGGAACAGGGTCTTTCATCGTGCCATCCTGACACCTTGCGGGTTGCCCCGTCTTTTGCATGCTGTCGATGATCTGCACATTGCCAGTGCCAGGCACCTATTTGCACATTGGCGGCCCAAATGGGTGCAGCGCGTCGATACGGATCACGCTGCGATCATTCAGGCGCTGAAGAGTAAAGACGTTTCCGCCGCAACCTCGATACTTGTGCGCCATATCCGTCGTGCAAGCTGATACTTTCTGCCTTTGAAACGACGATCTGTGCCTTCTCAGAAGATTTGACTTGATTTTTAATAGATAAAAATGATGATCAATTCCGAATCTATGTAATATTATCTATAAAAAGAGAATGACGATGAAAGCCACTCTGCAATCCACCCTCCCGGCCGCCGGAGTAATAACCCCTGCGGGTCAGATCCTTCGTGTCGCGTTGGGTATTCTTCTTTTGACCGCCAGTGCAAAAGTCCAGGTGCCATTTTGGCCTGTGCCCATGACCCTTCAAGTCGCCGCCGTCATGGCTATCGCCGCGGCATTTGGGCTGCGTCTCGGTTCTGCAACCGTGATCGGTTACATGGTTGCCGGGGCAGTGGGTTTGCCGGTGTTTGCCGGAACGCCCGAAAAAGGCATTGGGCTGGCCTATATGATGGGCGGAACCGGAGGTTATTTGCTGGGTTTCGTGGTCGCCTCGGTCATGGTTGGATGGGCCGCGGACAATCTGCGCAAACTGTTTCTGGTTCCGGCGATGCTGGCTGGGCTTGCGGTGATCTATGCGCTGGGTCTGGGTTGGTTGGCTCAGTTCGTGCCTGCAGACAAGGTTCTGGTTTACGGTTTCAGCCCTTTCATTCTGGGTGATCTCGTGAAGATTGCATTGGCAGCCGTTCTAGTGATTGGCCTGCCGACGGGTCTGATGCAGAAAATCCGTGGGCCGCAGCCTGATGCTTGATACCGGGCAAGATATCCGCAGCGATTGGACCGTGGATGAAGTGGAGGCGCTGATGCGCCTCCCAATGTTGGATCTGGTAGGTCGCGCAAATGTAATTCACCGGACGTATCACGATCCAAACGACATCCAAAAAGCCAGCCTGCTGTCGATAAAAACCGGAAGCTGTCCCGAGGATTGCGCCTATTGCCCGCAATCCGCTCATCATCGCGAGGTCGAGCTGACCAAGGAAAAGCTCATGAACCCTGCGCATGTCATCTCGCTTGCCAAACGGGCGTGCGATGCGGGGGCTGAACGGTTTTGCATGGGTGCTGCATGGCGTCAGGTGCGCGACGGCGAAGAATTCGACAATGTGCTGGACATGGTGCAGGGCGTGCGCGATCTGGGCATGGAGGCTTGCGTGACCCTGGGCATGCTCAAGCCACATCAGGCCAAACGATTGGCTGAGGCGGGACTTACGGCGTACAATCATAACCTGGATACTTCGCCGGAATTCTATGGCGAGATTATTGGAACTCGTACCTATCAGGATCGTTTGGAGACCCTCAGCTATTGCCGGGACGAAGGTATTGATCTGTGCTGCGGCGGCATTATCGGTATGGGTGAAAGCCTGCGGGATCGTGCCTCGTTGTTGCAGGTCCTTGCGAATTTTGACCCGCATCCCGAAAGCGTACCGATAAACGCGCTGATCCCGATCAAAGGCACGCCGCTGGCGCATCTAGAAAAAGTAGGCATTTTTGATCTGGTGCGCATGGTTGCGACCGCGCGGATCGCCATGCCGCAAACACGGGTGCGCCTGTCGGCAGGACGGTCGGACTTTTCAACTGCCGAGCAGGCTTTGTGCTTTCTGGCTGGTGCAAATTCGGTTTTCTACGGCGATGTGTTGCTGACCGCACCCAATGCCGGAACCCAAAATGACCGGGATATGTTTGCCGCACTCAGCGCACTTACCGATGATTGACGCAAACCGAGGTATCCGCGTCGCATTGCGCCATGGGTCTCGCTTGCGTATAGGCCACATCAACGTGAACAGATTCTCTAGGGAGACGCCCCATGTCCAATGCGCAACTGGAAGCCGCCATCGAAGCCGCCTGGGAAGTACGTGACACAATCACCCCTGCGACCACCGGCGAGCAACGAGAAGCAATCGAAGACACGCTGAGCGCGCTGGACAGCGGTTCGCTGCGGGTGGCTGAAAAGCTCGACAGTGGTGATTGGCACGTGAACCAGTGGGCGAAAAAAGCAGTTCTGCTGGGGTTCCGCATCAAGGACATGGAAATCCAGACCGGAGGCCCGCAAGACGGCGGCTGGTGGGATAAGGTCGACAGCAAGTTCGCCGGCTGGGGAGAGAACCAGTGGCGCGCAGCAGGGTTCCGCGCCGTGCCAAACTGTGTGGTCCGCAAGTCGGCCTATGTCGCACCTGGTGTGGTGCTGATGCCCTCGTTCGTGAACCTTGGCGCTTATGTCGATGAAGGCACGATGGTTGATACCTGGGCCACCGTTGGTTCCTGCGCGCAGATCGGCAAGAACGTGCACTTGTCGGGCGGCGTCGGCATTGGAGGCGTACTGGAGCCGATGCAGGCCGGTCCGACCATTATCGAGGACAACTGCTTTATCGGTGCGCGTTCGGAAGTGGTCGAAGGCTGCATCGTCCGCGAGGGTTCGGTTCTGGGCATGGGCGTATTCATCGGTAAATCCACCAAGATCGTGGACCGCGAAACCGGTGAAGTCATGTATGGCGAGGTTCCGCCCTATTCGGTGGTTGTTGCGGGCTCGATGCCGTCCAAGAACAATGTAAGCCTGTATTGCGCGGTCATCGTGAAACGCGTCGATGAAAAGACCCGTTCGAAAACTGGGATCAATGAGCTACTGCGCGACTGATCCCCTCGTTTCAGTTTGAATAGGCCGCAGAGTGCATGCTCTGCGGCCTTTCTTATTTTGGCATGAACTCCAGCACTGTTTGCTGAAAGAAATCAATCGCCGCCTCACCTCCGGCCCCTTTGGCCAGAGGGCCGACTTGATATCGGGGCGATTGAAGGGCGCGCTGCATCTTTTCGCACACCCAGACATCCTCGGTCTGAAAATCCCCCGTCTCCAGTGGGTGCAGGGTCCAGTGAGAGGATTTGATCCGACCGGATTCCGGGTCGTATCCGGGTATGTCCGCCGCGCGATGCGTATAGGTGAACCAGCCTTTAGGCGACCAGTTTCTGACCCGCAGAAGTGTTGTGTTGGCATCCACTGGTTCCATGGTCGATATCGAAAACCCCCAGGGGTTTGGCGTCAGGATCGTGGTCGGAAACAGCATGTAGACCCCGCCATAGCCCGGCGTTTCGGCATTCCGTACCGTTTTCAGGCCGGACCCTTTGGCCGAGCTTTCAACAAACTGAGGGATACGATGTTTGACGCCTTCGCGCTCGGTCGACCACCAGACCATGTTTTGGCCAAAAACCTCCCAAAGATTCTTGTCATGGGTTGGCCCGCCCAACGTGTCTTTGTGCAGATAGGCCAGATGATAGCCGTCTATTGCATTTTCAAAGAAGACCTTCCAATTGCAGTTGATCTCATAGACCACGTCGTCGGGGTTCTCTTGTAGCTCGTTTGATGCCAGATCATGAGGCCAAGGTATTTGAGCCAGATCGCCAAGCCACGCGTCAAAGCTTTGATCCGGTTCTGGGTGAACAAAAACAAGGTTGCGGAAGACACCGACTGAGGCACCGAACAACGCGGTTGCCTTCTTGTCCAGGTCCGGAAAGCACTCGCGCTGGGCTGGTACTCCGCGCAAAGCGCCATCCAGATTGTAGACCCAGTTGTGATAAGGGCAGACAATGGTTTTGCCTGCGTTGCCACAGCCTTCCAGCAACTCGGTTCCGCGATGGCGGCATTGGTTGTGGAAGGCGCGCAAGTCGCCATTTGCGTCCCTTATGACGATCAGAGCGTAGGCTCCGGCCTGAATTGTCCTAAAATCGCCGGGTTCGGTGAAATCCATAGTCACGCCGGCAAAACTCCAGCACTTGCTGAACAGGGTTTTCTGTTCGGCCTCATACCAACTGTCCGAGACATATGCCTCACGCGGCAGTTGTTGCTTGGGTTGATCCGGAAGTGCGTCAGGCGGCATTGTCGAGTCCATTTATTGTCAAAAATGATAATCATCAATATTGACAATAAACCTTCGAATGTCCAGATTTCACCTTAAGATTTTTCTGAACCCGCTTGGAGGCAGGATGACTTTTATTCAAACCCTGAGGAATCAAAGGTGGATGACACTGCTAATTCTGGCGGCGCTTCTTGTCTCGACCTTCGCCGGGTATTACGGCCTTTGGGGTCTGTTGTTCATATTTTGGGGGCTCTTGGCGGTGCGCTCGGGGCAGGCCTTCTTGATCGAACCGATAAACCGCGCGACAGATCCGGCACTGTTCTGGTCGCTGACGGGTTTGTGGACCGGTTTGGGCGTTCTCTACGTTCTGGCGGATGTTTTTCCACCAGTTGCGAACGGATTCTGATGCCCCGTCCCAGTATGAAAGACGCCAGATCCGAGCAAATCCTGAACGCATTTATGCGTTGTGTCGCGCGGTATGGGCTGGATGGCTCGACCCTGGCGCGCATATCAGAAGAGGCAGGCGTCGGGCGGCCATTGCTACGCCACTATCTGGGCAACCGGGATGAGATGGTTCGCAAGCTGCTGGATCACGTCCTGAAAGTCTTCGCGGATCAGGTTGAGGCGCTCTTCGACACTCTGCCGTGCACTGATCGGGTTGCAGCGATGCTGGACGCTTTGTTCGGACGCGGTACCTATTCTTCGGAAAGTGCCGCGGTGTTTGCTGCTTTGGTTGCAGCCTCAGAAAGACACGCGGATTTGCGAGAACCCTTGCTTGGGTTTGTCTATGACTTCGAGGCAAGGATCGCTGCTGAAATCATGAACGAACTGCCTGCTGCCAATGTGCAAGGGGTCCAAGCCGTGGCAGCGGGTATGTCCGCAATTTATTTCAATACGGATGCTGTGATGCCATTGCGACCCCGGGCGGAATGGCGCGACACGCAGCGCGTGGCAGCGCAGATGCTGTTGGACCACCTATACGCCAGCACCTGCGACTGAGTTGACCGTGCCATCGGGCCAGCGTATTGCGGGCACTATGGAAAAGCAGAAAAAACCTTCGCGCCAGCAAGTCTATACGTTGTTGGTTCAGATCGGTCGCAAAGATGGCGACGGCCTGCCCGAAGGCGCGACCGGGGCGGCGTTGATGTGTTTTGCCAGCGGCGTGGACGAGGCCGAAGCCGTGCGCGAGACAGTAGCGATCCTGAAGCAGGCCGATACTGCACCTCTGGATGTCACCGGCTATGGCACCCTGGCCGAGCGTGAGGCGCAAGGGCATGATATCGATCCGGATGAGCGGGCATTGATGCAACGGGCGCTGGATGAAAACGCGGTTATCGTGGCACAGATGACACCATTCTTCGGCGACGAGGAAACTGCTTAGTTTCTCACCCCGAACCACTTGCGATAGATTTCGTCATAGGTGCCGTCTTCGCGCAGGGACAGCAGCGCCTGATTGACGTCTTCGACCAATGGCGATCCGGTTGGAAATGCGATCCCATAGTTTTCACGCAGGAAGATGCCCCCGGTCATTGTCGCCATTCTGCGCCCTTCGTGGCTGGCATAATAGGACAGGATCGGAGCGTCGAAAACGACCGCATCCAAATCCTTATTCTCAAACGCGTTCAGCATGTCCTGCAGATCGCCATAGCCGGTATAGTCGATCTCGCGCCGGTTCAGGAAACTGGCGGCGGTTGAATCGGAAATCGTCCCGACCTGTTTGCCGTAAAGGTCGTTGACCGAATTGACGCTGCCGGTGATTGCGTCCACCGTCATCACCGAGGTGATCCGGGCCGTGAAAACGGAGACGATGAATAGGGATGACACCACGAGTACTACACCCAACAGGCGGCCAAACGGGGTGCGCGGCATCCGCTCTTCAAAGCCACCGTTCACCACCAGGTTGAGGGCCCACCAGAACGAAGGGAACCACGCCTCATTCAATTTGCGATCAAAGTAGGGCTGCGCGCGTTTCTCAAAACTCCACATCAGCATGCCGCCACCAAGCAGGATCGCAAAGGCCAGCCCGATGGCGATGAACAATTCCCGAGACAGCAAAGCGTGCAGCAGCGATGGCTGGCGAGCGGCCTCTGACGGGACCATGATCTGTAATCCGGCCTCAAATATCGGTTGTGTGAAATCCATTCGGGTTTCGCGCAAGGCGGTGATCGATATATTCGCGATCGCCAGATCGGCAGAACCATCCTGAACCGCGCCCAACATTTCTCCAAATGTCTCGACGCGGTTGACCGAGTATTCCCAGCCGAGTGATTCAGACAGTGCCGCCAGAAGATCCATCGAGAAACCGGTCTGGGCACCGTCCTCGACAAATGAGAACGGAGGACGGGTTACCGTTGTAACCGTAAGAGACTGGGCCTGGCTTTGCTGCGCAAGAGTCGCGAAAGTCAGGCAGATCAATGCGAATAAGACACGCTTCATGTGGAATCACCTGTTTCGCGGCCCTCTAACGCACTTAAGGGCAGCGCGGCAAGGCAGCCGCTGGGTCAACGCTCATGTTTTGTTGGGGTGCAAAATCAAGCCGCTTGGGCATTCGGTCTCGGAATTCGACTATTCGGGGTTGGCAATCCGGGCAATTCGTTGAATCTGTGCGCGAACACAGGCACCCCTAAGGACAAGAGGCCCAATATGACCGATCCAGTTGAGCTGACAGCAAATCTGATCCGTTGCCCATCGGTCACACCCGATGAAGGCGGGGCTTTGGTCTTGCTGCAGCAAGTGCTGGAGGAGGCCGGATTTTATTGCACTCGCGTAGATCGTGGTGGAATCTGCAACCTCTTCGCCCGATGGGGGCAGAAGGGTCATGCATGCAGCTTTGGCTTTAACGGGCATACGGATGTAGTTCCGGTAGGGGATGAGGCGGCCTGGACCATGCCCCCTTTCGGCGCTGAGGTCCGGGACGGGGTGATGTACGGCAGGGGCGCGACGGATATGAAATCGGGCGTGGCAGCATTTGCGGCAGCGGC
Organism: Ruegeria sp. I3; assembly: GCF_056532525.1. Lineage (NCBI taxonomy): Bacteria > Pseudomonadati > Pseudomonadota > Alphaproteobacteria > Rhodobacterales > Roseobacteraceae > Ruegeria > Ruegeria sp. I3. The sequence continues at coordinate 103,078 of NZ_JBQFNI010000003.1, read as the reverse complement.
TATCGATTTTGTGCGTGACACGCCCCCGGATGGGGCGGTTATCCTGACGATCACAGGTGATGAAGAAGGCGACGCACTGGATGGCACTGTTGCTTTACTGGATCATATGGCCGCAACGGATGAGCGGATGTCGGTTTGTCTGGTGGGCGAACCCACTTGCCCGAACACGATGGGCGAAATGATGAAGATCGGCCGGCGCGGTTCGATGACTGCGTGGTTCACTGTGAGCGGAGTGCAGGGGCATTCGGCCTATCCGCATCGGGCGAAGAACCCGGTGCCCGCGATGGCACGGCTCATGGATCGGCTGGCCAGCCACGAACTGGATCAGGGTACCGACCACTTTGACGCCTCGACCTTGGCGGTTGTCACGATCGACACCGGTAATCTGGCGACAAATGTGATCCCGGCGCAATGTTCTGGGACAGTTAACATCCGGTTCAATGACCTGCATTCCGGGGCCAGTTTGAGCGATTGGTTGCAATCCGAGGCAGCCGCCGTTGCCGAGGCGTTCGGCGTCGATGTCGAGACCCGGATCAAGATCTCAGGCGAAAGCTTTCTGACCCCTCCCGGGCCGCTGTCTGATCTGGTGGCTCATGCTGTTAAGGCAGAAACCAATATCCGTCCCCAGCTTTCGACCTCGGGTGGGACATCGGATGCCCGCTTCATCAAAGACCACTGCCCAGTGGTTGAGTTTGGTCTTGTCGGGCGCACCATGCATCAGGTCGATGAATGTGTCGAAATGGCGCAAATTCATCAACTCAAGGCGATATACACCCGTATTCTGATGGACTACTTCGCCTGATCCATGCAGAAAACGCTGGTCATCATGGTGAAAGAGCCACGTCCAGGGCGGGTCAAGACCCGTTTGGGGCGCGATATCGGCATGGTTGGGGCTGCTTGGTGGTTTCGGCATCAAACGCGATCTCTGATCCGGCATCTGCGTGATCCACGCTGGCAGATTGTACTGGCGGTCTCTCCAAATAGGGAGGGAATGAACAGTCGGGTCTGGCCTGTTGATTTACCCCGGAAGCCTCAGGGGCGCGGAGATCTGGGCGACCGTATGGGGCGGATGTTGCGCGGTGCTCCCGATGGTCCGGTGTGCCTGATCGGTGCGGATATTCCGGGCATCACAAGGGGTCACATTGCGCGGGCCTTTCGCGCGTTGGGCCGGGCTGAGATGGTGTTCGGGCCATCCCCGGATGGCGGCTATTGGTTGGTTGGTGCTCAGCGTTATGGCGCGTTGCCTTCGGGGTTATTCCGCGATGTGCGCTGGTCAACGGAACACGCGTTGAAAGACACACTGAATTCGGTTCGCGGGTGCCGAGTAACGTTGCTGGATCACCTGAGCGATGTGGATACCGTGGCCGATCTGCACGGCTGACATCATGCACCGCTTTTTGACCATGACGCGGTCGCATGCCCGTGCTAGGCCAAACTCATGACACGCATTCCGACCAAGCAAGAGGTCCTCGACTGGATCTCGGCGAACCCTACCCTGACCTCGAAACGTGATATCGCCAAGGCTTTTGGCATCAAGGGCGCGGATCGGATCGACCTGAAGCGCATCCTGAAAGAGCTTGAGGCCGAAGGCCATCTGGAAAAGCGCAAGCGCAGCTATCGTGATCCGGATCGTCTGCCGCCGGTCAGCGTGTTGCAGGTAAAGGCTCCCAACGTAGATGGCGACCTGTTTGCGCGCCCGTTGGAATGGCACGGCGAGGGGGTTGAGCCCATCGTTCTGCTCGTCACGCGTGCCAGCGATCCGGCGCTGGGTGAGGGTGATCGCATTCTGGCCCGCCTGACCGTGGTGCATGAGGAAGATCACAATTACGAAGCCCGCTTGATCCGCCGCATCGGCACCAACCCGCGCAAGATCGTCGGCATTTTTCGCAAAGGGGCCGAGGGCGGACGGATCGTGCCCATCGACAAGGCTGGTCAGACAGAATGGCTGGTCGCGGACGGGGCCGTTCTGGGCGCCAAGGACGGTGAGCTGGTCGAGGCCGAGCAGGCCGGACCCAAGAACCGCATGGGCCTGCCGCGTGCGCGTATTGTTGAACGGCTCGGCGATCCGACCGCGCCCAAGGCTGTCTCATTGATCGCCATCCACCAACACGGTATTCCCGACGATTTCCCGGACAAGGTGATCGAAGAAGCCGACAAAGCCAAACCCGTCGGACTGAAAGGGCGTGAAGACCTGCGGGATATGCCGTTGCTGACCATCGATCCTGCGGATGCACGGGACCACGACGACGCCTGCTATGCCCATGCTGATGACGATCCCAAGAACCCGGGTGGCCATGTGATCTGGGTCGCCATCGCTGACGTCGCTGCCTATGTGAAACCCGGTACGGCTCTGGATCGCGAGGCGCGCAAGCGGGGCAACTCCAGTTACTTTCCGGACCGCGTAGTGCCGATGCTGCCGGATCGCCTGTCCGGCGATCTGTGTTCCCTGCACGAAGGCGTGCCGCGCGCTTGTATTGCCGTGCGGATGCAGATTGATGCCGAAGGCAACAAGATAGGCCACCGGTTCGTGCGCGGCCTGATGCGCTCTGCCGCCTCGCTGAATTATAACGAGGTGCAGGAGGCGATCGACGGCAACCCGAACGACCGCACCGGGCCGCTGTTGGATACGGTGCTGAATCCGCTTTATACCGCGTATGCTGCGCTGAAAAAGGCGCGTTCCGTGCGGCAGCCGCTGGAGCTGGACCTGCCTGAACGCAAAATCGTACTCAGCGATGCGGGTGAGGTGACCAGCGTCGCGTTCCGTGACCGGCTGGATGCGCATAAGCTGATCGAGGAATTCATGATCCTCGCCAATGTCGCCGCTGCCGAGACCCTGATCACCAAACGCCGCCCGCTGCTGTTCCGCGTCCACGAAGAGCCCGCGCCCGAAAAGCTGGAAAGCCTGAGAGAGACGGCGCAGGCGGCGGGATTAAACCTCGCCAAAGGACAGGTATTGCAGACCCGACATTTGAACGCGCTGCTAAACGCTGCTGCTGGTACCGAGGATGCGGAACTGATCAACCTGACGACCCTGCGGTCGATGGCGCAGGCCTATTACAACCCCGAAAATTTCGGCCATTTTGGGCTGGCTCTGCGGAACTATGCGCATTTCACTTCTCCCATCCGGCGCTATGCTGATCTGATCGTGCATCGCGCGCTGATCTCAGCCCATGGCTGGGGCAAGGACGGTTTGACCGAGGATGAGGTTGCACGGTTGGAAGAAACGGCGACCCATATCTCGGATACCGAGCGCCGCTCGATGATGGCCGAGCGCGATACGACTGATCGCTATCTGGCGGCCTATCTCAGCGAGCGGGTCGGCAATGAGTTTTCTGGCCGGATCAGCGGTATTGCCCGGTTCGGTGCCTTCGTGAAGATGGACGAGACCGGAGCGGACGGTCTGGTTCCAGTGCGTTCGCTGGGGCGAGAGTTTTTCCATTTCGACCGAGAGGCCGGGACGCTGATGGGCTCGGACACCGGGCTGATCATCGCCATTGGCCAGCGTGTCACGGTGCGGTTGACCGAGGCGACGCCGGTGACGGGCGGATTGGAATTGGAGTTGTTGTCCATCGATGATCAGGCGCTGCCGCGCGGCCGTGGCCCCGCCAAGCGCGGAACGCGGCGCAAGGCCGCCAGCACCAAGCGCAAGAAGGACAAGATCAAGCGCAAGGTCGAACGCAAACGCCGTCAGAGGTGATAAGTAAGCGCGCGCGCAATCAGCCAGCCATGGCGCGTAGGATCAATCTGATCGGGCCGGTCGAACAGAATCGCGCGATTGCCGTCGATCCGATCCTCTCCAGGAAAGGCGGAGGTAAAATCCCCCATCAGTCGGCTTTGGCAGTGTACGAACAACGCAAAGCAAGCCGCCTTGTGTCCGCCCAAACGAATCGTCGAGCCTTTGGGCGCCAGATAGGCGGGCTGGCCCCACCGCAACGCTTCTTCCAGAGGCTGAGCGCGTGGCAGCGAGGCCGCAGTTTCGAAGATCAACTCGCGCAGCGCTAGTGCCCCATTGCGCGTCTCTTCCGGTAGCGCCTCATAGGCTGCAGCGACTTTTTTGTTCTCAAAGGCTGTCATGATAGCGGGATCGCCTGCTCCATTCGGTCGATATAGCTGTTGAGCAGCTTATCTTGTTTAATCCGACGGGTCAGGGGGGTGTCTGATGGTGTCGCGCGCATCGCCGCCAGCATTGGACCGACGCTCATGTCCGCCGAGGTTGGTTTCTCTCCCATAAGGTAGGGCGATTGCCAAAGATAGGCCGAGATCGCCTCAAAGTCGCGCTCCAGCCGGTCTTGTCGTTCGACGGGCGAAAAGCGGGATACACCTTGAAACGCGAGCCCCTTGAGAACGGATTTCCGGATCGAATTCGAAACCGGCTTGCGGATCAGTGCGGGAATGACGGTAAAGAATGTATCGCGCAGGATTGGCCAAACCTCATCATTGGCCCAACGGTCCTGCACGACATGAAAGTAAAGGTGTTCCTCGGCCATGCGGACCAGTGCGCGGGACTGGGCTTTTTGCAGGTCGGTCAGGCCAGCATCGAAATCGGCCCCCTGAGCCTCAAGCCAGTCGCGGATCAGGTCGCTGTCCGGAATCAGACGTTCAGGCGTGCGAAGAACCGGCAGCTTCTGGTGTGGCATCTTGCGTGGGTCCAGCAGATCGGACCGTTGCCAGCGCAGGCCCGCGTTTTGAAGCATCAGGGCCGTTTTCACACAGAATGGGCTGGCGCTGAACAGGCCAAAGGCGGAGGGGAAGGTGAGAAGGGTCAGCATCATCAGCTCCATAGTTGGGACGCCTGATGGATACGCCGGACTGATGACAGATTCTGACATTAGACTTAGAGTAGAATATACTATGTCCCGCACCGCCCGTCTTTTTCAGTTGATGCAGGCCCTACGATCTGGCCCCTCGCCCAGAACGTCGGTTCAATTGGCGCAGGATCTAGGCGTTTCGCCGCGCACAGTGCACCGGGATATCGATGCATTGCGTGGCCTCGGGGCGATAATCGACGGAGAGGCCGGGTTCGGGTTCACCCTAATCGAGGATGCGACCCTACCGCCGTTGGGTTTCACCAATGACGAGCTCGAAGCGCTGGTGTTGGGCTTGCGTGAGGTGCAATTGATCGGAGACCCGGCGCTGTCGGATGCTGCAAGCGCGGCCCTACGCAAGCTGCAGGGCCGGTTGCCGCAGCGCCAGTCGCATCGGCTGAGCCATGCTGTTCTGACCGCCACGCGATTTGACAGGCCAGCCGTGCCAACAATTGACGTTGCCATTTTACGCCAAGCCGCGTGGGATGAACGCGTGATCGAGTTCGCCTATACCGATGTCAAAGGCGCAGACACCCGTCGTCGGGTCAATCCGCTGAGCATCGTCTATATGGACCGTGCCAGCGTATTGCTGAGTTGGTGCCACCTGCGACAGGATTTCCGAGTGTTTCGGCTGGATCGTATGCAGGGCATGGATGTGACCGAGGATAGCTTCCGACCCAATCGCGTATCGCTGTTGCGTGATGCCATTGCGCGTATTCGCGCGGAACGTGAGGAACAGGATCAGGAAACCTGACGTTCTGCGTTTTGAGAAATCCCGATTGTGCGCTATCATCGGCTCCGAGCAGTAATCAGGATAAAACGGAATGCGTAAGTGTGTAGGTGGCGTTATGACCGCCGCATTATGGGCATCCATCGTGCAGGCGGATACAACAGAAAATTCGATACGGCCTCTGGCCCGACCTATGGTCGACAATGTGCAACTGGCCTCGGCGGATGTGACGGTCTCGGTACGGCCCGTGCTGCGGCCTAAGGTCGAGGTGCAACGTGTATCGGCAGACGGGAATGCCCGATTTCAGGCTTGGCTGGGGGCATTTCGCAAGCGGGCGCAAGAGCAGGGCATCTCGGTCAATACGCTGGATCGGGCGTTGGCTGGGGTGACCTATGACAGTGACATCATCAAACGCGATCGCAATCAGGCGGAGTTTTCCAAACCGATCTGGGAATATCTGGACGGAGCGGTTTCAAAAACGCGGATTTCCAACGGTCGCGTTGGACTAGACAAGCACCGCGAGACTTTGACCCGGATCGAAGCCCAGTACGGCGTCGAAAAAGAGGTCGTGACCGCGATCTGGGGTCTTGAGACTTCGTTCGGCACCTACCGAGGAAGCAAGCAAACCATTCGGTCGCTGGCGACTTTGGCCTTTGATGCTCGACGAGCAAGCTTTTTTGAGGAACAGCTGATCGCCGCGTTGCAGATACTGCAGGCAGGGGATGTCGACCCTAAGAATATGGTTGGCAGTTGGGCTGGGGCGATGGGGCATACACAGTTCATGCCGACCTCGTTTCTTGATTACGCGGTTGATTTCGATGGAGATGGGCGTCGCGAGATCTGGTCGGATAATCCAACTGATGCCTTAGCATCAGCCGCTTCTTATTTGGCAAAACATGGATGGACCAAAGGCCAACCTTGGGGGGTCGAAGTGCAACTACCATCCGACTTTGACTACGCCAATGCGCGGCGAGATTTCACTCTGATGCCGTCGGAATGGGCGGCCCGTGGGGTTCTTGCTTACTCGGGCAAGGCAGTGCCCGATCACGGGCAAGCAGCAATCTTGTTACCGGCGGGTGGTCGGGGTGTCGCCCTGATGATCTTCAATAATTTCAAAGTGATCGAGGCCTACAACGGCGCCGATGCCTATGTGATCGGCATCGGGCATCTGTCCGACCGGCTTGCAGGAGGCTCTCCGTTTGAGGCCGATTGGCCGCGTGGCGATCGCGTATTGAGCTTTACTGAAAAGAAAGAACTACAGCGTCGGCTGACTCAGGCGGGCTTCGATACACAAGGGATCGATGGGCGCACCGGGCCAAATACGATTAACGCGGTGCGCGCGTTTCAGGTTGCTCAGGGGTTGATCCCGGATGGATACCCGTCGCTCGGCCTGCTGGAAAGGATGCGCTGATAATTAGGGCGGCCCACTTGGGTCGCCCATGATCTAATGATCAGGACGCAGGCTTCATCAGACCTTTTTCGTTGATTTCAACCAACGCATCATCCAACGATTTTTGAATGCGCACGAACATCTCGTCGATTTCGGCCGGGGTAATGACCAACGGCGGAGAGATGACCAAGCGGTCGTCCACATGACGCATAATCAGATTGTTTTTGAAGCAATGTTCGCGGCAGATATATCCGATCGTGCCGGGATCTGATGCGAACTTGGCTCGGCTTGCCTTTTCAGGCGTCAATGCGATGGACCCCATCAAGCCTGCGATCTTTGCCTCTCCGACCAGCGGATGCTCGACCAATGCGTCCCATTTCTTTTTCATATAGGGCGCGGCCACGTTGCGCACATGATCGACGACGTTTTCTTCTTCGAGGATGCGCAGATTTTCGAGCGCAACTGCTGCGGCAACCGGGTGGCCGGAATAGGTGTAGCCATGGTTGAACTCGGTGGCGCTGATGACACGGGCGACTTCGTCGCAGACGATCGATCCGCCAATAGGTGCATAGCCTGAGCTAAGGCCCTTGGCGATTGTCATGATATGCGGTTTGATCCCGACGGTTTGCGAGCCGAACCAGTTGCCGGTTCGGCCAAACCCGCAGATCACCTCATCCGCGATCAGCAGTATATCGTACTTGTCGCAGATGCGCTGAATTTCGGGCCAATATGTGTCGGGTGCGATGATCACGCCGCCTGCGCCCTGCACAGGTTCGGCGATAAAGGCAGCGACGCGATCTTCGCCCAGTTCCTGAATGGCTTCTTCCAGCTCGCGCGCGCGGGCAAGGCCGAATTCCTCGGGGCTCATATCGCCGCCTTCCGCCCACCAGTTCGGCTGGTTGATATGGTGGATATTCGGGATTGGAATGCCGCCCTGCGCATGCATTCCTGCCATGCCACCCAACGACGCCGATCCAACAGAGGAACCGTGATAGGCATTCTTGCGGCTGATGATGATGTTCTTGTCCGGCTGACCTTTTTCGGCCCAATAGGTGCGCACTAGACGGATGTTGGTGTCGTTGGCCTCGGACCCGCTTCCGGCAAAGAAGACATGGTTCAGATCACCTGGCGCAAGCTCAGCCAGTTTTGCAGCCAGCGCAATGGCGGGCGTATGGGTCGTCTTGAAGAAAGTATTATAGTACGGCAGCTCGCGCATTTGACGTGCGGCTGCATCGGCCAGCTCGTCGCGGCCATATCCGATATTCACGCACCACAATCCGGCCATACCATCCAGAATTTCATGACCTTCGCTATCGGTCAGATAGACGCCCTTGGCACGGGTGATGACCCTGACACCTTCGTCTGCCAGCGACTCATTGGTTGAAAAAGGATGCAGATGGTGTGCTGCGTCCAGCGCCTGCAATTCGGCAGTGGGCATGTGATTGGTGATGGTGGACATCTCGGATTCTCCAGCAAGCGTCGTTGCCAGATAGAATATGATCAAATTTTATGCTGTCAATCGAATCGCTGGTTTCTAGGTGCTTGGCAAAGCATCGCCCATCATTCCCATACCCTGCTCAATGTCCTGCGCTGTTGCTAACGCGGCCTTTTCTGCATCTCGCTCACGTAGCGCGGCAATAATGTCTTTGTGTCTGTCGGGCAGGCTTTGAGTGCCGAAGCGACCGCAAACGATGCGCAACGAAGGGCCGAATCGCAGCCATAGCCGTTCGGCTAGATCAACAAGTATCGGAGCGTCCGCATGGGAATACAAAGATTGGTGAAAGGCGTGGTTCAAACGCAGGTAACCCCCTACGTCCCCATCCGCGATCATATTGTCCAATCGTTGATCCAGCTGCTCAAGATAGTCGATCTCGGTTATAGATATGTTCTTTGTGGATCGCCTGGAAAGCTCTGTTTCTATTGAAATTCTTGCAAAAATCATCTGCTCGATGTCGTTGGCTGAAAGCAGCGGGACGCTCACGCGACGATTGCCCTGAAAAATGAGCGCGCCGTCGGAAATCAGACGGCGTATTGCCTCGCGCACCGGAGTCATGCCGACACCAAGCGAATCAGTCAGGCCCTGGATCGTGACCGGCTGCCCGGGCACGAGATCGCCAAACAGAATCTGGGATTTCAGTGTCCGATAGACCTGTTCGTGCGCTGGGCGTTTTTCTTCATCTACCGGAGGTGTACCTGCTTTATTTTTGATCAAATCCAAAAGGTTTGCCCCAATCCAAGTGTTTCTGTCTTGCCAGAATCTTCACCTATTCCGACCATAGGTGAAACCGCCATGAAACGCAAAACTTGATCAAATCCAAAAAAAGGTCAAAATGGCCGCACAGTTGCAGGGAGAAAAATATGAAACTGAAAACGCTGGGGATGACAGCGATCGTCGCATTGGGGACTTCGGCCGCGTTTGCTGAAGAAGTGCGCGTCTATAACTGGTCCGACTACATCGACGAAGATCTGCTGAGCAAATTCGAAGAAGAAACAGGGCTAACCCTGATCTACGATGTGTTCGACAGCAACGAGGTTCTGGAAACAAAAATGCTGGCCGGTGGGTCAGGCTATGATGTGGTTGTGCCTTCAGGTACGTTCCTACAACGCCAGATCCAGGCCGGCGCATTCCAGGAACTGGATGCCGCCAAGCTGTCGAATGCAGGCAACCTATGGGATGTGATCCAGGAACGAACCGCAGGGTATGACCCCAACAACGCCTACTCGATCAACTATATGTGGGGCACGACAGGTATCGGGTTGAATGTCGGCAAGGTCAAAGAAGTGCTGGGCGACGATGTTGCGCTTAACAGCATGGATCTGGTGCTCAAGCCCGAGAACATGGAAAAGCTGGCCTCGTGTGGGGTGCATTTCCTCGACGCACCGTCTGAGATCATTCCGATGGTGCTGCAGTATATCGGCGAAGACCCTGACAGCCACGACACAGACGTAATTGGGAAAACCGAAGAGATTCTGACCAGTGTGCGCCCGTATGTTCAGAAATTCCATAGTTCGGAATACATCAATGCGCTCGCCAATGGTGATATCTGCGTTGCTGTCGGCTGGTCGGGCGACATCTTGCAGGCACGCGACCGTGCGGCGGAAGCGGATAACGGCGTGGAAATTGAATACCATCCCTTTGCGGAAGGCTCGCTGATGTGGTTTGACCAGATGGCTATTCCGGTCGACGCACCAAACCCCGAAGGCGCGCACCAGTTCCTGAACTTTATCCTGGATGCCAACAACATGGCTGCGGCGTCGAACTATGTGTACTACGCCAACGGCAACAAGGCCTCGCAGGAGTTTCTTGAAGAGGACGTGATCGGTGATCCGGCGATCTATCCGGATGATGCGACCATGCAGAACCTCTACATCACCACACCTTATCCGGCAAAGACCCAGCGGGTGGTGACACGTCTCTGGACCAAAGTGAAATCAGGCACCTGATCTGATCATAGCGCAAGGCGGGCCCACTGCCTTGCGCCATTTTTATCCTGACCGATAAACGGGGGCCGCCTTGAATTCTGAAGTCTTTGCGCCGTGGGATGACCCGCAGGCGAAACCCTTGATCCAGTTCCAGAACGTCACCAAGCGTTTTGGCGCATTCACCGCAATCGACAATCTTTCATTGGATATCTACGAGCGTGAGTTCTTTGCGCTGCTCGGCCCGTCGGGCTGCGGCAAGACCACGATGATGCGGATGCTGGCCGGATTCGAAACCCCCACCGATGGTCACATCCTTCTGGGTGGACAGGATATCGACCCGATCCCGCCCAACAAACGGGCGGTAAACATGATGTTTCAGTCGTATGCGCTGTTTCCTCATCTCAGCATCTGGGACAACATCGCCTTTGGCCTGCGCCGGGACAACATGCCCAAGCGCGATCTGGAAGAGCGGGTCGATGAGATGCTGCGCCTAACCCGGCTGGAACAGTTCGCACGCCGCAAGCCGCACCAGATCTCGGGTGGTCAACGCCAACGCGTTGCGCTGGCCCGGTCATTGGCCAAAGCACCAAAACTGCTATTGCTCGACGAACCTTTGGGCGCTTTGGATAAGAAACTCCGTCAGGATACTCAGTTCGAGTTGATGGACATTCAGGAAAAAACCGGCACGACCTTTGTCATCGTGACGCACGATCAGGAAGAGGCGATGACCGTTGCCAGCCGAGTGGCCGTGATGGATCAGGGCAAACTGATGCAAGTGGCAACCCCAGATCGCATCTATGAGACGCCAAACTCGGTTTATGTTGCTGATTTCATTGGGGATGTGAATATCATTGAGGGACGCGCTACCGCAGCAGGCGACGAAAGCTATCAGATTGAGTGGGCAGAAGGGCAGCCCCCGTTAGCGGCGTCTTCTGCGACCCAACTGTCCAATGGTCAGAGCTGTCATCTGGCGATCCGGCCTGAAAAGGTCGCGATCTCTGCCGAGCGCCCGGTCGATGCAATTAACGCCATTCAGGGCAAGGTGCATGACATCGCCTATCTGGGCAACTTGTCGACCTATCATGTCGAACTGCCAAACGGCACGATTATAAAAGCGCAAACAGCGAATACCCGCCGCATCTCGCGCCGCTCATTCACCTGGGAAGACCCGGTTTGGCTGTCCTGGACAGCGACTGCCGCAGTTCTGCTGGAAAACTGATGCGCCGCGCTGTTCTTATCGTTGTCCCGTATGTCTGGTTGCTGGCACTGTTCTTGGTGCCGTTCTTTATCGTCCTAAAGATATCGCTTTCAGACACCGCACTTGCCATTCCGCCCTACACTCCGACGCTGGACCTGTCCGCAGGTTGGGCGGGTATCAGGGATTTCTTCAGCCAGCTTGATCTGGAAAACTTTGTCTGGCTGACTGAAGATGATCTTTATTGGAAGGCCTATCTGTCCAGCGTAAAGATCGCGCTGATCTCAACGGTGTTGACGCTGATTGTCGGGTATCCAATCGCATATGCGATGGCGCGCGCACCTGAAGAGTGGCGACCTACATTCATGATGCTGGTCATCCTGCCGTTCTGGACTTCGTTTCTGATCCGGGTCTACGCATGGATGGGTATCCTCAGCAACGAAGGCTATCTGAACCAATTGTTGCTGTGGACGGGCATCATCTCGACCCCGTTGACCATTCTGAACACGAATACCGCAGTTTATATCGGTATCGTTTATACCTACCTACCTTTTATGATCCTGCCGATTTATTCGTCGCTTGAACGGATGGACGGGTCGCTGATCGAAGCCGCCGAAGACCTTGGGTGTTCGCGACTGCAGGCATTCTGGTTGATCACAATCCCCTTGTCGCGCCCCGGTATTATCGCGGGCTGCTTCCTCGTGATGATTCCGGTGATTGGGGAATTCGTAATCCCCTCGCTACTGGGCGGATCGGGGACCTTGATGATCGGTAAGGTGCTGTGGGAAGAGTTCTTCTCGAACCGCGATTGGCCCGTCGCCAGCGCGGTGGCCGTGGTTCTGTTGCTCATCCTCGTGATCCCGATTGTGCTGTTCCAGCGCAACCAGCAAAAGCAGACGGAGGCAGAACAATGAACAGGCTGAGCTGGTTCAACACTGTCTCACTGACGCTGGGATTTGCCTTTCTGTATATCCCGATGATCATCCTGATCATCTTCAGCTTCAACGAAAGCAAGCTTGTCACTGTTTGGGCCGGTTTTTCGACCAAATGGTACGGCGAGTTGATGCAGAACGAAGCCTTTCTTGATGCAGCCTGGGTCACGCTGCGCGTTGCCGTATTCTCATCAACGCTGGCCACGATTCTGGGCACCGCAGCGGCCTATGTTCTGGTACGCGGTGGGCGGTTCTTTGGGCGAACACTGTTTTCCGGGATGATCTATGCCCCGCTCGTGATGCCCGAAGTGATCACGGGTCTGTCGCTGCTGTTGTTGTTCATTGGCATCGGATTGGACCGGGGGATCTTGACCATCGTTCTGGCGCACACGACGTTTTCGATGTGTTTTGTCTCGGTCGTCGTATCCTCGCGTCTTGTGACCTTTGATCGGTCGTTGGAAGAGGCGGCGCTGGATCTGGGCTGCTCTCCGGCGCAGGCGTTTCGCTTGGTCACCCTGCCAATCATCGCTCCGGCGGTGATTTCAGGATGGCTGCTGGCTTTCACCCTGTCGCTGGATGACCTAGTGATTGCTTCGTTTACATCTGGGCCTTCTGCCACCACCTTGCCGATCAAGATTTTCTCGGCTGTGCGTTTGGGCGTCAGTCCCGAGATCAATGCGCTGTCAACATTAATGATCACGGTTGTCACGGTGGGCGTTATTACCGCGTCCCTGGTGACCAAGCGGGCGATGGTTAGGCAGAAACAGGATGAGTTGGCCGCGGCAAGCACTGAATGAGGCGTATATTTCCTGATTATGCCTACGGCCCCGCGCCACGCGCGGGGTGTTGGTGGGATGAGACGATCGCGACCCCTGCTTGGCCAAAGCTCGAAGACGATATCAGCGTTGATGTCGCCGTCATTGGGGGCGGGTTTACCGGCTTGTCCGCCGCATTGCATCTGTCCGAGGCAGGGGTTTCGGTCGCTGTGTTCGAGGCGGAAACACCGGGCTGGGGGGCGTCCGGTCGAAACGGGGGCTTTTGTTGTCTGGGCGGGTCAAAGCTCAGCAAGGCTGGCCTGACCCGTCGCTATGGTCAGGTGGCAACGCAGGCCTATTACCAAGCGGAAGAAGACGCCGTTTCACTGGTTGCTGACCTTCTGCGTGATAACCAAATCGACGCCGAAACGCATTCCAAGGGTGAAACTCAACTGGCCCATTCACGGCGCGCGATGGAACGATTGCGCCGGTCGGCCGATCCGGCCGGACAATTACATGAGATTGACGATCTGCAGGGCCTCGGGCTGGGTGGGGCGTTTTTCGGCGGCTATACAACGCCAATTGGCTTTGCCCTGAACCCCCGAAAGTATCTGTTCGGTTTGGCTGGCGCCGCCCAGGCAAAGGGCTCAACTCTGTTCCAGAACAGCCCGATCACGCAGATCAAACAGACCGCCTCGGGATTCGTGCTGACCTCGCCTGCGGGTCGCGTTCGTGCTTCGAAGGTTCTGGTGTGCACAAATGGCTACTCAAGCGAGGATCTGCCGCCCTGGTTGGCCGCGCGTTATTTGCCTGCACAGTCAACGGTTATTGTGACGCGGCCTCTGACTGATGTCGAGCTGCAGGCGCAAGGCTGGACGTCGGATCAGATGGCCTATGACACGCGTAATTTATTGCACTATTTCCGATTGATGCCTGATCGACGATTTCTGTTCGGGACACGAGGGGGGCTGCTATCATCTCCTGGGGCTGAGGCGCGCATTCGGCAAAAAGCTTTCAGGGATTTCAAGGGGCTATTCCCCGCCTGGAACAGTGTCGATGTCACACATACGTGGTCCGGCTTGGTTTGCCTTGCCCGCAACCTCGTGCCCTTTGTTGGCCCGGTTGCTGAGCATCCGGGGATGTTTGCAGGATTTGCTTACCACGGCAATGGCGTGGCGATGGGAACATATTGCGGTCGTGCTTTGGCGCGACTGGTGCTGGGGCAATCCGCAGACATCCCGTCCCCTATTGCGGGTACGCCGGGGCGGTTTCCTTTTGGCCGTTGGCGTCGCGCTGTCATGCCGCCAGCCTATGCGTATCTGGGTCTGGCGGACCTATAAGGCCTCAACTTCCAACTCATACCCAATGGCATAATCAGCCGCACCGTTTTCGGCCCGCCAAAGACAATAAGCGGCCATGCGCCAGGCAAACCAAGGCCTCAATGACAGATAGCGTTCGGAGATATCGGGTTGGTCGTAGGCCTTAAGAAACAGCGTCTCTTCGGCCTCGGACAAGGGCGCGCCTCGATAGAGTTTCTGCATCGCAGGTGAAAGGAATATCGCCAAGTCTTCACATGGGTCACCGAAGGCCGGGCATTGCCAATCGATCAGCGTCAGCCCATTCTCCGACTGTAGGATGTTTCCTGCGACAGGATCGCCATGGATCAGGCGCCGATCGGATAACGGTGGGACATGGGCCAGAGGTTTTTTTGCAAACAATGATCGCCGCTCTTCCGCGTGGCAATCAGCCAGAATTTGACACGCGTGCTGTTCCAGATCTTCGCTGCCATTGCAGCCGTTAGGGAGGTCCAGATTGACCGGAATTTGGTGCAACCTTCCAAGCAGATGGGCCACGCCCGAAACATCGTCCTGCCAAGGGACGCCCGGTGCGTGGTCATAGTAGACCCAGCTGTCGTCTCCAAAGGAACCCGTGGCACGTAAATTGGGCACGAAGCCAAAGCTGTTGAGCGTGCGCAGACATTCTGACTCAAGCCGGGCATCGTTGCGAAACAAGGGGTTCTGAAACCCGGTGCTGTATAACTTCAGAACGGCATCACTATTGCCGGACAAAACCTTCCAGACATGATTGGTCCGCCCACCGTACAACACCTCGAAGGTCACGTCGTGGCGGATCAAACCTTGGGTGCTGAGCTGGGCAACAAGACCCGGGGGAGGTTGGTGATGATCAGACAGGAGAGATACCGGTTTAGGGGGCGAGTCGCGATGCACCAAGCTTTGGCCCGCCTTGCCTTCTAGATCAAGCACCCGTGCGGATTTGCGTGACCATTTCGGCGAACACCTCTGCACCGCTCTCCAGTTTCAGGATGATGCCACCTTCGCTGACCTGTGCCTCTACCACCCGACCGAAGGCAGATGCGGGCGTGCTGGTTAGTAACTCACCTCTTTCGAAGCTCTCCAATGTGGCTGAGTAACTGCCAGCGGGAAAGGGATCACCGGCACTGCTGACCCCGGCCCACTCGAATTCGGCCTTATCAGTAGGCACAGGGATGCGATCGACAATGGTGCCCTGGTCGTTGCGGATGACCAACTCGGCCCGGTCGGCAGTAGGTTCGGCCTGAGCAAAAATCGGAACAGGCTGATCTACAAAGCGAAACGGTGCATCGGTTTTGACATTCATCCCAACCCACCCGGTGAGCTGATTAAGATCGACTGCCCCCATTGTCAGCGCGAGACCAGACAGAAGCTCATTGGCTTTGACTTGTTGTTCGACCATCGAGAATTGCGCCAGCTGAGAGGCATATTCGGAGGAATCCAGAGGTTCAAGCGGATCCTGATTGCGCGCCTGCACGGTCAGCATGCGCAGAAAGGTCTCGAAATCTGACGTCAGTGCCGAGCGTTCCGAATTGTTGTTTGCGCCGGGATTTGCACCCGTTGCGGTCACTGAATTGGTCGCTGAAATCATCAATTAAAGCCTCATATCAAGGCCCCTTTCAGGGCCAGCCGAAAGTGTGGGTGCCTTATGGTCCGCGTCGCGAACCATTTCGACCGTTTCTGAGGAAGGGTCAGGCTCTGATGGGTCGCCATGCTGGGACGAGTCCCCGGACATGCTAAGATCAAGCGACAGATCCCCATAACCCAGCTTTTCGAACTCAGCCGACAGGATCGCAATGTGTCGCCGCATCAGGTCCAGTGTTTCGGGCCGTTCGGCCGCGATCGATAGATGAAACCCGTCTTCTCGACCGTTGAGCGTGATTGATACGCGCCCAAGCTCTTCGGGGTTCAGGGCTATTTCAACGCCACCGGTATTTGGTCGGGTCGAAATCGAAGCGGCCAGTTGCCCCGCAATCGTGCGTGCCGATTCCGCGCGGGTTGCGGCGACGGGCATCGCTTGCGTCGTGTCGCGTATCGTGTGGCCCACCGCTGTGTCTTTGACAGCAAAAAGGTCATCAACTTCCGCGCTGATCGCCGTTTCAGCAATAGCATCGCCCGGAGCCCGGTCGAGATTCCAAGCTGTTGCCTGCGGTTTCAAGGCGGCAGAAATGCCAGTTTGCTGGGTTATTCGAGCCTCTACAGGCTCAACTCCGCGTGCGACGAGTGGCACCTCTGGTTCGGGACTTGGCGGTTCGAGTTTCGAAAACGTATCCCCCACAAAGCTAGCATTTAGCGCGTATGAGGCCGGCCTTTGGTGTAGATATCCATTTCCCCTAACATCAGGGATCGGAACTTGGGTTGGCGCTCGAAGCACGTTTGCGTCAGGCCTTGGGGCAGCCGCTTCGGGCGAGCCTGCATTTTGTCTTAGCGTTGAGTTTTCAGAGGCCAACTGCGAAATTTGCTGTACCGGGCTGGGCGGAGCGGCAACATGGTTCGTCTCACCGACGGCAAAATCCGCTTGGTGTTTCGGCGCATTTGCGACCTCTTGCGCAGCCACCTGCAGTTGGGCGCGCTCTAGTTCGTCGGGTTTGATTGTCGCAGTTGAATCTGCCGTAGAAACAGATGGAATTTCTGATTGTTCGGGTGGCATGTTTGAATCAGCCACAAACGGATCAACATCCTTCAACTCGATTTGTTCGACATCCTCATTAAGCACTTCCTCAAAGGCAAACCCACCTTTGGTATCACGCTCTTTACCCTGAGATGCCCCCGGTTTGTCACCCGTGGCAGATGCAGGCGACATGATCGTCAGCGGGTTGGTCATTTTTCGCTCCGGGGTTTCTTTGATCTGGCCGGCACTGTGCCCACAGGAAGTTACGTTTATTTTAACCGCTTTCCCCTTTGATCGAGAAAGTTCATAGCAATTTTCGGAGAATCCGATGACGATTACATCTATCAGTGCGACCATGCATTCCGCCCAGATTCCACAGAAAATGAAAGCCGCCTCTGTTGAGCTGGAAGCCGCTTTTCTGGCTGAAATGCTCAAGTCTGCAGGCCTCGGCCAAACACGAAGTTCCTTTGGCGGTGGCGCAGGCGAAGATCAGTTTGCTTCGTTTCTGGTGCAACAGCAGGCACAGCAAATGGCAAAGGCAGGTGGAATCGGCCTTTCCGAAATTTTGTTCAATGCAATGATGGAGAAGTCCGATGGATAAAGATCCGATTCAGGCACTGGAAGACCTTTTGGATCTGGAGCGCACAGCCCTGGTCCAGGGGGATTTGACCGATCTGGATCGATTGGTGCCTGAAAAAGAGAATCTGATCGATGCAATAAATGATCTGCAGGTGTTGGAAAGCGATGATCTGATCCTGATCCAGAAGAAGGTCGTGCGCAATCAAGCCCTTTTGAACAGTGCGGCCGAGGGTATTCGGGCTGTGGCGGACCGAATGGCGGAACTGAAACAGGTCCGGCAGGAGTTCAGTACTTATGACGCCTCGGGGCAGCGTAGTGGGTTTGCCTTGCGATCGCGGGCAAAGCTGGAAAAACGGGCATAGCATCAGGTTTGATTCAAATTCGAGATTTCGGATTTGCCCGTCTTAGCACTCCGTTAGGAGATCGGGGGCAAATGTGGCGATGCACCTGAAACAACGGGTGGCGCGAAGGCCACAAGGCAAGACGCACAGGTCAGAACGACAGAATGCCTGCCGGTTTGGTGGGTCCAACATGGGCGTCAAACGCGCCCGAACGCTAAGAGGATGACAAATATGTCCAGCATTCTGACGAACAATGGCGCAATGGTTGCGCTGCAAACTCTCAAATCGGTCAACAAGAACCTCGCACAGACGCAAAACGCGATCTCGACCGGCAAGGATGTGGCTACAGCCAAGGATAACTCGGCTGTCTGGGCCATCTCAAAGGTGATGGAATCAGACGTCAACGGCTTCAATGCGATCAAGGACAGCCTGGCCTTGGGTGAATCCACTGTCGCAGTTGCTCGAAACGCCTCAGAAACTGTGACGGATCTGCTGAACCAGATGAAAGGCAAGATCGTTGCGGCGCAAGAAGACAACGTTGATCGTGCTAAGATCAACACCGATGTGGCCGCGCTTAGGGATCAGATCGAATCGGTTGTCGGCGCTGCCCAGTTCAATGGCCTCAATCTGGTGAACGGTGGGGCTGGCGCAAGCATTCTGTCCTCTTTGGATCGAGACAATGCAGGCAACGTGACAGCGTCTTCCATTAGCGTATCGGCGCAAAACCTGTCGACAGGTGGTTACACTGCTGCCGACGTGTTCACTGGAACTGACGGGGTCACTGCGGATACGGCCGACGCATTCGGATTTTCGTTGGATGGAAACGGCGGAAGCGATGATGATGGAAGCATCGTGATCGCTGATCCGGGCACATTGTCCGCTGGTGATACTTTCACGGTCCGACTGGGCGACGATGTCGCGTCTTATACAGTCCGGGCTGAGGATATCGCCGCAGGCAACGCGCCCGAAGAGATCATCGCTGCGGGGCTGAAAGCTGCCATCGAAGCTTCGGATGCCAATGTTTCGGTCGTCTATGATCCGGGCACGAACGCTGCACAGCTCGATATCACCAACGAAGGTTCAGATTCGCTGCAGATCAGCGGTCAATATGCCAACGCCAACTCTGGCGGTCTAGGCGCTCTGGCCTCGATTGATGTGTCGACTTCTGCCGGCGCATCCGCAGCGCTTGGCGCGATCGAAGGCCTAATCGATACTGCGATTGATGCCTCGGCGGCTTTTGGTTCGGCGCAGGGTCGGATCGAGACCCAGAAAGAGTTCATCTCGAACCTGTCTGACTCGTTCAAATCCGGTATCGGCTCGTTGGTTGACGCTGACATGGAAGAAACCTCGGCCAGACTGCAAGCGCTGCAGGTCCAGCAACAGCTGGCGACACAATCGCTATCGATCGCGAACCAGGCGCCACAGTCCATCCTGTCACTGTTCCGTTAAACATGAAACTTCTCCGGGGCGCGCGCGCCGTGCCCCGGGCTTAACTGCCCGCTGACGGACAATTGGAAGGATTTCAAGTGACACCCCAAACGCTCGCCCAACGCGCTTATGCGCAATCTGCCGCACCGACGCGAACACCTCGGGATACAGAGTATGAGGCGATTTCCAGGATTACACATCGGTTGAAGGCTGCTTCCACACGGAAAGCGGCTGATTTCGGAGGGTTCGTTCAAGCCTTGCACGAAAATCGCCGCCTGTGGACTGTGCTGGCAACCGATGTGGCGGATGCGGATAACGGGCTGCCGAGCAACCTGCGGGCGCGGATTTTCTATTTGGCTGAGTTTACCGAACAACACAGCAGCCAGGTGCTGGCGAACAAGGCGACCGTTGAGCCGCTGCTTGAGATCAACATGGCCGTGTTGCGCGGGCTACGTCATATGAGGGGCAACTGATGGGGGGTCTGGTCCTGAAACTTGCCCCAAAGGAACGGGTTCTGATCAATGGTGTTGTAATCGAAAACGGGGATCGACGCAGTCGGTTTTCGATCATGACACCTCAGGCAAATGTCCTGCGCCTGCGCGATGCCATTCACCCGGAAGAGGTCAACACGCCGGTACGCCGTGTCTGCTATGCCGCGCAGTTGGTTCTGTCAGGCGATACCGAACCTGAGCAGGCGCGCCAGCAACTTCTGCGGCGCGTGGAAGAGCTGAGCCAGGTTTTCACGGATGCCGACAGTCGCCGGGTCCTGGCCAACGCAACTGAAGCGTTAGTGGCAGAGCAATATTATAAGTGTTTGAAGGCTTTGCGTTCACTGTTGCCGCGCGAAGAACGTCTGATGGCATATCAGCAGTGACCTTTCAGCCGGTCATACCATCAGGTGGGCTGGTTGGCTGGCGCTTTTTGCAGCGTACTTATGATGCGCAGCTTCAAAGCTATTCCACCTCGGGGATCAACGAACGGGACTCAAGGTATTTTCTAGACAATATCGGCAAGGTCCAGACGGCCGAGGATCTGGTTTCGGACCGACGGTTGTTGCAGGTGGCATTGGGTGCGTTTGGCTTGGAAGGTGATCTCGACAATCGGTATTTTATCCAAAAAATCTTGTCGGATGGAACGCAGGCCGACGATGCACTTGCGAACAGGCTGGCCGACGGCAGGTACCGAGATTTTGCCAACGCCTTTGGACTTGGTCCCGGCGATGTGCGCAAGATAGGTTCGGTCCGTGCCATGGAAAAGATCGCCAACGACAACTTGATTGCTCGGTTTGAAATCTCGATTGGTGAAGCAGATGAATCGATGCGTATCGCGTTATATACCCAGCATGCATTACGCGATCTTGCCGCGCAAAGTGGCAGTGAGGACAGACGGTGGTTTGATCTGATGGGGCTGCCCCCCTTGCGCAGTATGATGGAAACTGCATTGGGCCTGCCATCAGCATTTGCGCAACTGGATATCGACAAGCAGCTTGAGGTTTTTAAAGATCGATTGCAGCGCATTACGGGTTCATCCGATCTGGCGCAGTTCACTGAAAGTGAGGCAATCGAAAAGCTGACCGACACGTATCTGGCCCGCAATCAGATCAATCAAATCCAACAGACGATCTCACCTGCGCAGACGGCTCTGATCCTGCTGGGCGGTGGTTTTTGAACCATTGATGTCAACCAGACACGGTGTGTACGGTTTCTCGCGCAAGGCCATAGGTTGACCGATCCGAGATAGTGAGTGGCACAATTTGAGGTTCAACTCTTGCGAAGTAAACTGTCAAATCAGGCATCGGCTGAGGTTTGCAGGGCAAATGATTTGATCGGTTGCGAGACGTTGTGCAGCTTGATCGCCCCTAAAGGGATCGCCTGTTTGCAAACAGGTTCGATATCTTGCGAGACAACAATTCTATGTCCGACGGTTTTGCCATATTCGCCCAATCTGGCAGCGACATTGGCGGCCTGACCGATCACGGTAAAGTCCAACCGTTCGCGTGAGCCCACATTGCCATAGGTGACGCGGCCATAGGCGACACCAATCGAGCAGTCGAAATCATGATCACTTCCGTCACTGCGCAATTCACCCAGTTTTTCGACGATCTCAGTTGCCGAAAGCTGCGCGCTGGATCGGGCTTTGGCGGCATCGTCACCCGCCGGGAAGACGGCAAGAACAGCGTCGCCGATGAATTTCAGAACTTCTCCGTCATGGTCGTGCACGATCCCTGAAACTGTCTCAAAAAACGCATTCAGTAGCTCAATATAGTCATCACGCCCCAGTTTTTCTTCCAATGCGGTTGAATTTCGAAGATCGCAAAACATGATCGCCGCATCTATGTCATCGCCATCACCGCGGCGAATCTCGCCCCCCAGAACGCGCGCACCGCTGCGCTTGCCTACATAGGTTTCCAGCAGAACCTGCGCGTTTTCGCGCTGCATGAAGACCTCGTAGAACCGCGCGATGACAGTAGAGCATTCAAAAACCAGACCCAGGTTCTCGGTCGTGAACCCATCGGGATGATCGCAAGTCAGGGTCAGGACATTCGTCCGCCCATCCGAGAAAGGCAGTGGCATGGCAACGTAATCGGTGGCCCCTTTTGCGCGCAGGTCTTCGATGATCGGAAAGCTGTTATGCGGATTGTCGTTGTTCAGGCGCTGGCGGACTCCACCCAACCCGTTTGAAACGTGACGCAGAGGGCTATTGGTAAAGGCAGGGTGATCATGAATTTCATAGGTCGGAGTGTGGGTCGAAATCTCAGCCGAGTCTTTCTCCCAGATATAGTGTTTGCCTGCGATCAGCGGATGCAGCGACCAGACCAGAATGCTTAGGCGTTGAATAGCGATGCCATGTTCCAGCATTTTCTCGGCCAGCGTTTTTGTAAAGGCATCAGGAGTGTTAATTTCGGACGCACCGCGCATCAGCCAATCGATCAGGGGGCCGCTGATATTGCCATCGTCGGGTTGACGCAGTTGGTTGTCGCCGAGGTCGATCCGCGTCGCGGTATCCGGCATGAATCCAATATGGCCCTGAATGGCCGCGCTTTCAGGGAAGGCGTCTTCATAAGCCCAAATCGAGTTCGTAAGGCGCTCTTCCGGTAGGCTAATGTCGTGATAGGTTGCGGTACCCTTGAAGGGGCAGAACGTCTGCAATTCGGTCTCAGGGCTGAGTTCGACGCACAGGTCTTCGCGCGGAACATAGATCGCGGGAGGTAGCCGCGTTTCGTACATCACTTTGGCGTTGTGGCTTTCGGCCAGCAGTATATCACCACGGTAGATCGCGATCCGTCCCTGCAGCGGCTCAACTGATATCCCATAGCCTTTGACATTCGGTGTGGCATGGACGTTCATCTGCAACCTCCCTTGGCCAAGCCCTTATATCATGGGTCTTGAGGGCGAGAATTCCAAGATGCGCACGTAGATTTTACCGCAATGGCATCCTCAGACCATTTGAATAACGTCTTTCTCAATCGATAGCATATAGCCCTTCTTGGCGATGTTCTTCACCAGCAGCTCACTGACCATCTGATTTCCCAAGGCGTCGCGCAGGCGTTTGATCCGGGTTGCCCCGGCGGCCTCATCGCAATCTGCAGCGTTTCTGCCCGAGATCATCGCTTCGATCTGGGCACCCGACAGGACCTCGTCATCCAGCCGGGATTCAGCCAGAACCGAAAGCGTTTCCATCGCGGCGGGGGTCAACTTAAAATCCATGTTGTTGAGATAAACGGTATTCTCTTCACGGCTGATCAGCAGGGATGTTACCTGGATCCCCGTCCGCTCAATCTGGGCCATGCGGCGGTTCAGCAGAACCAGCATGACCAGAAAAACAAGCGCGGTGATCAGCATGGCGCTGGCAAAGACCAACAGCACGAAGATGACCATTCGATAGCTGGATAGCGTATCGGCAAAGGCGGTGCCCGATTGCGCCAGAATCTCGAGCAGACGGATTTCCGATTGCGAGGTCAGGTCAGCCTCGACAAATAGCCGTTCAACCCGCGCGTTGAAGGCATTTGCGTCCGGTAGCGTCCAGAACAGGAAAACCGCTGCAGTCACCAGGATCGCGACGATTGCCGCAATCCCCAGACCAACCAGCCGAACCCCCGAACGACGCGCCTCAGTAACGGAGATAGTATTTTCCGGCATTGGCCTTCCTTTGATCCAATCCACCCGCCTCGAAAACGGTCATCACGTTCAGCAGGGTCCAGCCGTTTGATTTCAGCCGCTTGGCGACTTCTTTCTGGGCCGAGCCTTTATCGCAGCTTGAGACCTGCATGACGCCATAGTGCAGGCGTAAGGGATTGTCCTGCTTGGCCTTGTAGTCGGCATAGCAATCTGCCGCGATGGCTTGCGACCCAACCGATATCAGGGCCGTCAGAGCCAGAGAAGAGAGGATCTGTTTCATGGGCTGCATCCTGCGCATGGGTTGGGTGGATATTCAATAACCTCAGGGGGTTTGTGGTGCTGATATTGAATAACAGTATGCCGTTATTGCTTGTCTGAACGGGGTGGTCGCAGTGTCAGGTTATCAATTCCGCGGTCGGTAACCGGCCTGCCCATTATCCGAAAGGACACGCATCATGCACCGGAAATTTATCGCTCTGATCATAGCAACCGCCGTCGCCATTACGGGGATCTCAGCGTCGCAGGCACGGGCGGCAGATACCCGAGATATTCTCGGCGGATTGGCTGCGATCGCGCTCATTGGTGCTGCGGTCAACCACTATCATCAGGAGAAAAAGCGCGACGAAGAGACAGAGCGCCGCAAGCGTCACAAGCAGGCTGAAGCCAAGGCGAAGAAGGCGAAGAAGGCCAAGAAAAAACATGCTGTACGCCCATTGCCAAAGCGGGTGGCGCGGTATGACCTACCGCAGCGTTGCCTGCGCACGTTCAATGCCTATTCGAACAAGCGTCCGCTGCTTGGGCCGAATTGCCTGAAGAAGTACTATAAACATGCCGATAGCCTGCCACACCAATGCAAGGTTGGTTTCTGGAATGGTAAAAAGGTAAAACGGGCATACGAACCCGCCTGCCTGCGCCAGAAAGGATACCGCGTCGTTTACCAGTAACAGGTTTCGAGCAGGAGTGGCGCCATAGAAGCGCCGCGCGGGAGAGGGTGGCGCAAGCTGCCCTCTCTTTTTTCTTGCGAAGCGCTACGAAACGCGATTTGCCAAGGGTATGACGACACCTGATTATGAACTCGAACGGGCTTTGCTGGCACGCGGATATGTCCGAATTGCCGGGGTGGATGAGGTTGGGCGCGGTCCGCTGGCTGGCCCGGTTGTAGCCGCAGCGGTTATTTTGAACCCGGATGACATTCCCGCTGGGTTGAACGATTCAAAAAAACTGACGGCCAAGCGTCGCGGCGGTTTGGATGAGATATTGCGCGACCGGGCAGAGGTCGCGGTGGCCGAAGCCACGGTTGCAGAGATCGATCAGCACAACATCCTGCGCGCCTCGCATCTGGCGATGGTACGCGCGGTAGCTGCGCTGGACCCGGCTCCGGATTTCTTGCTGATTGATGGCAACATGATCCCGCGCGGTATGAAATTGCCTTCGCAGGCGGTGGTGAAGGGCGACGCACGGTCGGTGTCGATTTCGGCAGCGTCGATCATTGCAAAAATCTGGCGTGATCAGCTGATGGTGGATTTGGCGCAACAGCATCCCGGCTATGGGTGGGAGGCGAATGCCGGATATCCGACAAAACAGCACCGCGAGGCGTTGCAAAATCTTGGCGTGACCCCACACCATAGACGTTCGTTCAAACCGGTCCACAATATCTTGTATCAAGAGTAAATCGTAAGTCGCTGATTCAAAAAAGAAATTGACGGCGAATCATCTTTGACTCATCCTTGTCTCAACCAAATGAGCGCAAAAGCGCCGTGGAACTGAGGCAGTGATATGACCACAATCAAGACAAAGGGCGCAGCCGCGCTCCCTTTAAACACGATTCTATCCGGTGACTGCATCGAGGCGATGAACAGTCTGCCCGAGGCGTCGGTTGACCTGATTTTTGCGGACCCCCCGTATAATTTGCAGTTGAAAGGTCAATTGCACCGGCCCGATAATTCTCAGGTCGATGCGGTCGATGATCACTGGGATCAGTTCAGCAGCTTTGGGGCTTATGACCAGTTCACGCGGGAATGGTTGAAGGCTGCGCATCGTCTGCTGAAGCCCAATGGTGCGATCTGGGTGATTGGGTCTTATCACAACATTTTCCGCGTGGGTTCCGCCCTGCAGGATGCGGGCTATTGGATTCTGAACGACGTTGTGTGGCGTAAGTCCAACCCGATGCCAAACTTCCGTGGCAAGCGATTTACCAACGCACATGAGACAATGATCTGGGCGTCCAAGCGTGAGGGGGCCAAGTACACTTTCAACTACGAAGCACTGAAAGCGCTGAACGAAGGCGTGCAGATGCGCAGCGATTGGGTACTGCCGATCTGCACCGGGCATGAACGGCTCAAGGACGAAAACGGCGACAAAGCGCATCCGACACAGAAACCGGAATCACTGCTGCATCGTGTCCTGATTGGCTCGACCAATCCCGGTGACGTGGTGCTGGATCCGTTCTTTGGCACGGGCACCACAGGTGCTGTAGCGAAAATGCTGGGGCGTGAGTTCATTGGGATCGAGCGCGAAGAAAGTTATCGCAAGGTGGCTGAAAAGCGTATCTCAAAGGTCCGTAAGTTTGACCGCGAAGCGTTGGAAGTCAGCGCCAGCAAGCGCGCTGAGCCGCGCGTGCCCTTCGGCCAATTGGTCGAACGCGGCATGCTGCGCCCGGGTGAGGAACTGTATTCGATGAACCAACGCCATAAAGCCAAGGTCCGCGCCGACGGGACTCTGGTAGGGCA
Organism: Ruegeria sp. I3; assembly: GCF_056532525.1. Taxonomy (NCBI): domain Bacteria; kingdom Pseudomonadati; phylum Pseudomonadota; class Alphaproteobacteria; order Rhodobacterales; family Roseobacteraceae; genus Ruegeria; species Ruegeria sp. I3. Next base: position 76,711 of record NZ_JBQFNI010000003.1, on the reverse strand, counting down.
GAACGTCAAAGGTTCAATCCATCAGGTTGGCGCGCATCTGGAAAATGCACCGTCTTGTAACGGCTGGACCTATTGGTGCTTCAAACGCGATGGCAAAACCGTGCCCATCGACGTGTTGCGTCAGCAGATCAGGGCCGAATTGCATAACTGAATACCGCCGGTGCCTGTGGCCTGACACAAGGCACTACGCCTTGCCCCGCCGTTACCGGCGGGGTCTTTTGTTTTTGCCTGTGAGATGATTGCATAGGGCAGCCCCTGACAGCCCTTTTGGGAGATAAAGGCAATGACCGAGACCACCGCCAGTCAATCCCGCCTTAGCCGGTTCTTTGTTACGCAACCGGACAACTTCGATCTGGACAACAAATATACCGAGGCAGCACTGGAACGACACAAGCGAGAGGGGCTTGAACTGGCTGTTCGTGCACGCTGGATCGCGATGGCGTTGACCGGGCTGTTGCTAATCTATCTGAATCCCCAGTGGGAGGTCCTATGGTACCATTTCATCCTGCTTCTGATCTGCGCCAATGGTTGGCTGATCCAACGCGCGGGTCGTGTGGGGCAATCCCGGACCGAGTTGCTTTTGATCTTCGTTGATCTGCTGATCATGACGCTGGGGATGATTGTGCCCAACCCGTTCAGCGACGATGTGCGACCACTGGCGATGCAGTATCGGTTCGACAATTTTCAGTATTTCTTCATTATCCTGGCAGCAGGGACGCTTGCCTATTCCTGGCGCACTGTCATTGCGATCGGTTCGTGGACGGCGATGATGTGGACGGCTGGATGGGTGATCGCTTGGTGGGTCGCCACCCCGATCCCCGGGATTAGCGAGCGTGTGGCCGAGGCTTTGTCAGGCTACCCGGATGTGGCCGAGTTCATGGATCCCAACAGTTTCATGCCAACCTTACGTATCCAGCAGGTGATCGTTTTTGTCATGGTCGCAGTGACGCTTGGGGTGTCGATGCGCCGCCTCAATCGCTTGCTGATGTCCAATGCTGGGCTTGAACGTGAACGTGCTAATCTGTCTCGATACTTTTCGCCGAATGTGGTGGATGAGCTGAGCCAGAACGACGAACCTCTGAAGCAGGTCCGCAAAGAGGATATCGCGGTTCTATTTATCGACATCGTTGGCTTCACCAAGTTTTCGGCTGGCCGTGATCCATATGAGGTTATTGAAGTTTTGCGTGGTTTCCACGCCCGAATGGAGACCGAGGTGTTTCGCCATCACGGAACACTCGACAAATACTTGGGCGATGGGCTGATGGCCACGTTTGGAACCCCCGTACCCGGAGAACTGGATGCAAGCAATGCGCTGGCATGCGCGCGGTCCATGGTCGAGATGATCGACCGTTGGAATTTGGAGCGCAAGCGCGCGGGTGAGCCAGAGATTCGGATCGGGGTCGGGGTTCATTATGGCTCGGTCGTACTGGGGGATATCGGTGCAAACCGGCTGGAATTTGCAGTGATCGGCGATGCGGTGAATGTTGCCGCGAAGCTAGAGGCCCTGACGCGCGATTTTCAAGCGCGCATCATTGTCAGTGATGCATTGCGGTCTCAGGCCCTAAGCGAGACGCCAAATGCGCAAGACATGATGACCGGGTTTGCACAGCACTCGGACCAGCCTGTTCGCGGTGTTACAGCCCCGATGGATGTCTGGGTGCTGTAGCAACCAGGGCTCCCGCCTGTCAGCAGCGCATCAAAGATGCGATCCTTCCCGTTGGGCCGGGCAGCGCGCTGCAGTCAGGTGCGAGGGGCAGGGTTGTGCGCTTTGTTGTAAGGCTTCCAGTTGGTGATTTCGGGATAGTATTGACGCCGCCATGCGCGGACCCTCGGATTCATGATACGCCGCCACAAGGGCGGAATCATCGCGGCAAGGGTCATGACCGGATATCCATGAGGCAGTTGCGGCGCTGCATCCTGCGAATGGTGTTGCAGCAGTGGAAAGCGGCGGTTTGGCTTGTAGTGGTGGTCCGAGTGGCGTTGCAGGTTGATCAACAGCCAGTTTGAAGCCTTTTGTGACGCGTTCCAGGAATGGCGCGGGTGCACATGCTCGTACTTGCCATCGCCCAGATATTTGCGCGTCAGCCCGTAATGTTCGACATAGTTGACGAGTTCAAGCTGCCAGATCGCGGTGCCGGCCTGTACCAAAAACAGGCCTAGCCCTGCCCATCCGCCGATCAGAAATGCTAGCAGCAGTATGGCTCCTTGCAGGCTCCAATAGCGCCAGAACGGGTTTGCCGGGTCGGTCCACGGGCGGTCTTTGCGGGCCAGTTTTTCCCGCTCGGCGCGAAAGGCTGAGATGAGGCTTTGGCGCAGAACGCGCGGATAGAACCGGTGGAAACCTTCGTTGTAGCGAGCGGTTACCGGATCACGCGGAGTTCCGACGTAGCGGTGGTGAACCAGCAGGTGCTCGGACCGGAAATGGGAATAAAGGACCATCGACAACAGGAAATCGCCCAGCCAGCGTTCCAGTTTGCCTTTCTGATGCATCAGCTCGTGGCTGTAGTTGATCCCGATCGTTCCGGAAAGGACGCCCATGCCGAAGAACACGCCGATTTTTTCGACCGAGCTCATATCTACGGCTCGGGTAGTGTACCAGATCAGCCCATAGAGCGTGAGGAATTGCACAGGCGCCCAGGCTTTGGTCAGCCAGATATACCATTGCAGCCCCGTATCTGGCGTATCCGGGTCGGCGTTTTCAAGGTTTAGGCCGGTCAGCCGGTCAAGCACCGCAAAGACCCACCATGTCGAAAGCGGTACCAGCAGGACCCACCATCCGCCTGCCGTGGTGGTCATCCAGATCAGTGGGATCAGGAGATATGAGACCCAAAAGGGAAGGGCGGATTGCCAGCGGGACAGGGTGTCAGATGCGATCATGTTGAGGCTCCGAAACGTTGGCGGCACCGTAGACCGCGCACTGGGCTTTGCCCAGCAGTCTATTGGCCGCGCCAGAGGTCAAAAGCCTTGCGCATAACCGTGGGCAGGTCGCTGGGCCTGAATTGGTGTTTGTCCATGACAGTCAGACCGTTCGGATCGCAACCGTCTGGCAATTCGGTTGTCCAAATACGCAGGATCAGGTGAAAGTGGGTGAAGGTGTGTCTCACTTCACCGGGGATTTCGTGCCATCGCGCCGGGAACGGAGGGCTTTCCAGCGGTGTTTCGGACCAGTCCGAGCCGGGCCAGCCCAACATTCCGCCCAGCAGACCCTTATCGGGGCGGCGTTCCAACAGCAGGGCACCATCTCCGCGTTGGGCGATGTAGATGTGGCCCAGCCGGGTGGGTTTGGGCTTCTTGGGCGTTTTTTGCGGCAGTTCCACCTGCGTCCTCGCCTTCCGCGCCAGACAAGCCGCATGCAGGGGGCAAATACCGCAGGTCGGAGATTTTGGAGTACAGATCGTTGCACCCAAATCCATGACAGCCTGCGCGTAATCTCCGGGCCGGTGCTGCGGGGTCAATGCCGCGGCTTTTTTCTTTAACAGGGGTTTTGAGGCGGGCAGGGGTTCGTGAATATCATAGAGCCTTGCCATGACCCGTTCGACATTGCCGTCCAGGACAGTTTCTGGTCGATCAAATGCGATGGCTGCGATGGCCGCCGCCGTGTAGGGGCCAACGCCCGGCAGTTCCAGTAGTGCATCGTAATTGTTGGGAAACTGCCCGTCATGCGCGGACGCAACCACCCGCGCGCATTTCAGAAGGTTGCGGGCGCGGGCGTAATAGCCCAGGCCAGCCCATTCCCCCATGACCTGATCATCTTGCGCATTGGCAAGGGCTTCGACGGTTGGCCAGCGCGTGGTGAAACGAACAAAATAGTCGCGAACAGCGGCAACGGTCGTTTGTTGCAGCATCACTTCGGATAGCCAGACGCGGTAGGGGTCTGGTGCTACGCCTGCGGCACGCGCTGCCGGGCCGATACGCCACGGCATTTCACGTGCGTAGCGGTCGTACCAATCCAGCAGCGTATTGCTCAGGTCAGATTTGGTGCAGTCACGCAAGTTTTATGTAACTCTCTGTCGGGTTTCACTGGCGTCCGGTTATCAGCCTATTACAATAGCGGCGCAGGAGTTGGAAACCAGATGCAACGCAGACGTTCCTCGACCCGCGGGTTCAAGCGCACCGCCACTTTGCTGAACGACCGGATCAGGCAGGCCGGGGAAAGCCGGGGATTTGCCGTCTCGCGCCTTTTGATCCATTGGGCCGAGATTGTGGGCCAGGACATCGCGTCGATCGCCCGGCCGGTGAATGTGGGATACGCCAAGGGTGGCTTTGGCGCGACACTGACGGTGCTGACCACCGGGCCGCAGGCGCCAATGCTGGAGATGCAGAAAGAACAGCTGCGCGACAAAGTGAATGCGGTCTATGGTTACAACGCGATCAATCGGGTGCGTATCACCCAGACCGCGCCTACCGGATTTGCTGAGGGGCAGGCGAGTTTCGATCACAAACCGAAACAGACGAAACCGGTTGTTTCACCAGAAATCGCAGCTGAGGCCGACAATGTGTCGCGCGCGATTGATGATGAAGATTTGCGCGCGGCCCTTGAACGTTTGGGCCGCAACGTTTTATCCAGACAGAAACGCTAAGAAAGGGCTGATGAATGAGCCGGATTGCAACCGTAATATGTGCGGCTGTCGCCGTGGCCGCTGGCGGCTATTGGCTGACAACGTCGAGTAACACGATCCCTTCGAACCCGCTTGTTGGTGCTGCTGAGGCGCAAGAGGCGGATTTGGACACCTCGACCATCGTCGAGATGGTGCAGGGGGCCGAAGACGCGCCAGTCGAGATCATCGAATATGCATCGTACACCTGCCCGCATTGCGCGAATTTCCATCAGGGCGCGTACAAGCAGCTCAAAAAGGACTTCATCGATACCGGCAAGGTAAAGTTCACTTACCGTGAGGTGTATTTCGACCGCTATGGCCTGTGGGCCTCGATGGTCGCGCGCTGTGCAGGACCTGAAAAGTTCTTTGGCATCACCGACCTGCTGTATGAAGGCCAGTCGGAATGGACTCGGGCCGGAGGTCCTGCCGAGATCGTTGATGAACTGCGCAAGATCGGGCGTCTCGCTGGCATAGACAATGATCAGCTTGAGGCTTGCCTGCAGGACGGTACCCGCGCGCAGACACTGGTGGCCTGGTATCAGGAAAATGCCGAACGCGATGGAATTCAGGCGACGCCTACTTTCGTCGTGAATGGGAAGAAGGTTGAAAATCAGCCGTATGACGACTTCAAGACGCTGATCGAAGCCGAGCTTGGCAGCTAAATCCTGAATGGTCAGCCTGTTTTGGGCTGGCCATCTGCCTAAGGTGAAGGCGCGGCCTTCGCCAACAACTCTTTGACTTTGTCATCCTGATTGATTTGCAACCGAACCGGTAGGGTCAGAACTTTGCTGCGGAAAGTGGCGGGCAGGCGCACGGCGTCTTTCTCGGTTGTCACCAGTTGCGCGCCCAGTGCTTTGGCCTCGTTCTCAAGCCGCGTCATCAGCGCTGAAGTCAGCGGTTGGTGATCATCCAGTGCCTCGGCCCGCAGCAGTTTAGCGCCTTGCTGTCGCAGAGTTCCAAAGAACTTGTCCGGATAGCCTATGCCCGCAAAGGCCAGAACGGGTGTATTGTTCCAGTCCATTCCGGTTTGGAGCGGACACACCTCGCCGGTGGCGTGTGGGACCGTCAGGGCAGGTTCCCATCTTTCTGAAAATGTTGACTGCGCTGCGGCGTCCCCAAGCGACAACACGAGATCGGCACGTTTCAATCCAACGGCCACAGGCTCTCGCAGTGGACCAGCAGGAAGGCAAAGGCCATTGCCAAATCCGCGCTGCGCATCCACCACGATGATGGAAAAATCCTTGGCAACTGCGGGGTTCTGAAAACCGTCGTCCAGCACGATCGCGGTCGCCCCTGCCGCTGCGGCTGCCTGCGCGCCTGCTGCACGATCTTTGGCGACCCAGACCTCGGCAAACGCGGCGAGCAACAAGGGTTCGTCCCCGACCTGAGCCGCTGTGTGTTTGCGCGGGTCGACCTGCACCGGGCCTTCCAGCGAGCCACCATGGCCTTTGGTCACAACATGAGGTTGATGCCAGGTATCCCTCAAATATTCTAAAACCCAGATCACCGTCGGTGTCTTCCCTGTGCCACCGGCATTCAGGTTGCCAACGCAGATAACCGGTACGCCCGGCGAGATGCCTTGCCTGCTCGCCAGGCGACGGGCGGTTGCAGCGGCATAGAGGCGACCAAGCGGCGCCAACAGCCTGGCGCGCAGATCCAACTGATCAGGGGCTGAGTTCCAGAAGTCAGGTGCCCGCATCGTCACGCCCTCGCCGGTCCAGTGTATCCTGTACCATATCGATCAGTTGATCCGCCTGTGGAGCCCCTTCGGTGACAATCCGCCATCCAGCCAATGCCATGTCTGCTGTGCGGTCAGGTGCCAACAATTCGACAACGCCATCGCCCAACTCTGTTGCGGTTCGTATCTTCAACGCGGCTTTTGCCTGCCCCAATCTGTCATAGAGACTGCGATGCTTGCTGACATGAGGCCCATGGATTACCGCAGATCCCAAGGCGACTGCGGTCAGAGGGTCGTGCCCCCGCGCCCCGCGTTCCAGTGAACTTCCCATGAAGGTAACTGCGGATACACGATGCCAAAGGCCCAGATCCTCGGGCTCGGCTGTTAGAATCACTTGTGTGGTGTCTTCGATTGGATGGCCTTCATCCCAGTTGGCGCATCGAAGGTCCATCGCTTCGAGGCGTTTAAACAAGGGCGATGCCTCGGACATATCCGCCACATGCAGGACCAAAGCCAGACGTGGCAGCATCCGCAAGGCCTGACGATGGGCCGTCAGAACCGAGATGAATTCCTTGTCCTGAACCCATGCGGCCAGCCAAACTGGGCGCCCGGCCATTGTGTGAGTGGTCTCGATCAATTCATCTTCGGGCCAGGGCTCTGGGTTGGGGCTGATATGAAGTGGTGGCGCGACCGAGATTTTTGCCGAGTTCACTCCCAGGCGTCGGATTTGGCGTGCGCTGTCATCATTGGGCGCAAGTATCGCTGTAAAGCAATCCAGCGTGTATCGCGTGATATCAGGTAGCCAACGTCCACCCCTTGCGGTTTTCACGTCCACCACAGCCTCAAGCAAAATTAGCGGAATGCCCCGCTCCTGTGCGCGTGTTATGACATTGGGCATCAGCCCACCGCCAAACCACAGCCCCATATCAGGGCGCCAGTGATCCAAGAACGTGCGCGCCGCGCCGGTATGCTCGGCGGGCAGCATTGTGATCGGGGTATCGCAATCTTCCCAGTCCTTCAGATCAACATCGGGTGGGGCGGTCAGCAACAGCGAAAGTTCTGGTCGCACAGACAGCAGCCGACGGCAAATATTGTCGACGGCCCGCAACCGATCGGGTGTACTGACATGGACCCACAGAAGTTCACCTTCCGGGCGCGCAATCTCGGGGTGACCCGTGCTTTGCGGGACGCCCCAGGACAGGACTCGATAGGCCGCAAGGCTCAGAGATCGCGGCTTGCTCATGCCGGAATTCCGGCCCCATTCGGGTTAAGTCGGGTCTGAAGGTCCGAATGCACCGCTGAACCTGCCGCCACCACGCCGTTCAGGCGCGGGTGGGTATTGTTGAAGCGCAGAGGTTGCCCCAAACGATCAGTACAGAGCCCGCCTGCCTCGCGCAGGATCAGATCTCCGGCGGCGATATCCCATTCCCAACTGGGTCGCAACGTCAGCATCCCGTCAAACCGTCCCTGCGCAACCAGCGCCATCCGATAGGCCAGAGACGGGCGGTATACACGGCGAAAGTCAGGTGCAGCACCGGATTGCCAGTGGCGCGGATCTAGATTGGGTTTTGCCGCCAAAATCTCGGCTTCGGGCAGGTGCGCTTGCCCTGACACTTGGATGGCAGTGCCATTCAACGTTGCACCTTGCCTTTTTGCAGCCGCATACAGCAGATCACGTAAGGGCAGGTAGATGACGGCTGCCGTGACCTCACCGTTCTCGGTTACGGCCAGCGAATGGGCCCATGTGCGTGACCCCTCGGCAAAACTGCGGGTGCCGTCGATGGGATCGATGACGAAGACCCGATCACACGTCAGACGGTCGGGGGAATCCTCGGTCTCTTCACTCAGCCAGCCATAATCCGGTCGGGCCGCCTGCAGATCACGTTCGAGCATCGCGTTGACGGCCAGATCGGCCTCGGTCACCGGGCCTGCGCCTTCGGGTTTATCCCAGCGCTGGGCATCAGGACCCGAATAGCGCGTGGCGATCTTTCCGGCCTCAAGCGCAGCGTCGATCAGCAGGGGCAGGTCAGTTGCCGGCAAGTGTCATCCCTTCGATCAACAGCGAGGGTACAACGCGCGATAGGTAAGGCCGCGCATCGTTTGCCGGAATGATTCGCATCAGCATGTCGCGAAGATTGCCAGCGATGGTACACTCGTTGACGGGATGGGTGATCTCGCCGTTCTCAACCCAAAATCCCGAAGCGCCGCGTGAATAGTCGCCGGTATTCGGATTGATGGTCGATCCGATCATCGAAGTGACCAAAAGCCCGGTACCCATGTCGCGCAACAACTCGGCGCGGGTCTTCTCGCCTTGCGTCAGGCTCAGGTTCCAGTTGCTAGGCGACGGCGGCCCGGATACGCCGCGCGCTGCGTTGCCGGTCGAGGTCATTCCCAATTTGCGGGCGCTGGACAGGTCTAACGTCCAACCGGTCAGAACGCCATCTTCAACGATCGCCCTGCGCCGTGTTGCCAGCCCTTCGGCATCGAACGGGCGCGAGCCCGAAATGCGCGGGCGATACGGGTCTTCAATCAAAGACAAATGTGCCGGTAGAACCTGTTGCCCAAGGCTTTCCTTCAGCCATGAGGCCCCGCGGGCTATCGCCGCGCCATTGCTGGCGGCCAGCAGATGGCCGATCAGGGATGATGAAATCCGTTCGTCGAACACCACCGGAAAACTGCCGGTCTGGGGCTTGCGTGCTCCCACGATCTGAACCGCACGTTCACCAGCCGTGCGACCAATCTCGGCGGGGCTGCGCAGGTCAGACTGAAAAGTCCGGCTGTCACCGTCATAGTCACGCTCCATTCCCGTCCCTTCGCCGGAAATGGCGACGCATGAGGTTGAACGGCTGCTGCGCATGTAGCCACCCGAAAAGCCGTTTGTCGCGGCAAGATGGACCCGGTGGGTACCATAGGCGGCCGCAGCGTCTGACACCTGTGAGACTCCCGTAACGTCCAGCGCTGCTGCCTCTGCCGCCAGCGCATCCTGCATCAGAGCTTCAGCGCTGGGTTCAGGGGCTGGGTCAAACAGCTCCAGCGCGTCGATATTACAGTTGGCGACCAATTGGTCAGGCGCGGCCAAGCCGGTGAACGGATCTTCCGGCGCTTCCCGTGCCATGGCCACGGCGCGCTCGGCCATCGCGGTAAGCGTATCGGGGCGACTATCCGAACTGGATACGATTGCCTGCTGTTTACCAAGGAAGACCCGCAGCCCTAGATCGGTCGCCTCCGAGCGTTCGGCATGTTCCAATGCGCCACTACGTACTTCCACAGAAACGGATGAGCCATCAATTACTATGGCATCCGCTGCCTCGGCGCCTGCCTTGCGGGCTGCATTCAGCAGCTCTTCACTGATTGTTTGAGGTGTTCGCGTCATGAGGCCTCCGGTCTTGTTGTTCTGGACCTAGCCTCGGATAGCCTGTCCCGCAAGGCCTGCAGCCCACTGGCTTTATGTGCCTCGGGCGGGAAAGGCCAGCGCCGCGGCCTTTCCCGATTTGTTTGTCACTTGATACGCTGACCGTTGGCCAGAATCTGTCCATCCTCGGTAAACTCGATTTTCGAGTTCAACGTGTCCGGTTCTTCGCCCGGAACAGCCATCAGACCCATCATCATACGCGCGCCCAGCGCGTCGTTTTCCGACACAAAGCCCATGCCGATCAGCTTGTCCAGCAGAGCGTTGGCCCCAACAAGTTTCAAGTTGGCGACACCCGACGGGGCAGGCAGGCCATCAAACTCTTCCGTGTTGGAGTTGTCGAACGCAAAGTCGCCATCACCGCTCAATTGGGCTCCGACCAATGATACGAGAAGCTTGTTGATCTTCAGCGAATGCAGTTCGCCCGGAACGATATCAGATGTCTCAAGCTCTTCGACGGCTTCCGGGTCCATGAAATCGACCAAAACTTTGGCGGTGCCGGTTGCATCCATCGCGATGGTCGCCGGATCGCGCGGCAGCGCACTAGCAGGGTCGAACATGCTCCACAACACGTCGGACATGGTGAAATCCGTCAGGTTCATGCCAAATCCAAATGGCTGGATTTCTTCCGAGGCCTGCACCGGAAGCTCGAATTTCAGCCCTGCATTTGCCATCGCGATTTCGATTGGAAAAGGCAGATCCGACGTAGTGACGGCTAGTTTGGTGCTGTTCTGCGCAAGATCGTAGACAAGGCGCTGTGCATCGATGCTGCCGGTAAAGCTGCCTCCTTCGGAACTGCTGCTGAGCGAGAATGGCTCACCCTCGGCAGTGCCTGCCATTTCGGTGCTGCCCGAGGCGTATGTGAATGTACCTGAAGCGGCGAACCCGGCCTTGTAGATGTCTTCAATGTTGGCGACATCCATACCGGGTGGAATGATTGTATCGCCATCAAATTTCAAACCATCTAATTTACCGCTGATCCGGCCCGTGTCTTCACTTTCGGGCTCGTTGAAGGCCACATCATAGGACAGGCTGCTGGCCGTGAACTGCTGCGCGATATCGCGCATCTCGCCGATCTGCATCTGCGATGTGCCTGCGATTTCGTTCATCTGAACGTTCAAGGCAAACATGTCGCTGGATACGGTTTCGCCATCAAACTCCATCGAGTCCATCGACAGAGTCAGGCTGTTCGCCGTATAGTCATATGTCATGTTTTCGGGGGTACCCGAAACGACCATTTCCAAGGCGTCGTGAGCGTACATCAGATCAGCCGAAAATGTCTCGCCCTCGGCTTCACCCGAAATTGTCATCGGGAAGCTGGCAGGAAAGCCGATATTGACTGTACCGTCGCCATTTTCGGTCAACGTCATCTCGGGGATGACCATGTCGAAGGTGCCTTCGGTGTCCGGAATGGCCATGGCCATCGTCATGTTCGCGATGGTGGTGACGTTGCCGGAAACGCTCTGATCGCCAGTGACGTCATAGCCCATGCCGCCCAGATAAGCCTGCCAATCGGCCCAGACATCATTGGCGGTAACATCTGCAAACGCGCCGTTGGTTGCAACAGCATAGGCCAAAGCTGCACCGCAGCTACGGCGAAGGAAAACAGTCATAAGAGAACCCTTCTTGATCAATTTGCCGGCATGGTCGTGCCTGTAGCGGCCAGCGTCAAGGGGGAAGGGGTGGACCAATTCCCCATTTGCAGGGTACGAGTTAAGACAATTTCAAATGCAGGGATTTAAACGATGCATATGCAAGGGAAAACGGTACTGATCACAGGGGCAAGCCGAGGCATCGGAGCGGAAGCCGGGCGCGTTTTTGCCGCAGCTGGGGCCAATGTGGCCTTGGTCGCACGCAGCCGCGATCAGATTGACGCTCTGGCTGCGGCATTGGGTGAAAATGCCATGGCGCTGGCCTGCGACGTCAGCGATTTTTCCCAGGTCGAACAGACAGTTGCCGATTGCATCGACCGGTTCGGCAAGCTGGATGTGCTAATCGGGAACGCGGGCGTCATTGATCCGATCTTTCATCTTTCGAATGCCGACACCCGGGCCTGGAGCCAAGCTATCGACATCAACCTGAAAGGTGTCTTTTACGGAATGCGTGCCGTCCTGCCCATTATGCGGGCAGCAGGCGGCGGGACCGTTCTGACGGTCTCGTCCGGTGCCGCGTCGAACCCGGTCGAAGCCTGGAGCCACTATTGCGCATCAAAAGCCGGGGCCAAGATGCTGACCGAATGCCTGCATCTGGAAGAGGCGCATCACGGTATTCGCGCAATGGGTCTGTCCCCGGGCACCGTGGCCACCGACATGCAGCGGGTCATCAAGGCCAGCGGCATCAATCCTGTTAGCCAACTGGATTGGGACGATCACATCCCCGCAGACTGGCCCGCGCGGGCGTTGATGTGGATGTGCTCGGCAGATGCGGATGAGTTCTTGGGGACCGAGATATCGCTGCGCAACGAAGACATCCGCAAAAGGGTCGGGCTGACGTGATCGAACTGACACAAGATGATGGGCTGTGGACCGTCACGTTGAACAATCCGGACAAGGCCAATGCGCTGACCTCGGCGATGCTAGGCGAACTGGTTCGCATCGCAGAGGCGGCAACCGAGGCACGTGCGTTGATCCTGACGGGGGCGGGCCGGGTCTTCAGTGCGGGCGCCGATCTTGAAGAAGCGCGGGCGGGCCTTGCGACCTCCGATCTTTGGGAGAGGTTGTCGGGTGCCATTGCCGCCTTGCCCTGTCTGACGGTGGCCGCGCTCAACGGCACTTTGGCCGGTGGAGCCAACGGTATGGTGCTGGCCTGTGACCTGCGTATCGCAGTGCCCTCGGCCAAGTTCTTTTACCCGGTCATGAAGCTGGGATTCTTGCCGCAGCCCTCGGATCCCAAGCGGATGGCAGAGTTGATCGGTCCGGCCAGAACCCGACTCATACTGATGGCGGGACAGAAGATTTCTGCAGAAGAAGCTTATAGCTTTGGGCTGGTTGATCGGGTGGTTGAGCCCGAACATTTGATACCAACTGCACAAGAACTTGCAGCCGACAGCCTGTCCGCAGATCCGTCGGTTGCTGCGGGCATAGCCGGATTGTGCCCATGAGGTTGGCCGCGCTCCGATTGCGGGTGGCGGACCCGGATGCGTTGGCGGCGTTTTATCGTGATGCGCTTGGCATGTCTGTCAGGGTTGAAGGCGCCAATCGTCGTCTTGGATATTCCGGTCAGGATGCCGATCTGTTGCTGATGCCGGGCGGCGGGGGCTACCGCCATGATCCGGGGCAGCGGTATTGGAAGATCGGGATCACGTTGCCGGATGTTGATCTTGCCGCAGAACACCTGCGCCAGAAGGGTATCCCGGTCAGCGCGCCGCGGCAGTTTCTGGATATCGGCTATATGTGCCATCTGAACGACCCCGAAGGGTTTGCCATTGAACTGCTGCAGCAGGATTTCGAGGGCAACCGGCCCGAAAATGCCGCCAGCGCGAACGCCCCCTTCGCGAAGGCCCGTATCGGCCAGATCACTTTGCGAACCGGCGATATTGCCGCCGAAGATGCGTTTTGCCGATCCATGGGACTGTCATTGCTGTCTCTGCAGGATGTCGAACCTCACGGGTTCGATCTGCATTTCTATGCGTTCACCGCAGAGGAGCCTCCCAACCCCGATCTCTGGGCGGTTGAGAATCGCGAATGGCTGTGGAAGCGTACTTATACCACGTTGGAATACCAACACATCCCAAATGCCCGGTTTGCTCCGGTGCCGGATTATCTTGGGATCGAGGTTGAAGGGCTGACCGACCCGAAAAAGGATGCATTCGGTGATCCCTGGCTTCCTGCCTGATCATCGCCCGCGTCGTTTGCCCGGCACTTTTGAGCGAAACCCCGGAGGGCGTTTGCGCACCCAATTCAGGAACTTCTCAAGCCTCGGATGTTTGCGCAGTGCATCGACAGTGTGAAAGTCACGCGCCAGTTCGGCCTCGGTCAGTGTCGCGTGGATCTCTTTGTGGCATATCTGATGCAATAAAACGGTGGGCCCGCCCTTGCCTCCCTTAAGCTTTGGGATCAGATGGTGCAGGCTTCCACCACCTTCGGGGATCGGACGGTTGCAGAGCGGGCAGATCGGATCGGAATTTGCCATGACCTAACTTCGCGCTGATGCGTGTACAGGGCAAGAGGGACACAATGGCGCAATCCATGGTTATCGGGGCAGGACCAGCGGGGCTAATGGCCGCCGAACAGCTTGCCGCCGCCGGGCACGAGGTTGTAGTGGCCGAAGCCAAGCCGTCTGTCGCGCGTAAATTCCTGATGGCGGGGAAGTCCGGCCTGAACCTGACCAAGGATGAGCCTTTTGACATGCTTATGGGCGCATACGGGGATGCAAAGGATTGGTTGCATCCGATGATACAAGCATTTGACGCACAGGCGGTGAAGGCTTGGGCCGGTGATCTTGGGCAAGAGATGTTCACGGGCTCTACCGGGCGCGTGTTTCCGAAAGTCATGAAGGCCTCACCCTTGCTGCGGGCTTGGCTGGCCAGATTGGATCAGGCCGGTGTTCAGACCAGGACGCGCTGGCGCTGGCAGGGATGGCAAGGTGGCGCGTTGGCTTTTGAGACGCCAGATGGCATGCAGTTTTGCTCGCCCGACGCGACGGTTTTGGCATTAGGGGGTGCCAGCTGGGCGCGGTTGGGTTCGGATGGGGCTTGGGCCCAATGGCTTGCAGACAGCGGAGTTGATCTAACACCGTTTGCACCGGCTAACGCCGCTCTGTCAGTCGATTGGAGCCCCTATATGCAGCCACATTTTGGCGCGGCGCTCAAGTCGGTGCGGTGGATGGCGGGCGATCTGGATAGCCGTGGTGAGGCCACTATTTCCGCAAAAGGCTTGGAAGGTGGTGGTATGTATGCCCTGACCCCTGCGCTGCGGGCGGGGACGCCACTGTTTGTGGATCTCGTCCCGGATGTGACGGCTGAAGGGATGCAGGCGCGATTGGACGCGAAGAAATCAAAGGCAACGCTTTCGCATTGGTTGAAGAATGGTCTGCGTCTGTCTCCGCAAAAGATCGCTTTGTTCCACGAAATGACTAAGGGCCGCGCATTGAAGCAAACGCAATGGATCGGTGCGCTGAAAAACCTGCCCATCAGGTATGCTGGGCTACGCCCGATGGATGAGGCGATCTCAACCGCTGGCGGGGTAGCATCGGGTGCCGTGGACAGCGGTTTGATGCTGACAGCGTGTCCGGGCGTTTTTTGCGCGGGCGAGATGCTGGATTGGGAAGCCCCGACCGGTGGTTATCTTCTGACCGCCTGTCTGGCGACGGGACGTTGGGCCGGTCAGTCGGCGGCAAAGTGGTTGGCGCGCTAGGCCTTAACCCGATCGGGCCAGCATCGCTAGACGGATCATGGCACGCTCTACCAGTGCCATCGCAGGTGCGGTTTGACCTGCCGAGCGCAAGGATAGGTCCGTATCTGTAAGGACGGTTAAAGCGGTCTGCAGCTTGGGCGCCCCCCATCCCTGAGCCTGCCTCAGGATCCGGTCACGTCGTTTGCCATAGACCGGAGGGCGCAGCTTGCCGATTCCCTGCGCCGCGCCTCCAGGGTCGGATGCGCAGGCATAGAGCGTTCGGAAATGCCGCGTCGCCCCAATACACAAGGTGACCCCGTTGGTGCCCTGCGCCTGAAGGCGTCGGATAAGGGGGCCGATTTCCTGTGCCCGGCCCTCGGCAACGACGTTCAATACATCATCCAGCGCCGCCTCGGTCGACCGCGGCGCACAGGCTTCAATATCTTCAATCGTCAGTTCACCGGCGTCACCGCGTTTGTAAAGCGACAGTTTCTCAACTGTTTGAGTGAAATCACCAGGGCTGAGCGTCATTGCAAGTTCGCTAAGCGCCGACATCGAATCGCGCGGAATATTCTTCAATCCGGCTTGCGCCAGAATGCGCTCCACCTCGGCGCGCGAGGGCGGGTCATCGTAGATGCCAACAGCGTATGCGGCAGGGTTCGCTTCGAATGCTTTGCGGATTTTCGAGCTGGGTTTGAGCTGCCCGGCCGTCACGATGATCTGTGCATCGCCATGATCCCAGTCTTCAAGGGCTGTGAGAATCGCAGGCGCTGCGACATCGGTGGCGTCTTCAACAAACACCGCGCGGGGACCGGGGAAAAATCCGACAGCCTTGACCGCGTCCAGCAACAGGGCCGGATCGCTGCGTAGATCGCTTCCGGGAATGCGGGTCAGGCGCATTTCCTCTTCGGCGCCAGGTCCCAGCAAAGCCGCCAGCACCTGTTGACGCTTCAACGCAACGCGCATCGCGTCCGCCCCGTAGATCAGCAATCCGGCTTTGTCCGCGTCCGGCTTGGCAAAATAGCCTTCAGCCTCGCGCGGGCTCAACTTCATGTGGACAGGCCCGGTGTGGCGTAAAGGCGATTTACGATCTGATCGGCCAGAATCACCATCAAGCGCTCGGTCGCGTCGCGTTCATCTGCCAGTGTAGACACGGTCGAGCCTGCAGCAGAATAACCGACAAACTCGGTAACGTTGCCCGAGGCGATGATTTGCCCGGTCGCATTGGATTTCAGCGCGTAAGTCGCATTCCCGTCGATCGTATAGCGATTGGTTTCATTCGCTGTGGTAATCGAGGCCCTGCGGGTGACCGTCGATACCCCTACATCCAGCTTGTATTCGTTGCCCGAGGTCGCGCTTCGACCTAATTTACGTTCCAGGTTTTGGACCAGCAGAAAGCTTTCGACCGTATTTGGTGCAGACACCTCAACCTTGCCATCCAAGGCCGAGCCTGATCCTCCGGGCGCATAAACCGGCTCGAACCCGCAAGCGGCGAGCGCCAGCGGCATCAATAACAGGGTTCTACGATCAAACGACGACATTAACGATCCGGCCCGGAACAACGATCACTTTCTTCGGTGCAGCGCCATCCAGCGCCTTTTGCACAGCTTCGGTGCTGAGGGCGATTTTTTCAACCTCTGCTTTATCCAGATCTTTGGCTACGCTGATTTCGGCCCGACGCTTGCCGTTGATCTGAATCGGCAGGGTTATGGTGTCATCGATCAGCATGGTCTCATCCGCGATGGGCCAAGGCGCGGTTGCAACCAGGCCTTCGCCGCCCAGCATCTGCCAAAGTTCTTCGGACAAGTGTGGCGTCATCGGCGACATCAGCTGCGCTAGTGTCTTGGCTGCCTCGCGCTTGACTGCAGAGCCCGCTTTGGATTTGGCAAGCGTGTTGGTGAATGCATAAAGCTTTGCGATAGATGCGTTAAAGCCAAAGGATTCGACCCCGCCCGATACGTCATGAATGGCTTTGTGCATCTCACGTAGCAGCGTTTCGTCATCTGCTGTGGCCGGCAAGTCCGATTCTGCGATTTCTGCGGCGATGCGGTGCACGCGGCTGAGATGTTTGAACGCGGCTTCGGCGCCCGACGCGGTCCATTCCACGTCGCGCTCAGGTGGGGAGTCGGATAGAACAAACCAGCGCGCAGTATCCGCACCAAAGGCCGAGATGATGCTGACCGGATCGACGACGTTCTTTTTCGACTTGGACATTTTGGCTGAGGGGATGATTTCAACCTCGGTGCCGTCGGTCAGCTTGCCGTCGGTCACGTCTTCGGGCAGGTGATAGACCGGGCGACCGTTGGCGTCGCGTGTCTGATAAATTTCATGAGTCACCATGCCTTGAGTGAACAGCGCGTTGAACGGCTCAATCGCTTTCTTTGGCAAATGACCAGTGATGTTCATCGCCCGCGCGAAGAAGCGCGAATAGAGCAGGTGCAGAATCGCATGCTCGATCCCACCGATATATTGGTCGACATTCATCCAATACTCGGCTTCGGCAAGATCGGTGGGTGTTTCAGCGCGCGGGGCGGTGAAACGGGCGAAGTACCACGACGAATCGACAAACGTGTCCATCGTGTCAGTTTCCCGCTTGGCTGGAGCGCCGCAGGAAGGGCAAGGGGTGTCGCGCCAGCTGGGGTGGCGGTCCAGCGGGTTGCCGGGGATCGAAAAATCTATGGGTTTGCCGTTGCCATCATCATAAGGCAGCTCGATCGGCAGATTATCTTTCTTCTCGGAGACCGTGCCGCATTGATCACAATGCACAACAGGAATCGGGCAGCCCCAATAGCGTTGGCGGCTGAGCCCCCAATCGCGCAGGCGGTATTTGGTAACACCTTCACCCCAACCGGCCTTTTCGGCGAAATCAACGGTGGCATTGATGGCCTCGTCACCCGTTGCCTCGGTGAGACCCGCAAAATGATTCACCCAGCGGACTTTTTCGGTTTTCGGTGGAACAAACGCGATTTTGTCGACTGGAGTGTCATCATCCAGTGCAAAGAATGTATCGACCACAGGCAGGCCGTATTTGCGACAGAAATCGAGGTCGCGTTGATCATGAGCTGGGCAGGCAAAGATGGCGCCGGTGCCATAGTCCATCAGGATAAAGTTGGCGATCCAGACCGGCAGCTCCCAGCTGGGGTCGAGTGGATGTTTAACACGTATGCCGGTGTCATAACCCAGCTTTTCGGCGGTTTCGATCGCCTCTTCGGTGGTGCCGCCCTTGCGGCATTCGGCAACGAATTCAGCGACTTTCGGGTTTTCTGCCTCAAGCTGCTTGGCAATCGGATGATCGGGCGAGATGCCAACAAACGACGCGCCCATCAGCGTATCGGGCCGCGTCGTGTAGACGGTGATCGGCTCACCTCCATCGGTGCGTTCGAACCCGAATTGCAGGCCACGGGACTTGCCGATCCAGTTCTCTTGCATCAGGCGTACCTTGGCGGGCCAGTTATCCAGCGTATCCAGCGCGTCGAGCAGTTCCTCGGAATAATCGGAAATCTTGAAAAACCACTGAGTCAACTCGCGACGCTCAACCAAGGCGCCTGAACGCCAGCCACGGCCGTTTTCTACCTGTTCATTGGCCAAAACGGTCATATCGACCGGGTCCCAGTTCACCACGGCGTTCTTGCGATAGACCAGACCGGCCTCGAGCATATCCAGGAACAAAGCCTGCTGCTGGCCGTAGTATTCCGGATCACAGGTGGCGAATTCACGAGACCAGTCGATCGACAGGCCCAGCGGCTTCATCTGTCCGCGCATGTCGGCGATATTTCCGTAGGTCCAATCTTTGGGGTGGCCACCACTGGCCATTGCGGCGTTTTCCGCAGGCATCCCGAACGCGTCCCAGCCCATCGGGTGCAGCACGTTATGACCGGTTGCGAGCTTGTGGCGGGCGATCACGTCACCCATCGTGTAGTTGCGTACATGCCCCATGTGGATACGGCCAGACGGGTAGGGGAACATCTCAAGCACATAGTATTTCGGCTTGTCCGCCTTATGATTGGCGGTGAAGATTCCGGCCTTGTCCCAGGCCTCCTGCCATTTTGCTTCGATTTCGTTGGCCGAGTAGCGCGACATCATGCGGTCCTTCGTGAATGAAAACGCCGGGTAGGAACCCGGCGTGGTAATAGTGTGATTTTTGTCGGGTTTCTAGAACTTGTTGTCCGCAATGCGTAGCTGACGCGCGCGAGACAGGATCGCATCTTCGACGGCGCGCGACGTTGCAGCGCTGACCGGAGAACCGCCACTGGTCTGAAGAGCTACGGACAAAGAACGCGCTTCCAAAGCGGGATCACTGATGTGAACTGTCGCGCGATAGGAACGCCCGCCGCCGGGCGGTGTGCCATAACCCGTTACGATCACTCCGGTAAACGGATCGACCTCTTGGATCGGCAAGAAATTCAGTACATCCAGCGATGCGGCCCATAGATAGCGATTTACCTGAGTGACCTGCTCTGAGGTGTTCGGGCCAAATACGTCCCAGATCGTCGAACGATTCGGGTCATTCAGTTCGCGTTCCTCTGTCGAGCTGCCATCAGCGGTCAACACACTTGCATCGCCAGGCGGTGGCCCTCCGCAGGCTGATAAGGCAGCCGTTACCATGATCAAACCTGGAATCGTAATACGGCGCATCGTTGGAAGGTCCCGTGTCACTTGTTTTGCTCTGTCGAGTGATACTCCTAGACAAGGACCCGTACAGCAACAACCCTATTCTTTTATGATCGACTCGCGCGAACCGCACGATCCGTTGAATTCGACTGTGGCATCCTTGCACCAATTTGGGCCGAATGACGTCTTTGCGTTTATGCCAAGCTTGCGCAACGGGGGCAAAAAAAGCGAAACGGTGTCCGTGCTGAGACGCGTGCTTTGCATGTGTCGAGTAGAAAATCTTTGAAACCGAGGGAAACAAGATGAAAAAAGTTCTCTTCGCAACGACCGCACTGATTGCAACCGCAAGTGTTGCAGCGGCCGAAGTAAAGTTCAGCGGTTACGGCCGCTTTGGTCTGGGATACCTGGAAGACCGTACAGGTACCGTTGACGCAATTGGTGGTGGTGAAGCGACCGGCGTAGAAACCGACGAAACCATCCTGGTCTCGCGCTTCCGTCTGAACATCGACGGAATCGTTGAAACTGACGGTGGCGTTCGCTTTGAAGGCCGTGTTCG
The DNA here is from genome assembly GCF_056532525.1 of Ruegeria sp. I3. Classification (NCBI taxonomy): domain Bacteria; kingdom Pseudomonadati; phylum Pseudomonadota; class Alphaproteobacteria; order Rhodobacterales; family Roseobacteraceae; genus Ruegeria; species Ruegeria sp. I3. The sequence continues at coordinate 56,526 of NZ_JBQFNI010000003.1, read as the reverse complement.
ACTGCAGGCAGACGAAGATGCCGGCAACGGCGAAGCAAACTCCGCTGGCCTGAACGGCGCACGCTTCTCGGTCATCTTCGGTGGTCTGCGTGTTGACGCCGGTAACGTAGCCGGTTCGTTCGACAACTTGGCAAACTACTACGGTAACGAGCCTGGCCTGGAAAGCTTCATTGGTCAGTACTCGGGCGTCGACTATGACTTCCTGGCGTACTCGTCGACCGGTTCGGGCGCAAACGCTGTGTTCTTCCAGTACGCAGTTGGCGACTTCGCCTTCGGCGCGTCGTATGACCAGCGCACATTTGCTGACGAAGCTGTTGCGGGTGCGGACACTGATGATGCAGACCGCTGGGACATCAGCGCGACCTACACCTTCGGTAACGTGACTGCCGCTCTGGCCTACGGTCAGACCAGCGGTCTGGGCGATGCCGACAAGCAGAGCCTGACCGTTCTGACCCTGGGTGCAGAATTCGGTGACTTCTCCGGTACTCTGTTCGTCGCAGACGATGACGTTGCAAACGATGACCGCAACGGCACCGCATACGGTCTGTCGGCAGCCTACAACCTGGGCGCGGCAACCACTCTGACCTTCGCTTACGGTGACGGTTCGGCAGACGACGATCTGCAGCAGTACGGCATCGGTGCCATCTACGACCTGGGTGGCGGTGCATCGCTGCGCGGTGGTATCGGCAACCAGAAGCGTGGCGACGGCGACAGCCAGCTGCGTGCCGACTTTGGTGCTCAGTTCAACTTCTAAGTTGATCTGAACCACAAGGTTCAAGGGCAGGTCTTCGGACCTGCCCTTTTCTTTTGCCGCCACATGGTGTTTTGCTGCTGCAAACGCAGAATGAGGGACCCATGTCGCTGCAAGAAATCACCGATCGAATAGCCAAAGCTGAATCTGCGGCAGGACGCGCCGAAGGCTCGGTGCAATTAATCGCGGTTTCCAAGGTGCAACCTAACGACCGGGTCGAAGCCGTGTTGAAGCAGGGCCAGCGGTGTTTCGGAGAAAACCGTGTGCAGGAGGCTGCTGGCAAATGGCCTGCATTTCGCGAGAGTTTTCCGGACATTGATCTGCATCTGATCGGTCCTTTGCAAACAAACAAGGCACGTCAGGCGATCGAGCTTTGCAATGCCATCCATTCAGTTGATCGACCAAAGCTCGCCAAAACATTGGCGCGATTGGCACAAGAAATGGGTAAGTGCCCCGATCTTTTTATACAGATCAACACAGGCGAAGAGGATCAGAAGGCCGGTACTCTCCCACAAGATGCTGATGCGTTCATTGCAGAATGCCGCGGCATGGACCTGCCCGTCCGAGGATTGATGTGCATTCCACCGGTTGAAGAAGAACCCGCGCTGCACTTCGCGCTCTTGGCAAAAATTGCAGAGCGGAATGGGCTGGAGGGTTTGTCGATGGGAATGAGCAGTGATTTCGAATCCGCGATCGCCCTGGGTGCCACACATGTCCGTGTCGGGTCTGCCATCTTCGGGGCGCGGGTCAAGCCTCAGGAATGATCAGCCGTGTGCCCGGCGTGATTTGCTGGGCAATCCAACGTAGGTGATCGCGCCTGAACGCGATGCAACCTTCGGTTGGAAACCGTGGACGTCGCCATTGATGCAGGAAGATGGCTGATCCCCGACCGGGTTCTGAATTGGGATAGTTCCAATCGGTTATCAGGATCAGGTCATAAAGCGGATCTGGGCGACGCAGTTTTTCGTGACTGAAATCATGAGGCGCGTGCACCAAATGGTTATACGCATCGTCCTCTATGTCATCAGACCATAAATCGCGGGGTCCGATCGGTCGTGCCCAATGCGCCGGTCGTGGCATTCGGTCTGCGCGATAGAGCATACCCACAATGTGATGCACACCTGATGGTGTTGCCCCATCACCTTCCTGCTTGGTTGGGCTCAAGCCCCCTTTGCCTATAGCGCAGGGGAACAGGTGCCCGAGATACCGAACGCCACGCGGTGTCAAAACCAGATCGCTTGGTGTCACAGCAGGTGGCCTGACTTTGCCGCTTTGGTCGCCAGATACGCGCGGTTGAAATCTGTTTCACCTACTTTCAACGGAACCCGTTCGGTGACGGCGATACCTGTGCGTTCCATCATCGCGATTTTTGCAGGGTTGTTGGTCAGTAGACGGACCGAATTGAAGCCCAGCGATTTCAGGATATCCGAGCCGAGCCTGAAATCCCGTTCATCGTCTTCGAATCCAAGCCGGTGGTTAGCCTCGACAGTGTCAAATCCCTGATCCTGAAGAAAATAGGCGCGCATTTTGTTGGCGAGCCCGATCCCACGCCCTTCCTGATTCAGATAAAGCAGGACACCCGCACCCTCGTCCCCCATCTGGGCCAAGGCCCCGCGCAGTTGCGGGCCACAGTCACATTTCAGGCTGCCCATGAGATCGCCTGTGAAACAGGCCGAATGCAGCCGCGCGAGGACGGGCTTGTCGCGGTCGGGGCGACCGATTTCAACCGCATAGTGTTCCTCTCCACCATCTTCGGGGCGGAATACATGCAGGCGCCCGGCCTCCGACACTTCCATTGGCAGGCGTGCGGCGACGACAGGATGCAGAGCACTGCGATCTGTCAGATGTGGCGCGGCCCGGGCATGGTCAATGCAGGTCAGACCATGATCTGCCGCAAATTCGCGCCCGTCTTGAATTGGGGCGACGACCGCGGCCGGAAGCAAGTGCGCCGACTTGGCCAGCGCAATAGCGATCCGGTGCAGATTTGCGCTGCCTTGCCGTTCGGTCATCAGCGGGCCTTTCATCGGGGCGTTTAGATCATCGGACGGGTCGGCCACCGCCTGCACCCAGCTCAGCCCAGCATCCGCCGGGATCATGACGCGAGCAAGATCGCCGTCATATGCGCGCGCTTTAAGTGTTTCAGCGCGCCGAACCGTTATGGCGACAACGGGATCCCCGCCCAAGCCGCGCAAATCGGCCAACCTTTGCGGGCTCAGGGTCTCGGTGGCAAATGCGAGTACTCCAAATCCCAGTTCGTCGGTCAGAACAACGGGAACACCCATACGCAGGTCAGCCCGCGCCCGTGCCAGCAATTCGGTGATGTCGGGAGTGAGACTCATGCAGTTTACCTTGAAACGATCAGACCCTGTCCTACCCCGATCACTGGAAAATGTGAAACATTTCCTCGGCGTCAGACACGAGGGCGTGAGACGATTGCAGCAAATCTTGCTGATTGCATTCTTCATACGCAAGTGATGGAAAAGGCTTAGGAGGACCGTACATGGCTCAGCTCAAGAAAATCCTGCTGGTGGATGACGACGAAGACCTGCGCGAGGCGCTCAGCGAGCAACTTGTCATGACCGAAGACTTTGACGTGTTCGAGGCGTCCGATGGCGCGTCGGCAATGGAGCGCGCGCGCGAAGCAATTTACGATCTGGTGATTCTGGATGTCGGCCTGCCGGATACCGATGGCCGTGAGCTGTGTCGCCTGATGCGCAAGCAGGGCGTCAAAAGCCCGGTGCTGATGCTGACTGGGCACGACAGCGATGCTGACACGATCCTGGGCCTTGATGCTGGCGCTAATGATTATGTCAGCAAGCCTTTTAAATTTCCGGTTCTTCTGGCCCGGATTCGGGCCCAACTGCGCCAGCATGAACAATCCGAGGATGCGGTCTTTGTTCTGGGGCCCTACACCTTCAAACCGGCCATGAAGATGCTGATGACCGAAGATGATCGCAAGATCCGCCTGACCGAGAAAGAGACCAACATTCTCAAGTTCCTCTATCGATCAACTGACGGCGTCGTTGCACGTGATGTTTTGTTGCACGAAGTCTGGGGTTACAACGCGGGCGTTACAACACACACCCTTGAAACCCATATCTATCGTCTGCGTCAGAAGATTGAACCCGACCCGTCGAATGCACGCCTTTTGGTCACAGAATCGGGCGGATATCGCCTTGTTGCTTGACTAATGGTGGATTGACTTGGATCAAAGTGATACTCTGTAGGCATCTTTAGATTACTCCCAACCCGCGCATGTCCGGGTTATGACATGCACCTCCCTGTTGGACTGCCGGGCCTGATGGCCCGGCTTTTTTCGTAGGGTGCAACTGTATCGTGCAGGGCGATATCGGCACCGGGCATCCGATTTCATTCAATGAAATCGGACCGGAAACTTTGCAAGTTTCCGTAACCGCCGGGTCAGGCAACATTGCTTTGTTTTTCGATGGCACCTCGCTTGGCGCCGCGCTAACCTGCGGCAACTTCGACAAAGGAACCCCCGGATATGCCCTTCACCCTTGCCACATGGAACATCAATTCGGTCCGCCTGCGCGAGCCTATCGTTCTGAAATTGCTGCAGGAAGAGGCACCGGATGTGCTGTGTCTACAGGAATGCAAATCGCCGGTCGACAAAATCCCGACCGAAGGGTTCGCCGAGCTGGGCTATACGCATATGATTGCGCGGGGCCAGAAGGGGTATAACGGCGTCGCCATACTGTCGCGCCTTCCGCTTAAGGAAGTAGGGGATAAGGATTTCGCGGGTCTGGGTCATGCGCGACACATTGCGGGGCGGTTGGAGAATGGCGTGACCATTCATAATTTCTATGTCCCCGCTGGGGGCGACGTGCCGGATCGCGAAGTGAACGAGAAGTTTGGCCAAAAGCTGGATTACCTCGCTGACATGCGCGATTGGTTCCGTGCGGAAAAGCCGAAAAAGTCCATTCTGGTAGGCGATCTGAATATTGCGCCCCGCGAAGATGATGTCTGGTCGCACAAGCAGTTGCTGAAGGTGGTTTCACATACGCCGATCGAGGTTGAAACGCTGGCCGAGACTCAGGATGCAGGTGGCTGGGTCGATATCACCCGGCAGGATATTCCCGAGGGCCAGCTATACAGCTGGTGGTCTTATCGGGCACGAGATTGGGATGCCGCCGACAAGGGACGCAGGCTGGATCATGTCTGGGCTACGCCCGATATCTCGAACGCGGGTCATTCCAGCCGCATTCTGCGCGACGCGCGCGGATGGGAAAAACCCAGTGATCATGCCCCGGTATTTGCCACGTTTGACGTCTGACCGAAGCAAATTCGCCGAACTCTCCCCTTGGTTTCTGCCGCATTGGACTGCATATAGGGCGCAAGTTCGAACCAGAGAGTATAAGCCATGGACCTTCTGAACGGCGCAGGCAGCCCCCAAGCCACTGATCTGATTAAAGACGGGACCGAGGCCACCTTCATGGCCGATGTGGTCGAAGCCTCACAAGAGACGCCGATCATCGTTGACTTCTGGGCGCCTTGGTGCGGCCCCTGCAAAACGCTGGGCCCGGCGTTGGAAGAGGCCGTGACCGCTGCCAAGGGTGCGGTCAAGATGGTCAAGATCAACGTGGACGAAGCGCAGATGATTGCAGGACAACTGCGCATCCAGTCGATTCCGATGGTCTATGCATTTCACAAAGGCCAACCGATCGACGGGTTTCAGGGCGCTTTGCCAGGGTCCGAGATCAAGGCCTTCATAGATCGTGTGATCGAAGCCGCGGGCGGTGAAAGCCCGGGTGGTCAACTAGATGATGCTGTGCAAGCTGCCGAAGAAATGTTGACCGAGGGGGCCGCTGTAGACGCGGCACAGACTTTTGCCGCCATACTGGGTGAAGACCCCAATCACGCTGCCGCTTATGGCGGGTTGGTGCGCGCGCATATCGCATCGGGGGATCTGGATCAGGCTGAGGCGATCCTCAATGGCGCTCCTGCCGAGATTTCCACTTCACCCGAGGTTGAAGCGGCCCATGCGCAACTGGAATTGGCCAAGCAGGCTGCAGATGCTGGTCCGGTAGGTGAGTTGACTGCAACAGTTGAGGCCGAGCCAGACAACCATCAAGCCCGTTTCGATCTGGCGCAGGCCCTGCATGCCAATGGCGATGTCGAAGAGGCAGTGGCTCAACTGTTGGAATTGTTCCGCCGCGATCGCGAGTGGAATGATGGGGCGGCAAAGGCGCAGCTCTTCACAATTTTCGATGCGCTCAAGCCCAATGACCCGATTGTTCTGAACGGGCGGCGCAAGCTCAGCTCGATGATATTTGCCTAATCCCCGATCAGAACTAAACTCGGGTACATGATGCATCCTGCCGATTTGCCGGAAACGGTATCCGTTTTCCCTTTGCCCGGAGCGCTGCTGCTGCCACGGTCTCGCCTGCCGCTGCATATTTTTGAGCCGCGCTACCTACAGATGCTGGACGACGCGCTGAAAACGCAAGAACGCCTGATCGGGATGGTGCAACCGAATACCTGTCAGGGCGACGAAACCAAGCTGCACCAGATCGGCTGCGCTGGACGGGTCACCCAGTTTTCCGAGACCGAAGATGGCAGGTATCTGATTACGCTGACGGGAATCTCTCGGTTCAGGGTCAAATCAGAGTTGGACAGTTTCACCCCGTATCGCCGGGTTTCGGTGTCCTGGGACGGGTTTGACCGAGATCTCGGCAAGGCCGAGGTGGATGATGGTTTTGATCGGAACAGGTTCCTGCGGCTGTTGGAACGGTTTTTTTCGTCCCGTCAGTTGTCCACCGATTGGGACACAATGAAAGATGCCGATGATGAGCTTTTGGTCAATTCCCTGTCCATGATGCTGGAATTTGACCCGGAGGAAAAGCAGGCTTTGCTTGAGGCCCCTTGCTTACGCACCCGGCGCGAAACCTTGGTGACATTGATTGAATTCGCCATGCGCGGCGGATCGAATGAGGAAAAACTGCAATGAGCGATACCGAACACGCCTTTGACCGCCATATGCTTGAGGCGTTGATTTGTCCGCAGACCCACACGACGCTGCACTATGATGCCGAACGGCAAGAGCTGGTGTCAAAAGCCGCCGCTCTGGCCTTTCCAATCCGCAACGGTATTCCAGTGATGCTAGTGGATGAGGCCCGAGATCTGGACTAGATCGGGTGTCCCTGCAGCAGTTTCGGCAGGTCTCCGGTCAGACCTGCAGCCTCGCGCACGAAACCTCGGCGCAGCCCGGGCAGCGATCCGACGATACCCATTCCAATATCCCGACCTATGCGGAGTAGGGGATTATCGTTCGAAAACAGCTTGTTGAACATATCAGTCGCCATCGCAAGCGAGGCTGTGTCGAACCGGCGCCACTCTTGATAGCGCTCCAGCACAAGCGTTGATCCGATATCCTCGCCACGTCGTCCCGCAAGGGTCAGAACCTCGGCCAATGCACCGACATCACGCAGACCTGCGTTCAGGCCTTGCCCGGCGATGGGGTGCATGCCATGGGCGGCGTCTCCGACCAAAGCCAACCGGTCCGAGATGAAGGAATTGGCGATGGTCAGGTTCAACGGGTATGTGAACCGGTCACCCTGCAGGCGGATATCCCCCAGGAAATCGCCAAAGCGCGGGCGCAGAACTTGTAGGTAATCTGCCTCGGGCAGCGTATTGATCTGCGCGGACGTCTCAGTGCGTTCGCTCCAGACGATGGAACTGCGGTTCCCGGTTAGCGGCAGAATCGCCAACGGGCCGGGGGGCATGAAGAACTGATGGGCGATACCGTGATGCGGTAGCTCGTGTTCAATGGCGCAGACCAGAGCGGTCTGGCCATAGTCCCAGCCGGTTCGTTTGATTCCGGCGCGCATAGCGGTGCCGCTGCGGCGGCCATCGCAACCCACCAGTAGGCTGCCGGACAAGGTGGCCCCGTCATCCAGCGTCAGCGTTGCCCCGTTTGCCGAGATGTCCTGAGACACGACCGTTTTGCCGCTGATTTCGGTAATCCCGTCTTGTTCGGTCATGGCCTCCAGAAAAGCCCGCCGCAGGTGGCGATCTTCAACCATAAAGCCCATCGGGCCTTCTTCGATCTCGGCATGGTCGAAATGCATAAAGAATGGGGAAGGTCCGGCACCGGCATGGCCATCCGTTACCTTGATCTCCAGCATCGGCTGGGCGTGCTCTTCCACCTTTTCCCAAACGCCTATTGCGTCGAGCAGACGTTGCGACGCCAATGCCAGCGCATAAGCGCGCCCGTCGAAGGCCGCATTCTTGCGCACTTTCTCTGCCAGAGCGTCAACAACCACGACTGAATGCCCGGTCTGGGCCAGCGCCAGCGCAAGGGCAGGGCCGTTCAGGCCACCACCAACGATCAGGATATCGGATCTGTGTTCCATGTGCTGCAGTATGCGCGCCCTTTCGGGATTGTCCATGTGCGGTCCTGTCGCTACCGTCCGATCACGGAATTACTCGGGAGGGGACCGGATGCAAGACTGGCTGACCATGACGGCATGTGATTTGGGCCGTGGCATCGGAATGGGGCAGATCGATCCGGTTGAACTGACAGAAACTTATCTCAGCGCGATTGACGCCCATCCACATCGCGATCGGATCTATGCCCGGGTGACCCACGATCGCGCCCGCGCCGAGGCCCTTGCGGCGCAAGAGCGGGCAAAGCTTGGCCTACGTCGGTCTTTGTTGGATGGCGTCCCGATCAGCTGGAAAGACCTGTTTGACACGGCAGGCGTAGGGACCGAGGCCGGTTCGGCCCTGTTGGAAGGCCGCGTGCCCGAATCCGATGCGCAGGTGGTGCGGAACGCGACCGCGATGGGTACGGTCTGTCTGGGTAAAACGCATATGAGCGAATTGGCGTTCTCGGGTTTGGGTCTAAACCCTGTGACGGCTACGCCTCCATGCGTGAATGACGAAGACGCAGTGCCGGGCGGCTCATCTTCAGGTGCAGGAGCTTCGGTGGCTTGGGGGCTTGCTGCAGGCGGCGTTGGCTCGGACACGGGTGGATCGGTGCGGATTCCCTCGGCCTGGAACGATCTGGTGGGGCTGAAAACCACGGCGGGGCGCGTTAGCCTTGAGGGCGTCGTGCCGCTGTGTCTGAAATTCGATACCGTTGGGCCGCTGGCGCGATCAGTTGAGGACGCCGCACAAATGCTTGCCGCGCTTGAGGGCACCGCCCCGGCTGATCTGCGCGGGGCGTCATTGATCGGTCGCCGCTTTGCTGATTTGCAGAACGTGGCCAAGGACGATCTGCGCGAAGCTCCAGCCAACGCCTATGATGATGCGCTGGCGCGCCTGAAAGAGGCCGGGGCCGAGATCGTTCCGCTTGACGTGCCTGAGCTGAACGAAGCGATGAGCCTGTCGGGCGTGCTTTATACAACCGAAGCCTACGGCTTGTGGCGTGATGTGATAGAAGCGAACCCCGAGGCGATGTATCCCGAAATCCTTGAACGGTTCCGAATGGGCAAGGCCTATTCCGGCCCCGATTACGTGGCCGCTTGGTCAAAACTAACCGCTTGTCGACAGGCTTGGGATGCGGCCACTGCGGGCTTTGATGCCGTGCTTGCGCCGACGGCCCCGATCCTACCGCCCAATCTCGACCGGTTGATGAATGATCATGACTACTATGTTACCGAAAATCTCTTGGCTCTCCGCAACACCCGGATCGGCAATCTGATGGGGCTTGCGGCACTGACTTTGCCCACGGGAACACCCGGTTGCGGGCTGATGATGTTGGGCTATCCGGGGTCGGAAGAGGCCTTGTTACGGCTCGGGTCAGCAGCCGAAAGCGCTTTGACCTGAATGCCACAATCCCCTGATTCGGCACCTCTTTGTCTGGACGAAGCCCGGGTCGATCTGTAATCTGCCATAAAACGGGGCGCAAAATGACCCCGAAATTGAGGCAGTATCATGAATTTCCCCGAGCGGTTTTCGAACCTACCGGAATACGCATTTCCGCGTCTGCGCGCCCTGTTGGATCATCATCAGCCGGGTGGTGAAGTCGTTCACATGACCATTGGCGAGCCCAAGCATGATTTCCCATCTTGGGTGACCGACGTGATCATGGAAAACGCCGCCGGGTTTCAGGGCTATCCCCCGAACGAAGGCTCACCTGAATTGCGCGCAGCGATCACGGGTTGGATCAACCGCCGCTATGGTGTGTCGATGGATGCAGATGCCAATGTGATGGCACTGAACGGCACGCGCGAGGGTCTGTACAATGCCGCAATGGCGTTGTGCCCTGAGAAGAAGAACGGACAGCAGCCAATCATCCTGTGCCCGAACCCGTTTTATCAGGTTTACATGGTCGCCTCGATTTCGGTCGGCGCGCAGCCCTATTTTGTACCTGCAACCGCTGCGACCGGCCATCTACCGGACTATGCAGGCCTGCCCGAAGAGATTCTGAACCGCACTGCAGTGGCTTATATCTGCTCACCCGCGAACCCTCAGGGGGCGGTCGCCTCGCGCGATTACTGGGTCGAGCTGATTCAATTGGCTGAAAAGTACGATTTCCGCATCTTTGCCGATGAATGCTATTCCGAAATCTACCGCGACGCCGCGCCGGTTGGCGCGCTGACCGTTGCGCAGGAACTGGGTGCTGACCCCGAACGTGTCACGCTGTTCAACTCTCTGTCCAAGCGGTCGAACTTGGCCGGGCTGCGGTCGGGGCTGATCGCAGGTGGACCTGAAACAATCAGCCGTGTCAAACTGTTGCGCAGCTATGCGGGTGCCCCTTTGCCCGCCCCGCTGCAGGCCGCCGCCGCCAAGGTTTGGGCGGATGAAGCGCATGTGCAGGAAAACCGCGCGCTGTATCAGGAGAAATACGCCGTCGCGGATGAGGTTTTCGCAGGCGTACAGGGCTACATGCCGCCCGAGGCCGGGTTCTTCCTGTGGCTACCCGTCGAAAACGGCGAAGAAACCGCATTGAAGCTTTGGCAGGAAACCGGCGTACGGGTTCTGCCGGGTGCATATCTTTCTCAAGGTGATCCGGGGCAAAACCCGGGCGAGCAATTTATCCGGGTCGCGATGGTGGCCCCAAAAACAGAGATGAAGCGCGGGCTGATTACACTCCGCGACTGCATCTATTCGTGAGGTACGAGGGCAAAATGGCATCATATAACGCGCGAAACCGTGACCCGCTGCTGGACAGCAACACGCAAGCCGCCATTGAACGGCGTAGCAAAGAACTGATCGGGATCGCTTTGATCCTGTTGGGGTTGGCCGCTGCAGCGATGATCTGGTCCTATACGCCCGATGATCCAAACTGGATGGTTTCGACCGATGCGCCCGTGCAAAACTGGATGGGGCGCATTGGGGCCTCGATTGCCGCGCCGTTGTTTATGATCGTGGGTTGGGGCAGCTTGGGTGTCGCCTTGGTGCTGATCACTTGGGGCGTTCGATTTGCAGGTCATTTAGGTGAAGACCGTGCCATTGCCCGCCTGATTTTTGCGCCGATCTGGATCGCCGTTCTGGCTGTCTATGCAGCGACTCTGGTGCCGGGTGCCGAATGGCGGGCGACGCACAGCTATGGCTTGGGCGGTCTATTCGGCGATACAGTGATGGGCGCGATTTTGACGTTGTTGCCGATCTCATCGCATTTCCTGGTCAAGCTGATGTCGCTGGCGATGGCGGTCGGTATGCTGGCTCTGGGTGTATTTGTGTTGGGTTTCGGCAAAGCGGACGTTCGCAATGGCTTCCGGGCGTTTCTGTTGGGACTGGTCATGGCCTATGATCTGTTGATGAACGCGCTGGGACGCGGGGCATCGGCGACAGCGCGGGCAGCACGGGACCGGAAGGCCCAATGGGCCGAGCGCAAGGCCGAACGTGCAGTTTCGGTTCAGGCGGATTTTGACGACGACCTGGCCTACGCTGATCCGGTCTTTGAAGACCCTGAGATTGAAGCGCAGGAACCTGTCGCCAAGACAGGCCTTCTGGCTCGAATGCCTTCCCTGATCCGTCGTCCTGACCCAATGCCCGAGCCTGAGTTGGTCGAAAACGTTGCGGTCGAAGGGTATTACGACATGCCGGGTGAGGATCGCATCCGGTCCAAGATTTCCGCCGCTGTACGCAATCGTAAAGTGGCCGCTGGTGTGCTAACGCCCGAACCCGATCCCAACTTGCCATTGACCAAAGGGCGGGGCAGGGGACCTGACCCGTTGATTTTGAACTCTGGCGCGGCAGACGAGTTGCCGCCCGAACCCCCGATGACCTCTGCAGGTTTGCCCCCCGAACCACCGCTGACAGCAGGATCTGATGTTGAGACGCTGGCGGCAGACTCCGAGGCTGATAATTGGATGCAGCAGGACTATGTTTCCGAACCGGACTATGATGATGAGGCCGTGTTTGATGATGCCCCCGAACCCGCGCTCCAACCGAGACAGGCTGTCAAGATTCCTGTCGCTGAGCCGCGTAAACCTGTAGTAGCTCAACCGGTCCGACGCACTCCTCCACCTTCGCGCAGGGCGCAAGCCGAAGCACAGCCGACACTTTCTTTCGAGGAACGGCATTCCGATTTCGAACTGCCACCGCTGGGCCTTCTGTCCAACCCTGCAAGCATCCAACGCCATCACCTAAGCGATGAGGCGCTCGAGGAAAATGCGCGGATGCTGGAAAACGTGCTGGATGACTACGGCGTCAAGGGCGAGATCGTAAGTGTCCGCCCCGGTCCGGTTGTGACCATGTACGAATTGGAGCCTGCACCGGGTTTAAAAGCCAGCCGTGTGATCGGTTTGGCCGACGATATCGCACGCTCAATGTCGGCTTTGTCCGCGCGGGTTTCAACTCTACCGGGGCGCTCGGTTATTGGCATTGAACTGCCCAATGAAAACCGTGAGATGGTGGTGCTGCGCGAAATCCTCGCCAGTCGCGATTTCGGCGATGGTAATCATGCGCTGCCCTTGGCGTTGGGCAAGGATATCGGTGGTGAGTCCGTGGTGGCGAACTTGGCAAAAATGCCTCACCTCTTGATCGCTGGTACGACCGGTTCCGGTAAGTCGGTGGCAATCAATACGATGATCCTGTCGCTGCTTTATAAGCTAACGCCGGATGAGTGCCGCCTGATCATGATCGACCCCAAGATGCTGGAACTGTCGGTCTATGACGGTATCCCGCACCTGCTCTCGCCCGTTGTGACCGACCCGAAAAAGGCGGTTGTGGCCCTGAAATGGGTCGTGGGCGAGATGGAGGATCGCTATCGCAAAATGTCCAAAATGGGCGTGCGCAATATCGCGGGCTACAATGGCCGCGTGAAAGATGCGCTGTCCAAGGGCGAGATGTTCAGCCGCACGGTCCAGACCGGCTTTGACGATGAAACCGGCGAGCCAATGTTCGAGACCGAAGAATTCGCGCCCGAAGCAATGCCTTATATCGTTGTGATCGTCGACGAAATGGCCGACCTGATGATGGTCGCGGGCAAGGAGATCGAGGCCTGCATCCAGCGTCTGGCGCAGATGGCGCGGGCTTCGGGCATTCACCTGATCATGGCCACTCAGCGCCCCTCTGTTGATGTGATCACCGGGACGATCAAGGCGAACTTCCCGACCCGGATTTCGTTCCAGGTGACTTCGAAAGTCGACAGTCGAACCATTTTGGGCGAGATGGGTGCCGAACAACTTCTGGGGCAGGGCGACATGCTGTATATGGCGGGCGGGGCTAAGATCACCCGTTGTCACGGTCCGTTTGTCTCGGATGAAGAGGTCGAAGAAATCGTCAACCACTTGAAACAGTTCGGTCCGCCGGCCTACATGAGCGGCGTGGTCGATGGCCCGGCCGAGGAAAAGGCTGACAATATCGACGCTGTTCTGGGCCTAAACACGGGTGGCAACACGAACGGAGAAGACGCCCTTTACGACCAGGCAGTGGCGATTGTGATCAAAGATCGCAAATGCTCGACGTCCTACATTCAGCGAAAACTTGCCATTGGCTACAACAAAGCTGCGCGGCTTGTTGAGCAGATGGAGGACGAAGGCGTTGTTTCCGGGGCAAATCACGTTGGAAAACGCGAAATCCTCGTCCCCGAGCAGTAAGATATTTAATAACAAGGGCAGAACGCCTATCTGGGTCCTATGAAACAGATTGCTTTTGCCCTTGCTCTGACACTGGCTGCGCCCGCCGCGTGGGCGGCTGAAAAGCTGCCACTGTCGCAAATCTCTAACTACCTGAACCAGATGAAGACGGTTCAGACCACATTCACGCAGGTGAATGATGACGGATCGCTTAGCACCGGTAAGCTGTGGCTCGAGAGGCCCGGAAAAATGCGGTTCGAATATGATCCGCCCAACAGCGCGGTAGTTTTGGCGCGGTCAGGGACGGTGCAGATCTTTGACCCGAAATCCAATCAGCCGCCCGAACAGTACCCGCTGAAACGCACACCGCTGTCACTGGTGTTGGCGCGGAATGTCAATCTGGGGCAAGCCAATATGGTTGTTGGGCACGATTTTGACGGTACCGCCACGGTTGTGACGGCTCAGGACCCCAAGAATCCGGAAAGCGGGCGGATCGAGTTAATGTTCACATCCAATCCGGTTGAGCTGCGCAAATGGGTGATCCACGATAACGCTGGAAGTCAAACGACCGTACTGCTGGGGCCGTTGACTGAAGGCGGAAATCTCGATTCTAGCGTGTTTTCAAGCAAAACCCGTATCAGGTCAGACGATCGCTGACCTGACAGGGTTTGTTTAGTAACGGCAGTTCGCCAGCTGCGCCTGATACAGTTGCGCTCGGGCGTCTACATCGTTCGCAACGTTCAACAGCCAAGATTTGCTGTTGTAGCTGCCGCGCGCGTAGCCGGTTTGCCCTTCGTGATAGGCCAGGTATTGGTTACGCGCGTCGGTGGGATGAATCCCGTTCCGCTCATAGCTTTTGTTCATGTACCAGCCAATGAAATCCGACGCATCACGGATGCGATCACGCTTGGCGCGGCGTTTGCCGGTTTCGCGTTGATACTGCTCCCACGTGCCATCAAGTGCCTGACCATAGCCGTAAGCACTGCTTTGGCGACCCATCGGGATGACGCCCAGCACGTATTTGTGCGGTGTGCGCGCATCTGCGCGATAACGGCTTTCTTGGTAAATCGTGGCCATCTGAACGTGAACAGGGACACCCCATTTGCGCTCGGTGTTTTTGAAGGCCTTGATATAATCGGGTTTTTCGCGCGCAATGCTGCACGCGTCATTCAGTCTGCTCGGTGGCTGTTTGGACCCGCCACCACAGGATGCCAAAAGCAGCACCCCGAAGAGTACGAAAAGAATTCTGCTCATGTGCCTCGTGCCTTTTTTCTTTATTCTAGCGCAGATTGAGCTCTGAGGAAATCACAATCGTTACAGAATAATAGCGAGAATTATAGGCAGTGCGGCAACCGATAGCACGGTCGAGACCATGACCATGCCCGCAACCGCATCTGAATCCGCCTCAAACCGCTCTGCCAGCAGGTATGAGGTGACAGCGACTGGGGTACACATCTGCAAGACTAAAACTCCGAAAGCCACAGGGCCCAGTTCAAAACTGATGGCAAGAACCCAGCCCAACCCGAAGCACACCGCGAGTTTCAGCAAGGACAACCATATAGCCTGTTGCAGCTTCTGTGTTGTCAGGCGTGCAATCGCGACCCCAAGGGTGATCAGCATCATAGGCACCGCCATCTGGCCCAACAGTTCCAGCGTGTTGGTTAGAAACAGTGGCGTCTGCCATCCACGCCACAGAAACAATGCCCCCAGCAGCGTGGCCCAGACCATCGGCTCGCGCAGAACCTTGCCAAAGGCGCCGCGTCCCGCGACCAGATAGATACCGTAGGTAAAAGAAAACAGAGCGGTTACGGCCAAAAAGATCACCGCGAAACCCAACCCAGCCTGCCCAAAGGCAAAGATGCACAAAGGCAGGCCCAGATTCCCAGTGTTACCGAAGATAAGAGGTGACAGATAGGTCCGCTGCTCAAGCCCTGAGGCACGTACAAAGACCCAGAAAACCACCGCCAAAGCAACATGTGATGCAATCGCAGCGAGCGTGAAAACGGTCAATTCACCGCCAGGAATGTCGGTTTGCATCAAAGCTACGAAGATCAGGCTGGGCACTGCAAGCGTCACCGCAAACCGCGTGACAAATTGCAGCCGATACTCGAAGCCGAGCTTGACCCACGCAAACCCGATCCCGGCCAGAAGGAACACCGGGGCAACGATTTCGAACACTGTTAGGAGTAGGTTCACAGACTGTTTCCCCGAATTTCAGCGCATTGGTTGGCTTTTCTGCCCGAAAAGATGTACTAAATGCTTTGGGGGCCGAAACAATGCTA
This sequence comes from Ruegeria sp. I3, assembly GCF_056532525.1. NCBI lineage: Bacteria > Pseudomonadati > Pseudomonadota > Alphaproteobacteria > Rhodobacterales > Roseobacteraceae > Ruegeria > Ruegeria sp. I3. The sequence continues at coordinate 40,501 of NZ_JBQFNI010000003.1, read as the reverse complement.
AAGACACAAGCCAAGTACCGCCTGGGACAGGTGGTTCGACACCGTAGACACCCTTTTCGAGGGGTTATTTTTGATGTCGATCCGGAATTCTCGAACTCGGAAGAATGGTATCAGGCCATTCCTGAAGACAGTCGCCCGCTGAAGGATCAGCCGTTCTATCATTTGCTGGCTGAGAATGATCAATCCTTCTATGTCGCTTATGTTTCAGAACAAAATCTGGTTGAGGACCAATCGGGTGAGCCGGTAGACCATCCCGATATCCCCAACATGTTCGGCCCGTTTCAGGATGGATCTTATCCGCTGCACTTTCAGTTGAACTGAATATGTCCGTCATAATGGCGTGTGTCAGTAGCCTAATGCGCAACCATCTTTACGGGGATCGCTAGCACCTTCCAGAACTCCGTTTGAACAGATTCGAATGGCTTGCGCACCACCCAGAGACGTTTCCGGTATTTGGACAGTGTGCCCCATATCGGATAATTGTTGCAGAACGGCATCGGAATAGCCTCGCTCAATTTTCAGAACACCCCCATCTGCAAATGCCCGAGGCGCATCGATGGCTTCCTGCAGCTCTATGTCGAAATCCGTGAGATTTGACACTAGCCGAGCGTGTCCGGTTGGTTGATAGGCACCTCCCATGACGCCAAAGGGCATCGCGATGCGGCCTTGGGCGCGCAACATTCCCGGTATGATTGTGTGCATTGGTCGCTTTCCACCGGCAAGCTCATTTGGATGACCGGGTTCGAGGTTGAAACCAGCACCCCGATTCTGCAGCAAAATGCCGAACTTTTCCGAAGCGATGCCCGACCCGAACCCGTGGTAGATCGAATAAATAAGTGAAACGGCCATGCGATCCCGGTCAACCACGGTGATATAGACGGTGTCTTTGTGAACAGACTCGGTCAAGGGAGCGGCGGCAGCCATGGCGCGTTTCGGATTGATCAGCGCGGCAAGTTGGGCGGCTGTCTCAGGTGCAAGAAAATGAGCCATCCGCGTGCTGTGGTCGGGATCGGCGATGAAACGATTGCGTGCGTCGTAGGCCAGTTTGCTGGCCTCGGCTTCGATATGTACGCGTTCAGCCCCCCAAGGGTCCATTGCGGCCAGATCGAAGTGCTTCAAGATATTCAGCAACAGGATTGCCGTCGCGCCCTGACCATTCGGTGGGTGCTCTACCAGTTCGACACCGCCATAATCTCCGCTGACGGGCACAGTTTCATCGCTTTGCACGGCCGCGAAATCCTGCGCAGTCTGTACTCCACCCAGATCGGACAGGGCCGCAAGCATGTCATCGGCAATCTCACCAGAATAAAATGCCTTTTGACCGTGTTGGGCAATGCGCCGAAGAACTTCTGCCTGACCGGGGGCGCGAAAAACCTGCCCGGTTTGCAAGGGTTTGCCGTCAATCAGATAATGATCACGTGCCGCGCCTTGCAGGGTGGACGCGCTGTTCATCCAATCAAAGGCAACGCGTGGAGCCACCGGAACACCTGACTCGGCATAATGGATTGCGGGTTGCAGAATTGCTTCCAGGCCCAGCCGACCTTCGGTTTTTGCTAGACGGCAGAATGCCTCAACCGCTCCGGGAATTGTCACGGCATCCGGGCTGGTCTCGGGAACCGAATTTAAACCGCGATCCCGCAATGCCTGTGCATCCGCTGTTGCCGCGGCCCGACCCGAACCGTTTAGTGCGCGAACAGTCTGCTCGCCTGCGCGATTGTACAGAACAAAGCAATCTCCGCCCAAGCCGGTCATTTGCGGCTCGCAAATTCCCAGAAGCACCGCGCCTGCAATGGCTGCGTCCATGGCATTGCCGCCCTGCTGCAGAATATCCAGCGCGATTTTGGCGGCCAACGGATGGGACGTTGCGCACATCCCTTCGGTTGCCAAAACTTCAGAACGGCCTGTCTTGTGAAAATCGCGCATGGGTCTTTCCTTCTGCAAACACGCAGACACTAAGCCGCAGCTGGGAATTGTCCAATGCTATCAGAGGAAGGAGGTCCTCGGCGCCGCTCACTGGGTGGGGGCTGTGACGCTAGGCGCCGAGGGAAGCTATCTGAGCTACCCCTTACTTATGACCTTTGTTTGCGGCGCGACAATGGTTCGATCTAGGCCTTATTGTGGCCATTTGATGCCTGCTAGGGCATCTCGTCAAAGTCGAACCGCAAGCAGAGCAGGTTCCCGCCGCTTTTGCGTTCATATTGTATGTCGCTGGCAAGTTGATGAATCAGGTGCCAGCCAAAGCCGCCCTCGGGCAGGTCCTGCAAAGCAGTGTCGACAGATGGTGGAGTGCCGCTCGGTATCCGCAATTCAGGCATCGGGTCGCCGGTATCGGTGATCTGAATCACCAGCTTCTTTGCACATAATGAGCAATCGATTTGAACGTCAGCGGCGGCCACCCCGGCATAGGCATGTTCGACCACGTTGTTGATCGCTTCCGTCAGCGCGATTCTTACGTCATCTGCTTTGCTTTCCGGCAATCCCTGCGCCGCCAGCCGTGCGCTTAACGCCGCGATCCCTGCGCTGGCCTGCACTTGTGTCGCGGGAAAGCTCACCTCCAGGCAGTTTTGTTTGCAATTCGAGCACACGCTGTTTCACCTCTGCCGATCGTCAGTCTGCACCAGCGCCGATCGCCTCATCCAGCGATTTGAACAGTCTGAACACGGTGTCCATGCGGGTCAGGCGGAACACTTTTTCAACGATCGGGCGCAAGCCGGCCAGATCCAATCTGCGCCCTTTTTCCAATTGTTTCATCGAGGCGACAATGGCGCCCAGACCGCTGGAGTCGATGAATTCGACAGAAGACAAATCCAACACCACCCGTTTGGCATGGGTTTGGGTTTCCGCGCGCATATCTTCCTTGAATTGAATTGCCATCGCGGCATCAATTCGATCACAATGAACGGATATTATCTGTGTCTCGCCGGTGATCTCGCTGCTGAGCCCCATGTTCGTCCGCCTTTGGCAATGCAAAATGATGGTAGAAATACGCTAGACGGTAATTCTTACCATTCGGTATCCATAGGCTGGAAAGTTCAAGGAGATTTCGGATGAACGAGGTTGTGATAGCAGGTGCCGCGCGTACACCAATGGGCGGATTTCAGGGCATGTTTGACGGCGTCGCCGCTGCTGATCTCGGCGGTGCTGCTATCCGCGCAGCGCTGGAGGGTGCAGGCATTCGGGCCGTGGATGAGGTGCTGATGGGCTGCGTCCTGCCTGCCGGCCAGGGACAGGCCCCGGCGCGTCAGGCTGGGTTTGCCGCCGGTCTGGGAGAAGATGTACCTGCCACAACGCTCAACAAAATGTGCGGTTCAGGCATGAAGGCCGCAATGATCGCGTTTGATCAGATCGCTTTGGGCCATACTCAGACCATGGTCGCTGGCGGGATGGAGAGCATGACTAACGCGCCCTATCTGCTGCCCAAGATGCGCGGTGGCGCCCGGATCGGACATGGGCAGGTCGTCGATCACATGTTTCTGGACGGGCTCGAAGACGCCTATGACAAAGGTCGGCTTATGGGCACGTTTGCCGAGGACTGTGCCGAATCCTATCAGTTCACGCGCGAGGCGCAGGACGAATACGCCCTGCGATCGCTTTCGAACGCGCTGTCCGCGCAGGAAAATAATGCGTTCGACCAGGAAATTACACAGGTCAAGATTCAGACTCGTAAAGGCGAGGTTGTGCTGGAAGCGGATGAGCAACCAAAATCGGCGCGGCCCGAGAAGATACCCACTCTGAAACCAGCCTTTCGCAAGGATGGAACGGTTACGGCAGCCAATTCTTCTTCGATCTCGGATGGCGCAGCCGCCCTTGTGCTTGCCTCGGCAAAGGCAGCAGAACAGCAGGGCCTGACCGTGCGCGCACGAATTCTTGGCCACGCCAGTCACGCGCAGGCACCGGGGTTGTTCACAACTGCTCCGGTTCCGGCGGCGCAGAAATTGTTGGACCGTATCGGTTGGAAAAAAGATGATGTCGATCTGTGGGAGGTTAACGAAGCCTTCGCCGTGGTACCGATGGCTTTCATGCACGAAATGGGCTTGTCGCGTGAGATCGTGAACGTGAATGGCGGCGCATGTGCGCTTGGCCATCCGATTGGCGCTTCTGGGGCCCGGATCATGGTCACGCTGCTGAATGCGTTAGAAAAGCGGAACCTCAAGCGCGGTGTCGCGGCAATCTGCATCGGCGGCGGAGAAGGGACGGCCATCGCAATAGAACGCGTTTGACGCTTTGTCTTTTTGCAAATACTCCGGGGAATTGGCGGCAGCGCCCGCAGTTCCCCGGATGCAAGGTCTACCGACATGAAAGCCGACTACGACACACTCGCCAAAACCATAGCCGCCTTGACCGACAGTGAAACCGACGAGGTTGCACTGATGGCTACGGTGGCATGCGAAGTGCATCACTCGGACGACCGATTCGACTGGACGGGATTTTACCGCGTAACTGAGCCCGAAGTGCTAAAGATCGGGCCTTATCAGGGGGGGCATGGCTGCCTAGTAATCCCTTTTGAACGCGGTGTGTGTGGTGCGGCTGCCCGTACAGGGCAAGTGCAATTGGTTTCGGATGTAGATGCTTTCCCCGGCCATATCGCTTGTGCGTCATCCACCCGGTCCGAGTTGGTTCTACCGGTGCGGGATGCGAATGGTAACGTGATCGCTGTCTTTGATATCGACAGCGACCAGCCCGACGCGTTTACCAAAGATGATGCGACCGCACTTGGTGCTATTCTAACGGATGTATTTGCGCGTTAGAGGGTTCCGAGCTATCGCAAAAATGCGCCAAGATCTCGGGACATAATCAGATAGCAAAGCCCGGCCTGAAACGCTGTGATCGTGTATAGCCAAGCCGAGAAACCGCGCTTGCGGGTCTTGTGCCCGAAGATCCAGCGCCCCAGTAGCGCGGCCAAGCTGCCACCTAGTGCCGCCAACCATAACAAGCGCCGCTCGGGGATGCGTCGCCTTCTACGGCGCGCGCGCAGCTTATCCCAGCCAAACGCCATCAAAGTCAGGGTATTAATGGCCCAAAGATAGATTACGGCAATCCACATGGACCGTGCATAGCCAACTAAATTTGCAGACCCAAGTGAAAAAATGCTTGGAAATTTCACCGATTCGAGGCACCGTGAAAAAGTAACAGAAAATTTCACGCAGACTCGGAGCGCAACTTGAATTCGCAAGCCCCTCATAGCGCATCCCTCGGTGCCGATCTGCGCGCACTGCGCAAGGCGCGCGGGCTGACTCTGACCGAGATCGCCAACCGATTGGATCGGTCCGTTGGCTGGCTCAGCCAAGTCGAGCGTGACATGTCCGAGCCGTCGATTTCGGATCTACGCCAGATTGCCGAATGTCTGGGTGTGCCGATGTCGATGCTGTTTGCCCATTCCGCTGCGCCGGTGGATGAGCAAGGGTATATTGTGCGGGCAGGGTCCCGTCGCCCGATGGGCTCTGGCGAAGAAGGGTTGATCGAAGAACTGCTTTCGCCTGACCTGACCGACGATTTCGAGATGGTGCATTCGACCTTTGAGCCGCATTCGCAGATGCAGACCCCGGCAAACCGGCCGACGCAGGAAGTCGGCTATATGGTTTCAGGCCGTCTGGAACTGACGATCGGCTCGCGCAGCTTTCAGGTCGGCCCCGGCGATAGCTTCCGGATCAAGCACGAGCCCTACACTTGGTCCAACCCCTTTGATGAGCCCGCTGTGGCCATCTGGGTTATCGCCCCACCGGTGTACTGATGAGTTTCGAGGCCTGGACCATATTCGCTTTGTTCTGGGTGGTGTTCGTGACCACCCCGGGGCCGAATGCGGTCAATTGCATCTCAAATGGGATGAGCCTGCCATTCCCAAAAGCTATGCTGGGTGTACTGGCTATTCTAACGCAGGCAAGTGCGTTCCTGATCCTCTCGGCAGTGGGGATCACTGCGTTGATTGCCGCGTCGCCAACAGGTTTCTTTGTCGCCAAGCTGATCGGGGCCGGGTTTCTGATCTGGATGGGCATTCGCGGTTGGATGAACGCAGCGAAACCCGCTCCGGCGTCAGAGCGTCCGGCGCGGCATGTTTACTTTCACGCGTTGGCTGTTGCCACGATCAACCCCAAAAGCGTCGCCGGATACCTTGCGGCGTTTTCGCAATTTGTGCAGCCGAATGTACCCATCTGGCAGCAGATGGCGGTGATCATGCCGACGGCACTGGTCATCACGACGCTCAGCTATACCGGGTTCACCTCGCTGGGGGCGCTGATGGGCAAGGCTGCGTTGGGGGCGGTGTTCAATATCTGGGTACGCCGCGTGATGGCGACCTTTTTCATCATTTATGGCGTTTTGCTGGGTGCCAGTTCGACGCCGACAGCGAGGGGGTAAGGATATGCATGCCGGATCATGTCTGTGCGGCGCGGTCGCTTTTGTTGTTGACGGAGACCTCACGCCACCAAATGCCTGCCATTGCGGGCAGTGTCGCAAACAGTCGGGTCATCTGTGGGCCTCGACCGTTACGCATCAGGACAATCTCAGCTTTACCACCAGCGAAACGCTGGGCTGGTATCGCGCCTCTGCCATTGCCAAGCGCGGATTTTGCCGCGCTTGTGGCTCGTTCCTCTTCTGGCAGCACAATGACGAGGACACGATCGCAATTTCCGTGGGCTCATTGGATGAGCCGACCGGGTTGAAACTCGCCCAGCACATCTTTGTGGCAGACAAGGGCGATTACTATGACATCAAAGACGACCTGCCCCAGCGGGCACACTAATAGGGAACCAAACACATGAGTGATTTTCCAACCAAGGCCCGTGTGGTCATCATCGGCGGCGGCGTTGTGGGCTGTTCATCGCTGTATCATCTGGCCAAGAAGGGCTGGACGGATTGTGTTCTGCTGGAAAAGAACGAACTGACCGCAGGCTCGACATGGCACGCGGCGGGTAACGTTCCGACTTTTTCGACCTCGTGGGCGATCATGAACATGCAGCGCTATTCGACCGAACTGTATTCGCGCCTCGCGGACGAGGTCGACTATCCGATGAACTACCACGTTTCTGGGTCAATTCGTCTGGCGCACAGCAAGGAGCGGATGCAGGAATTCGAACGGGCCATGTCCATGGGCCGCTATCAAGGCATCCCGATGGAGAAGTGGACTCCGGAAGAGGCCAAGGAACGCTATCCTTTCCTGGAGACTCATGATCTTGAAGGCGTTCTGTATGACCCGACCGATGGTGACATTGACCCGGCGCAGCTGACTCAGGCTCTGGCCAAGGGAGCGCGGGATATGGGGCAAAAGATCATCCGATTCTGCCCGGCAACCGGTGTGACACAGCAGGACGACGGCACATGGACCGTGCATACCGAAAAGGGTGATATTGCCTGCGATTATGTGGTGAACGCCGCCGGTTACTATGCGCAGCGCGTAGGGGAATGGTTCAAACCCTTTGGCGGCCGAACCGTCCCGGCAATGGTCATGAGCCATCAGTATCTGTTGACCGACGAAGTTCCTGAAATCGAAGCGTGGTCGAAAGAAAACGGTGGCAAGAAGCTACCGCTGCTGCGAGATGTCGATATCTCGTACTACCTGCGGCAAGAGAAGAATGGCTTCAACCTCGGCCCTTATGAGCCTAATTGCAAGGGCCACTGGATGACCGAGGATGACCCGATGCCCGAGGATTTCAGCTTCCAACTGTGGAACGATGATCTGGACCGGATCGAGGATATCGTCACCGATGCGATGGAACGGGTTCCGCTGATGGCAACCTCGGGTGTTGGTCGCGTCATCAATGGCCCGATCCCCTATGCGCCAGATGGTCTGCCGTTGATTGGCCCGATGCCGGGTGTGACAAACGCGTTCGAGGCTCATACTTTCACTTTCGGTATCGCCCAAGGTGGTGGTGCAGGCAAAGTTCTGGCCGAATGGATCGTCGATGGTCACACCGAATGGGATATGTGGGCCGTCGATCCGCGTCGTTACACCGACTACACCGATCAGGATTATTGCAATCAGAAAGGGATGGAAGTTTACGGCAACGAATACGCCATGCATTTCCCACATCACGAATGGCCTGCCGCACGCGACAAGAAGGTCTCGCCTGTGCACGCCAAGGTCAAGGAATTGGGCGGTGTCATGGGCGCGTACAACGGCTGGGAACGCGCAAACTGGTTTGCGCAAACCGGCGATGACACGTCACTGGAAGCCACCCATACCTGGGGACGTTCGGGCCCCTGGGAGCAACGGGTCAAAGAAGAATGCGAAGCCGTGCGCGATCACTGCGGGGTGCTGGATCTGCCGGGCTTCTCGCGGTTCTGGATACAAGGCGAGGGGGCGGATGACTGGCTGCGTGGCTTCTGTACCGGAGGTATCCCTAAAGCAGGGCGCATGAATCTGATCTATGTCTCGGATGAAAGAGGGCGCATTCTGACCGAGCTGTCCTGTATCCGTCTGGCTGAGAACAATTTCGTCCTAATCACCGCTGCCACGGCACAATGGCACGATGGTGATTTGATCCGCAATTCGGTGCCCGAAGGTGTGACCGTTCGGGAAACCACAACCGAGCGCGACACACTGATCGTGACAGGACCGATGACGCGGAACGTATTGTCCGGCATCACCGATGCAGATTTGCAGCGAGGGTGGCTGACCCACCAATTCGCCAAAGTGGCCGGGCAGGATGCCTTCTTGATCCGTGTATCTTTCGCGGGTGAGTTGGGTTGGGAAATCCATGCTGAAAATGATGCGATGCCCGCCATCTACGAAGCTGTGCTGGCCGCTGGAGCGAAACCCTTTGGCATGTATGCGTTGAATTCGCTGCGGATCGAGAAAGGCTATCGCGCGTGGAAAGGCGACCTAAGCACGGATTACTCTCTGCTGGAAGGTGGTTTGGGGCGCTTTGTCAAGCTCGATAAACCGCAGGATTTTGTTGGCAAAGCAGCCATTCAGAACGAAAAACAGCAAGGCGTTAAAAAGTCCTTTGTCACTCTGATCGTGGACGCAGGTGAGGTCGATGCGCCTTACATGTCCTGCATCTGGAGCGGTGATGAGATCGTGGGTGAAACCACATCGGGTGCGTGGGGGTATCGCATTGGTGCCTCGGTCGCGCTGGGCATGGTGCGCGCAGATTTGGCTGTCCCGGGAACTGAGCTAGAGGTTGAAATCTACGGTCAGAAATGTCGTGCTGTTGTTCAGGAGGATCAGCCGCTCTGGGATCCTGCAAATGAACGGTTGAGGGCCTGACCCCTACGATAGAAAGGCGCTGATATGACCCGGCAGATGGAAGGCGTATATCTGACTGGCCATGGAGGTCCTGAGGTGTTGGAATGGCGGGAAGGCGTCCCCGTTCCGACCCCCGGTCCAGGGCAGGTTCTGGTGCGCGTCGCCGCTGCCGGGGTGAACAACACCGACATCAACACGCGGATCGGCTGGTACTCGTCGGATGTTACAGAAGCGACGGATGCGGTAGATCAGAATGTTGAGGCCGGCGGGTGGGGAGGTGCGCTGCACTTTCCCCGCATCCAAGGCGGTGATCTGTGTGGGATTGTCGAAGAGGCTGGACCGGGGGCGGCGTTCAAGCCCGGACAACGCGTGACTTGTCCTATCAACTTGCCACGCCCGGGGCCAGGTAGACCGCATGGTTTTATTGCACTTGGTTCAGAAATCGACGGAGCGTTTGCCCAATACTGTCTGGTCGAGAGCAATGATCTCTATGATGTGACCGCCTCGCCCCTATCAGACGTGGAAATCGCCGCTATTCCCTGCGCGTTTGGGACCGCAGAAAACCTGCTGACTCGCGCTGGTGTATCGGCAGGCCACACAGTGCTGATTACAGGGGCTTCAGGCGGTGTGGGCCTCGCCGCGGTCCAGCTCGCGGCGCTACGAGGAGCGACGGTCTGGGGGGTGACAAGTGCTGCCAAGGCGGATGTGGTCAAAGCGCAGGGGGCGTCGGCAACCTTTGACCGGGATGTGCAGCTGCCGAAGGATATGTTCGATGTCGTCATCGATGTGGTGGGCGGCTCGGCTTGGCCCGATCTCATACTGGCGCTGAAACCCGGCGGGCACTATGCGGTGTCAGGTGCAATCGCTGGCCCCATCGTCAGCGCCGATTTGCGAGACATCTATCTGCGCGACATCACAATCCATGGCTGCACCCATCAGCCTCCCGAAGTCTTTGGCCGACTTGTTGTGCTGATGAATGCAGGTCGGATCAGGCCTTTGGTCTCAAAAACCTACCCGTTGCGTGACATTGTTCAGGCGCAAGAGGATTTTATGTCCAAGACCTTGCCCGGGAAACTGGTATTAATACCGTGAAAGGGGGGTAGATGGCTGATATTACGCTTTTAGATGGTTCGATCGGGCAGGAACTGGTGAAACGCAGCGGTGACCAGCCCACGCCTTTGTGGTCAACGCGGGTGATGATCGACAAACCTGACTTGCTGACCGAAGTTCACGCGGCCTATTTCCGCAGTGGCGCGACGATTGCCACCACGAATACCTATGCCATTCACCGCTCGCGGCTGGTGCGTGAGGGGATCGAAGACCAGATGCCACTTCTGATCGAGGCTGCTCTTTCGCGGGCCGAGCAGGCTTGCGCGGGAACTGACGGTCGTATCGCTGGTGCGCTTGGTCCGCTTTTGGCCAGCTACCGGCCCGATCTGAATCCCGACCCAGACGATGCGGCTGAAAAATTTGCCGAGCTGGCTCAACTGATGGCAGACCGGGTTGATCTATTCCTGATCGAAACCGTGTCCTCGGTTCTGGAAGCCGAAGGTGCGCTTCGCGGTACCGAGAATTGCGGCAAACCCGTCTGGCTGGCAATGTCGGTTATGGATGATGACGGCACGCGATTGCGGTCAGGCGAAGCGCTGGAGGACATCGCCCCGCTTGTTGCGCGTTACGCCCCCGAGGCCGTTTTGATCAACTGCGCGCGCCCGGAAGCGATTCCGGCTGCACTGGAGATCATCGCAAAGCTGGGTCGCCCGTTCGGCGCTTATGCTAATGGCTTTACTGGTATCAAAGACGGTTTTTTGAAGGATGCCCCGACGGTTGACTCTCTGGAAAGCCGTCATGACCTAGACCCTGACGCCTATGCGCAGCATGCCATGGGCTGGGTGGCGCAGGGCGCGACGATTGTTGGCGGTTGCTGCGAAGTTGGGCCAGATCATATCGAAACACTTGCCGACAGTTTACGTGCGGCTGGGCACACAATTGTTTGAGTGTGCCTCATGTCGATCCGCAACAAATCTGAACGGCGAAAAGAACGGGATCAGCAGCATTTCGATATTCTGGTTGCACCCGGTTTCGTGTTGCTTGAATTGGCCTCGTTGGTCGATGTGTTGCGCCTGGCCAACCGGGTATGCGCGCATCCTCCGTTCACATTCACATACCGGTCCCGAAAGGGGGGACCTGTTGAAAGCAGCAGTTGCGCGACGGTGTCGACCGAAACCATACCTGCGCAGCCCGATGCGGATTATCTGTTTGTGATCGGAAACTCGGATCCGGATCAGCCAGAGCTTTCTTTAGGTCGCGTCGTGCCCGACTATACGTACCGGGGAGCCCAGGTCTTTTTGCTGGCCGAAGCGGCAAGCAGGTACATCGACGAAAACGGCGCTGACCATATGGCAACCCATTGGGAAAACGCTTCTTTCTTGCGCGAACGTGGCGCGCGGTTTGAGGCCAAGCTTTCAATTGCGACCGAACAGGGTTCAGTGGTCACCTGCGCGGGAATGGAGGCAACGACGGATGTGGCACTGGCGGTGATTGGGCGGCACATTTCGGGTGCCGCCAAGATGACAGTTGCGGATATCATGCTGCACGAGAACATCCGCGATTTCTCATCCATGCAGCCGTTTTCGGGCGCTCGGAATACAGCCACAGGTGACGCAAAGCTGGATCAATGTATCAAGCTGATGCAGGCGAATATCGAAGAACCGTTACCGATAAATCAGATCGTTGACATGTTACACGTGTCGAACAGATCGCTTGAGCGCAAGTTCAAGGCAACTTTCGCAACCACTCCAAACGGATTCTACCGAGAAATGCGCTTGGCCAAAGCCAACAACCTGCTTTTGAACACAACGATGAGCGTGCGGGAAATCGGCTTGGTGTGCGGCTTTCCAAACGGATTCTCATCCGTTTACAAAAGCGTCTTTGGCGTCACTCCGTTTGTTCTGAGACGTCAAAAAAGACGTGCAGAATATAGGTGATTTTCGCGATTGAGATGACGTTTTTGACGCTTTTTTTGTCGATCCTTCATGGCATTTTGCAAAAAACCTGAGACAGCGGAGACATCAGGATGGTTGATCTTCCCACCAAGGCCCGTGTGGTCATCATCGGCGGCGGCGTCATCGGATGCTCGGTCGCGTATCACCTTACCAAGAAAGGGTGGACCGATGTTGTGCTGCTTGAGCGCAAGCAACTGACCAGCGGCACCACATGGCATGCTGCAGGTCTGATTGCGCAGCTGCGCGCGACCGCAAACATGACCAAGCTGGCTAAGTACAGTCAGGAACTATATGGCGCACTTGAGGAAGAAACTGGCGTTGCCACAGGGTTCAAGCGTTGCGGATCGATCACGGTGGCGCTGACTGAAGAGCGCAAGGAAGAGATCTATCGTCAGGCCGCCATGGCACGTGCTTTCGGGGTTGAGGTCGAAGAGATCGGCAATGATCGTGTGCAAGAGCTGTATCCCCATCTCAACCTCGAAGGGGTCAAGGGGGCGGTTTATTTGCCTTTGGATGGGCAGGGTGATCCGGCAAACATTGCACTGGCTTTGGCCAAAGGTGCGCGCCAACGCGGTGGCATCGTCAAGGAACGTGTGAAAGTCACCGATGTCGTCAAGCAGGGCCGTCAGGTGACCGGCGTGGACTGGATTGCGGACGATGGCAGTGCCTCGGGCCATATCGAATGCGACATGGTGGTGAACTGTGCGGGCATGTGGGGCCACGAGGTTGGTAAGATGGCAGGTGTGAACGTGCCGCTTCACGCCTGCGAACATTTCTATATCGTGACCGAAGGGATCGACGGGCTGACCCAACTGCCGGTGCTGCGCGTACCGGATGAATGTGCCTACTACAAAGAGGATGCCGGAAAAATCCTGCTGGGCGCGTTTGAGCCAAATGCAAAACCCTGGGCGATGAACGGCATCCCCGACAGTTTCGAATTCGACCAGTTGCCAGAGGATTTCGATCACTTTGAACCAATACTCGAAGCGGCCTGCAATCGGATGCCGATGTTGGCCGAGGCGGGGATTCACACCTTCTTTAACGGCCCCGAATCCTTTACGCCGGATGATGCCTATCACTTGGGACTCGCCCCCGAGATGGATAACGTTTGGGTCGCTGCAGGGTTCAACTCGATCGGTATTCAGTCGGCGGGTGGTGCCGGTATGGCACTGGCCGAGTGGATGGACTCGGGCGAGAAACCGTTCGATCTGGGCGATGTTGACATCAGTCGCATGCAGCCGTTTCAGGGCAACAAGCAGTACCTCTTTGAACGTTCGAAAGAGACGCTCGGCCTGCTTTATGCCGACCACTATCCCTATCGCCAAAAGGCCACCGCGCGCGGTGTGCGCCGGACACCGTTTCACCATCACCTGATCGAACAGGGTGCCGTGATGGGCGAATTGGCTGGGTGGGAGCGCGCCAATTGGTTTGCCAACGAAGGGCAGGAACGGGAGTATCAATACAGCTGGAAACGGCAGAACTGGTTCGAGAATTCGGCTGCCGAACACCGTGCCGTGCGCGAAAATGTAGGCATGTATGACATGTCGTCCTTCGGCAAAATCCGCGTCGAAGGGCCGGATGCCGAGAAATTCATGAACTATATCGGCGGCGGCGATTATTCAGTGCCCAATGGCAAGATCGTCTACACCCAATTCCTAAACCGTAGCGGTGGGATCGAAGCAGATGTCACGGTCACACGGTTGACTGAGACCGCCTACCTGGTCGTCACCCCCGCGGCGACCCGATTGGCGGATCAGACCTGGATGATGCGTCATGCAGGCGGCTTCAATGTGGTTATCACCGATGTCACCGCTGGCGAGGGCGTTTTGGCCGTCATGGGGCCGAATGCACGTGCATTGCTTGAAAAGGTTTCGCCCGCTGATTTCTCGAACAGGACCAACCCCTTTGGCACGGCGCAACAGATTGAGATCGGTATGGGTCTCGCTCGCGCCCACAGGGTAACCTATGTGGGTGAGCTTGGGTGGGAGATCTATGTGTCGTCCGACATGGCAGGTCATGTTTTTGAGGCGTTGCACGAAGCCGGACAAGATATGGGCCTGAAACTCTGCGGCATGCACATGATGGACAGTTGCCGGATCGAGAAGGGTTTTCGCCATTTCGGTCATGACATCACCTGCGAGGATCACGTGGTCGACGCGGGATTGGGATTTGCCGTCAAAGTGCACAAAGGCAGCGATTTCATCGGTCGTGAGGCGGTGATGGCCCGCAAGGAAAGCGGGCCCAAGAACCGGCTTGTCCAGTTTAGACTGACTGATCCCGAACCACTGTTGTTCCACAACGAACCAATCGTGCGCGATGGTGAATATGTAGGTTACCTTAGCTCGGGCAATTATGGTCACACGCTGGGTGGTGCCATTGGTCTGGGCTATGTGCCCTGCGAGGGCGAAAAGCCTGCAGACGTGCTGGCCTCGACCTATGAGATCGATGTCTGTGGTGTGAAAGTCCAGGCAGAGGCGTCGTTGAAACCGATGTATGATGCGAAATCCGAGCGGGTCAAAGTCTAGAAAATATCGACAGGGGTAGGCTCTGCCCCACCGTCCGTACCAGGCGACGCTCGCAAGAGTATTTGTGGCCAGATCAACAAGGGATCACCTGCTCATCTGGCCAACAATATCCATGAGCGTGAGACAGCGCTTCGCACGTAGGTTGGCTGCAGAACGCGCGACCTATCAGAAACTTTGATGCCCTGCTTCACAGTTTTGATAGTTCCCAAGCCCATCTGATTTGCCGTAGAGAAACACGGTATCAGTCGGAGACTCGCTGTGGCAGACACCCGCCTACCACCAAACAATACCGATACGCCCAAAGGGCTGGTTCTGGCCGTGATGGCCTATGTGCTTTGGGGCTTTCTGCCGCTTTACATGAAAGCGATGGAACATATTGGCCCGATCGAAGTTGTCGCGCATCGGGTGATCTGGTCGGTGCCGGTGGCCGGGCTGCTGCTGATAGCGCTCGGGCGGACCGGCGATCTGAAAACTGCACTTCGCAATCCCAAAATGTTGGGTATGGCGGCAATTACAGCGGCGTTGATCTCTGTCAACTGGGCGATTTATGTCTGGGCGATTTCATCGGGGCATGCGCTGGACGCGGCTTTGGGCTATTACATCAACCCTTTGTTCAGCATTGCGTTGGGTGCGATATTGCTGCGCGAACCTCTGAACCGAACACAGTTGGTTGCGGTCGGGTTGGCCGCTTTGGGGGTGTTGGTGCTGGTGTTTCAGGCGGGAAGCTTACCCTGGGCGGCTTTGGGCCTGATGTTCAGTTGGGGGTTTTATGCGTTCTTCAAGCGCTCACTCCCAATTGGGCCCAACCAAGGGTTTTTGTTGGAAGTCCTGATTCTACTGATACCCGCCCTGGCCTACGTCACCTGGCTTGGAACAAGTGGTGCCGGGCATTTTGGAGCAGCCGTGTCAGACACTGCGCTGCTTGCGGGCGCGGGGCTGGTGACTGCAATTCCGTTGCTGCTTTATGCCAATGGGGCCAAACTGGTGCGTCTGTCGACGATGGGTATCCTGCAGTACATCGCGCCCACGATGATTTTTATCACCGCGATCACGTTGTTCGGAGAGCGTATTGATCAGGCAAGATTGATCGCGTTCCCCCTGATCTGGGCCGGGTTGATTGTATATTCGATCCCGATGATCCGGCAAATACGGTCTCAGGCCTAGCGAATGAGCTGGGCAAGCTGTTCCGCCCAGATTGCATAGGCCTTGGGACTTGGATGATATCCGTCCGGCGCGGCGAGCGCCGGGTCATCGGGCAGGTTCAGCGCCAGATGTGAAACTTGCGGATATGCTGCAGCCACCTTCTGCAAGCCGTGATCCAGCCTTGCAGCCTGTTGCCCCAAAAACCAGGCCAGAGGCTGAGGCAGAGCGGGAAAACGCGCCATCTGAGGAACCGCAGACACGATCACCTGCCGGGCTTTCATCGGCCCGGTCAGAAGGTCCAATAGGCGTGCTTGGTGGTCCTCAAAGCTCTGTCTACTTACCGCTCGGGTCACGTCGTTCACACCCAGCGCCGTTATGGCCACATCAAACTGTTCGGAAAGCCCTTGCAGCTGCTCAATTGTGTTTTGAGTGGTATGCCCGGTGGCCGCCTCAAGCCGCCATTCCACGGTATAACGCTTTGCCAATCGGCCGACCAGTTGCCCGGATAGCGCCTGGCCTTGTGTGCCCGCCCCAACGCCAGCGGCCGAGCTGTCCCCGGTGATCAACAAGCGCAGTCTGGGCCCGCGCCCTGCACACCCTTGGCGGGGACCAGTCGGTTCTGGCAGAAATTGCGCATTGCGTCTTACCGCGAACCCCTGAATGGCCAGAATAGGCAAAAGCGGAATTCTGAGAATCTGATCGGCGGCAACAGGCAAAGGAACCGTTAGCTCAGCGCATCTTTGAACTTTAGAAAGCGCGCATCTTTCATGACTCGTGCCATCATGGCTTCGCGCAAGGCTCCGACGGTCTTGTAAGGACGCATGACGACCTCAAATTCCTGAATAAGTCCGTCTGCGTTCAGCGTGATCAAGTCTACACCCACGGCGTCCAAGGCACCGACTTTGCATTGAAACTCCAATGCCCAATCGTCGCCGTCGCCCATGATCCGACGATACTGAAATTCGGAAAACACCTGACCCACATGACCCAGAACCGCTGCAACAGGTTCACGCCCGGTCCAGGTGCTGTAGTAAGTGGGTGGTGAAAACCGCACATCTTCGGCCAGCAACTCTTGGATCAGGCCTTCATCGCCTTTGGCCACCACTTCTTGCATTCGTTTGATCGTCGGGTGCATACCGTCTTCCCTCTTGTTGACCAAAGAGTTGCTGAACCTTTTCACTCACGCAAGGACGACGTTGCGGGAGGGGGCCGCCTGAGATAGGCAAGCGCGCATGAGCGAAACTTATGATCCCCCAAACTCCCCTCTGGATGTGCTGTTTGAAGACACGCAATTGATCGTGGTGAACAAGCCGGCGGGTTTGTTGTCCGTGCCGGGGCGGGGCGCGCATCTTGCTGATTGCCTGCTGACCCGCGTACAAGTTGCGTTTCCACAAGCGCTGCTGGTGCATCGGTTGGATCGGGATACATCCGGTGTAATGGTGTTTGCACAGACGCCGCATGCCCAGCGGCATCTGGGGCTACAGTTCGAAAATCGCCAGACCCGCAAAACTTATGTCGCGCGCGTATGGGGGCGGGTAGAACCAAAAACGGGAACGGTTGATCTGCCGCTGATCGTCGATTGGCCCAATCGCCCCCGTCAGATGGTCTGTCACGACACCGGCAAGCCTGCTGTTACGGATTGGCGCGTGGTTAAATACGAGGGCGAGACAACGCGTGTTCGCCTGTCTCCCAAGACCGGACGATCGCACCAGTTGCGGGTTCATATGCAGGCGCTGGGGCATCCTATCTTGGGTGATCCGTTTTATGCCGATGGCGTGGCGCGCGACTTCCCGCGGTTGATGCTTCATTCGGAAGAACTGCGCCTCAAAAATCCCGAAGGCGGGGTGTCGATGAAATTTCGCGCGCCAGCCAAATTCTGATTCTAGGCGTTACTGGTCCAAAGCATCTTCAGGTTTCCCAGCGAAAACCGCCGGGTGCGTTTGACCGGGCGTATAACTTGGCGTTCCCGTGCGGCAGCAATTTCACGTTCGATTTCGAATCCGCGCAAAACGTGATCTTGGGACCAGCGATCCAGTTTTAAGGTCATCATGACGTGATTGTCGAGGTAGGGCATGGTCACTCTCCTGAGTTGCAATTGCCCAATCTTCGCCCAACACTCCTGACACCACCTTGTCAGGGGGGTGTGCTAAGTTGTCAGCAGATCTTTAGGAGACCCGGATGCGCCGATCGACACGTCTGTTCGAAATCATTCAGATCTTGCGTGCTGCTGAAGCGCCCGTGACGGCCGATGCGTTGGCCGCCAAGCTCGAGGTTTCGGTGCGCACCGTCTACCGCGATATTGCCGCGTTGCAGGCCCAGCGTACGCCAATCGAAGGCGAAGCGGGTGTTGGCTATCTGATGCGGCGCGGGTATGATCTGCCTCCGCTCAATTTCGACGCCGAAGAGGTTGAGGCCCTCTGGGTGGGCCTGTCGATGCTGGCCCGCACGGGTGACAGCACCTTGCAACAGGCCGCTGACCGAGTTTGTCGGAAGATCGAGGCCCTGCGCGCGCCAGCCGACTGGCTACAGGTTGCGCCCTGGGGTGCACCGATGGATGATCCGGAAAAGGGATGTGTGCCCGTCGTGAACTATCGCGAAGCGATCCGGGCTGAACGTAAAATTCGCATCACCTACGTGAATTCGGAAGATGAGCGTACCGAGCGCACGATACGGCCCGTCGCCCTGATCTACCATATTGAATGCACCATGCTGGCCGCGTGGTGCGAGCTGCGAAACGGGTTTCGCCATTTCCGCACAGATCGGATCTGGGCATGCGAACTGACCGAGGATCATTTCTGCGGGCAAGGGGAACCTCTGCGCGCGATCTGGCAGGAGCAGAACAGCTGGGATAGCTCCAAAGGGGTCGCCTGAATGGCAGGTATTCGCCGATTTCACTCAATTGTTGCTTGAGGGTCTTTGTTCTCACTGTGTTATACTAAGCGGAACGAAACAAACCCGGTGAACGGGTACGTGAGCAGAAGGTGATTCAATGACGATTTCCAAATGTGTACTGACGGTTGGACTGTGTTCAGCCCTGTTTTTGGGGGCGTGTACCGACCCGGGCACTCTCAGCGTGCAGAACGATCCCAACCAGAATGCCAAGCAAGGCGCGTTGCTGGGTGGTCTGATCGGCGCTGGTGTGGGCGCAATTGCCAATGACTCTGATCCACTGTTGGGGGCGTTGGCCGGTGGTGCCATCGGTGCCGCAGGCGGTGGCGTGATCGGCAACCAACTTGACCGGCAGGCTGCAGAGCTGCGGCAGCAGTTGGCAAATGACGGCATCACGATCGTCAACGCGGGTGATCGCTTAATCGTCACGGTTCCGAATGACATCACCTTCGACACCGACAGTTCCACCGTGCGCCCGGCCTTGCGTGCCGATTTGGTGAAGGTGGGGCAGAATTTGGTTAACTACCCGAATTCGAATGTCCAGATTATCGGTCATACTGACAGTGACGGAGAGGCGTCCTACAACCTCGGACTGTCTGAACGCCGCGCCAATGCGGTGGCTGATATTCTGCAGGCCAATGGTGTCAGCTACGCCCGTATCACTACTGTCGGGCAAGGTGAAAACAACCCGATCGCATCGAACCTGACACCCGAGGGGAAAGCCCAGAACCGGCGGGTCGAGATTGTGGTAGTTCCCAGCGACAACACCTGATCACGCGTCTCGCGCACAATGACTGCGCGTCATCGGGCCTTTGGTTCGATGGTGTCTCGGGATAACTAAGGGGAAACACCAAAGCGGAGTTTCCCCATGTCCCAACCGATCCTTCTTGGCCTTTCCGGCTCGCTACGGCAGGATGCGACCAACCGTAAATTGCTGCGCGAAGCTGCACGCCTGTTCGAACCCGGCACGTTCATTGAGGCTGATCTCAATCTGCCGCTTTATGACGGCGATCTCGAAGTTGGCGAAGGCATACCTGAAGCCGTGCAGGTTTTGGCCGATCAGATTGCCCAGGCCCACGCGGTGATCATATCAACCCCGGAATACAACAAAGGGCCTTCGGGTGTTCTAAAAAACGCGCTGGACTGGGTCAGCCGGACGAAGGGCAAGCCTTGGATGGATAAACCGCTCGC
The DNA here is from genome assembly GCF_056532525.1 of Ruegeria sp. I3. Taxonomy (NCBI): domain Bacteria; kingdom Pseudomonadati; phylum Pseudomonadota; class Alphaproteobacteria; order Rhodobacterales; family Roseobacteraceae; genus Ruegeria; species Ruegeria sp. I3. Next base: position 20,564 of record NZ_JBQFNI010000003.1, on the reverse strand, counting down.
CGTCATGTCCGCCGCTGCGGGCCGGGCCGGGGGGGAGCGGGCGCAAATGATCTTGCGGTCCTTCATGGTTCCCTTTCAGCCACGCATTCTGCAAGGTCCCGAGCTTCACTTGGCGGACAGCTCGAATGAATTTGATGCAGACGGGCGGCTGTCTAACGACCGCTACGAGCATACGCTGCATAACCTGATGCAGAAGCTGCGGGCAGAGGCCGGGTTTTAATCCTCTTTGCTTGCCGGTCTGTACCGCAACTTCTAGGTTATGCGGATGAAGGATCAAGACCAGATAGAGACTCAGGCCGATGTCGTAGATCCTGCCCGAGCGGCTGCACTGCAGGTAGCATTGGGGCGGGAACCGACGATTGAGGCAGGCTCAGTACTACCTCCCTTCTTTCATCAGCTCTATTTCTGGCCGCCGCATGTGCCGAGCGATCTTGGGCGTGATGGACATCCGCGGGTAGGCCAAGGTCTGATCCCCGATATGGGACTACCAAGGCGCATGTGGGCAGGTGGGCGACTGCAGTTTCATCAGCCCTTTGTGGCAGGGGTCGCAGCCGAGCGTCGGACGGTCAGAGAAAGCGCCGTGGCAAAGACAGGACGTAGCGGACCGTTGGCATTTGTCACACTGCGTCACGAGATTTGGCAAAAGGGCGCGCTGAGCGTGACCGAATGGCAGGATCTGGTTTATCGTGAAGATCCCTCATCAGACGCACCGGCTCCAAAAGTTCCGATGGCTCGAACGGATGAGTTGGATCACCGCATTGTTGAATTTGATACAACCCTGTTGTTCCGCTATTCGGCGCTGACGTTCAACGGTCACCGGATCCATTACGATCTTGACTATGCACGCGACGTGGAAGGCTATGCCGGGCTGGTTGTCCATGGGCCTCTGCTGGCCCAATTCCTCATGTTGTTCGCAACCGATCTGATGGGGCCTCTGGCGGAGTTTACGTTTCGCGCATCGTCGCCGCTGATGCATTTCGAAACGGCGACCCTGTGTCGGGATGGTCAGGAGTTTTGGGTGCGTGGACCCGGAGGCCGACAATGCATGTCAGCCAAGGCAATACCGCAATCAGAGTGAAGCTTCGGGCAGAAAATCCTGCGGGATTCTATCGCGTCCTTCCAGCATCAAGTCGGCCATGACCTCGGCCACCTTCGGTGCCATACCAAAACCGATCTTGAATCCCCCATTGGCGATAAACTGCCCTTTGTGCAGGGGATGCGCGCCCAGCATCGGCGCGCGGCTTTTGCTGCGGGGGCGAACACCGGCCCAGCGTTCGATCACTTCCGCCCCGTGCAGGACCGGCACGGCACGCATGGCGCGGTCCAGTACATCGTCCAGAGCGGCATCTGTGCTGGTCGGATCGTCGTATTCGCGTTCTGATGTCGAGCCAATGGCCAACGTACCATCGGCATGAGGCACGATGTGAACAGCATCGGCAAACAACTGTGGTACGTCGCCCGCATCAAATCGCAGCAACGCCGCCTGTCCTTTCACGCCGTTACCGATTGTCTTGCCAAACGCCTTGCTGAGCTCTTGCAGACCCGCAAGTCCAGTGGCGTGTACGACTTGTCCCTTGTCGGGCGCTTCGGCGGTAACTTCTACTCCCATTACGGCAAGCGCAGCCACCAGCGCTGCGCAGGCACGCCTTGGGTGCATGCGCGCGCTTAGCGTATCGTGGACGACATATCCCGTCGGGCTGGGTGGGCACCAGGCACCAATCTGATCTATAAACCGGACGCGCCAATTAGCCTGACCCTGCCAGAGTGTTGCAGCTGTTTGTTCACGCGCTTGGGCCAGCTCCAAACCGCGTGCGTCTGGTATGGGTTGCAGACGCCCAAGACGTGCGTAGCCGGGCGACACACCACCGGTGGCCTCGACCTGTTTCCAGAACGGTTCAGCCATGATTAAACTTTCAAACTGGAACGCCTTTTTGGTGTTCCAGTTTTCGGGCACATGTGGGGCCAGCGCGCCAACAAGCCCTCCACTGGACCCCGCGCCCGGACCAAATGGGTCGACGATCTGAACCTTCGCGCCGCGCCGTGCGCAGGTCCAGGCGATGGAGAGGCCAAATATTCCTGCGCCCCGCACCGTCACATCGACCATTGCCAATCCCCTTTTCGTTGTTCAGTGTCGCGCCGCTTAGCTACAGGATTCCCCGATGGCAGACCAGCGTGCCGAACTTACTTGGACGGAAGACCAGATCCCGGTCTCGGATCGGTTCGATGACCCCTATTACTCGTTGCAGAACGGGTTAGGGGAAACGCGTCATGTGTTTCTGGCAGGCAACGATCTGCCATCGCGCTTTGTACCGGGGTTTCACATCGCTGAACTAGGCTTTGGCACCGGCCTGAATCTGTTGACCGCGTGGTCGGCGTGGGAAGCAGCAGGGCAGACTACACCATTACGGTTCACCAGCTTCGAGGCCTATCCGATGGCGCCTGACGATATGGCGCGTGCTTTAGCCGCCTTCCCCGAGATGACACCGTGGGCCGATCGCTTTCTGAAAACATGGAATGGGCAGAAATGCGTGCTGGACACGTTGCATCTTGAGGTCATGGTCGGAGACGCGCGCCAGACCTTGCCCACATGGGCAGGTGTGGCAGATGCGTGGTTTCTGGATGGCTTCTCACCCGCAAAAAACCCCGAGCTGTGGGAGGCTGAACTGATGCAGCAGGTGGCGGAGCACACGATTCAAGGCGGTACAGCGGCAACCTATACTGCCGCGGGTTTCGTGCGTCGGGGCCTATCCGACGCAGGTTTTGATGTTACCCGCAGCCCCGGCTTTGGCCGTAAACGGCACATGACCCGGGCGGTGAAGCAATGAGCCAGAAGAACAACGTCAACGCCGGTATAGCGCTTATGGTCAGCGCGACGATCGTGTTTGCTTTGCAGGATGGGATTTCGCGCCATCTGGCCGGTACCTACAATACGTATATGGTGGTGATGATCCGGTACTGGTTCTTTGCCGCATTCGTGATTGCTCTGGCTGCGAGATCTAGCGGAGGTTTGCGGGCGGCGGCGCAAACCAGCCAGTTGGGACTCCAGATATTCCGGGGTGTGTTACTGGCCGCAGAAATTTGTGTCGCCGTTTTCAGCTTTACCATTCTGGGCTTGATTGAAAGCCAGGCCGTTTTCATCAGCTATCCGCTGCTGATCGCTGCCCTCAGCGGCCCGGTTCTGGGTGAGAAAGTCGGCTGGCGTCGCTGGGCCGCCATCGGGGTCGGCTGCATCGGGGTGTTGATCATCCTGCAGCCCGGTGCCGGTGTGTTCAACCCTTGGGCTGTGATCCCGCTGATCTCGGCGTTTATGTTCGCGATTTATGGCCTACTGACACGGTATGCGGCTCGGCGGGACAGTACTGCGACCAGTTTTTTCTGGACTGGGGTGGCTGGTGCAGTCGCAATGACTGCTGTTGGTGTCTGGTTTTGGGAACCCATGGCCAGCAGCGATTGGTTTTGGATGGGGTTGCTTTGCATCGCAGGCGCTCTGGGACACTGGCTATTGATTAAGTGCTACGAAATGGCCGAGGCCAGCGCCGTGCAACCCTTTGCCTATTTCCATCTGATGTGGAGCGCAATTCTGGGCATCACGATCTTCCACGAGACGCTGCGCCCCGAGGTTGTTTTGGGCGCAGCTTTGGTGATCGCGGCGGGCCTGTTCACCTTATGGCGCGAACGACGAAAGGGTCGAACCGGTTAGTTCCTTTGAGAATGGCACTGGTAAAGCTGGCTGCCCAAGCCGAGCGCGATAGACCGGCAGGCTTTCGGCGACACGCATGACATAGTTGCGCGTCTCCTTGAAAGGAATGGTCTCGATCCAGTCGATCACATCCACCTGGCCCCGGCGCGGGTCGCCATAGCGTTCCATCCACGAAATCGGCCGTCTTGGCCCCGCGTTATATCCAGCGGCCATCATCACGACATTGCCGTTGAAATCCTCTGCAAGCGTTGCAAGATAATTCGCCCCCAGCTTTGCGTTATATTGCCAGTCCGAGGTTAGGCGCGCGGTTTTATGGCCACCCAGAATACCCAAATCCTGAGCCACAAGTTTGGCGGTAGCGGGCATGACCTGCATCAAACCGCGCGCGCCTGCGCCACTGATGACTACCGGATCGAACTCACTTTCGCGTCGGGCAATTGCCAGCGTCATTTCCTTCGCCATGGGAAGTCCCATATCTGCGACCGGGTGCACTGGGTAATAAGCGGCAGGCAAAACAACACCGGTTGTTGCCGCGCGCTTGGCGATCATGACGGCCAGATGCGGTTCGTTCAGTTCGATCACCAGGTCACCCAGCTGAGCGGCCTGGGTTTGATCGAGACCTTCCACCAAATGGGTCAGAAACCGTTCTGAAAGGTTTCCCTCTCCTGCGCGCTGCAACAGCAATCCAGCCTCCAACACGCTTGAGTCAGCGAATGCGGCTTGTTTCCAATGCGGCGCGCGGCGTGGGTTGGCCAATTCGCTGTCAAACGGACGGCCGATTTGTTCCGCCGCCAGCAACCCGTAGAACGAGGTCTGATAGTTCGCGCCTTCGGCATAAGCCTCGTGCGCCTTGTCAGCATCCCCCTGCGCCGCATAGGCGCGGCCCAGCCAATATCCACCGCGACCCTTCGAAATCGGCGATTGCACCGCCTCCGAGAAATTCTGGAAATGCCGCACCGCCGTGGCCGGATCATTCAGCTTGCGCAGCGCCAGAAATCCCGAGAGCCACTCCAAATCAGCGTAGCCATAGCCCATTTCGGGGGTCATGTGGTGATTGGCGGCAATCGCATAGGCGCGTTCGGCATCTCCCGTGCGCATCTCAAGACGTGCCAGTCTGCGTCGCCCTTCCGCCCATTTGTCGGGTTCACCCAGCGATTTTGGTCCGGTCGAGCGTGCCAACATCAGATCAATGGCGCTGTCGTCCAGTTCTTTGCGATCCCGCCACACGAAACGATCAAATGCCAGGCCAGGGTCTTTGGCCAGTGATTCCGGCACTGCGGCGACTTTGCCGTCCACTCCGTTTTCGCGCTTTTGCAGGGCAATGCGCGCCTCGGCCAGTTTGCGCTGCTCAGAGTTGACCAGGGGCAGCATCCGCCCGGCGCTGACCAGATGCCCATCCCACAACATCCGATCCAACCTGGCCTCGTGATGTGGTCTCAGAAGCTTCCCGAAGTTCTCAAGATAATCCTTTTGTAGGCCCGACCCCATCGGCATGGTTCGCCACGCGGTTACGACGTCGGCTTCTGCTTCACCATTGCGGCCTTGGCTTTTCAAGGCCACGGCATAATTCAAAGCACCTTCTGCTGTTTGCGGTGGCATCCCTTCGTAGAATTTCAGAACTCGATTCGGATCGGCCCCGGTGAATGATGGCTCGCTCTTACGGCGCAGCCAGGCCAAACCGGGCCAATCCGGGCGCCGCTCAAGAAACACCAGCACATCGCCCGAGCTGCCAAAACCTTCGCGTAGCCAATGCCAGACAATAATGTCCCGCGCCACCGATCCACGCTGGCCTGCAACGCGCAGCGCGGCATTCCAATCGCCCTTGCGCATCTCATAGAGCCCCGCGCGCAAATCCTGCGTCGCATCCGCCCGGGTGGCATGCGGCTGTAGCATCAGCGCCAGAATCATCGCTATTCCAAGCGACAGAATACGTCTCATCCCTTGCATTCCCCAACAAACCAAGGATACAGCCATGCAGGATAAACCTTGCGCCGCCGGGATCAACTCACAAACCCTTAATCGTGACAGACCGGTGCGCAAAAAACACCTAAGGAGCGTTCCATGTTTAAAGGCTCAATGCCAGCCCTGGTCACCCCGTTCAGCAACGGCGCGTTGGACCTGGAAACGCTCAAACACCTGGTGGAATGGCAAATACAGCAAGGTTCGACCGGTCTGGTTCCGGTTGGTACGACCGGCGAAAGCCCGACCCTCAGCCATGAAGAACATGAAACGGTTATCGCCGAAGTGGTGAAGGCTGCAGCAGGTCGCGTGCCTGTCATCGCAGGCGCGGGCTCCAACAATACTGTCGAGGCCATTCGGTTTGTTCAGTTTGCGCAAAAAATCGGTGCGGATGCGGCGCTGGTCGTAACCCCCTATTACAACAAGCCGACCCAGAAGGGGCTGCTGGCGCATTTCCAAACTCTGCATGACAGTGCCGATATCCCGATCATCATCTACAATATCCCGGGTCGTTCGGTCATCGACATGACTCCTGCAACGATGGGTGAGTTGGCGAAACTGCCGCGCATCATCGGGGTCAAGGACGCGACCGGAGATCTGGCGCGCGTCAGCCAGCAGCGTGCAAGCTGTGGTGCGGATTTCTGCCAGCTATCCGGTGAAGACGCCACAGCACTGGGCTTCAACGCTCATGGCGGAGTGGGCTGCATCTCGGTCACCGCAAACGTGGCCCCGAAGCTCTGTGCTGAATTCCAGCAGGCAACGTTGGCGGGCGATTATGCAAAGGCACTGGATTATCAGGACCGCCTGATGCCCCTGCACGAAGCGATCTTCATCGAGCCCGGTCTGGTTGGCGCAAAATACGCGCTCAGCAAACTTGGCCTGTGTAGCACCGAAGTGCGCTCGCCTCTGACCGAGCTGGAAGACAGCACCAAAGCCGCTATCGAAGCAGCAATGGCGCATGCTGGATTAATCTGAAATCAATATACGGACTCGTAAGGGCGGCCTCGAAGATCGAGCGCCACCCTTTTCTAATTCGGGATCCAAATTTCATCTGGCTAGAAATACCTCGGGGGAGGCGCGGCTTGCCGCGACGGGGGCAGAGCCCCCATCAACGCTTGCCGTAGTACAACCCAACCACATGCTCTGCTTGCGCGAAGAACAACCAGCGTGAAACAGCAACGCCGGTGACATGCGACAACACCGCCACAAGCGCAAAGACATGCTTGATCAGAACGCCGCCAAAGGGGATCAGAAGCAGCAGTAAAGGCAGCACAAAAGCCAGACCAAAAGATATCATCCGTAGTTTCTGCGCATGCTTCCGACCGACCACATGCACAAACTCACGCAGCAGATAGTTTGTACCTGTATGAGGTGGTTCGAATGCGCGGACAGCGCCTCGCTCACCAAGCCCTGTCGCGGTTGCCAGCGTGGTTCCCGATCGGGACAACGCACCGTCGCCCTTGGCCCAATAGGCAAGCTGTACAGCGCCGGCAATGGCCAGCAACCAAGGGGCAAGCGCTTCTGCTCCGGCCAACAACGCCCCGCCTGCAAGGCTGAACGACAAGAACATGGCTGGTGTCAGGTTCATGTTCCAGCGTGGGATGGTCTTGAGCTGCGTGTAGATCATCGATGTGGTGAAGACCGTGGCCAGCGAGAATGCCGCGCCGATCCAGCCTAGCACACCCCAGCGTTGGCCTAGAAAGACCGCACCAATAGCATAAAGCCCCATGACAAGCAGCGCGATGACCGCGCACCAGCCCTCGCGGCTGAGCCAGCTTGAGCGCCACTGGGTGAAGGCTTTCCAGGCGCGCTCTGGGTGGCCGAGGTGGAATGTCGACGCGAGCAAACCGCCGACGGACAAGCCATAGGCAATTGCGAAAAACACAAACGCGACCCAGCCCGAGACGTCAGGTATGCCGAGCCCCAGGAAGAACAAGAGTCCAAATCCGAGACCGGACAGGGTGGTAAAGATGATAACGGAAGGTGCCGGGTGCATCAGAGCTTCTCCAGGGTCTTGTCGAGCCAGCCGAGGAAACCCTTGGGCTCTTCGGCGACCGGGGCCAGCAGAGGGGCTAGGATGTCAATCTGCTCCTCAATTTTGTCCTTGGGTCGGGGCGGCAGGTATTTGTTGACGGGTTTGGTGCCCTGTTCAGGCATCAGGTCCATGCCGCCACGTTCGACGACCAGCTTACTGACATCACTGCCAGGGTCGCCGAGATCGCCAAAGTGTCGGGCACCTGCCGGGCAGGTGCGCACACAAGAGGGCACACGATCCACCTCGGGTAGGTTCTCGTTGTAAATCCGATCGACGCAAAGCGTGCATTTCTTCATAACGCCTTCGGCCTGATCCAGTTCGCGTGCGCCATAGGGGCAGGACCACGCGCACAGGCCGCAGCCGATGCAGTCATTTTCGTTGACCAGAACGATTCCGTCCTCAACCCGCTTGTAGCTGGCACCGGTGGGGCAGACGGTCACGCAGGGTGCGTCTTCACAATGCAGGCAGGATTTTGGGAAGTGGATCAATTGGGCATGCCCTTCGGCGGGTTGCACCTCGTAAGAGTGCACCCGGTTCAAGAAGGTGCCTGAAGGGTCAGCACCATAAGCATCCTGATCCGACAGTGGCGCGCCGTAGTTTTCGGTGTTCCAGCCTTTGCATGAAATGACGCAGGCATGGCAGCCAACGCAGGTGTCCAGATCAATGACCAGACCCATCTTGCGTTCGGTTGATTGGGGGAGCTGGGTCATGACTGCCTTGCCTCTGCGATTGTGGTCAGGGCGGGCTGGGGCTCTGCCCCAGACCCCGAGATATTTATAGCCAGATGAAGAACGGATCGGGTCATTTGCCCACCTTCCAGGCCAAATCCTTTGGCCCTTGCCCGACCGGCGATTTGATTGGAGCGAATTCTGGCTGGCTTTCAGCATCGCTTGGAGCGGCGGCCTTTTCGATTTTTACCTTCAGATCGAACCAGGCGGCCTGACCGGTGATCGGATCAGAGTTTGCCCAGCGCAGGCCGTCACCTTTGGGGGGCAGCAGCTCGTGGATCAGGTGGTTGAGCAGGAAACCCTTGGTGGCCTCGGGGGCGTCTTTCTGCAAGGCCCAGGCCCCTTTGCGCTTTCCGATGGCATTCCAAGTCCACACGGTATTGTTGTTCAGCGCAGCCATCTCCATGACGGGTACCGTGATCTCGCCATGTGGAGAGCTGACTTTGGCCCAATCGCCGTCTTGCAGCCCGTGTTCACGCATCAGCTTGGTCGGGACGTATAGCGGGTTGCGCCCATGTAGCTGACGCAACCAGGCGTTTTGTGTGCCCCAACTATGATACATCGCCATTGGCCGCTGGGTCAGAGCGTTGACGGTGAAGCCTTCATTGCCGGTCTGATCGGTTTCGTACCAAATGGGCAGGGGGTCCATTGTATCTTGGATCTGCGCGCGCAGGTGATCTGGGGGCTGGCGTTCCCCGTAGCCTTCGGCGGCCAGTTGGAATTTACGCATCGGCTCGGAATAGAGCTGGAATAGATAGGGCTGTGGGCTGTCATAGATACCCATGCCCACAGCCCAGTTTTGATAGGCAGTGTTCCAAGGTTTGTAGTAATCCGCACCTTCGGGAATATGCGCGACATAGAAGCCACCATTCTCGATGTATTGGTTCAATTGGTCGGGGTTAACCTCGCCACGACCTTCCTTGTCGCCGTTTTCGCCCCGGAAACCGGCAAGCGGTCCAATCCCCGGCTTGCGTTCGTGGTTGACGATATAGTCGGCGTAATCCGTCCACTTGGCGCTGCCATCATCGTTGGTAAAGCCGGGCAGGCCCATGCGGTTGGCCAGATCAATCAGAACCGACTGGAAGCCGCGTACGTCGCGGTCGGGTTCAATCACCGGCCAGCGGATCGCGTCTGCCGCTGCCTCGGCCTCGCAGATCGGGCGGTCCAGTAGCGAGATACAGTCGTGTCGTTCCAGATAAGTTGTATCGGGCAGGATAAGGTCGGCATAGGCCACCATTTCCGAGGAATAAGCATCGGAATAGATGATATGCGGGATCACGTAGTCGCCGTTCTCATCCTTGTCCGTCAGCATGTCCATGACACCCTTGGTGTTCATGGTCGAATTCCAGGACATGTTGGCCATGTACATGAACAACGTATCGATCTTGTAGGGATCACCTGCATGGGCATTCGAGATCACCATGTGCATCAGCCCGTGGCTGGACATCGGGTTTTCCCATGTAAATGCTTTGTCGATCCGCGCCGGGCTGCCGTCTTCTTTCAGCGCCAGATGCTCGGGGCCGCGAACAAACCCCAAATGCGGCCCGTCCAGAGGTGTATTCGGCGTCACCTTACAATGCGGAGTCGGATGCGCCTCAACTGGCTTGGGGTAGGGTGGCTTGAAGCGGAAGCCGCCGGGGACTTCGACCGTTCCAAGCAGGATCTGCAACACATGCAGGGCGCGGCAGGTCTGGAAACCGTTGGCATGGGCTGAAACGCCGCGCATCGAGTGCATCGCAACGGGGCGACCAATCATCTTCGAGTGTTTCTCGCCCCGGAAATCGATCCATTCATGGTCCAGTTCGAACGCTTCATCAAAGGCCACACGGGCCAGCTCGCCAGCAATCGCGCGAATGCGGGTCGCTGGCACGCCGCATTTTTCTGCGATTGCCTCGGGGGCGTATTCATCCGCCAGATACCGTTCTGCCATGTGGTGGAAGACGGGGCGGTGGGTGACACCGTCCTTTTCGTAGGTCGCTGATAGGTCAGGGCGGACGCCGTGGGTGTCGAAAGCAGTCAGCTTGCCGGTATTGCGGTCGATGACCAATGGCTTGCCGTCATCGTCTTTCAGGAACAGACCCTTTTCCGGACCGTCGGATGCGTTGATCAGGACCGGCGCGTTGGTGTAGCGACTTAGGTAATCCAGATCGATTTTGCCTGCCTTCATCAGCACATGGATCATCGACAAGATGAACAGGCCATCGGTACCGGGGGTGATGCCGACCCAATCATCTGCCACGGCGTTATAGCCCGAGCGGATCGGATTTACCCCAATCACCCGGGCACCGCGCGCCTTGATCTTGCCGATGCCCATTTTAATCGGGTTGCTGTCGTGGTCTTCTGCAACGCCGAACAGCATGAACAGCTTGGTGTGATCCCAGTCGGGCTGACCGAACTCCCAGAATGCACCGCCCATCGTGTAGATGCCACCGGCTGCCATGTTGACCGAACAGAACCCGCCATGGGCCGCATAGTTACAGGTGCCGAAATTCTGTGCCCAGAAACTGGTGAAGCTCTGGCTCTGATCACGGCCGGTGAAAAAGGCCAGTTTCTCAGGGTTGTCTTCGCGGATCGGTTTTAGCCAACCGACAGCGATCTCGAGCGCCTCGTCCCAACTGATCTCTTCGAACTCGCCAGACCCACGCGGGCCGACGCGTTTGAGCGGTGCGCGTAGGCGCGACGGGGCGTTCACCTGCATAATCCCCGCGCTGCCTTTGGCGCAGAGAACGCCCTTGTTTACCGGATGATCCCGATTGCCTTCGATATAGGCGACCTTCCCATCCTTCATGTGCACGTTGATACCGCAGCGGCAGGCACACATATAGCACGTGGTCCGGCGGATCTCGTCTGACACGGGTGGGGATAGGTTGAGGTTCGGTTGTTGATTCACGCTGTCTCTCCCTGTGGCGGATCGCCTTGGTACCTGTACGTGTTGAACACACTGGAGCGTAAGCACACCGGGCTCAACCATATAGAGGAAGAGAGTGCAGGCACCCCCTTCCTCTGCTTTTCTTTAAGCGGACCGGTTGAACCCGGTCCGACTTATGTTTTTGACAGCAATCAAACCTGCTGCAGACGCATGTCGCTTGCGTCGATACCTGCAACCTCAACCGGCTTCTTCATCGCGTCGCGACGGAAGGGTTCACCCAGTTCCTGGTTGATCATTGCTTCGATCAGGGTGGTGATGCCGTTCTTCTGATCCTCGATCGCCTGGCTCAGCGCCGCTGTCAGTTCATCCTGAGTGCGCGCGATGACGCCTTTCAAGCCACAGGCGTTGGCGATGCCGGCATAGGACACTTTGGTGTCCAACTCGGTGCCGACGAAGTTGTCATCGAACCACAGGGTCGAGTTGCGCTTTTCCGCACCCCACTGGTAGTTGCGGAACACAACCTGAGTGATGGCTGGCCATTCTTCGCGACCGATGGCGGTCAGTTCGGTGACTGCAATGCCGAAGGCACCATCGCCAGAGAAGCCGACAACTGGTACATCCGGGCAGCCGATCTTCGCGCCAATGACCGAAGGCAGACCATAGCCACAGGGGCCGAACAGGCCGGGGGCCAGATACTTGCGGCCTTCTTCAAACGAAGGATAGGCGTTGCCGATGGCGCAGTTGTTGCCGATGTCGGACGAGATGATCGCCTCTTTCGGCAGCGCGGACTGGATCGCGCGCCATGCTTTGCGCGGGCTCAGCCAGTCCGGCTTGGCAGCGCGAGCGCGCTCGTTCCAGGTGGTGCCCGGATCGTCCTGCTCGTGATCCATCGAGGTCAGTTCTTGCGCCCAACGCGATTTGGTTTCGGCGATCTTAGCCTTGCGCGCATCGCGGCCTTCGTCACCGGCTGTGTCGGACAGTTGGTTCAGGATGCTGGTGGCAACGGTCGCCGCATCGCCCACGATACCAACCGAGACCTTCTTGGTCAGGCCGATGCGGTCGGGGTTGATGTCGACCTGAATGATCTTTGCATCTGCAGGCCAGTACTCCATGCCGTAGCCTGGAAGGGTCGAGAACGGGTTCAGGCGTGTACCGAGGCACAGAACAACGTCTGCTTCCTTGATCAGCTGCATACCGGCTTTTGAGCCGTTGTAGCCCAGCGGGCCAGCGAACAGTGGGTGCGAGCCGGGGAAAGCGTCATTGTGCTGGTAGCCAACGCAAACCGGAGCGTCCAGACGCTCGGCCAGTGCTTTCGACGCTTCGATGCCGCCTTTCGACAGAACGGTGCCTGCACCGTTCAGGATAACGGGGTTCTTTGCGTTCGACAGCAGAGCGGCAGCTTCGGATACGGCCGATGCACCACCCGAAGGCAGTTCAAACTCAACAACAGCAGGCAGCTCGATGTCGATCACCTGAGTGAAGAAGTCGCGCGGAACGTTGATCTGCGCAGGTGCCGAAGCGCGCTTGGCGTTCATGATTACGCGGCTCAGAACCTCGGCCATACGGCTGGGGTCACGCACCTCTTCCTGGTAGCAAACGCAGTCTGCGAACATGCGCATCTGCTCCATTTCTTGGAAACCACCTTGACCCATGGTCTTGTTTGCGGCCTGCGGAGTGACCAGCAGCAGCGGAGTGTGGTTCCAATAGGCAGTTTTGACGGCGGTCACAAAGTTGGTGATGCCGGGGCCGTTCTGGGCGATCATCATCGACATCTTGCCGGTTGCGCGGGTATAGCCGTCGGCCATCATGCCGCCGGACCCTTCGTGGGCACAATCCCAGAAAGTGATGCCTGCTTTGCCAAAGATGTCGGAGATCGGCATCATGGCCGAGCCGATGATACCGAACGCATGTTCGATGCCATGCATCTGCAGGGTTTTTACAAAGGCTTCTTCGGTGGTCATCTTCATCTGCGTAATCTCCGATCATAGAAGGATGGAACGGGGGTTTTGCACCCAGTTTTCTGATCGGTTTTGGCGTACGGGTGTCTGTGGCGTTAGGGCCAGAACCGGTAGCGGTTTAAGTCCAGAGTGCTTAAGAACGCCGGATCGCTTCAGCAATCTGTTGGATTCCCGGTTCGATACGATCCGACGAGATTGAAGAGTAGCCCAGCCGATAAAAGTTCTTTGGTCTGTTCTGGCTTGAAAAAAATGCCTCACCCGGTTCGATATGGACGCTTTGGCGCTGCAGGTCTCGGGCCAGTTTGCTGGTGTCTACATGCAGCGGCGCTTGCATCCAGATCGATGATCCGCCCAGCATCCCGCGCCCAGCAACAGTCAGACCATATTGTCCAATCGCCTCCTCAATCGCTTCGCGACGGCGTTGCAGCGTTTTAGACATGCGCCGGATCTGAGCATCATAGTGGCCGAGCGATAGGAAGTAGGCTGCGGTTCGCTGCATGTGGCCAGGAGGGTGACGCAAGACCAGAGATCGCAGGGCGCGCGCTTCACGGATAAAGGGTTCGGACCCGACCATGTAGCCCAATCGAAGCCCCGGAAACAGCGACTTGGAAAAGCTGCCCACGTAGATCACCCGCCCATCGCGATCCATTGACCTGAGCGCCGGTGACGGGGCCCCGAGAAATGACATTTCGAATTCATAGTCATCCTCGACGATCATGGCATCCAATTCGCGGGCACGACGCAGCAGTGCATGTCGGCGGTCCACCGGCATGGTCGCGGTTGTCGGGCTCTGGTGGCTGGGGGTGGTGAATATGACGTCGGTATCGTCAGGGATTGTTTCCGGGGGCAACCCGTCCCGGTCGACCTTCAGATAAGACAGCTTGCATTCCGAGTGAATCAGAAGATCGCGCAGGGCGTAATAGCAGGGGTCCTCGATCGCTGCCCTACGGTTCCGGTTCAGCAATATGCGAGACGCCAGCCAAAGGGCGTTCTGAGCGCCCAGGGTGATCAAGATTTCTTCGGGCCGGGCTACAATTCCGCGGCGGGGAAGAGTATGCCGGGCGATGAATTCAAGCAGCAGCGGGTCATCTTGATCGACATAGTCTCCGGTCAAAGAATCAAAGTCCTTATGTCCCAACGCCCGAACTGCGCAGAGACGCCAGTTTGCATGATCGAACAGCTTTCTGTCGACTTGGCCATAAATGAAGGGATAGCGGTAGTCACGCCAGTTGCTGGGTTTTGTCAGCACATCACCGCCCGAGAAACGGCGGGCAAACGCCTGATCCCAGTCAACCACTTCGGTGTCGCGCCGCACTGGCGTGTAGGTCGGCGGCACTGGCGCATTTTCTGAAACATAGTATCCCGACCGGCCTTTGGCGGTCAGGTAATCATTGGCCAGCAGTTCAGTATAGGCAAGCGTGACCGTAATCCGGCTGACACCCAAATGGGCAGCAAGTTTACGGGACGAGGGCAGCTTTTCCCCAACGTGGAAGCGTCCTGACAGAATGCCTTCGGCGATCAACTGTTGCAGCTGCGCCTGTAAGGTGCCTTGCCCATTGCGTTCCAAAAAGAATGTGTCGACCGAAATACCCATTGCCTCGTTATAGGTTGGACCTAAGGCGGTGGCAATCTGGACTTATGGCCCTGCGAACCATGTTGGGAGTTTTACGCACACGCGTGGTTGACGCAGGATACAAATTAAACTAAATAACCAGAAATCTAGTTTAATGGAGATAAAGGATGTGGGAAGAAGCTGCCGCAGGTTTCTCTGCCATGGGCTCGGAAGCCCGATTGAAGGTTCTTAAGACCTTGGTTCGTGCTGGGGAAGCAGGCCTGACCGTTGGAGAAATTCAGACGAGGACAGGAATCGCACCCTCGACTCTGGCGCATCATCTGCGGTTTCTGGCTGCTGGCGGAGTAGTTGAGCAAGAGAAGATCGGGCGTAGCACGATCAACCGCGCGTGCTTTGACGAATTGAGAAACCTGGCGCAGTTCATCCTTAGTGAATGCTGCGCAGACGAAATCGGAAAGGCCGCAAACGATGGCTGAACTAACACAAAACCCCAAGCCACTTGCCAGAAACCTGATCGACCTGATCAAAACGCCCTGGGCTCTGATCGTGGTCATACTGGCGCTGGTGGCCGTTCTTGATCCGGGCAACTGGACCGAGGTTGTGAGTTTTGCAGCCAAAGCGCTTGCGCATACGGGCCAGTACATCCTGTTTGCTGTTCTGCTGCTATCATACCTGAAGGCAACCGGGGCCGAAGTGATGGTCGCCCGTGCATTTGAGGGTCGCGAGACACGGATGATCTTTCTGGCCGCGTTGTTTGGCGGGCTGGCCCCATTTTGTTCCTGCGAAGTGATCCCATTCATCGCGGGATTGCTGGCTCTGGGTGCGCCATTGTCGGCCGTGATGGCATTCTGGCTCAGTTCACCGTTGATCGACCCCCCGACGTTGCTGATTACTGCGGGTGCGCTGGGTTGGCCGTTTGCAATTGGTAAAGCGGTTGCCGCTGTCGCGTTGGGTTTGTTCGGCGGGTTTGCCGTGCGCACCCTGATGCGGGGAGGTGCCTTTGCGCAGCCGTTGCGTGAATACAAACCCGCTGGTTGCTGCGGTTGCGGACCAAAGCAAGATGACAAACCCGTCTGGAAGTTCTGGCAAGACCCTGACCGTCGGACGCGCTTTCGGGTTGAGTTCGTTCACAATGGCCTGTTCCTGCTCAAATGGCTAGCATTTGCCTACGTGCTCGAAGCATTGCTGGTCAGCTATGTTCCGGCAGACCTGATCGCCCGCGTTGTTGGTGGTGAGGGTGTTGTGCCAATTGTCATCGCTGCCTTGGTCGGAATGCCTGCCTATCTGAACTCTTACGTCGCACCACCGCTTCTTGCGGGTCTGATGGAGCAGGGTATGAGTGCGGGTGCTGCGATGTCATTCATGGTGGCCGGTGCCGTCAGTTCGATACCTGCGATGGCGGCCGTGTGGTCACTGGTGAAACCGCGCGTCTTTGCCACCTATCTGGGGTTGGGCATCAGCGGTGCCATCGTAGCAGGCATCCTGTTTCAAATGATCTAAACAAAAAACCGCCCGGTTGAGCCACCGGGCGGTTTTGCTTTTCTAGCTAGCTTCGCAATATCGTGGCAGTTTGAACCGATACCTTGGCTCTCCACTTTCAACGAAAACCCGTTTCTCGATACAGGCTTGGGTTCCAACTGTCTGAGCAATCGGCCCTTCGGTCGAAGTGATTGATGCAGCTGAGCCATCCGGCAAGCGCACCGAAGCAATGACCCCGTTCTTGAGATCGCCATTGATCGGTGTCGCCGACAAAACCGCGACGGTGAGAAACGCCTCGTGCTCGTGCTTGCCGTCGTCATTCAGCAACAGCAAGCCAGCGACTATCGCGATCATAACTAAGGCACCTGTAATGGCCAACCACCAGGATTTCAGGAACACATAGATTGAAACGGCACGATGCGCGTCGAAGAATAAGGATAGAACCTTTAGCATCAAATCACCCAAAAAATCGGGTCCCGGCTATTCGAGGCCGGGACCATGCGCATCTCAGGGGCGCAGATCGTCTTCGTCTTCTTCATCACCACCACCCTTGGGTAGGTTGAAGAAGCTATCCGCATCGACGATGGGCTCTTCGTCTTCCTTCTCGTTGGTGTCCTCGGACAACGAGAATGTCTCGAGACCTTCGATCGCGGTCGGGATCTTGGGCGCTGAATCCATCTCAAGCGACTGTTCGGTCGACACCAGTTTGCGACGCTCATCATCGCTCATCACGCCACCTTCGGCTGCTTTCTTGGCCGCGGCCTTTTGCACGATGGCATCCAGTTCGGACTGTTTGCACAGTCCCAGGGCAACCGGATCGATCGGCTGCATGTTCGAGATGTTCCAGTGCGTCCGCTCGCGGATCGACTGGATGGTCGGCTTGGTGGTGCCGACCAGCTTGGCAATCTGGCCGTCGCTGAGTTCCGGGTGGAACTTGACCAGCCACAGGATCGAGTTCGGACGGTCCTGACGCTTGGACAGCGGGGTGTAGCGCGGACCACGGCGTTTCTCTTCGCCTGATGCCGCCGGATTGAACTTCAGCTTCAGTTTGTGCAGCGGGTTGTTTTGCGCGGTGTCAATTTCTTCCTGAGTCAGCTGGTTGTTGGCAATCGGGTCAAACCCTTTGACACCTGCAGCCACATCACCATCCGCAATACCCTGCACTTCCAGCTCGTGCATGCCTACGAAATCCGCGATCTGCTTGAAGCTGATCGTGGTGTTGTCCACCAGCCATACGGCGGTTGCCTTGGCCATAAGCGGTTTTGCCATCAGCCCGTCTCCTATAAATACATCTGTCCCGTCGCCGGAATTCGGCGGCCCCGAAGCTATGGGGCAGGTTTCCGTTGTCGGGGAACTTGGGGCCTATATAGTCGCGACAGCTAAAGAAGGGAAGAGGCGAATGCGCTGGGCGATTTTGTGGGTGCTGAGTGCCATGGCTGCGATGGCCGAGGGCAAAAAGGCGGGCGAGTTCGACTACTACGTCCTGTCGCTCAGCTGGTCGCCCAATTGGTGCGCCCGCGAAGGCGATGCGCGCGGATCGGATCAGTGCAACGCACGACACGATCACGGATGGATATTGCATGGTCTCTGGCCGCAATTCCATCAGGGTTGGCCTTCGTATTGTCGCACGTCCGAAGCGCCACCCACACGCCGCATGACGCGGGAAATGGAGGATATTCAGGGCTCATCCGGGTTGGCCTGGCATCAATGGAAAAAGCACGGCACCTGTTCGGGCCTCAGTGCACCCGACTATTTAGCCCTGTCGCGGCAGGCTTATGCAGGAGTTGCGCGCCCCGAGGTGTTCCGCAAGCTGGACGCGACGGTCAAACTGCCCGCTTCGGTGGTGGAAGAGGCCTTTCTCAAGGCCAATCCCACGCTCGAGCCTGACATGATCACCATCACCTGTAAGCAAGGCTATATCGAAGAAGTCCGCCTATGCCTGTCCCGCAATCTTGACCCGGTGCCCTGTGGCCGCGACGTGATCCGTGATTGCACCGCTAAAGACGCGGTGTTTGATCCGATTCGTTAGAGCTTTTTGTTCTGGCAGTCGCGCGCATAATCCAGCGCTTTGGCGGTGCCTTTCAGATCAATCGCCATGACGGTCTGACCTTCTGGATTGTAGACGGTCATGGTCTTGTTCTGCGCAATCGAGGTGACGAAACTCCGGTCCGTAAAGAACACCGTCGCGCCGGGCACGCGATCCTGCTTGAACCCGATGGCGGTGGCATCAAAGCTCTTGCCGTCCAGCTCAAACCGGATTGGGTATTGTTCCCCCGGTTTAATGTCGCCCCAAGCCTTGTTGTAAACTGTGAAATACCCGCGATTATCCAACGCGTCATAGCCTAGCCGCACCACCGAGAGGTCTTGATAAACGGTTTGTATCAGGCACCCATTGCCAAGATTGGGGTCCATCATGATGTTCCAGCCTTCGACAAAACCTTTGTCGATAAGTTCCTGCGACAGGGCGGCAGTGGCGGCGAAGGCGGCTAGGGTGAGGGCGAGAAGGCGGGGCATATTTGAAATCCACAGAGTTACGTTGTGAAACTGTGCCCAAGTTACAAGTTTCGACAGCCCAGCCAAGAGCATTCTTTCATTGCGCCCCAGATACTAGGTCGTATTCAGCCAATCTGAATTTTAAGATCACCTAGCTTGTGGAGCGTTCGTCGTGAAGTAATAAAGCTACTAAGAAACTTATAGGCAGGACCCGCCGAAATTAGGCTTCAACTCGACTATGGTGTCATTCTGGGCTTCCCAAAAAACGAGCCAACGAAGCATGCAGGGAAAAGACTGTTTTTCAAAATACGCATAGCTTTTTCCTTTTGAAATAGAAAATCCATCTTGCTCTAGAAATCGGACCAGCTCTTGCTCTTTCAGCGGCAATGGGTATTCAGCGATTATCCTTCGAGCAAACTCTTTGTCAGCTTCGGCAAAACTGTCGGGCAGATTTCGCCCGATTTTTGGAGGTAGCGGAAACGGCGGGGACAGCAACAAGTGAATACCAATCACGACAATCAGCGCAGATGCACAAAAAACTATAATAAACTTTCGCATCAAATGCTTAACCTCCAAGAAATCCTAAGAAAGTGCTTGGTTTCTACAAGGCACGCAAGGAGCAGGCGACTACAAATCTAGATCTCCTTCCGCGCCCGCAACGCCGCAGTAATCGTCCCGTCGTCTAGATAGTCCAACTCGCCCCCAATCGGCACACCTTGTGCCAGGGATGTCAGACGAACCTGCCCCTCCAACTGATCCGCGATGTAGTGGGCAGTGGTCTGGCCATCGACGGTGGCGTTCAGGGCGAGGATGATCTCGGTGATACTCTCGGCCACAACCCGGTCCTTCAACCGGGGGATGCGCAATTCATCCGGGCCGACTCCGTCCAAAGCCGACAACGTGCCGCCCAAAACGTGATAGCGGCCCTTGAAGACCCCGGCGCGCTCCATCGCCCAAAGATCTGCGACGTCTTCGACTACGCACAGTTCTCCGGTTGCGCGGGCCTCATCATTGCAGATGTCGCAGATATCAGTGGTGCCCACATTGCCGCAGTTCAGGCATTCACGGGCAGTTACGGCTACCTGCTGCATGGCGTCAGAAAGCGGCGTCAGCAGCAGGGCGCGTTTGCGGATCAGGTGCAGGACTGCGCGGCGGGCCGAGCGGGGGCCGAGACCGGGCAGCTTGGCCATCAGGTCGATCAGATTGTCGATGTCACTGTTCGAACTCACCGTGAGACCCTCGCAATTGGGCCAGGGAAACACGCCCCGGCCATAGATCCGTCAGGAGGGTGTATCAGAACGGCAGCTTGATGTCTGCGGGCAGGCCCATGCTTTCGGTCAGCTTGGCCATTTCTGCCTGCGAACGTTCCTGCGCCTTGGTTTGGGCGTCCTTGATCGCGGCGAGGATGAGGTCTTCGACTACTTCCTTATCGTCACCGTTAAAGATCGATGGGTCGATATCCAGACCTTTCAACTCGCCCTTGGCGGTCGCGGTGGCCTTGACCAGCCCGGCACCGGATTCGCCGACAACCATGATGGTGTTCAGCTCTTCCTGCATGTCAGTCATCTTGGTCTGCAGATCCTGCGCGGATTTCATCATCTTGGCCATGTCACCCAGGCCGCCTAAACCTTTTAGCATCGGTAATCTCCTGTCACTCGATTTGTGGCCTAGATACGAAGCGTAACCGCGCGGCACAAGAGGTCAGGATACTCCCGCCCGTCGTCAAGGTCTTTGGCAAGACCTTTCCTCCCGTTGTGCCCGGCTTCGCGC